>DATLJR010000256.1:0-2026 GCA_035538755.1 Pseudolabrys sp.
AACCGCGCCGATGGCGGCGCGATAAAAGTTTGCAAACGGCGGCCGGACGTTGAGGATGCGCGCCTGTAGCAGTGACTGTTCGGCTGGGATCGAGATCTGCTGATCGACGAAATTGGTGATCCCCGCCTCTTTGGCCCCAGGAACAAGCGTCTCGCCAACGGAATCCAGCGTTGCCGCCTGTTCGGCGGTCAAGGTGCGCAGCGGCACGCCCTGCGCTCGTGCTTCTCGCGGCGTGAGCATGAGCTTGGCACCGTCGACCGTAAACACGAGCGTGCCAATTGCCGCGCCCTTGATGAAGGCGCGTCGTTCAAAATTGTCCATGATGTTTTGCTCCCGAGATTCTCACGACGCTATGGCGTCGAAGAACCGATCAAAATTCAACGCCCAAATGCTAGCTGAATCAAGCGGAGACGTTGAGAGCGGGCCAGTTTCGGAGGAATAGCGCAGGGATATGCCCGAATTTGCTGCACTGCATATGTTCGCTTTTGGCACAAAGCGGACATTTCGCGACTGAGTTCCGATGTCCGCTTTTGGGGGTAAAGCGGACATCACAAGAATGCACTGCAATGTCCGCATTTGACCCAAAGCGGACATCGGTGGGCAATTCGCTAGCCTATGCCTTAACTCACGCCAGACCCTTGGATTGTGCTAGTTTGAACCAGTGCTCGTAAGCCTCGGGTGAGGCAATGCGACGGCGCGATTTCATAAAAGGAATTGCCGGTACAGCGACGGTTTGGCCGCTCAGCACTCGCGCGCAAAAGAGGACCGGGAAAATTCAGCGCATCGGCATCATCGATGATTCGCCAAGCTGGGAGCCGTTCCGCCAGCAGCTGCGCGACTTGCATTATGTCGAGGGCCAAAATCTAACTTACGTGTACCTGCGCACCGATGGCAGTCCAGCTCAATTAGATGCTGCTGCCATGGCGCTTGTGCAGCTTCCTGTGAACGTAATCGTGGCATTCGGCACACCGCGTGCCAAAGCCGCGCAACGGGCCACGAAAACCATTCCTATCGTCGCCATATCGATCAGCGACCCGATCGCGGCCGGTTTGGTGACGAGCCTTGCGCATCCTGCTGGTAATATCACCGGAAACACCATCCTCGGTCCGGACATTGTCACTAAAAAACTGCAGATTCTGAAGGATGCAATTCCAACGATGGCGCGCATTGCCTACCTTTGGAATCCCGAGAATTCCGCCACTGCCGATATTTTGGAGGATTTGCGCAAGGCGGTGCCGTTATTTCACTTCACTCTTGTTTCCCTGCCAGCGCGGACGATAGTCGATTTCGACCGGGTCTTTGCCCAGATGTCATCTGATCGTCCTGATGCGGTTCTGCTGACAAGCGACCCGACGCATCAGGCGCACATGCCCGAGGTCATCGACTTTCTCGCGAAGAACCGCATCGCGGGATTGTTCCAGGTGCGGGAGCATGTCGTCGCCGGCGGACTCATGTCCTACGGCGTGAGCCTTGCCGACTTGTTTCGGATGGGCGCGCTCTACACCGACAAGATCTTGCGTGGCACCAAGCCTGAAGATCTCCGTATTGCACAGCCGGTGACGTTCGAGTTCGTCATCAACTTGAAGACGGCAAAAGCGATTGGCCTTGAGATTCCTGCATCGGTGATCGCGCGCGCCGACGAGGTGATCGAATGAAGCGGGGCGGCCGAGATGCTAAGACGATAGAATGAAAGCCGACGTTGACCAAAAAAGCGGCGGACTTAAAGCCGATTTAGCGGATCGCTCGGGCGGAGCGCCTTCCGGCGTCGGCGCCTCGATCGTGCGCAGCCGGTTATTTTTCAAATATACCCTTCTGTTCGTGACCGTCGTGGTGCTGGCGCTGGTCGCTAGCGGCGGGTTCGAAGTCCGGTTCTCGTATCAAGAACACAAGAATTCCTTAATCGGCATCCAGGAGCAGCAGGCGGCTGCCGCGGCCGACAAGATCGAGGAGTTCATCACTCAAATCGAAAGCCAAGTGGGCTGGACCACGCAGCTGCCGTGGACCGACGGCACGCTCGATCAGCGCC
>DATLJR010000257.1:0-4342 GCA_035538755.1 Pseudolabrys sp.
GCGAAAATCACATTGGAGGATGTGTCATGGCGGATAACCAAGCGAAAGTGCCTGGAAAAGTTGAAAAGATGACACCTTCAACGTTGCGGCCGTTCGAGAGTTTTCGTCGGGAAGTCGATCGCCTGTTCGATGATTTTTCCAGCGGAATCTGGCGTTCGCCATTCGGCCGTTCGTTTTTCGATATCGAGCCGTTCCGGCGGACCGAAGCGGCATTCGGCTCGGTACCGGCAGTCGACGTCACGCAGACAGATAAAGGTTATGAGATCACGGCCGAACTGCCTGGAATGGAAGACAAAGACGTCGAAGTGAAACTTGCTAACGGCGTCCTGACGATTAGAGGCGAGAAACGGGACGAGAAAGAGGAAAAGCAGAAGGATTACTATCTGCGCGAGCGCAGCTTCGGCTCCTTCGAGCGCTCGTTTCAGGTGCCAGAAAACATCGACACCGATAAGATCAGCGCCGGCTTTAAGAAAGGTGTGCTGACGATCATGCTACCCAAGAGTGCGGAGGCGCAAAGGGCGGAAAAGAAGATTGAGGTCAAAGCCAGTTAATTTCCTGTAGCGTTCGTATTTTTGCGCGGGCCGGATCGTGTCTAACGACGCGGTCGCGGCCGCGCGTGGGCTGTGGCTCATCGGCAACATAAGCCGGAAAAACACAAAGGACAGTCTTGCGGCCTATCGAATCAGGCAGCGATATCGAATTATCCTGAGCAGGGCTACGGACTATGCCAAACCCTGCTAAGCAATTGGAGCGCCATAGCTGGGCTGTTGGATATGCCGACGGGTATATCGACGGCTTGGAAGAGGCGTGGGCGCGCATAAACGCTGCGATCGAGCGCGGACCAATGCCGCAACGAGAGAAAGACGAATATCGGAACGGACTTCTCTTTGCGTGCAAACTTATTGCGTCCCCAAGCAGGTGAAGTTCCTTGCACATCGCAAGCCCTACAAAGCTCGATGCGCCGCCGCTCGTTCTCGTTTCTAGCCTGTCGCAAAACCCTGTCTTGCCTGTGTTCTCGGGCGAGCTCTTGGTATCGGGCGGTAGGTTGTAGACGACCCAATGTACCCAAACCATCCTAAGTGCTCTCGGATCGGGCGCGTCAGGATCATCGATAATCAAGACGAGACTTTTAGCTCCGTTATTAGGACTTCCCACCTCCTGGGCCACGTTTCCGACTATCATCGCCATGCCAGCCAGTACCGACCAACCATCACCCCCCGCGGAAACGCGAGAATGTGTGCCTCACGAGTGGTGCCGCGACCCCGCAAACTTCGCGGCGTTTGGATGATTTGCTTGGCTGTGAAAACATCGACACTCTTTTCGACGCTTGGCGATTAAAGCGGATAATCTGGAGGACTTATAGTATTTGGCTGGATGGAACAAATGGACGAGACAGCTTCGAGCGATCCGATCCTCTGGCGTATCGATGACCGTGGCGTGGCTTACATCACTCTAAATCGGCCACAGGTGTACAACGCCTACAATGGCGAGATGATCGCTGGATTGCTCGCAGCGTTCGACAAGTTCGCCCACGAGCCGTTGCGTGTGGCCGTGATCAACGGCAGCGGACGTAATTTTCAAGCCGGCGCCGACATCAATTGGCTCGATTCAGTCCGACGCTCCTCGCCTGAAGACAATTTGCGTGCCTCACGAATGACCGCAGAAGCAATCCAGCGGCTCAATATGTTTCCGATTCCAACGATCGCGCTGGTGCAGGGTGCTTGTTTCGGCGGCGGCACCGGAATGATCGCAGCTTGTGACATCGTGATTGCCGCCGAGAACGCCATTTTCTCGATAGCCGAGGTGCGCATCGGAGTGGCGGGGACTATCATCATCCCACAACTCAACGATGCTATCGGGGTGCGCCAAGTCCGGCGCTACGCGCTCACCGCTGAACGTTTCGACGTTAAAGAAGCTCATCGCATTGGCCTCGTTCACGAGGTCGTGCGGTCTACTGAGTTGCAAGCCGCCGGCGAGCGCATCGTGGAGCAACTGCTGGCCAATGGACCTGACGCCGTCGCGCAAACCAAAGGCTGCGCGCTGCGTTGGGCCTGGAGTAATGTCGATGAAAGGGCATTCACCGGACTAATCGAAGGTCACGCCGCCCAACGCCAATCGGAAGAAGCTGCCGAAGGATTTGCTTCGTTCTTGGAGAAACGTCCCGCACGTTGGAATCGGGCTCACAAGCCTTAAGATCTAAACGCCAATACTCAGAACAGAACGAAATCCGGCTCTTTTTGCGTCGTCCCGATACATCGCAAAATCGGCGTCTCTGCGCGCTTTGCGTTCATCGGCGGATCGCGCTGGGAGTGGTTTAGGGGCCGGATAACCCGGTCTGGTTGCTTTGATTTACCTCAAGAACAACCCGGGTCGAGCATGACATTCTTTGGTCGCTACAAGAAGACCTTTGGTCGCTACAAGGAGACGCGATCTTGTTCAAAGACATCGTCGTCAATCTTAGCGCCGGCAAGAGCGGCAAAATCGTCGGGGACTACGCAATCTCAATTGCCAGCAGACTTGAAGCGCACATTACCGGTATTGCAATTGCCTTCGTCCCGGATATTCAGCGTGCAGGCATGGCCTTTCTTTCCGCCGAAAAAATCGAAGCACTGCAGCGTGATAATGAAGCCGCCACCGAGACGATTGTCGAATGGTTTGCCGCTGCAACGGCGAGCGCCGGTGTCTCAGCCGAAAAGCGAGTACTCCGCGCGAATATGTCTTATGCGGCGGATCACTTTGGTCGTATTGCGCGGCGGTTTGATCTTGCGATTGTCGGCCAAGTTGAACCCGACGGAAGTCCCGTCCAGGCGATGGTTTGTGAAAGCACCTTGTTTGAGTCAGGCCGGCCCATGATCATCGTGCCATATGTCCAGATGGCGCCACTCAAGCTTGATCGCATCATGGTCTGTTGGGACGGAAGTCGGCCGGCCGCACGCGCTATCGCCGACGCCATGCCATTGCTCAAGCGAGCGAAAAACGTCGAAGTAGTCAGTGTAACCAGCGAGCGCGGCAAGCAGGATGAGATCGAAGGCGCCGACATGGGTCATCACCTCGCCCGTCACGGATTAAAGGTAGACGTCACTCGTATCATGCGCGGCGAACTCGATGTTGAAGACGTGCTGTTATCGCATGCCGCTGACTCCGGCGCAGATTTCATGGTCATGGGTGGCTACGGCCATTCCCGCCTGCGCGAGTTCGTTCTCGGAGGGGTAACACGCAGTATATTGCGTACCATGACGGTGCCGACGCTGATGTCGCACTGAGCGATCGAAATGGATGTCGGAAGGGGGTGTTAGCTGTTCTCTAATTCCGGGCGTTCTTGTCAATGACGAACCCAATCAGACGCTAACAGTCTCCTGGTTACGTTGATCTTGCCTTGGCTCAAAACGCCTTGGCAGCTAGTCACTTGCTGACAAATGACGCAGCGATGATTACCAGCGAGTTCATGCAAACCGAGCAACTGACGTGGCGTTACGACGGCAGCTCAGTCGAACTTGCTGTCGACTGGAGCGGACAGGGGCCGCTGGTTTTGTTGTTACCCGCCCTGAGCTCGATTTCGACGCGGCATGAAATGCGCCCGCTTCAGAAGCGGTTGGGGGCTAAGTTCAGGACAGTCTGCGTTGATTGGCCCGGCTTTGGCGATCAGGCACGTCCACGGCAGGACTGGCAGCCTAGAATCTATTCGGATTTCCTGAGTTACCTCATTGGCACGGCCTTGCCGCCGCTTCATGCCGCCATCGCGGCAGGCCACGCCGCCACTTTCGCCCTGCTTCACGCTTGCGCTCATCCGGGATCATTTAACAAACTCGTTCTCATAGCGCCGACTTGGCGTGGGCCATTGCCGACCATGATGAATGGGCATCGACCGTGGTTTGATCGCATATGCCGGCTGGTGGATTTGCCCATCGTCGGGCCGCTACTTTACGGATTGAATGTGAACCGGCTTGTCATTCGCTACATGGCGGCCGGACACGTTTATAGCGATGCTCGTTGGCTGCGCGGCGAACGGTTGCGTGAAAAGCTTGCAGTGACGCGCTCATCTGGCTCCCGCTTCTCATCTGTTCGCTTTGTCACCGGGAAGCTTGATCCACTGACTACACGGACTGAATTTCTCGACCTTGCGCAACGGTCACCTGTTCCGGTGCTCTTAGTATATGGCGCTGAAACGCCGCCCCGCTCGCGTGCAGAGATGGAGGCACTGGCATCTATCCCTGGCGTGCAGAGTGTAACACTGCCGCTCGGCAAGCTCTCGGTGCACGAGGAATTCCCCGATTCGGTGGCCGAAACCATCAAGCCATTCTTCCTGGATCCAGCTGGATAAGACCTGGGTTGCGCACCGCGC
>DATLJR010000258.1:0-2524 GCA_035538755.1 Pseudolabrys sp.
CGGAGGGCGCCCATATATTGTTTTGAGGCGCGCTTTTCGCTATAGCTCGCGCTCGGTCGGCGGAGTGTAGCTCAGCCTGGTAGAGCACTGCTTTCGGGAGGCAGGGGCCGGAGGTTCAAATCCTCTCACTCCGACCATTAAATCAAATAGTTAGCCTGAACCGAACCGCAGCGGCAACCACATGGCAACCAAGAAGTGCTGAAACCCAGAGGCGGCGCCTCAACATGTGCGCACGAAAATTGTAATGGGCCGAGTTTTGCGAATGCCGAGTATCATGGTGCAACCTCGCGCTGATGGGCCACTTCACCCTTGGGGCCAAGTCGAGGATGATCATGACGATTGTCTGGCGGGATCAGAGCATCGCCGCGACGTTCGTGTTGCTCGTTGGGTGTGCCACGTGAGCCCCCAAACCGCGTCTCGCCAGCAGGGAATCGCTTTGACCGATCGCTGAAAAGCGGCGCAAGCCCCGAACTCGACGCGGTGTGCGCGTGGGATTGCGCAGGTTGCCATTATCTCGTCGGCCCGAGCCCCAGCGCGTGAGCGGCCAACCGGACCACGGCGCTTGTTACCGCATCGCGGTTGGTGCGCTTCGCGGGAGCAAGCCAGCCTAATTCGGCCAGACGTTGCACAGCATCGGCGCCGACAAGGAGGCTGATGTTTACGGCACCCTGTTGCCGCAGCCAGCGGTGGCGCCGCATGCGCTCGGCACCGGGCGAAGGAGCGTCGGGCGCGGTGCGAAGATCGATCATTACTTTGTTCCCCGTCTGTTCTCAGCAGGCTCCGGTTTTCCCCTTCCTTTGACCTGACCCTCCCCATCATCGGTGGACAAACCGATGCCGCGACCCGGTGGCGCTTCGCGCGTACGCGCGCACGATCGCGCGTACCTGTTTGCGAGGCTGATGTTTACTCGGCTGTGCACGCAACGAGAAATCGTCCTTCCCGGCTGCGACCGTCTCGACAACATATGTTAACGCTTATTAAATGCGTTTTGCTCGACGGCTCTGGATCTCTTCAGTGTGTTGACACAGCGCCGCAAAAACTGATCTTGCGACGGCTCTGGCTGGCGACAATGTGGCAGAGGTGAATATGCCGGATCTCGAAGAGCTGTTCACGGGGATCAGAAAGACGCGGCGTAACCTCATAAAGGCTGGCGTTATAGGAGCGTCCGCAACTTTCGCCAGTTTGACAAGCATTAGGCAAGCAGTGGCGGAAAACAACCACTACGAGAATAATAGTGACCAAGACGGTAATGATGACGACCAAAGCAGATATAGACATTGGCACAGATATAGAAATTGCTTTTTGAAGGGTACGATGATCCGGACCGCCGACGGCGACAGGAAGGTCGAAGACCTGGCCATAGGCGATTTGCTGCCGACCGTTTTCGGCGGTATACGTCCGATCCAATGGATAGGACGTTATCCGTTTAAGAGAAGCGATCCGGGCAAGGGATGGGTCAAAGACGTCCTTCCGGTTCGCGTCGGTAGATCGGCCCTTGGTCCTGATGTGCCGTATGCCGATTTGTATGTCACGAAGCCGCATTCGCTATTTATCGATGGCGTCCTAGTGCCGGTGTGCAACCTAATCAACGGCACGACAATTACGGTCTATGATGCGCGCGAACTCGATGAATTGATGTTCTTCCATATTAAGCTTGAACTACACGACGTGATTTACGCAGAAGGAGCTCCTTGCGAAACTCTGTTGAACTTCGATGAGAACGCGATCAATTTTGCCGAATATCTTCGTCATTATGGACCGCCGATCATCAAAGATGCTCGGTGTGCGCCGTGGGTTGGCTTTGGCCCCCGGGTTGAAATCAAGTCGCATTTCCGGAGCGCAATCTCGCCCTGGATTGATCGCCGCCAGAAGCTTGACATTATTCGAGACGAGCTGGAGAAGCGGGGAATCGCTCTTTTGCGGGAATCGGAATTCGCTTAGCCAGTGACAGTCTCGGCTGAGGCGGAATTACCTGCTCAGCCGGCCGGCCGTGATACGCTCGGTGAAGCGCATATCGCCGCAGAAGTGCTCGCCGACGCGGAGCGTGGTCGAGATCATGGGCGCCCGGGCGATGCACTTGATGCTGCGGGGTCTTGCTTCCCGCTCCCCGCACTCACATGCGGGCGCGGTATGTAATTAGTGGCATTCCGACTCCTCCCCGCACTCTGTCTGCGGGGAGTTGCGGGATGCGCCTCCCAACTCCCCGCAACGCCAGGATTGAAGTCACCGGACTGTCTGAGACTGCAGTCCGGTGTTGTGGGTCAAGGCTCACAAAGCTGTGTCACGATGCGACCGGCTCTACGGCGAAGCCGGTGCGCCCGTTGGAGCGGGGTCATTTCGGGACAGACGGTGCCAGAGAGCGTGAACCCATCGCGGCGCTACATGCTCATCTCGCCTTGCCGGGATGAAGCCCAGTACCTCCGCGGCACGCTCGACAGCGTGGCAGCGCAGTCGGTGCCGCCGGCGCTCTGGGTGGTCGTGGACGACGGATCGACTGATGCAACCGCGGCCATCCTCGAGGCAT
>DATLJR010000259.1:0-1681 GCA_035538755.1 Pseudolabrys sp.
GAAGGATGATCCCTCCGGCCGGCCGATCGGCACCGCACCGCCCGACAACGGGACCAAGTTTCGGGTCGTGGAGTTTCTGCCGCTCGATGCCGCGACCGAAGCCAAGATGCCGCCCGAAATGCTGCAGAAAGGCATCACCAATGCGCCGGCGCGCGGCATTCCGGTGAAGCATCCGCTGATGCATCGCACCCGCAGTCTCGACTACGCGATCATTCTCTCCGGCGAAATCGACATGATGCTCGACGACGGCGACGTGCATCTGAAGCCGGGCGAGGTGATCGTGCAGCAGGCGACCAACCACGCCTGGGTCAATCGCGGCAAGGAGCCGTGTCGTATTCTCTTTGTGCTGATGGACTCGAAGGAGCCGTGACGGCGTCCCTGTGTTTGCGGGAGGATCACGCCAATCGGCCGCCCCGTGCGCCCGCACGATGCGCCATCCTATCCCGCTCGATCGCCGCTACCTGTCTCTCAAGCGTGGCTAACCGCACCGCGACCCTCTCCTCAAATGCCGCCATGCGGTGATCGACGAGACCGGCAAACGAAGGTCCCGGCGCACCTCGGCCTGCCTGCCTCCTGAATTTTTCGCTAAGTTCTCCCAATCTCAGCGAGAAGGGCGCCGGCATGCCGTTACGGACCACACTACAAACGATCCTTACCGAGTATCACACGGCCACGGCCGAGCCGTTGGAGGGGCATAAGCTGGCGAATTTCATCCGCCACTCTGCCGCTAGTGAGGTTGATGGAGCACTGGGAGAGCTCGGAGCTGGCCTAATTGTTGAGGGAAGCGCCGGCGCCGGCAATTGGGCTGCCGTCCCATGGATTTCTGTTTTTGATCCCGCGATCACGACCAGCGCCACTCGCGGTTACTACGTTGTCTACCTATTCCACGTTAGCGAGCCTGTTGTGCATCTCTCGCTCAATCAGGGTACGACAAATGTGCGTGATGAGTTCGGCGGTCGCGCCCGGCAAGTGTTAATGGATCGCGCGGAACTGATGCGAAAACGTGTAGCCGAGTTTGGCGCTTGGCTCCCCGTCAGCAAAATCAACCTCGGCTCCGATGCAAAGCTTCCGGGAGATTATGTCGCTGGCCACGCCCTGGGCGTAACCTACTCGCTGCAGAATTTACCTGATGAGGAAACCTTACGGTCCGACCTGCAAACTATTGTGCGCGCCTATCGTGCACTCATCTATCGCGGTGGAATAGAGGGGGACCTTGAAGGGCAGTCGGAACTGAATGAAGAGTTTGGCATCCCACCACAGACTTCGATCATCGAGACTCGAAAATACGCCTATCACCGCAAAATCGAACGCAATCGCACCGCTGCGCGCAACGCCAAGAAATTCCATGGCACCCGCTGTCAAGCATGCGAACTCGAATTTGCCGAGCGTTATGGCGAAATAGGAAAGGGTTTTATCGAAGCCCATCACTTGCGACCGATCGCAACGCTTGAGGAAGGCGTGCCGGTCAAGTACGACGTGGCGGCAGACTTTGCGGTTCTGTGTTCGAATTGCCACCGTATGATCCATCGGTTCACGAACCCAAGCGATCTCGCGTCCTTTCGGGCAGCGATTAACAAGTGATCCGCGAGGGCTGAAATCCAAGGCCCGTCTAATCTTCACGCCTGAGACCGCATCATCCCGAATGCGTGACGTTTAAAATCAAATATTCAAGCATGGTACA
>DATLJR010000260.1:0-2611 GCA_035538755.1 Pseudolabrys sp.
CGCCCGTCGCCAAATCATATCCTTCGGCACTCACGACCGAGCCGTCGTCGCGCAGAATCGGTGTTGTGCAGATCCCGGCGAGCTTGGGTAGTCCCCACTCGCCCTGCATGTCCAAGTACATGTTCGCGACGCGGTCGGGCACCGTCGCGGGTTCGCCATTCTTGACCGGGCGTGAAAGCTCGTGCGCCAGCCTAACAACGCCGTGTGTTGTGAGCGGCGTGGCGACCGGCATGGCGTCGCTTGACGAAGGCGTGATGCGCGCCGGGGTGCCTCGGTTGTAGAGAGTGCCTGAGTTCGCAAGAATATCTCGCAGGTTGATAGCGACGGTCGGTAGGTTGCCCGGATCGATAATCAATAGCGGCTTGCCGTTCTGCTGCGGCTTGTCAGCCTCACAGCACGCGCGGCAAAGTGACGGGTTCGCACACGGGTCGCCGCCGCAGACGGTGCAGACAGTCATGACGAAGTCATCCGCACATCCGCGTCATCCGCGTCGCGCAACTGATC
The DNA here is from genome assembly GCA_035538755.1 of Pseudolabrys sp. Taxonomy (GTDB): domain Bacteria; phylum Pseudomonadota; class Alphaproteobacteria; order Rhizobiales; family Xanthobacteraceae; genus Pseudolabrys. Next base: position 505 of record DATLJR010000260.1, read on the forward strand.
GACGATGGTGAGATGCGTGGCGACGATGGATGGCCAGTCGAATCCGAGCCGCACCGATTCAGCGCGCCAGAATTCACGCCAGTCGAGTGTCGAGGGGATGGTGGTGGTCATGACGTTCCGGCTTTCGATTGCCGCTTGGCGGCGGGGGTCGAATTGCGCTAGTACGTCAGCCTTCGAACGGACGATCTAGCTTTGGCCGCTTTGGGGGATCCCTCCAGTCCCCCGGCGGCTTCGTTTTTTCAGTCGCTGCCTTCTTGCGCGGCGAGCCACGCGTCAATGTCGCGATACGAATAGGACCAATTACGGGATCCCACCTTCATTCTCGGCGGTCCTTCTCCGCGTGCATGTTTGCGCCGCAGGGTCTCCTCGGAGATTCCGAGGTATCGAGCAGCGCCAGGTAGGTTTGTGCGCCCTCGCGGTCGCGATGCAGCGTCCTCTAGCCTGCGCAAGCGTGCGCGCAGATCGTCGATTTCGGATTGGTGTTCGGTCGGCATATTGCCCTCGCTGTTACACTGCGAGGCCAAAAATAGGTGCGGAATGAAATTATGGAAAGAGTTGCAGCCCTATTTTGTGTTCTTTAGCGTCGTGGACCTCGGCTATTTCGTCGGGTTCTCGAATGACGCGGCTCGCAGCGGCGTGACATTGCTGTCGCGCCCTTCGACGATTGCGGCGACATGCTCAGCCCAGCGGTTTAGTGCTGTAGTTTTTTCCGCTTCATAACCAGCGCGATTGTAGATGCCAGCAACACCGCCCTTGTGGCCGGAAACATGATTCAAAACGGCTTCGATAATGTGAGGCTGAATTCCGATTTCAGCCATGTGGGTCGCGGCGGATCGGCGCAGGTCATGAATCGTCCAATCTGGAATCTTTATCGCTTCGTCGAGCCGTTCTTTGCATCGACTCCAGCCTGAAAATCCGCTTTGCCCCGATATGCCGAAGACAAAGCCGCCTTGCTCGCGCCCCTCAAGGATTGCGCGCACCGCGCCGGACGTTGGGATTACATGCCTGCGACGGTTCTTCGTGCGATGTGGCGGAAGCTCGATAATGCCTTTCTCAAGATTGATTTCGTCCCAATGCAAATCCGCAATCTCGCGCTCACGCGCACCGGTCAAAATCAGGATCTTCAGAATCTCGCCGAAATCGCCTTCCGGCAGGGCAAGCCATAGCTTTTGCAATTCGGCATTGGTCAAAACCCTGTCGCGGGACCGTTCGGGATATTTGTTCGTCGCCAGCGCTGGATTGCTATCAATCAATCCCTCGCGCATTGCCCAATTGAGAAAGCTGGTCAGCGTGCTGCGCGTCCGGTTGGCTTGAACCGGCGAACCGTTCATGCGGGCGAGCTGCGCCGCGATGGCGCGGCGGTCGACTTGGTTGATTGGGAGCGAATGCAGCGGCGCTAGGTTGATGAGAAGGTGCCGTTCGAGATGCCGCAGCGTGGAGGGGCGGACGCGCGCGTGTTGCCACTGCAAAAACGGTCTTACTGATGCACCGAAGGTTTCTGCGGCTCGCGCCTTGCTCTCTGCTTTGACCGCAGCAGGGTCTTGGCCAAGCCGGACCTTGGCGTGTAGCTCGCTGGCAACTTGTCGGGCTTTGGTGGCGTCGACTGCGGAGACTTTGCCAAGAGTGATTCGGCGAGTGCGACCAGCAGCGTTGTCGTATTGAAAGATCCAACTGCGTGAGCCACCGGAGCGAATACGAACACCAAGACCTCCGATATCGGAATCAAAGAAAATCGTCTCAGACTTCCCGGCTGGCAGGGTTAGTTTGGCGACAGTTTTGCGACCAAGGATCATGAAAAACTCCTGGTATCTGGAGCGACCTTCCCAGATCCGGGGTAGGCTATGGGAAGGTCGATGCGTTGGCCAACGTAGCCCAAACGAGGCCAAAAGACTACAGGTATCTGGGTTATTCACAGGGCTTGTTGGCCAGCCTTGGCCTCGGCAGGCTTACCTGGTAACGTTTTGGGACTCCAGGTCGCAGGTTCAAATCCTGCTGCCCCGACCACGTTGTTCGAGCGCGAGCAAGCGACAGGCCATGATCGCACGCATCTACAAGCCCGCGAAGACTGCGATGCAGTCCGGCACGGCCAAGACCAAGGAATGGGTGC
>DATLJR010000261.1:0-4065 GCA_035538755.1 Pseudolabrys sp.
GGCGATGGCCTCGAACAGAAGGTCGCGGTCACCGTGGACTTTGGTTTCTGCTTCGGCTCGAACAGCAAAATCAACCTTTTTGTCTTCCGCGATCGGCTCGTAAAGGTCACCGACCTCGCGCACGATGTCGCCAAGCGCGACATTCCGGAATCCATCCATACGGCGGCTGTGCTCAATTTCGGAAATGCGCAACAGTGCCGTGATGATCGCAAGCGACTGGTCGAGTCCTACGAGCGCCTGATCGACGCTTCTGCGCAATTCTTCGAGACTGCCGGCCTTCTGGCGGGCGCGCTCTAATGATACCCGTACGCGAGTGAGCGGCGTGCGCAGATCGTGCGCGATGTCATCGCCTACTCCGGCCAAACGGTGGACGAGAACCTCGATCTCGCCTAGCATCCCGTTCACAAGCTCCGCCAATTTGTCGAACGGGTCGTCGGTGCCACGCGCCGGCAGCCGTTCTCGCAACTCGCCGGCCACGATGCGCTGGATCTTGCTGTTAACTTCCTCAATGCGTCTTTGCGCGCGAAAACTCAGGAACACGCCGACGGCGAGACTCAGACCCAGCGCCGGAATCAGACCCACTGCCAGCGTGCGTTCCACAATGTGGGCGATCCAGGTAAATTCGTAGTCGCTCCGGGCAATGACCAAAGTGCCGCCTTCGGGCAGCGCGCGCGAAACGGCGCGAACGGCCTGCTGCTCGCGCGCCCCACCATCGATCTTGATCAACGAAGCGAGTTTTGCGCCGCCGCCCCCCTGGAGCATCGGGGGCAAAGTTTCGATATTCCCCGCGATGCGCCGGCCGTCGGCAGCAAACAAACCCCCAAGTTTCACGTGATGCGGGTCCGCTCGTAGGTACTGGTCGAGTCCTAAAATGCGTTGCTCCGGTTCATGGCTCGCAATGGCATTCGCTATCTCGTTGTTTAACGCATCAACGTCCGTTGTCATGTAAGAGTAGGCCTGCGCGAGGATGAAGCCGAACATCAGTAGAATGCAGAGGATGAACGCGCCGGACACCGCGAGCGTCCAGCGAAACGTCGTGCTTCGCGTGAATTCAGGCAGGCGCACGAAGGATGAAACCCTCACGGCGTACACTATGGATCATCGGTTGCTCGTTTGTTGCGTCGATCTTTCGCCTCAACCGACCCATGTGCACGTCAACGAGATTGCTCTGCGGCACGAATTTATAGTTCCAGACCTCCTCGAACAGCATGGCGCGAGTCAGCAACTGATCCTTTCTGCGCATCATGTATTCAAGCAGGCGAAACTCGCGCGGCAGCAAATCGATCGCGCGATCGCCGCGTTTGGCGGTGCGCGATAGCAAATCGAGCTCGAGTGGCCCGACGCGCAATACCGTGTCGCGGTCTTCGGCGGGGCGGCGTAGCAGCGCTTCGATCCGCGCAATCAATTCCTGGATCGCGAATGGCTTGGTCAGATAGTCGTCGCCGCCGGCGCGCAATCCGCGTACCCGGTCGTCGACCGCCCCAAGCGCGCTGAGCACCAGAACTGGTTTACAAACCCGCTCCTGCCTTGCCACTTCGATGATCGTGAGACCATCGACCCCGGGCAGGAGCCGATCCACGATCATCACGTCCGCGTTGCCGGTACGCGCCTTATCCAGGCCTTCGATTCCTGTCGCCGCCCAATCGACTTCAAAACCGCGATCCACCAGTTCGGCCACGATCTCGCGCGCCGTTTCGGCGTCATCTTCGATCAACAAGACCCTGGACATCAGAGATCTCTCGTCGGGGCCGCCGTGCGACTGTGTTTGGCGACCAGGATCAGCTTCGCCCTGATCAAGCGCTGCAGGCGCGGCTGTCAACGCCGTCACTGTTTCGAGCATCATAACATATCTACCTTGGGCTTCGTCCCAGCGTCGTACTTAATGCGGCAATGCGGCAGACGCTATTAAATTGGATTTTAAGTTGCGCAGAACTTAGCTCCAAGGCCTTCCGTCTCATGACTAAATCTGAATTTAATTCTGAAACACGTAATTTAATGGCGTAGCGACGTGACTCGTCCGATCTCCAGGGTACAGCAGATGCCAATCGCATTTGCCGACTAAGAAAAGGAAAAGGATCATGGTCACGAAGTCAAAGATTGCGATTATTGCCGCTGTTTTGGGATTGATCTCCGTCTCCCCGGCGCTCGCACAATCATTCAATCGCAGTGACGGTACCGGAAACGAGCTGCGATCGTACTCTGACAGTCAGGGCGGGCTGCGCGCCGGGATAGTGTCAGAGCAGAACCAGATCGTGGCACATCGAAAAGGCTTGAGCGCGTTCGCCAGCGTGTCGCGTGGCGTTTCCAGCTCAGATACTCCCGCAAACACCGGAGGCGGCAGCGTCGGGTACAACGAAATGCTGCAGAACGACCAGTGGTAACGAAAAGAGGCGGTGCCTGCCCGCCCCTTTCGTTCGTTTCCCTCCGAACAGTCGAGGAACGAGATCGATCAGATCAACAAGGAGAAACGCCGTGTCTGACCAATTGTATCTCTTGATCCAAGGTTGGCTGATTATCATGCTGACAGTTCTCGATGGGGGCGCGGTCCTCATCCGGCATCCGGGATGGTTTCAATAACGCGCACCGACGCTGAGCTGATGACTTCTCAGCAGCGAACGGCGTTAGGCGAATGGAGAAAAAGCGATGAACGACGTGCATGAATTGTTGGAACACCCGCAAGCAGACGCTGCGAGAAATCGCAGCTCCTCAGCAAACGGCAAGCTCATGAATGTGGGCTTCATCGGCCTTGGCCAGATGGGCGCCGGCATGGCAGCCAATCTGCTCAAGGCGGGTCATCGTGTAACCGTTTTTAACCGCACGCCGGCGAAAGCGGAGCCGCTGCTCGCGCATGGCGCCAGATTGGCGACCAGCATTGCCGAGGCTAGTCGTGGCGACGCGGTCGTAACGATGCTAGCCAATGACGAGGCGGTTGATGATGTAGTCCTCGGGCGCAACGGCGTGATCGCAAATCTACCTTCCGAAGGCCTACATGTTTCCTCGAGTACGATCAGCGTCGTCTTGTCGGAGCGACTGACTGAGGCGCACACCAGGAAAAGTCAGAAGTTCGTCGCAGCGCCAGTATTCGGTCGGCCCGATGTGGCGGCGGCGGGCCGGCTTTTCATCGTCGCGGGCGGGGACGCCGCCGCAATTGAGGCCGCGTCTCCTCTGCTCGAAGCGATTGGACAAAAGACATTCGTCATCTCCGACACGCCGAAGGCCGCCTACCTGGTGAAGCTCAGTGGCAATTTCCTCGGCGCTTCGGTGATCGAAGCACTCGGCGAAGCTATGGCGCTTGTCGGTAAGGCCGGCATCGACGAGCGGCAATATCTGGAATTTCTAACCTCCACACTATTCGATGCCCCGATCTACAAGACATATGGCTCCTTGATTGCCGATGGACGTTTCACGCCGCCCGGCTTTGCCGCGCCGTTGGGCCAGAAGGACATTCGTCTGGTGCTCGCGGCCGCCGAAGATCTTCGCGTGCCCATGCCGGTGGCCAGTCTGTTACGCGACCGTTTCCTCAATTTGCTCGCTCACGGCGGCGACCGACTCGACTGGTCAGCTATCGGACGGCTACCGGCCGCGGACGCGGGCACTGCTGCATTCTCAACATTGTAAAGGTGATGCCATGGAACAAATTGCAATCGGCAAGTCCGGTCTGACAACGTCGCGAATCGGACTTGGCACCTGGGCGATCGGCGGCTGGATGTGGGGCGGCACCGACGAAGCTCAATCCATCGCCACAATACGCTCGGCCGTGGAACGCGGCATAACGCTGATCGACACGGCGCCGGCCTATGGTTTTGGCCATTCTGAGGAGATCGTCGGCAAGGCGTTTGCCGAAGGATCGGTGCGCGACAAGGTGCAGATTGCGACCAAGGTCGGCCTGGCATGGAAGGACGGCAAAGTATTTCGCGACTCCAAGCCGGCGCGGATCCGCAAGGAGATCGAAGATTCACTGCGCCGGCTGCGTACGGACTACATTGACCTTTATCAGGTGCACTGGCCTGACCTCGAGACGCCGATTGCAGAAACGGCGCGGACGCTCGAAGACCTGAGCCATCA
>DATLJR010000262.1:0-2074 GCA_035538755.1 Pseudolabrys sp.
AGCATCGACGTCTTCATTCGAGCGATGGAGATGGCGGTCTCGTCTGGCTGTGCGATCTTTACCCATGAGTTCAAAGGCGCCGCCTCTCGCGTGCCTGAGGGGACAACAGCTTTCGGCCTGCGTCGCGATCACATACTTATCGAAATTCTAGCTGGCTTCGTCGACCGATCGGACAAGCTAGAGGAACCGCAACATCAACGTTGGGTTCGCGCTACACGTGAAAGCTTTGACGCGATGGCGCTTCCCGGTGCCTACCCGAATCTCCTCGCCACAGGTGACGATCGCGTGATGCGAAGCTATGGCCGCAATGCCAAACGGCTCATCGAAGCTAAGCAGCATTATGATCCCGACAACGTATTCTTCTCAGCAATTCCGCTACCACGCGACAGTGCAATGGCCGGGGCCACTTGATGTCCGCTTTGCGTCAAAAGCGGACATCGCGTTGGGTTTACATCATCTCCGCTTTACCCCCAAAAGCGGACATTCCCTTCTCATTACTGCTGCGATGCACAACATCGCTTCCAAATGTCGGCGGAACTAAGCTAGGCCATTTGCGTTGAGAGTTATTCTGATTTTTGAGGTGCGCAATCCTTGGGGCTTCTTAAGGTGCCGGGTCATGCGACAGATCGGCGCTATTTGTTTGAGGATTGCCGTACTCGCCGCCGTTGTTCTCTCTCCTCTGCCGGCCGCGGCCTTTGGCTTACACCTCGGACCGTTTCATTTCGGTTTGCCGCTTCTCGGGCACCACTATCACCGCCATCACTTGTACATGCGGGCTAATCCGAGAGAGGCGCGGATCAGGTCGAATGACATTGCGCGGTCTGAATCCGGATCGTCAAATGAATCCCGATCGTCAAAAGGCATGACATCAGCGCTCCTCTATCCGAGCATCGCGCTGCCTTCGATCATTGAAAACATCTTCTTTCCGGCCTATTCGTCGCCATGGCCGTTCGACTATCAAGCTATCTTCACCACCGCCTTCGCCAGGGCGCCGCGTCAGGATTCAAATTTCTGCCAGGCGTCCTTCGATCCAAGCGTCGTCATCGGCCGTATCAGCAACGAGGTGACGCTGACAGCCGACCAGTCGGAGCTCCTGCAAAGGCTCGGCGGCGCGCTCGGTGCTACGTCCGGATATTTGGCAAAATCGTGCGCGAAGGAGATCCCGGCGCAACCCGTGGCACGGTTGCAGCTTGTGGAATCGCAGCTCGAGGAATTGTCCATGGCGCTCGATATCGCGCGTCAGCCGCTGTTGGATTTCGAGCAATCGCTGAATGCCGATCAGCAATCGCGCTTCGCGGTTGCGTCATCGCAAGGCTCACTCGATCGTCAGATCCAATCGGGCAATATCGCGGGCGGCTGCGGCTCGCCGAGCGCGATCGATTGGTCGATCAATGAGATCAATCAATCCGTGCGGCCCACCACGGCGCAGCGCGATGCGCTCGACGATGTCAGACGATCTTTCGACGATGCTGCGCGCGATCTTGAAACACATTGCCCGACGACGATCCCAGCAAGTGCGCTGAGACGCTTGGACACGATTCAAGCCCGACTCGACTCCACCTGGCGGGCCACCTTATCAATTCAAGTTGCGCTAGCGAATTTCGAGACCGAGCTCAATGACGCGCAGAAAATCCGCTTCGACGCCATGAATTTCTCTGCGCGAGAGTCTGCGCAACCAGTGCAGCGAGACGCCGGCTCAGGGCACTAATCGTGTCAATCGCCCTGAGCGATGCCTTATTCAGGCATAGCGCGACGGCCGCCTTGCGATCAGGTTAGTCAGTTTCAAGAGAGCGCCAGCTATGAGGCGGCTGATGTCTGCTTGTGGCACAAAGCGGACATTTGATGAGTCTCTTATCTCACCGAGAACGGTGAATTGTAAGGTCGCCCGAATGGCACGCCGCCGGTCACGGTCTCCACAGGCTTCAGATAGGCACGACCCTCGCGCTGATTGTTCCTGGTGTCCACGAACGACACTGGACCTTCCACCAGCTCCATGATCGCGACATCGCCTGGCGCACCCGGCTGCAGGGTTCCGAGTTTCGGCAGCCGGTTGATCACCTTGGCGGGATTGACG
>DATLJR010000263.1:0-2161 GCA_035538755.1 Pseudolabrys sp.
ATCAGCCACACCGAGGCAATTGGCTCCGAAAACATCGATGCCGTTGGCCTGGCCCAAAGCCCTGATTTCGCGCGCGTCGTGAACGGCGATTTTTTCCGTGATCATCACGATCTTTTCTAGACCGGGATTGACCCGGACCAGTTCAGCGACGCCATCGCGAACGCCGGAAGGTGGCAGATAAACGACTCCGGTATTGAAGGAAAAACCGGCGTCGAGGCCTTCGCGCACATTGTTGAAGACTGGAATATCGCCGATCGGAGTCGGCAGAACTTGCCCACGCCGGCCGGGAGACGTACCGAACACGACATTGCCGCCGGAAAACGCGTGGCTGACCGGTGTAACTTGTCGCGACTCACCACCAAGAATGTTGAGAACACAAACTCGATCGTCGCGTGTGGCCACCTTATCAAGCGCGGCCACTCCAAGGAAATAAGGAAAGCCTTCAATACCGCGCTTGAACATAACCCAACTCCAAGCAACAGCCGCTTATGTGGCAGTCTTTAAACCGAGATGCGCCGCGATTTGCGCACGGCCTCCCGCCTTCATCCACTCGTCTACTTTTTTTGCGTAATTGACGACTTCTGAGATTGCGCTATCGAAGCCGAAGAAACGATACGGCAAATTGAGCGAGTCGCAGGTGTCGGCGAGCGCGCTCATGCCGCGGACGAGATTGGGCCCGCCACGTCCTACCACGACGTAGAGCGGCGTTGGGCCGTTCGCGCTGAAATACTCGCGCAGAGCGTCGCCCGTCGCTCGGAAAGTTTCATAGATGTCAGTGTTGTTCGACTTGCCACCGATGATGAACAGCACATTTGTCTGAGCAAGCCAGTGTTTGTAACAGATGCGTGCGACCGATTTCATCTTTTCGTAGGGCGGATTGCCGCCGAAATCCGAAGAAATGATCGCGGCTTCGCCGAGCACCTCGGTGACAAGTGAATTGGCGCCCCCACCGAAGGTGGGCGCCAAGATCGTGCCCTTCTCGTTGATAACGAAAACGTCGGACTGACCCTGATGAGTGCGCAACTGGTTAACCTCGTGCTCGAAATCCGACGTGTCGGCCGCGAAGAGATGGTTAGGCAGGCCGAGACGCTGCCAGCGCGGATCGTCGCGATCGAAACCGCATTTGAAATCGCATGCTACCGGCGTTAGGCGACCATCGCGGCTGGGTCGCATGCGGATCGGGTTCAATTCGAGGGTCGTCATACCGTAGTGGTGCACCAGTTCCCAGAGTTTCGGAAGATGTTGGACCAGTGGCGAGATGATCTCTTTTGGCGCGCCGATATCGCTTAGCGCGTTAGCGACGACAAAGGCTTTGAGCCCCGTCAGTGCCTCGAATGGCACCTGAGCGATGTCGCTCTTGTCGAGCTCCTCGATGTCCATGCCACCGCGGTGCGTCAGCGTCATTGTTGGTGCGCGAAACTCAGTCGAATCGCTGATTGCGAAATAGACCTCGTGCTCTGCCGGGACCCCGCCTTCGAAGGTGACACCGTTCGCTTTGGCGACGGCGTTTCCATGGTGATGCTCCACGAAGTAGAGCCGCTCTTTCTCCTTCAGCGCGCTTTTAAGGTCCGTCGCTTTGCCGATTAATCCCGACTTCCCTTTCTTGCCGACGCCGCCGCGAAATAGCGGCTTGATGAAGATGAGCTTGTGCCGATCGATCAGACCCTGGATGTCGTCCTCAGTCGCGTCCGGCCCCAAGACCTCTGCGGCGGGAAACTCGACATAATCGAGCAGCCGTGCGCCATGCAACATTCCTGTAATCTGCATCGCAACTCTCCGACGGCCTAATAAATTACGCCGATATCAACGGCTAGGCCAATGCTAGGGATGGGTGTTCCGCCGACAAGGAGCCACATTCAAGCAACGTCTGATTTCACCCCAACATCAGCTGCAATCTCCAGAGACGCTATGTCCGCTTTACTCCCGAAAGCGGACATCCGTCAGCGCGGTCTCGATGTCCGCTTTGTGCCAACAGCGGACATCGCGCCGCGATAGACCCGTTCTGTGCCAGCCCGGATTCCGGGCTGTATAGTCGGGGCCATGAATGAAGCGTTCTTCGCCGAACTGTCAGCGTGGCTGACGCAGGCTGGCCTGGCTGGCACTCCCGACACTGCCATTGTGTCTGAGTTCTGCGACCGGTGTGTTGCGGCTGGACTTCCAC
>DATLJR010000264.1:0-127685 GCA_035538755.1 Pseudolabrys sp.
CTCAATCAATGGCTGCAGATTCGCTGGCGGCGCTGGCTCACGGAAACCTATCTCGATCGTTGGCTGGCCGGTGCCAACCACTACCGCATGCAACTGCTCGGCGATGCCGCCGACAATCCCGACCAACGCATCGCCGAAGACGTCCGGCAGTTCATCGACGCGGGAATTCTTCCGATCGGTTTGAACCTGCTGAATGCGATTGTTACGCTGGGCTCGTTCGCCGTGATCCTGTGGAACCTGTCGGCCGCCGCGCCGCTTCATGTCTTCGGAATCAAATACGACATCCCCGGCTATCTGCTGTGGGCCGCGCTGGTCTACGCTGTCGGCGGTACGATTTTTACCCATCTCGTCGGCCGTGCCCTGATCGCGCTGAATTTCCAGCAACAGCGCTATGAAGCCGATTTCCGTTTCAATCTGGTGCGCGTACGCGAGAATTCGGAGCAGATCGCACTGCTGAACGGAGAGCGCGCCGAGCGTGACGGGCTGCTACAGCGTTTCACAAATGTGGTCGCCAACTGGATGGCGATCATGTCGCGGCAGAAAAAGCTCACCTTTCTCACAGCCGGCTACCGGCAGGCTGCTGTGGTGTTTCCCTACATCATGGTGAGCCCGGCCTATTTTGCCGGTGCTGTGCAACTCGGCGGACTGATGCAGACGGCAAACGCCTTTGGCCAGGTACAGGATGCCCTGTCGGTGTTCGTAAACATCTATCGTAGTCTCGCCGAGTGGCGCGCGGTTGTGGAACGCCTGTCCGGGTTCGATCATTCCATCGTCGCCGCAAGGGAGGCCGCCACTACACCGCCCGTTATCGCGCTGGCGCCTGGCGATGCACCCGCCGTAAGCATTACGGATCTCGTGGTGCGTCTGCCACAGGGCACGCCACTCGTCAGCGCCAGCAACGTGTCGATAAAGCTTGGAGAACATGTGCTGGTGAGCGGGCCTTCCGGCTCCGGAAAATCTACCCTGTTTCGCGCCTTGGCGGGAGTCTGGCCCTTTGGCTCGGGCACGATCACCGTGCCCAAGAATGCGCGCGTAATGATCTTGCCGCAGCGGCCGTATTTCCCGATTGCGCCGCTTGCGACGGCGGTTGCCTATCCCGCCGGACGGGAAAGCTACGATGAAGGCGAAATCGCAGAACTGATCGGCGCCGTCGGCTTGCCTGCACTCGCCGACCGAATCGAAGAAGAAGCACACTGGAACCGAATGTTGTCGCTCGGTGAGCAGCAACGGTTGGGCATCGCCCGCGCGCTTCTGTCCGAGCCGGATTTTCTTTTTCTCGATGAGGCCACCGCATCGCTCGACGAACCGGCCGAAGCGGCACTCTACCGACTGCTGCAGCGAAAGCTTCCCCGCGCGACCATCGTGTCGATCGGTCACCGCTCGACCCTCGCGGCATTCCACCAGCGTCGGCTGGCCTTCACCCGCGAGGGCGATCACTACGTGATGCAGGAGACAAATCTCGCGCCCGCCAAGTAGGATAAACAACGTAGGACAAACAAAGCGGACAAAAGAGAAAGGGCGGCGAACCGAACACGGCCACCGCCCTTTCCGGGTCAGACTTAGGCTTTATTTACTTCAGACTGCCAAGCGTCAGGTCAGCCGACAGCTTGGCGACGAAGGAAGCACCGCACCAACTCGAGGCCGGCCCACCGTTGATCGCAGTCGCGGCGGGGAACCCCCCTGGTCCGTTAATGCCTCCGGCAGTCGGATCGCTGGTGAAGGCGTTGCAGTTACCCTTGCTCAGATCCGTATCGTAGTAGCGCAGATCGAGGGTGAACACCTTCCAGGTGAAGCCGAGGCCCACGTTCCAGGTGTTGTAATCGGCATATTTTATACCGAAAGGATTGTTCGCGAGGCAGCCGCCAGGAGCGCCTACAACCGGCGTTGCGGAATTGCATCCATAGAACGCATCGCTGGTGCCAAGCCACTGATGGCCGAACTCACCAGAGACGTACCAGCCGAACGGACCAAACGCCATTTTCTCCGGCGCGGTGAACTTGATGGTGCCGGAGAGATATTCACCGTTGGCGCCCAAGTTCAGGAAGTTCGGCGAATAGTAGAAGTTCGCGCCGAACGCCCAGTCGGTCCAGGTGTAGGTAATCTTTCCATAGACCTCATAAAAGCTGTCGACTGATTTCGCCGCGTTCCCGTTGGGGAAGATAAAGTTCGGGTCACACCCCGGATCAAAGCTTTGCGTCGGGCCGGTGCCGTAGCATTTGCCACCCGGATAGTAGTAGTACCAGTAGCCTACATCGAACACGACCGGACCCCACGTCGAACGGACACCGCCATAGAAGTCGATTTCCGCCGCCGCATTGTTGGCGAACTTGATGCTCTCACCGGAGATGCCGGCGTAGAGTTGCCAGTTTGCATTGATGTTGTAGCGCGGCTCGAAATAGGCCGCGACCGACGGCCTGTGATCCGACTGGGTCACGCCGCGGAAGATGTAATCGTTCATGATCGCCGAACCGAAGGCGATGTCCCACGGGCTCGGCGGCGGAGCCGGAGCCACTGTGGGCGCTTTAGTAGGCACGTCAGCCGCGAGTGCTGGTGCAGCGGCCGAAACTGCGAGCACTGCAGCGAGCGACAACACAACTTTCTTCATTGAATCTGCCCCTTTGTATTCGACCGACCTGGTTCCAGCCGATCCCCTTTTGCCCGCCACAGAGCAGTAAAAGTCCCCGACTTAAGCCGACCCTTCCGCGGTTTGACGTGCATTACCGCGAAATTTAGACCCGTGACATAACGTGGCGGCAAGTGAAAAACGGCAGCAACTGCCGCCTTTTTGGGCGTTTTCGGGTTATACCGTTAGAAAGTTTGGGCCTGTTGCGTGAATGTCACAAATACCGCCCGCAATGCAGTACGCCGCAGCCCCCCACCAAGGCAGTTTTCCACAGCCTGGCAGGGAGTTCTGGGCGATTCGCAATGACGCTCGGTCTGCCCTAAGCCGCAGCCGCCTTTTTTCGATTGGCTTCGAGCCGCGAGTCGACCAGCGCAACGATTCCGTCGATGACCGGATGGCTCAAGCCCTTCTGCTTGGCGACCAGCTGCACGAGTTTGTCGGCGCGTTCGATGTAGGGAGCGCCGTTTTGCAAAGCACGCGCGGCAGAGGCCGGACGCGTGAGGCTTTGCGCCGCGGCAGCGTATTTTTCGAACGGCACCAGATCGCTCGGTGACGCGCCGAGCTTGACGCAGAGGTCGAACACGAAATTGTAGACCGAGCGCGATTCCTCAATGTTCGAATGCACCGCTTCCTGCGCGGTGCGCATGCCGTCTTTGGTGATGCAGCGATAGTTGCCGGCCAACAGCATCGACCATTTGGCGAGCGGCACGAATATCGAATCGTGCACACGCAGCTTCACCGGCAATTCGATTTTGCCCTCGGACGCATCGAAGCGCACGGCGTCGATGTCCTTTTCGAGCCGGCGCAGGATGCTCGTGTACATGTCGTTGTCGAATTTGGCGACCTTGAAATTGGTCGGCAGCGTCACCTGCAGCACGTTGACCTTCTCGTCGGGCGGACGGATCGCCTGCGGATCGGGACTGCACAAGGTCAGTAGGCCGGGATCAAAGTTGTCCCACACCGTCGGATCGGTATAGGCCGGCTTGAGCGCATCGTAATTCAGTCCCGGAATGCGTTTCACATACGGAAGCGGCGGCATGTTCATGATCGACATGCACGGGACTTTCGATTTTGCCACCGCGTCCAGCAGTTCGCGCACGCCGGGTGAACGGTATTGCGGCTCCTGCATTGCCAGTCCGACGAGGTCGTAATCCTTGGGATTTACGCCCGCGGCTCCGCCGGCGCTGACCTTGCCCGGCAATTTGCGCGAGTCGATTTCCACCTGCTCCTTGCGGCCTTTGACCGGCAGCCGAACGCGGAAGCCTTCAGCATTGATCAGGTCCGCTTCCGCCGGCAGGCAGACCAGATGCACCGTATGGCCGCCAAAGAGGATTTTGGAAGCGAGCAGCGAGCCGTAGGACGCGCCCATGATCAGAATTTTATAAGTCGCCGGCATTGCGGCCTCCCTTATGCTTTGTTCGTAAAATCCGAAATAGTTCCGACCCTTAAGGGCCATGCGTCTGTTGAACGCATGCTATTAGGCCGCTCCGGTCGATGCAATCGGCCCGCACCGCCCGCGGGCTTGCCCGGGCGGTAACGGCCTGCCAGATCTCCGCGTCGGACTACTGATCTTCGGTCTTGTCGTGGCCGAATAGACCGCCAAAAGACATCTGCGGTGACGGCGCGCTCGGCGTCGTTTCACTCGGTTCGGCGGGCACGATCTCGGGCTTTTTCACCGACACCTTCGCTCGTTTTCTTGCTTTCGCCCTTACCTTTTTCGCGACCTTCTTCGCGCTTTTTTTCCTGCGCGCCGGTGCGGCTCGTTTCCCTCGTTTGGCTTTCTTCGCTTTCGCTTTCTTGCGCTTCTTCGCCATGTCCGTTCTCCATTCGCTGCAACAAGCAGACCAGCAAATTTCAGGCCACCGAGGCCTTGCTCCGAGCGAGTTCGACGAGCGGCTCGGGGGTCGGGCCGCCGGTCGCCCAATCGAGCAATTCGACCGTGTGTACGATCGGCACATCCGTGCCGGTCGCGAGTTGCGTGATGCAGCCGATATTGCCGGCCGCAATCACATCCGGGTTAAGCCTTTTGATATTTGCGAGCTTGCGCGCGCGCAATTGCTCCGAAAGCGCAGGCTGCATGATGTTGTAAGTGCCGGCCGAACCGCAACACAAATGACCTTCCGGCACGTCCTTCACCACAAAGCCAGCCCCGCTCAGTAAATCTTTCGGTTCGCGCAGAACCTTTTGCCCGTGCTGCAGCGAACAAGCGGCGTGATAGGCAATGGTGAGCGGTACCGGCGCGCGCGCATGCTGCAACTTCAATGTCGCCAGGTACTCGCTGACGTCGCGCGCGAGAACCGAAACGCGCGCCGCCTTGGCCGCATAGGCCGGGTCGTTGCGCAGCATGAATCCGTAGTCCTTGATGGTGGTGCCACACCCGGAAACGGTGACCAGGATGGCATCGAGGCCCGCCCCTTCGATCTCTCCGGTCCATGCATCAATATTATTGCGCGCCTGTGACAGCGCTTCCTCGTCGCGCCCCATGTGATGGAGGAGCGACCCGCAGCAGCCCTCGCCCGCCGCGACAACCACCTCAATGTCTTGGCGGTTGAGCAGGCGGATCGTGGCCTCAATGGTCGAGGGCGCGAGGACCGGATTGATGCAGCCGGACAAAAGCGCGACGCGCCCGCGCCGCTTGTCCGCTGGCGAAAAGACTTTGCCAAGGCGATCGACTGGTGGGGCCGGTTTCCGGCGCGGCGCCAGGCGCAGCAACGCCCCCAGCCTGCGCAAGCCCAGCACGTCGAACACGGACGCCAGCGGACGCACGATCAGCCCGAGCACGACAGCGAGACGAAAGAGCCCCAGGTCGACCAGCACGCGTGCGAGCAGGCCGCGCAGCAGACGATCACTGATCGGGCGCTTGTAGGTCTGCTCGATGTAGACGCGCGCATGATCGACCAGATGCATGTAATTCACGCCGGACGGACACGTGGTCATGCATGCAAGGCATGAGAGGCAACGATCGATATGCTTGACCACCTCGCGCGTCGCCGGCTGGTCCTGTTCGAGCATATCCTTGATCAAATAAATTCGGCCGCGCGGGGAATCGAGCTCGTCGCCGAGCAGGACATAGGTCGGGCAGGTCGCCGTGCAGAATCCGCAGTGAACGCAGGCGCGCAGGATCTTTTCGGAGGATGCGAATTGTGGATCCTGAAGCTGTGCGAGGGTGAAGGAGGTTTGCATCGTCAGACACCCGCCCACATCCGGCCCGGGTTGAGTACACCCTTCGGATCGAAGCTTTCCTTTACGCGCTTGGCCAAAGCACGCGTGGCCTGATCCTCGGGCGCGAAGACGTCAACGCTTGCCCGCACGGCGGCCGGCGCACGTACCAGTGTCGCATGCCCACCTATGGCCGCTACTGCACGGCGGATTGCCGGCGCGTCCGGTTCATTTTCGAGCGGCATCGCCACCCAGATAAGACCGCCGGCCCAGTCGTAGAACATCTGCGCAGCTGGCGTGATGGCGCCCGCGATTTCATGGCCGCGGCTTGGCGGCACGGAAATGCGCCAAAGCGGTCGCGTACGGACCGCCTCGGCGGCAAAGGGTTTAACGTTGCGGATACCGCGCCACAGGTCGCGCGATTTTCTTTCGTCGAGAACGGTAACCGATCCGAAGCGTTTCATCTGCGTGGCAAGCGTTTCTCGGCGATGGGTTACCGAAGGAGGGAAACCTTCCAGGCGCAGCACGGTGGATGCGGCAGATTCGGGCACGTTCTCAAACCAGGGCGCGATATGGTCAGGCAAGTGCGCCGCGCCCGAGACGTCGCATGAGGAGCCCATCGCCGACGTCATGGCCACGCAGGCGGTCGCATCATCCAGACCTTCGACCAACACTGTCGCTTCGGTTTCCGCTTTTGGCAGGACCTTCACCGTAATGTCGGTCATGGCGCCGAGCGTACCCCATGACCCGGCCAGCAGCTTGCAGAGGTCATAGCCGGTGACATTCTTCACGACGCGACCACCGGACTTGATCGTTTCGCCGCGGCCGATGACGGCTGTGACACCGAGGAAATGATCGCGTGCAGCGCCGGATTTTATGCGTCGCGGACCTGAAAGATTGGCGGCGATCGCTCCGCCCAACGTACCGTTATTTGTTTCCGCACCGAGAAGCGGGCCGTAGTCGATAGGCTCAAAGGCGAGCTCCTGGTTGTGCTTGTCCAACAACACCTCGATCTCGGAGACCGGCGTCCCCGCGCGAGCCGAAAGTACCAGTTCGGCGGGCTCGTAAAGCGTCACGCCGGCCAGTCCCGAAAGGTCGAGGGTCAGATCTGTCTGGCTTGGGCGGCCGATACCGTACTTGGTCCCACGCCCGGCGAGTTCGAGCGGCTTGTCGTGGTCGAGCGCCCAACGCACGACCTCTTCGACTTCCTTGCCGTCGCGTGGTTTGAGCGTGTCAGCCATGCTGCGAAAATGTCATTCGGCCGCACGCGCGGTAACGTCAAGGGTGAGTGCGGGCATAACGTCCCGCGCGAAGTGGCGCAGTTGATCGGCACCGCCGGCAATCGTGAGCAGCAAGTAGGCTACGCCGGCGTCACGTAGCGCCTCGATCATGCCCGCAATTTCATCGGGCGTACCGTAGAGCGCATATTCTTCAGTGGCGCCTTTTTTGTCGGCATAGGCGAGCACATGCGACCCGGTCTTTGCCGAAGGATCGCGCGATACATCGACGGTCCGTTTGGTGTATTCGGCCTGGCGCATCAACGCGGCTTCCTTGTCGGCGGCGTCCTTCGCGACGTAGAGCTGTCGCGCGACCGCCACCTGCATCGGATCAAACCCAAGTCCGTTTGCTTCGCGCTCGGCCTTGTAGATCGCAATGCGTTCGCCGAGCGTCGCGGGCGAGGCATACTGATCGAGGATAAGATTAAACCCGCGCGCTGCCGCACGTTTGATCGAAAGCGGATTGCCGGCGGCCACCCAAAGCGGCGGATGGGGTGTTTGCGCCGGGGGCGGTTCGATCACGATGTCCTCGAAATGCCAAAAGCGGCCCTTGTGCGAGAAGCGCTTTCGCGTGGTCCAGCCTCGCCTCATGACTTCGAGGGCTTCCTCGAAACGTGCTTCTGCCTCGTCGGGGCCGATCTGAAATCCTTTGAACTCGCTGTGGCGATATCCTTTGCCGATGCCGAGATCGAGCCGGCCCTTCGAAAGAAGATCGAGCGTTGCCGCTTCCTCGGCGAGCAACACCGGGTTGTGCCATGGCGGCACGATGACGGCGGTGCCGAGGCGAAGCGTCTTCGTGCGCATGGCCAACGCGGCAAGCAGCATCAAGGTGGAGGAAACCTGGTTCCAGCCGCTGAAATGGTGCTCAACCGAGAAGCTCGAGTGAAACCCAAGCGCTTCGGCTTCGACATTGAAATCGAGGAACTCAAAAAAGCCCTGGCCGGTTTCCGGGCCAAATCCGGGCCGATCCGCCTTCGGCGAACAGAACAAACCGAAACGCATTCCTAGAACCTCGGAATATCCGGGAATGGCAGCCTCCCGGCATGAACGTGCAGGCGGCCGAGTTCAGCGCAGCGGTGCAACTGCGGGAAAACCTTGCCGGGGTTAAGCAGCCCTTTGCCATCGAAGGCGCATTTCACGCGCTGCTGCTGATTGAGATCGTTTTCGGAGAACATCGTGTACATCAGATCGCGCTTTTCGACACCGACACCGTGTTCGCCAGTGAGAACGCCACCGACTTCCACGCACAGTTTCAGAATTTCGGCGCCGAATTTCTCGGTCTTCTCAAGTTCGCCGGGCTGGTTGGCGTCGTAAAGAATGAGAGGATGCAGATTGCCGTCGCCGGCATGAAAGACGTTGGCGACCCGCAGTCCGTATTTCGCGGACAACTGCTTCATCCGCTTGAGCACCAGCGGCAGCTGGGCCCGCGGAATCGTCCCATCCATGCAGTAGTAATCCGGTGAGATCCGCCCGACGGCCGGAAACGCCGCCTTTCGGCCCGCCCAGAACAGCAGCCTTTCCTGTTCCGAACGCGAGGCCTTGCACGAAGCCGAACGACATTCGCGCGCGATCTTTTCCACGCGTTCGATCAGATGATCGACTTCCGCCGGAGGTCCATCAAGCTCAACGATGAGCAGCGCTTCGACGTCGAGCGGGTAGCCGGCATGGACAAATTCCTCAACAGCCGCGATCGCCGGACCGTCCATGATTTCCATGCCGCCGGGGATAATTCCCGATCCGATAATACGTGATACGCACTCGCCGGCATCTTCCGATGATGGAAAGCCGATGAGCATCGCGCGGGCGGTCTCCGGCTTCTTCAGTATTCGTACCGTCACCTCCGTGACCACGCCGAGAAGACCCTCCGAGCCGTTGATAAGCCCGAGCAGATCGTAGCCCGACGCATCGAGGTGTTTCCCGCCGAGGCGGAGGACTTCGCCGGTCATGAGTACGATCTCACAACCAAGCACGTTATTGGTCGTCATGCCGTATTTCAGACAATGCACGCCGCCAGAATTTTCCGCCACGTTGCCGCCGATTGTGCACGCAATCTGCGAGGACGGATCCGGCGCGTAATAAAATCCCGCGTATGCAACCGCATTGCTGACCGCGAGGTTGGTCACACCCGGCTCGACCACAGCAACACGATTCTTGAAATCGACTTCGCGAATTCGATTGAACTTCGCCATGCCGAGCAAAACGCCGTCCGCGAGCGGCAAGGCGCCGCCGGACAGCGAGGTTCCGGCACCGCGGGGCACGACCTTGATGCCCTCTGCGTGGCAAAACCGCAGAATTTGAGCAACCTGGTCCGTGGTTTCCGGCAATACAACCACCATGGGCAGTTGCCGATAGGCGGTAAGGCCGTCGCTTTCGTACGGACGCAGCTCGCGTTCGGTCGCGATTACCCCCTCGCCGGGAACGATCGTTCGCAACGTGGCGACTATGCGCTCACGACGCCCCAGGATTGCGGCGTCAGGCTCCGGCATCCGCAGGGACATTCTCGAAACTCCCGGCTGTCCGTATCTACACTGCGCATGGGATCATGCGCTGTCACGATACAGCCATTTGACGACTTGCACATAGGGCTGGCAAAACCCAATGGAAACAGGCCGGGCCGACAGGCCGTTGGCCGGCGGGCGACGTCGGACGAAAAACGGGAGTACAGTAATGAAATTGTTATTTGCCGTGGCTTTGAGCATGGCGGCGCTGACTGCGGGTGTCCGGGCACAGGATGTGGCTGCCGGCGAACAATCATTCAAGAAGTGCCTCCCCTGCCATTCGATCGGTGAA
Organism: Pseudolabrys sp.; assembly: GCA_035538755.1. Taxonomy (GTDB): domain Bacteria; phylum Pseudomonadota; class Alphaproteobacteria; order Rhizobiales; family Xanthobacteraceae; genus Pseudolabrys. The sequence goes on from DATLJR010000264.1 coordinate 9,850, forward strand.
GGGGCAAAAAACAAGGTCGGCCCGGTGCTCAACGGGCTTGACGGTCGTCATTCCGGCTCGATCCCCGACTACAGCTACTCCGACGCCAACAAGAATTCCGGTATCACTTGGGATGAGGCAACGTTCAAGGAATACATCAAGGATCCGCGCGCCAAGATTCCCAACACCAAGATGATTTTCCCCGGCATCAAGAACGAAAAAGAAGCTGGCGATCTCTGGGCCTATCTCAAGCAGTTCGGTCCAGACGGGAACAAAAAGTAGATTGCCGGCTGTAAGCGATGACGCGAAAGGATACGGGAACGATTGACGTTTGACCTTGGTCAATGTCGCGAAAAGAACGACGGATAGGATGAGGTCGTAGCCGCTCGGTTCGGAGAATTGCATCATGATCAAGGATATTGTCCTCAATTTGGGGTTGGGCTCGAACGACCCCGCCGTCGATTATGCCGTCTCGATGGCGGAAATATTCGAGGCCCATCTCCTCGCCATCGCGGTCTCCTATGATCCGATCATTCCCGGCACCGTAATGGGCGGGATTCCTCCGGAAATAATTGAAGGACAGCGACGCGAATCCGACAAAAAGGCAAGGGCGGCGATAGCCCGCTTCGAGCAGGCGGCAAATCGTGCGGGCATTTCGAGCGAGACACGCACGATCAATGCGAGCCTAGCGGGCGCCGCGGATCAGATCGGACGTATCGGGCGGCGCTTCGATCTGATCATCGTTGGCCAACCCAACCGGCAGAAATCGTCGGCTGACGAGGTCGTCGACGAAGGTGTGTTGTTCGAGTCCGGGCGCCCCGTGATCTTCGTGCCTTTCATCCAGAAAGGCGCGGCGAAACTTGAACGCATGATGATCTGCTGGGACGGCGGACGCGCCGCCACGCGCGCCGTCGCTGATTCCTTGCCGCTGTTGAAAAAAGCAAAACAGGTCGAGGTGGTGATCATTTCCAACAAGCCAGGCAAAAGCGACGAAGTACCCGGCGCCGATCTTGGCCAGCATCTTGCCCGCCATGGTCTCAAGGTGGACGTCAAACGCATCACGTCGCCCGACATAGACGTGCCCTCTACCATCCTCTCTCACGCGGCGGATTCCTCCGCCGACATGATCGTCATGGGTGGCTATGGCCATTCGCGTCTGCGCGAATTCGTGCTTGGGGGCGCCACGCTTGGTCTCTTGGAATCGATGACGGTTCCCGTATTGATGTCGCATTGACAACCCTGTCTTCGCGGGAGCCGGTGGCCGCCGTGCTCGAACGCCACATTACTTTGCACGATGGAGAAAAGGTCCTTATCCGCCCGCTCAAGCCAGAGGACGCGGCGCTGTATCCCGACTTCCTCCGTGAAATAACCGCGGACGATCTGCGTTTGCGTTTTTTCGTCCCGATGCGCGAAGTACGGCACGAGCTGATTGAAAAGCTCATTCACTACGATCCAAAACACGCCATGGCTTTCGTCGCCATCGCGGAATCGACCAACCGCATGCTCGGAGTCGTCCGACTGCACGACGATCGGGAAGGAGACGGCGCTGAGTTTGCGATCCTCGTGCGCTCACATTTGAAAGGTCATGGCCTTGGCTGGCTGATGATGAAGCACATGATAGCCTATGCCCAAGAAAAAGGACTCAAGACGGTGCATGGGCAGGTCCTGACTGAAAATGCCACGATGCTGCTGATGTGCACCGAATTGGGTTTCCATGTCAGCGACGACGCCGGCGAACGCGGCATGAAGGTCGTTACGCTACCTTTGGACGAACTGCCCGCGCTCAACTGAGAATGGTCACGGCAGTTCGCATTGCGCGACGAGGCCCCTCGCCCGCGCATCGACGACGCCGAGAGCGCGCAATGCGAACAGCGTCATCGCCTGAACGGCCTCACGCGCATTTTCAGTTTGCGGCGCCAGCGGCCCGAGCAGTCCTTCGAGCAGGGCGCCGATCACCGCCAAGGCGGCTACCCGTTCATCCTGGTCGGGCAAATGATCTTCAGCGATCGCGGTCCTGATGCGCATTTCCAGCTCCGCGGCGATGGCGCGGCGGAAATTCAGACGCAATGCGTCGATATCGGGGTCGATCGGCTCTGCCATGATCGCCCAGGCAAGCCGCCTATCATGCAAGGCCCTTGCGGCGAAAGTCGCGACGCAAGCGGCGACCGACGAAAGCGGCCCGGGTGCGGCATCGCCAGCCGCATGCATTGCGATGAGTTCGCGACACGCGGCGGCGGCAATGACTTCGGCGACGAGGTCATTCTTGGACGGAAAATAGCGATAGATTGTGCCCGCGGCGATGTCGGCGCGCTGTGCGACAGCGACGATCTGTACCGCGCCCATGCCCTTTTCGCCGACGATCGACTGCGCGGCGCCGAGGATCGTCTTCTCACGCTCTGCGAGCCGGCGGACCACATTCTCAGTGCGGCGGTAAGGCATGCCAGACTGAATGCTGATTCACGTCTTTTAGGCAAGCGCTCAGCCCGGCCGTCGCTCAGCTTTTTCCGCCGGCCAGTGACTTCTCCCGTATCCCTGTCAGGGTCGCAGTCGGCGTGATCGCTTCCGGGTCTACCTTGAGATGGATGATCGAGGGTTTTCCTGACGCTCGCGCTCCCGCAAATGCGCCCGGGAAATCGGCACTTTTTTCAACGACCGCGCCGTAGCCGCCGAAAGCGAGTGCATAGCCGACAAAATCAGGATTGCGCAGATTGGTGGCAATCACGCGGCCCGGATAGTCGCGTTCCTGATGCATGCGGATGGTACCGTAGATACCGTTGTCAGCGACGAGGACAATAACCGGCAGCTTGTACTGGACGGCGGTTGCGAAATCCTGCCCGGTCATCAAGAAATCACCGTCGCCGGATACGCACACGACAACACGATCGCGATGCAGCGTCTGCATCGCCAAGGCTGCGGGCAGGCCATAGCCCATGGAGCCTGAGGTCGCGCCGACAAGTCCACCGAATTTGCGCACCCGATAAAAGCGATGGACCCAACCTGAAAAGTTTCCAGCGCCCTGGGTCACGATTGCGTCTTCAGGCAAATTCTCGCGCAGCCAGACCATGATCTCGCCGAGATTGACGGCGCCTGGCACGGGCGTGGCTTTTTCGCCCCAGGCCAGATAGTCGGCATGGGCGGTGTCCGACTCGCCGCGCCACGCAATCTGCTCGGGCGGCTGCAATTCCTGCAGTGCCGAGCAGAACGCGGTCGGAGCAGCATTGATTGCGAGATACGGATGGTAGACCAGGCCAAGTTCTTCGGCGCCAGGATGCACATGCACCAGCTTGATTTGCGGCTCCGGAATATCGAGCACGCTGTAGCTCTGCGAGGGCATCTCGCCGAAGCGACCGCCGATCAGCAGCAGAACGTCGGCGTTTTTCACGCGCGCGAGCAATTTCGGATTCGGCCCGATGCCAAAGTCACCGGCGTAGCAAGGATGTGTCGCGTCAAAGAGGTGACCGCGCCTGAATGTTGTCGCAACCGGCAACGAGAAGCGTTCGGCAAAACTCATGAGCGCGGCCGTTGCGCCCTCGGTCCAGCGGCTGCCGCCGATAAGCGCCACCGGGCGCTTGGCTTGTCCAAGCAAGTCCTGCAGACGTTCCATCACGTCCCTGCCAGGCGATATTTCCGCGGGCGTAAAGGCCGTCGCATCGGGCACTGACACGCGCTCGCGCAACATATCTTCAGGCAAGGCGATCACGACCGGGCCGGGGCGGCCGTTGCACGCCGTATGAAATGCGCGCGAGACGATTTCCGGGATACGCAATGGATCGTCGATTTCGGTGGCCCACTTCGCCATCGTGCCGAACACCGCGCGATAGTCGAGCTCCTGAAACGCTTCGCGTTCGCGCATCTCGCGACCGACCTGACCGACGAAGACGATCATCGGCGAGGAATCCTGGCGCGCGATGTGGATACCGGCCGAGGCGTTGGTGGCTCCCGGACCACGCGTGACGAAACAGATCCCGGGTTTTCCCGTCACCTTGCCGACCGCCTCGGCCATGATGGCGGCCGTGCTTTCGTGGCGACACACGGTCAGCTGGATATCGCTGCCGTAGAAGGCGTCGAGCGCGGCAAGATAGCTTTCGCCTGGCACGCAGAAGGCGTGCCGCACGCCCTGAACCGACAACTGGTCGATCAGAATTTCTCCGCCCGTGCGGGCGTTGTCATTGCCGCGCATCGAACTACTTCACGATCTTCGCCGGCGAAATCGTCGGCGAGAATGGAGCGGGTGTCATCAACCAATTGGACTGCTCGATCACATTGCCGGCCTTCGCATTCTCAGCCAAGAAGTGCTTCCAGTCCGGATCCTGCATCATCTTTGCGCGCTTCTGTTCGCGATCGGCGGCGTTCTCATAAATCCAGCCGTGCACGAGCGTATTGAGCTGGCCGCTTTCGCTAACAAGGTAGTAGTGCGGCTCGCCCATGTGGCGGAGCTGCACCGGATAGGCGAGCTTGCTGTAGAGATCGAGTTGCGCCGGTACCCTGCCTGGCAATATCCGATAGGTCCGATGGTCGATGAGCACTGAGCTTCTCCCTTGAGAAATGCCGCCTGATCCGACGGTCAGGGCGCACTCTTCCGGCAAGGCGCGTGCCGGTCAATAGGATCAGCCCGCGTGCTCAACCGTGACCACCTGAAAAGTATGCATCTCGCCTTCGTCATTGCGAATCGAGACATATTCACCCGGCCGGAAAACGTGCGTGCCGAAACGGTAACCGCTTTCGTCATCAGTATCGGCGGTCTGGTCGTAGTCGAACATCCAGCGTCCGTGCTCCTTACCGCCGGGCTGGTGGACAAGCAGGCCGTGTTCATCCTCCTCACCTTCCCAAAATCGTCTGACACGGCAATGATCCCGGTGCTTCTTCCAGACCTGGGCATCGATATGACCATTGCTGTCGAGCGGCGCCACGAATTCGTATCCATGTCGCGACGAGCCTTGGGGGAACTCCTTGGAGCGAGCGAGATTGAGCCTGATGCGTTTGAATGCGTTCGGCAGGGCAGTCACGGCCTGGTCTCCTTGATGCCTATAATGCCGCCCGTCACGCCGCGTTCCGCGAGGATCAGAATGCCCTGGATCTGGCCCGCAATACCTCTCATGCCGGCTCCGCAATCAAAGGCGCTGCGATGACGGCGGGCGACTCGCAACAGGCAGTCATCGATTTCCTGAGCGATCCGGCCAATTTCGACGGCACGCCAGTCAAACGCATCGACACCCACGCCGCGTCGGTTTTTCTCGTCGGGGATCGGGCGCACAAGATTAAGCGCGCCGTGCGCTTTTCATTCCTCGATTTTTCCACCCTCGCAAAACGCAAGGCCGCCTGCGAAGCCGAAATCGCGGTCAATCGTTCGTTCGCACCGGCGATCTATCGCGGGGTCGCAGCCATCACCCGCGAGCCGAACGGCCGCCTCGCGATCGGTGGCAAGGGCGAACCGGTTGAGTGGTCCGTCGAGATGCGCCGCTTTGACGAAAGCAAGACTCTGGACCGTGTGGCGGACGCGGGCCAGATCGACGAGTTCCTTGCGGACGCGCTCGGACGAGCGGTCGCCGGCGCACATCGGCTCACACCAAGTGTGGCCAACGCGCACTTCACCGAAGTACTCTCGGTAATCATTGCGCAGAACGAGGCCGATCTCACGGCCGAACCGGATCTGTTTTCGTTGGAACAGGTGCGTGCGCTCGGAGCGGCAACGCGCGATGCGCTCGATCGCGTGACGCCGCTGCTGCAGGCACGCGAGCGCGCCGGACTGGTGCGGCGGTGTCACGGCGATCTGCACCTAGGCAACATTGTTCTCATCGACAGCATACCGGTCGTCTTCGACGCCCTCGAGTTCAACGACCGCATCGCAACCGGCGACGTGTACTACGATCTTGCATTCCTTTTGATGGACTTGATCGACCGAGGGCTGCACAACGCCGCCAACATCGTGTTCAATCGCTACCTGACGGAAACCCGTCGCATCCATGATCTGGATGCACTGGCGGCACTGCCTCTCTTCATGTCGGTCCGCGCGGCGATCCGCGCCAAGGTCAACGCGGCACGCAACCGGCAAAAGGGAGGCGAGCCGGAACTGGCAAACAAGGCGCGGGAGTATGCATCGCTTGCGCAAAAATTCCTGGCGCCTGTGCAACCGAAATTGGTTGCGATCGGCGGCCTGTCAGGAACCGGAAAATCGCTACTTGCGCGGGCACTGGCGCCGGGGCTCTCGCCGTTGCCGGGCGCGGTGATTCTGCGCAGCGACGTTGAGCGCAAGGCATTGTTCGGGATTGACGAGACCGAAAAGCTGCCGGAGCGTGCCTACTCGGTCGAGACCACAATCAGGGTTTACAAGGTGCTCGCGGAAAAAGCGCGGCGCGTAACCGCCGCGGGCTATTCGGCCATCGTCGATGCGGTCTTTGCATTGCCTGTCGAACGATCCGAAATTGCAGAATCGACAAACGGCGCCGAATTCTACGGATTGTTCCTCATTGCAAGTCTCGACGACCGTCTGGTTCGCGTCGGGAACCGCGGCCGCGATGCGTCGGACGCGGATGCCAACGTCGCGCGCAAGCAGGAGGAATTCGATCTGGGGCGAATTGCCTGGTCGAAGGTCGACGCTTCCGGTACTCCCGAGGAAACGCTTCTGCGAGCGGAAGGGATGCTCAAGCTCAGATAAGTGAGCCATGCAGTGTGCGCTTCGCTGTCCAGCGGCAACTCCCTCGTGACATTCGATACGGACCTGATGCATAGCTGGATCAAAGACGCCCGATCCGGTTTCCCAGGATGACAACCGCGAAAGCACGACATGCCTTTGCCGTCCGACTCGCCGCGGGCATTGCGGGCTACTGCGCCTTCATCAACCTCTACTCGCCACAGTCGATTTTGCCGCTGTTGTCCGAAGAATTCGGCGCAAGCGCAGCCGGAATATCGACCATTATCACCGTAAGCACGTTGGCGGTGGCACTGACCGCGCCCTTCACTGGCACCGTTGCCGACGTGCTGGGTCGCAAACGAGTCATCGTGGTGGCGATGTTTGCGCTTGTCATTCCCACGATCATGGTCGGTCTGTCGACGAGTCTGCCGGCCATGATCTTCTGGCGCGCCGTGCAGGGCCTGGTGCTCCCTCCGATTTTCGCGGTCATGGTGGCATATATCGGAGATGAATTACCGCACCGCGAAGCGACCACCGTGGCCGGCATCTACTCGTCAGGCTCGAGCCTCGGAGGCTTCAGCGGCCGTCTCTTTGTGGGACTTCTTGCCGATCTGGTGAGCTGGCGTGCAGGTTTCATGTCGCTCGCGGCGATCGCTTTTGCTGGCGCGATCGTCGTTGCGTTTCTTCTGCCGCATGAGCGCAAATTTGTGCGCTCGGAAGGCCTGCTGACCTCCAGCAAACAGATGCTGGCGCATCTGCGCAACAAGCAGCTGATCGCAACCTACGCCGTCGGTTTCGGTGTCCTGTTCAATTTCATCACCACCTTTACCTATGTCAGCTTCTATCTGGCAGCGCCTCCCTTCAATCTCTCGGCGAGTTGGCTCGGCGCGATCTTCGTCGTCTATCTCGCGGGCTCGCTGCTCACCCCGTGGACCGGTTGGGCTGTGGCAAGGTTCGGGCGGCGACGTTTCACGGTACGCGTTATTGCAATCTGGATTCTCGGAATCGCCCTGACGCTCGCGCCTTCACTGCCGCTGATCATTGCTGGGCTCGCGATCAGCGCCGCCTGCGGCTTGATTTGCCAGGCGATCTCGACAGGCTATGTCACCGTCACCGCGAAAGTGGGCCGTTCGTCGGCGGTCGGGCTCTATGTAACGTCGTTCTATGTCGGCGGCAGTTTCGGCGCAGCGCTCGGGGGTCTCGCCTGGAACTACGGCGGCTGGCCGGCGTGCGTCGTACTTGTCGTAGCCATGCTGGCGATAATGTCGCTGATCGTGATCTTCGCCTGGACACGGCGTGCACCCGCTCCAACCGAAGTTCCCCCGATCGAGCCGCCGTGAAGCCTATTGCGCGCTCGGATGCCAAAGCGGCAAATATCCTCGCGCGAGAACCGAAAGAATTGACGGCGGGGTAAGCACCTCGACTTGAATCCCGCGCGGGCGCGCTCTTGATGCCGCGTAGCCCGCCGGTGTCCAGCACAGCAGACGGCTGCCTCGGATCGCAAAGACGTCCTCGTCCAGCGCCACCATTGCTGCATCAGGCAATCCATCAATGTTCCGCCGACGAGTGCGTTTTGCTTTGCCGTTCAGGCGCTCGGCGTGAAGCGTTCGATCCATCGCGCCGGCCGAGGCGCGCTCCTTCTTGCCCGAAAACAGCCGCGCGAAAAACTCTGCGTCCCGGCGACGGCATTCAAAACATGGCCGATGACCGGCCGCAAAAGCGGTGACCTCATCGAGGAAGAACAACTCCGTATAATAGCGGCCCCACACATCGCGCTGGCGATTCTTGAATTCGAGGACGCAGCATATCCATTGCCGCGACGCCCAACGCCGGCCGGTCAAGGTCCCGTTGGCGGCGTGAATCCTGCCGCCGCGATTGCCCATCAACGTGCCGCGCGCCGATGTCGAAATGAGTTCGCCGAAGGGGGTGACGCGGTTTTGCAGTGACATCGACCTACTCAGAGCACAAGTGCCCGCACGAACGCCGCAACGCCGACCCCGCATATGACGGCAAGAAGATCGTTGCGGCGCAGCACCATCACAGCGAGCGCGGTAATGACGGACACGGTCGCCGCAGTGCCGCCGCGGACGGCCAACGGCAGAATAATTGCAACGATCACCGCGCCCGGAAGCGCATTGAGAATGCTGCGGACGCGACGCGTGAGCGGAACATACCCCATCAGCCAGAAGCCGCCCGAGCGGATCGCATAGGTCACGAAAGCCATCGCGAGGATGGCCATCCAGACGCCGAATGTGCCTAGATCGACATTCATTCGTGATGCTCGTCGAGATAGCCGCCGGCGACCGCACCCACGATCGAACCAGTGACAATGAACCACCAACCCGGCACCAGGCGTTCGACAGCGACAGCAACAATCCCTGCGACAGCCCAGCCCCATGCACGACGCGGACCGGTCCACAAGGGAACGAGCATCGCGGCAAAAAATGCCGGCATAACAAGATCGAGGCCGTATTTCGTCGGGTCAGTAATGAAGCTGCCGACGAAATAACCGGCACCCGTGGCGACTAGCCAGGCGGCCATGATTGCGCTGGCTGCTCCGAAATACACGGCAACATCGCTGCCGCCCTCGGCACGATAGCGCATGGCAATCAACCAGGTCGCATCCGTGAGAAAAAACAGCGCCGAGTAGGCTTGCCAGGCCGGCCGTTGCCCGAGCCATGGACGCATGGAGACACTCATCAGGAAAAGGCGCGCCCCGACCACGGCCGCGAGCACGGCGACCGTGAGAACCGCACCCCACGTCACGACGACAGGCCAGATTTCCAGTGCGACAAGCTGCGCGATTCCGGAGCAGACCAGAAAATTCATGGCGAGGCTTTGTACGAATGTAAGGCCTTGCCGCGCCGCGGCCGCGCCGACGACGACACCGAACGCCATGATCCCGGGCGCCACCGGAAGCCCGAGGCGCATTCCCCGGACAAAACCGGACCAACGGGATTTGTCCGGCGGCGTTTCGATTGGAGCCATTGAGGAATCCGAACGCATGGGTGGGCGAGCTAGGCTCGCACGGCTTCCCCCATGAATCGAGATGGCCGGGACAAGGCCCGGCCATCTCGACTGCGAATAGCGAATTTAGCCTTGCGGCTGAGGAGCGACCTCACCCGACGGCGGCTCGGGCCGCGGACGCGGCTTGCCGGCGGGCGGCACCGCGGACGATCGTGGCGTCGCCGGTTCGATCACCGATTCTCGAACCGGACGTTTCCCCGCAAGGAGATCCGTAATCTCATCGCCCGTCAGCGTCTCGAACTCGAGCAGGCCCTTGGCCAGCACTTCGAGGTCGGCGCGCTTTTCGGTGAGGATCTGCGTTGCTTCGGCATAACCGGCTTCGACAAGCCGGCGGATTTCGCCGTCGATCTTGCGCGAAGTCTCCTCGGAAATGTTCTGCTGGCGCGAGACCTGATAGCCAAGGAAAACCTCGTCCTGGTTCTCGCCGTAGGCAACGGTCCCGAGTTCGTCGGACAGGCCCCAGCGCGTCACCATCATGCGCGCAAGCTTGGTCGCCTGCTCGATGTCGGAGGCGGCACCCGAGGTCACCTTTTCCTTGCCGAAAACCATCTCTTCGGCAACGCGGCCGCCCATCATGATAGCAAGACGCGACGTCATCTGCTCGCGGCTCATCGAGAGCTTGTCGCGCTCAGGCAACTGCATGACCATGCCGAGCGCGCGGCCACGCGGAATGATGGTCGCCTTGTGCACTGGATCGGTCGCCTTGACGTTGAGCGCAACGATGGCGTGGCCGCCTTCGTGATACGCGGTGAGGAGTTTCTCCTCCTCGGTCATGACCAGCGACTTGCGCTCGGCGCCCATCATCACCTTGTCTTTGGCGTCTTCGAATTCCGACTGGGTCACCATGCGCTTGTTGCGCCGTGCCGCCATCAGAGCAGCCTCGTTGACCAGATTCATCAAATCGGCACCGGAGAAACCCGGCGTGCCGCGCGCGATGGTCTTGAGGTTCACGTCGGGCGCCAGCGGCACCTTGCGCACGTGCACTTTTAAGATGCTTTCGCGGCCGACCACGTCGGGATTCGGCACCACAACTTGGCGGTCGAAACGGCCCGGACGCAGCAGCGCCGGATCGAGCACGTCAGGACGGTTGGTCGCGGCGATAAGAATAATGCCTTCGTTGGCCTCGAAGCCGTCCATCTCGACCAGCAGCTGATTGAGCGTTTGCTCGCGCTCGTCGTTGCCACCGCCGAGACCGGCGCCGCGGTGGCGACCGACCGCGTCAATTTCGTCGATGAAGATGATGCACGGCGCATTCTTCTTGGCCTGCTCGAACATGTCGCGCACGCGGCTCGCGCCGACGCCGACAAACATTTCGACAAAGTCCGAGCCTGAAATGGTGAAGAACGGCACATTCGCCTCGCCGGCGACGGCGCGTGCGATCAATGTCTTGCCGGTGCCCGGCGGGCCGACCAGCAGAACGCCACGCGGAATGCGTCCGCCGAGGCGCTGGAATTTTCCCGGGTCGCGCAGGAACTCGACGATCTCCTGCAGGTCCTGCTTGGCCTCGTCGACACCCGCGACGTCTTCAAAGGTGACGCGGCCGTGCGCCTCCGCCAGCAGCTTCGCGCGAGACTTGCCGAAGCCGAGCGCCTTGCCGCCGGCGCCTTGCATCTGACGCGACAGGAAAATCCACACGCCGATCAGCGCGATGAAAGGCAGCCATGACACCAGCAGCGAGACGAACCACGGGACATTGTCCTGCGGCGGCCGCGCGGTGATCGTCACGCCTTTGGAATAGAGTTTCTGCACCAGACCCGGATCGTTCGGTGCGTAAGTCTGGAAACTAGTCCCGTTGGCGAAAGTGCCGTGGATATCGGGCCCCTGGATCACCACGTCACGCACGCGGCCTTGATCGACCTCGGACAGCAATTGCGAGAAGGAGATATCCTGTGCGGTGGTCCGCTGCCCCGGGTTCTGGAAGAGCGTGAACAACGCCAAAAGCAACAGGACGATGATCACCCAGAGGGCGAAATTGCGAAGGTTAGCGTTCATCAGGCGTCCTGACCCCGCCGCGCGCGATCCCCGCGGCTCTCTGACTAATGCATCCGGTTCGTGGCGACTTCACGTCAGACCCGAACGCCCAATGTAGGCAGCGCGGGCCCCCAAGAAAAGGCCTCAAACCTTAATATTCTAGCGTGTTTTCGCATGGCCCGCCCGCTCGTGTCGCCGCTTGGTTAAGACCATCCGACCGCGTGGCGGCGCCCTTTCGACGATGAGTTTACGATCAGTCAGCGTTACAACCGCTCCGGCCAAAGTGCGGCGAAAACGCTGTTCACCGGCGGCCTGGGCGTGATCTACAGCGCATTTCAACGCTTCCAGCTTGCCGAGCTCGACGGGGCCCTCGTCTCCGACGCTGGCCACTGCCCGACCGAGCAGGCGCAATGCGATTTCGGCAGGCAAATCGGCAAAGCGCATCGCTTCGACACAAAGCGAGCCCGAGGGCGACAATTCCACAGTCAATTCCCGCATTGCGCGATCGACTGCCGCCTCGATCGCGCCTTCCGCCCGCTTCAGCCGGCGCGCGAGTTGCGCGAGGCGCTTCGCATCGAGCCCCTCCTCCGCAAGCGTCCCCATGATGCCGCGCAGGCGCGGCCGCGCGAAGCGCGGGTTGCGGTTGGACGGATCGTCCGCATACGGAATGTTCGCAACGTCGAGGGTCGCAATCAGCCGCGCTTTCGCAACGTCGAGCAGCGGGCGAACCAGCACGATCGTGCGCTCGCCATCGGGTGGCAGCGGAGCGGTTCGTGTCATCGCGCCGAGACCGGTCAATCCGCTACCACGACTCATGCGGATCAACAGGGTCTCCGCCTGATCATCGAGCGTGTGCGCCGTCAGGATGTGCGCAGCGCCCGCTTTATGCGCGGCCTCGCCAAGCAACCGATAGCGCGCCGCGCGCGCTTTTTCCTGAACCCCAGTGGCAGGCTTGCGGCCGTTCCAGCGCACCGTGCGATGCGCGATGTTCAATTTGCGGGCGAGGCGGGCGACTGCCGCCGCCTCGCCTTTGGATTCCTTGCGCAGCCCGTGATCGACCGTCACGGCGATGAGTTTTGGTTTGGTCTTGAGCGAATCGCGCCAGCGCGCGGCGAGCAGCATCAGTGCAGTCGAGTCAGGGCCGCCGGACACCGCGAGGGCAATGACGGGAAGCGCCTGCAGATCCGCAAAAAGCGTCTTGGCTTCCGATGGCGCGATCGCCAGTGATCTTTGGTCCGACATGATCGTTACCGAAAGCCGGTTCCCGCCTCCGGATTAAGTCCGGGGCGCCGGGCATCGCGATCATATCCTAGCAGTGCGCGCGTTTCTGCTCTTGCTCGACGCCGCGCTTCACGTTGACCGAGGCCCGGGGATACTTGCGCCCGACTTCGGCAAGCGTGGCGCAGGCGGCTTCTTTCTGGTTCATGGCGGCAAGCGATTGACCGAGGCGCAACAACGCATCAGGCGCCTTCGCCGAGCGTTCGAACTTGGTCGAAACTCCAAGGAAAGATTCCGCGGCGTCGCGGTAGCGCTGTTGCTGAAACAGACTTTCGCCGAGCCAATACTGCGCCTCGGGTACGAGGCGTTCGTTCGGATATTTCTTCAGGTAATCGCGGAATGACTGTTCAGCCAGCGAGTAGTCCTTATGCAACACATAGCCGTAGGCCATGTCGTACTCGTCTTGCGGCGAGGCCGAAGGCGGCAGAGTCGCAAGTTGCTGATTGTTCGGCGTGGCAGGAAGAACGTTGCGTACTTGCGGCGGCGGAGAAGGCGGCGTCCCTTGCGTTGCCGGCATCGGCACCGATCCGGCCGACGCAACGGTAGACGGCGGTACCGCTCGCTGCGGCGGTGGCGAATCCGTATTCGCCAGCGTCGACAGGTCGAGCGGCGCGCCGGCGCTGCGCCCGCCCGGTGCACCTACTGGCGGTCCGACCGGTTCGGGCGCCGCTATCACCGCCTCATTGCCAAGAATTCGTGGAGCGCCCTGCGCGTTGGGACTCTGCGTCGGATCGAACACGTCGGAGCGACGACCGGCAGGTGGTGCCATCGGCGCGTTGCCCTGACCAGAGGGGGTCATCTGTGGCGGTGGTGCTGCACCGCCTCGCGATCCCATCTGCTGGAAACGATACTCGGTATCGTCCTGCATGCGCTTGAGCTGAGATTCAAGTTGCTGGTTGCGGTACTGAAGCTGTTCGATCGTACCGGTCAGCTGACGCAACGCCCCTTCCATCCGGTCGAGGCGCACGGAAAGATCACTAGGATCGGATTGCGCCGCTCGACCGCCCTGCGCGGGCTGACGCGATTGTGCCTGTTCGCCGCGATTGAAAAGATTATCGAGAAAGTTGCCGCCGCGCTGGTCCTGCGCCAGCGCGGAGTCGGCCAGAAGCAAAACGGAAATTGCGGCAAGCACCGCAATTCGAGATGATGATCTTGAGCGCGTCATGTGTGATGAGACCGGCAGCGGCCGTTTGTCCAAGGGTAACATAATGCGCGCGTCGAAATTGTGACTGTGGCCTCAGGTTCCGGCTTTGTCACGTCCGACTTACTGCCGGATATATGAATGGCGGGGCAACCCGGCCATGGAATCCTCAGGAGCTGACGCCAAGCACGGTTACGGCGCGACGGTTTTGCGACCAGCACGAAATATCATTGCAGACCGCAACCGGACGTTCCTTGCCGTAGGAGATCGTCCGCATGCGCTGTGGCTGAATACCACGCGAAGCCAGATAGTCGCGCGCCGCCTGCGCACGACGCGCCCCGAGCGCGATGTTGTACTCGCGCGTGCCGCGTTCGTCGGCATGGCCCTCGATAGTGAACTGGCCGTACTGGCTGTAATTCGTCAGCCACTGCGCCTGCTTGTCGAGTGTCGCGCGCGCCTGCGGCGTAAGTTCAGACGAGTCGGATTCGAAAAATACGCGGTCACCCACGTTGACAATAAAGTCCTGCTGGCTGCCGGGCGACGCCTGGCCGGCGGCATTCGCCTGTGCATCTTCACCCGATCTGGCGCATGCCGACACTGCCAGGGCCGCAGCGAGGATCGCTGCGAACCGGGCAGCGTGAAGTGCCTTTTTGATATCCATCATCCCGGTCCCCTCTATTCGCGCGTAGAAACACGGCATGGCCTTGGGTCTAGCAGGCCGTTCGTTAAGCGAACGTTCCATCAACCTTGATGGAGCCTTGCCCGGCGCGATTAAATGTCCCGTCGTCCCTTAAACCGTTTCTAATGGTTAAGACAGTGTGAAATTAAGGCCGGTTTGCGACAATCACGACAAAAGCGGCGACCACGCCGGATCTGATGCGTAGGCGGGTGTTGGAACCTTCATCTCGTTGCGGCCGCTGATGTCAATCGTATACAGCGCGGGCCCTTGGCCGACATCCCGGAAAAACATCAACACGCGCCCATTTGGCGCGAATGTCGGTCCTTCGTTGTGGAAACCCTCGGTTAGCATGCGCTCGCCGGAACCGTCTGGTTTAAGAATACCGATTGCGAAATTGCCCCGCGCCTGGCCCGTAAACGCAATGTAATCGCCGCGCGGGGACCAGACCGGCGTCGAGTGGTGTCCTTCGCCAAAACTGATGCGTTGTGCCGGTCCGCCGGTCGCGGGCATCACGTAAACCTGCTGGCTGCCACCGCGATCGCTTTCGAAACAGATGCGGGTCCCATCCGGCGAATAACATGGAGCAGTATCGATCGCGGGCGTGTCGGTGAGGCGTGTGGTCTGCTTTGATCGCAGGTCCATCACGAACAGGTTGGCATTGCCTCCCTGTTGCAGACTCATGATGACGCGCTGGCCGTCCGGGGAAAATCTCGGGGCGAAGGTCATGCCCGGAAAATTGCCGACGATTTCCCGTTGCCCGGTCTCGATGTTGAGGAGATAGACGCGCGGATCGCCCTGCCCGTATGACATGTAAGTGATCTCTTGCGTCGACGGGTTGAAGCGAGGCGTCAGCACGAGTTCGTCCCCGCGCGTGAGGTACCGCACTCCTGCGCCGTCCTGGTCCATGATTGCGAGCCGCTTCACGCGGCGGTCCTTCGGACCAGTCTCGTCTACGAAAACGATGCGGCTATCGAAATAGCCCTTGTCACCGGTGAGGCGCTCATAGATCGCATCGGAAATAATGTGGGCGATGCGGCGCCAGTTATCCGGCGTCGTGAAATACTGCTTGCCATCGAGTTGCTGGCCGGCGAACACATCCCACAGGCGAAACTCCGCCTTCAACCGTCCGTCGCCCTGACGCGTGATGCGGCCGGTTACCAACGCCTGCGCATTGATGGTGCGCCAGTCAGTGAAGCGGGGCACGTTATCGCTGTTGGTGATTTTTTCGATGAAGGCCGCGGGGTTGATCGGCGCGAAGAGACCGCTGCGCTGAAGATTGCCGCTGATGACCGCCGTGACATTCCGCCCGATATCAGATTCGGAGACGAAGTCGGGCAGTGCGATCGGCATCGGCTGCACATTGCCTTGGGTAATGTCGAGCCTGAGTACCGCGCCCGCCGAGCGCGGTGCGAGAACAGCCAGGGCTCCGGCGCCAGCCAGTAACCGGCGACGGCTCAGCGAGAGAGGAACGGGTGGTTGGGTCATTTCGATTGGATCAATAGGAGACTTAATTTGACCGAAACATGTCTTTGGGGTCGAAGGTCAACTCAATTTCTTTCCAGGTGTCATAGTGTTCCGGCTTGAGCATATCGAACGGCTGACCCGTCAGAATTGCACGGACGGCGCTATCGCGTGAGGCCATTGCCGCAACACTTCTGCCGTTGACCCGCGCGAAGGGCGGCGCCGCCAGGCGGCCGTCAGGGCGAAGCCTCACGGTCACATTGACGATCAGCTCATTCGGATCCTGCACTCCGACAGGAGGACTCCAAAGGGCCATCAACCGCGCCCGAAGCGCGTCGATTTCAGATTGCGACAATCTCGCTGCCATGCCTGAGGGTGTTCCCAGGGAAGGCACATTGTTGGGGTCCAAACCGGTCGAGGCTTTCCGAAGCGGATCGCGCTTGTCGAGCAGGGCGGCGATTCTATCGGCATCGAATTTCGGCTGCTGCTTCTGGGGAGGCTTCTTAGGCGGCAGCGGCTGCTCGACCTTGGCCTGCTGTTTCGGTTCGTCCGGTTGCTTGAGCTTATCGGCAATCGGATCGGGCTTCGGGGGCTGCGGCTCGGGCTGGGGCGCAATTTCCTTTGCGGCCTGCACTTCCTTTTTTTCGGTGATCTTCGCTTTCGAATCCTCGACCGGCTTGGGCGGCTCTTCGGCTTTTTTCTCGACCAGTGGCTTGGGGGTTTCGACCTTCGGCGCATCCTTCACGCCTTTGGTCATTTCCGAGAAGTCTTTTTCGCTCACCAGATCGACCGGCAGAGACTCCGCGGGCGTGACGTCGAACATCTTTCCGGAAAACGAGATCGTCGCCCACAGCAGCACCGCCGCGTGCAGGCCAGCCGAGATCGCTGTCGCCTTCCTCATCACTGCGCTTTAGCGCCCTGCTCAAACTCGGTAACCAAGGCTACACGATGAAAGCCGGCCGACGACAGCCGACCCATCACCTTCATCATGGTCCCATAGTCAACCTTCTTGTCCCCGCGCACGTAAACGCGCGCCTCGACCCCACCGCGCGCTTCCGCGACCGCCTGCATTTTCGGGATCAGATCGTCGGCCGCGATTTCGCTATTCTGCAGGAAAATCTGACCTTTGTCGTTGACGGAAACGGTCAGCGGCTCTTTGTCCTGGTCGAGACTTTTAGCCTGACTTTGCGGCAGATCGATCGGCACGCCCACCGTCAGCAGCGGCGCCGAGACCATGAAAATTATCAACAGCACAAGCATCACGTCGACCATCGGGGTCACGTTGATTTCGCTCATCACGCGTTGGCGATGATGCTTGCGTTTTCCGATAATCGGCGTGCCGGCATTGGCTGCCATGACGCGATCCCCTACCCGCGCTCGTCGATCTGCCGGGAGAGAATTGCCGCAAACTCGTCGGCAAAGCCCTCCAGACGCTGGGCTTGCTTGTTAACTTCGGCCGCAAACTTGTTATAGAAAATCGTCGCAGGTATGGCGGCGACAAGGCCAAGCGCGGTCGCAAAAAGCGCTTCGGCGATGCCGGGCGCGACGACCGCCAGCGACGTGTTTTTGGACGCGGCGATCGATTGGAAGCTTGTCATGATGCCCCAGACGGTTCCGAACAATCCGACAAACGGACCTGCCGAGCCGATGGTGGCGAGCACCAGCAGCCGCCTCTCGAGCCGCTCGACTTCACGCGCAATCGTCACTTCCATGACTTTCTCGATGCGCATCTGCAATCCGCCGATCGTGCGCGCATTCCCCTCGAAGCTGCGTTTCCATTCGCGCATCGCGGCGACAAACAACGCCGCCATCGAATGCGCGGGACGCGACGACAACGCGCGGTAGAGTTCGTCCAGCGACTGCCCCGACCAGAAGGCCTGCTCGAAACGATCCATCGCGCGGCGCGAGCGCGTGTAGAGCACAGTCTTGTCGATCGCGATTGCCCACACCCAGATCGAGCAGATCAGCAGGCCGATCATGACGGTCTTGACGACCCAATGCGCGTTCCAGAACAGCGTGAAAAGCGAAAGATCGGATGAGGTCAGCGGGAGCACCGACTGTGCCACGTCGGCAGGATTCATAGGCACGTCCTTTCCGCTCAATCCGGTCCCGTCGGTCGAACCGGCGCGGCGCAATATCGGAAGTCAACGAGCGCGCGCGACGATGCCGCTCACGCGCTAAGCCTGACCTCTCGCGAAATTCGTTGGTCCCGTCCACCGGTGACCTACGAAATCCCCGCGAAACTTGGCCAAACTTGGGCGCGGAAGCGGGCTTCCTGCCTTAAACAGCGCTGATTATAGTTAAGGAGTCGTTACCTCACCGGGCCGCGAAAATACGAGGGCCGCCCAAAGGGCGACCCTGCGGTTCCGAAATCGAAGGAAAATCAGCCCTGCGACTGATTGCCATCCGGCGTTGGCCGGTTGCGGCGCTCGGCCATGAACTGGTCGAACTCGGTCTTGTCCTTCGCCAGGCGAAGACGTTCGAGGAATTCACGGAACTCGCGCTGCTCGTCTTCAAGGCGCCGTAGCGTTTCGGCGCGATAGTCGTCGAACGCCCGGTTGCCGCTGGAAGGCGCGTAGAAACCCCAGGGAGTGCCGCCCGTTCGGGACCGCATCCAGTCCATCTTGCGCTGCATGCGTTCGATTTTGTTCTGCCAGTGGTGCTGTCCGCATCCCATTCTTCCGCTCCCGATGGTGAATGCGAGGACGCTGAGCCCAAGCGGCCACCAGACCATAAAGCCAAGAACGATCAGGGCGATCCAGGCAGGTTTTCCGTAGGCATCGAGTTGCGCGGTAATAGGCATTGTCGGCCTCGCGTGTGAATGTAAATAACATTCACATACTTAGGCCCGTGCAAGGCCCCTGTCAAGCAGTGCAAACATTAAATTGGTGAGCCGCATGGTCTCGCGCCAGATCCGCGCGAAAAAGTAGCTTCAACGATGCCCGGCGGCGGTGGCGTTCAGTCCAAGCCCGCGCAGGTAGATGAGAACCGCCGCTTCAAGCAATTCCTCGGGCGGCATCGGCAGTGACCGGCGGGCTGAATCGCCGCGGCCGAACAAGGAGGCGATGCCATGCGTCATCGCCCAAACGTGGAGGGCGACCATCAGCGCCGGAGGTCGCCCTTGCGACGGCATCAACGAAACAAGTTTCTCTGCGGCCGCGCGCAGTACTGCAAATGCGTTCTCGCCCGCCTCGCGCAATTCACGATCGGTGTCGAGAGGGACCCCCGCTTCGAACATCGCCGAGTAATAGGCCGGCTCGCGTTTGGCGAAAGCGAGATAGGTTTTGCCGAGCCGGTCGAACGCGGCCATCACTTCAGGCCTCCCTTCATCCCAGGCTTTGGCGAGCACGCTTGCAAACTCCTCGAAGCCACGCCGCGCGACATCGGCGAGCAGGGCGTCGCGATCGCGAAAATGCCGATAAGGCGCCGCCGGGCTGACACCGGCCCAGCGTGCCGCATCGGCGAAGGTGAAGCCGGCCGGCCCCTTCTCCGCGATCAGCTCAAGTGCCGCGCGCACCAAAGCTTCCTTGAGGTTGCCGTGGTGATAGCCGCGCGGTCCGGCACGTCTGCCCCATTTCATGTAAACGGTATTAACATGAGTCCGGCAGGCGCGTCGACGCTTACGAACGCCGCCCGCGTTTGGCGACCAGCGGCAGATTGTCGAACAACGTCGGACCGTTCGGTTGCGCGCCTTCGATTGTCAGCAGGCGCAGCTTGCTAACAACGCCGCCAGGCGCCGAGAACCCGCCCGTCTTGCCGCCGGCAGCCAGCACACGATGACAGGGGATGATCAGGGGAATCGGATTCTGCCCGAGCGCCTGACCTACCTCACGCGCAAGTAATTTGTCGCCAAGACGTTCTGCAATTTCTCCGTAGGTCAGTGTCGAACCCGCCGGGATCTTGCGTGCGATAGCGTAGACCTTGCGATTGAACTCGGGCAGACCGCTGATATCCAGCGCCACATCACTCAGATCGCGTTTTTCTCCACTCAAGAGTGCGACGACGCCATCAATCGCATCCTGCACGTGCGCCGGAGGCATTGCTTCCTGTGCACCGGCAAAGCGTCGCAGGAGACGCGACCGCGTCGCCGCTTCAGTCCCGTCGTGAATCTGTACGCCGGCGATGCCGCGCGCATTCCAGACAATTCCGCACGTACCGATCGCGGTGTCGAATATCGCGAAACTGTTGCTCATTCGGGAACGATAGCACGCGCCATCAGGCGCTGCCGCCCGATTCCTGGTCGGCTTTCATGGCAATACGCAGCGGCTTCGGGATGGGCTTTGCGCGCCCTCCGGAAACAAAAGCCACCTGGACGTGCGCCTCCACCAGCAGATCTTCGCCGCGCATGACCTTCTGATTGAGTGTCACCGAGGCACCTTTCACTTCTTCAGGCGTGGTGACGATATCGAGCACGTCATCCATGAACGCCGGCTTGCGGAAATCGATCCCCATATGCCGCACCACGAAAGCAAATCCCGGCGCTTCTTTTTCGGCCTGCTCGAATAGCGCACGATGATCGGCGCCGATCAGCCGCAGATAGTTCGTTCGTCCGCGCTCCATGAAGCGCAGATAGCTTGCGTGATAGACGATTCCGGAAAAATCCGTGTCTTCGTAATATACGCGCACGGCCTGATGGTGCCGACCGTCGCGAATTTCCCCGTCAAGAGCGTTCATGACAAACTATTTACAGACAGCGCGGAACGGCATCAATCGTCGAGGGCGCCAAATACAACCGCTCATTGGAGTGAGCGCACCAACCGCAACACGTGGTCGCGCGTCAGTGGCGCGAATAGCAGATCGGGAAGCGCGTGTGGATCAATCCAGACGAACTGATCGATCTCCCCCGCCGGCTTGATCGGGACTTCGACATCCACGGCATAGATACTTGCGTTGACCTGAAACCCCGGCTCGTTCGCCGCCGGACAATCAAACACGCCCAGCGCCCGTGCGCTTGCGTCCCTGACCCGGCAACCCAGTTCCTCGGCGATTTCGCGCGACAGCGCGGCGACGTCACTTTCGCCGACATCGCGCTTGCCGCCCGGCTGCATGAAAGCCTAGGTCCCGCGTTTGCGCACCAGAAGAACGCGACCATCGGGGTCGCGGATCAGCGCGGCCACCACGCGGATGATCCTGCCGCTCACTCATCCTCTCCCGAGAACAGCCCAAACTGCGCCGGATCGCGCGTGGGCTCGGGCAGTCCAAGATGCTGGAAAGCCGGCGCGGTGAGCAATCGCCCGCGCGGTGTCCGCTGCAGAAAGCCTTTCTGGATTAGGAACGGCTCGATGATGTCTTCGATGGCGTCACGCGGCTCCGACAGAGCGGCGGCGAGCGTATCGACACCGACCGGACCTCCTCCGTAACTCGAGGCAATCGTCGAAAGGTAACGGCGGTCCATCGCGTCGAGCCCTGCCGCATCAACTTCGAGCGCCAGCAACGCGCGGTCGGCAACTTTCCTGTCGATGGTTTTCGCGCCGTCGACATGGGCAAAATCGCGCACACGGCGCAGAAGCCGTCCGGCGATTCGTGGAGTGCCACGCGCGCGGCGCGCGATTTCATTGGCGCCGTCGGGTGCGATTCCGATGCGCAGGACACGCGCACCACGATCGACGATCTCCTCGAGCTCTTGCTCGGTATAGAAATTAAGTCGCACCGGAATGCCGAAACGGTCGCGCAATGGATTGGTCAGCAGTCCCGCGCGCGTGGTGGCACCAACCAATGTAAAAGGAGAGAGATCGATCTTGACGGAACGGGCCGCCGGGCCCTCGCCGATGATGAGGTCAAGCTGAAAATCTTCCATCGCCGGATAGAGGATTTCCTCAACCGCGGGATTGAGCCGGTGAATCTCATCGATGAAGAGAACGTCGCGCGGCTCGAGATTGGTGAGCAGTGCCGCAAGGTCGCCTGCCTTTGCAATCACCGGGCCCGAAGTGGCGCGAAAATTGGCGCCCAGTTCGCGCGCGACGATCTGGGCCAATGTCGTCTTGCCGAGGCCCGGCGGTCCCACGAACAGCACGTGGTCGAGCGCCTCTTTGCGCGCGCGTGCTGCTTCGATGAATACCTTCAGATTGGCGCGCGCCTGGTCCTGGCCGATGAACTCGCTGAGCTGCTGCGGACGCAGCGAAGCATCGACGTCATCGTCGCGCTGGTCGGCGGCCACCAGTCGGCGCGGGCTGCTCATTTCGCCAATTCCTTCAGTCCGTGCCTGATGAGCGTCGCAGTGTCGGCGTCCTCGCCCGCGCTCCGTGCTGCAGCCGCGATGGCGGCAGCCGCCTGCGGATGTCCATAACCGAGATTGACCAGCGCCGAAACAGCGTCGGCAATCGGCCTTGGCGCACGCTTCTCGTCAAGCGCGCCGGCAAGATGTACGACGGCCGGATCGACATTCGCATAGGCCGGCGCCTTGTCTTTCAGCTCGGTGACGATGCGTTCCGCCACTTTCGGGCCAACACCCGGCGTACGCGCCACCATGGCCTTGTCGCGCATCGCGACCGCCGAGGCGAGTTCGGATGGCTTCAATGTGCCGAGCACCGACATCGCGACCTTGGCACCCACCCCCTGCACTGTCTGGAGCAAACGGAACCACTCGCGCTCGATATCGCTCGTAAAGCCGAACAGCTTGATCTGGTCTTCGCGCACGTGGGTTTCGATCGACAGAGTGGCAGCTTCGCCCGGCGCAGGAAGCGCCTGCATCGTGCGCGCCGAGCAATGCACCTGATAACCGACGCCACCGACATCAAGGATGACGTAATCCTCGCCGTAGCTGTCCACGATGCCCTTGAGCTTGCCGATCATGAGGCCGCCTCACGCCTGAGCCGCGTAACGCCGCGCCGCGCTGGTACGATGATGCGCGTGACAGACGGCGATAGCGAGAGCATCCGCGGCATCCTCGCTTTTGGGGTCGGCCTTTGGCAGCAGCACACCGATCATCATGCGGATCTGCGTCTTTTCTCCGTGACCGGCGCCGACGACGGTTTTTTTCACGACGTTGGGGGCGTATTCGGCAACGGTGAGTCCGGCCTTCGCCGGCACGAGCATGGCGATGCCGCGTGCCTGCCCGAGCTTCAGAGTTGCCGCCGCGTTCGTGTTGACGAAAGTCGCCTCCACCGCGGCCTCGTGCGGACGAAAGCGCTCGATGACCGCGATCAGCCCGTCATGGATTGCCAGTAAGCGGGTGCCGAGTTCGGCGCGTTCGCTCGTCTCAAGCGAACCGCAGGCGATGTGGATCAAACGATTTCCGTTGCTCTCGATCAGGCCCCAGCCGGTGCGGCGGAGCCCCGGATCGATGCCGAGTATGCGAATCGGATGCCGGGCCATAGTCCGTTGATAACCCCCCGCCCGGCCGCAGCCTAGGACCGAAATGCGCGTTCCAGGTTGACCGGGCAGGCACTCCACAATCGCAGGATTCGGAATTTTCCACGTGATTGCATTAGGATCGCCGGACATGCCGGGTTCACCCTCGCCCCGTCGCGCCAAGCGACGGGCCATCATCATTGGCGGCTCGATGTCCGGGCTCTTCTCTGCGGCGTTCCTGCGGCAGATAGGCTGGGACGTGGACGTCTATGAGCGGTCGACCGTCGAACTGGTCGGCCGGGGCGCCGGCATCACCGGTCACCCTGAGCTCATGGAAACCCTGGAAGCGAGCGGGGCCGGCACCAAGGATCTTGGTGTCGAGGTACCCAAGCGCGTCGCAATCGACCGCGACGGCCGCATCACCGACGAGCGGCCGTTGCGGCAAATCCTCACATCTTGGGATCGCCTGCAGCGACTCCTGCGGGAGACCATCGACGAGTCCCGTTATCATCTCGGATGGAATTTCGAACGGATCGACCAGGATGAGCGCGGAGTACGCGTGCAGTTTTCCGGCAGGCGCGTCGAGCATGCCGATATTCTCATTGGCGGCGACGGAATTCGGTCGAGCGTGCGCGGGCAGATGGCCCCGGACGTTCAGCCGGTCTATGCCGGCTACTACATCTGGCGGGGCGCGCCGAACGAAGCCGACCTTGCACCGGACACGCTCGAGACGATCTATCCGCTGTTCACTTTCTACCTGCCAACGCGCCAGCAGGTGATCACCTACCCAATCGCCGGATTCGACAACGACCTGCGGCCAGGCAAGCGCCGATTCAATTTCATCTGGTACCGGGTCGCCGACGCGGCAAAACTGCGCGAGATGAACGTGGACGAGAATGGCGTGCAGCACGAATATTCGGTGCCGCCGCCGCTGATCCGCAAAGATCTCATCGCCGACATGTACAAGGACGCGCGCGAGACGCTGCCGCCGGCCTTGCTCGACGCGCTGATGAAGATCAAGCAGCCTTTCATCACACCGATCTACGATTTCACCGCACCGACGATCGTGTTCGGCCGTGTTGCCATGGTCGGTGACGCCGCGGCGAACGCGCGTCCGCACATGGGATTCGGAATGGCGAAGGCTGGAACGGATGCGCAGGCTCTGGCCAAGCATTTGCGTGACCATGACGACATCGACGATGCACTGAAAGCCTACAACGCCGAGCGGCAGCCGATCGGCAACCACATCGTGATGCACGGCCGCAAGCTCGGCACTCATCTCGGCGTCAACCTGAAAACCGACGAGGACCGGCGCATGCACGACCTGCTGCAAAGCGACGGTGCCATGCTCGACTGGATCGCCGTGCCGAATTTCCTCGACGCATACAAATGAGCGACCTGCCCAAGCCAGACCATGCACGCAACATGCGCGTCGTCGGCCACTCCGATCAGGGTGGGCCGCCTGACGGCGTGCAGATCATGGTGCATCGTGGCTTTGCTTACGTTGGTCACATGTTCTCCAAGGGTTTTTCGGTCATCGACGTGCGCGATGCGAAAAATCCGCGAGGGATGAATTACGTTGCCGCACCGCCCAACACCTGGACCATTCATCTGCAGACGCATGATGACCTGCTGCTAGTGATCAATGCCAAGGACATGTTCGCCGCCGCCGAATTCGCCGACGAGCGCGCCTATTACAGCGGCGCCCTCGGCCAGACGGTCGGCACGGCGCAGGCGCGGCGTGTGCGCGACTGGAGCGCGGGCCTTGCCATCTATGATATTTCCAGGCCCGAGAGCCCGCGCCGCATCGGCTTCATGCCGGTCGAGGGCGGCGGCATTCACCGCATCTGGTACACGGGCGGACGCTGGGCCTACGTGTCCGTGCTGCTCGATGGCTTCACCGACTACATCTTCATGACCGTCGATATGAGCAACCCGGCGCAACCGCGCGAAGCCGGACGCTGGTGGATCCCGGGCATGAATCTGGCGGCCGGCGAGACTCCCGCGTGGGAGCCGACCCGCCGCTATGGCCTGCATCACGCCATCATCAACGGGGACACGGCTTATGCAGCCTGGCGCGATGCGGGCATGGTGGTGCTCGACATCGCCGACCGCACGAGACCGAAGCTGATCGTGCATCGAAACTGGTCGCCGCCATTCGGCGGGGGCACGCACAACTGCCTGCCGCTAGCCGATCGCGACCTGCTGGTGGTGCTCGACGAGGCCGTGCTCGATCACCAGGAAGACGGCCTCAAGCTGATCTGGGTGTTCGACAATCGCACGCGCGAAAATCCGGTGAGTATTTCATCGTTCCCCACGCCGGCCGAAGCCGACTACAAGGCCAAAGGCGGCCACTTCGGGCCGCACAATATTCACGAAAACCGCCCCGGGAGTTTCGTCAGCTCACAATTAATCTTCGCGACGTATCAGAACGCGGGGATCCGCGTCTTCGACATTTCAGACGCCTTCTTGCCGAAAGAAGTCGGCGCGCTGGTGCCGCCGCAACCGGCAACGCTCGCCGATACGCGGCCGAACCGCACGCGTGTCATCCAGTCCGCAGACGTTTTCGTGGATGCGAAGGGGCTGATCTATGCAACCGACTACAATGCCGGGCTGTACATTCTGGAATTCGCCGGCTGACGTCATGCCCGGCCTTGTGCCGGGCATCAACGTCTTTGCAGCAAGGACGTCGTGGATGGCCGACACAAGCCCGGCCATGACAATTGAGAGCTAAGCGCTCATCTTGGCGACGAGCGCGTCAGACACTTCGAAATTGGCGTAGACGTTCTGCACGTCGTCGCTGTCATCAAGCGACTCGATCAGCCTCAGGACTTTTTCGCCGGCTTCGTCGTCCAGCGCGACGGTGTTTTGCGGCCTCCACAGCAGCGACGCCTTGCGCGGCTCGCCGAACTTGGCCTCGAGCGCCTTGGCGACGTCGTTCAACGTGTCGGGCGCCGTGATGATCTGATGGCCATCGTCATTCGAGGCCACGTCCTCGGCGCCGGCATCGATCGCCGCTTCCAGCATGGCATCGGCGCTCGCGGCCTTCGCGTCGTATTCGACGATGCCGACATGGCTGAACATGAAGGACACCGCGCCGGTTTCCGCGAGGTTGCCGCCGTTCTTGGAGAAGATCGCGCGGACCTCGCCCGCGGTTCGGTTGCGATTGTCGGTCAGCGCCTCGACGATGATCGCCACGCCGCCGGGGCCATAACCCTCGTAGCGGATCTCATCGTAGTTTTCCGTGTCGGCACCCTGCGATTTCTTGATGGCGCGGTCGATATTATCCTTCGGCATGTTCTCGGCGCGCGCCGCGATCACCGCGGCGCGCAGGCGCGGATTGAATGCGGGATCGGGCAGACCGAGCTTGGCCGAGACCGTGATTTCCCGCGCGAGCTTGCCGAACAGCTTGGAGCGCGCCTTATCCTGGCGCCCCTTGCGGTGCATGATGTTCTTGAATTGGGAATGACCTGCCATAGGAAAACGTGCGCTTATGTATTGATGCCGGCGGCTATATAGGCCGTCAGCTGAAGAAAATAAATATATTTGAGCGCAATTTCAGGCTGCAACCGCAACGTCACGCAGGATCGCGCCGATGCGCGCGCCGGCCTTGCCGACATTGCAGTGGACGCGCGCCTTGTAACGGGTGACGGCGTCGCGGTCGACCATAAAGAATTTCTGCTCCGGAAAGGCGCGTCCGAAAATATCGATCAACATGCTGCGGAACTGACCGCCCGCAACCGACCGCTGCAGCTCGGCGTAGGCCGCAAGCTCGGCCGATGTCAGCGCGCACAGCAACGCGGTCGGCAGCGTCGAATAGACCTGCTTGTGCTGCTGGATGGTGCGAATGGCACGATCGAGCGCGAATTCCGGACCAACGTCGTTACTGATCATCAGCGGCTCGTCATGGATCGCTCGCGCGAGCGGGAACTGGTCTATCAGCCAATCGCCGATGTGAACGACATTGCGCCGGCCGCGCCCGTACATCAGCACGTCGTCTTCGTAGCGCGCGAACCAGGTATCGAGCCGGTCGATGAGGCGATCGAAAGCGGGCCGGGAGATCAGCTCGCGGCTGTGCGTGCCGAAAATGCCGATCGCCGCCTTGGCATGCGAAACGATCTCGAGCACCTCTTCGCCGAGCAGTGTCGGAAACAGGCCGCCGCCGGTGCCGAGCACCACCAGATCATAGTTCGCGCGCGCCTCGCCGAGCGTGCGCAAGTTAAGATGATGCACCTCGGCTTCGCCGGGCAGCAGCGCGTTGACCATCTGGCGGCCAAGCCGCGCGCCGAAATCTCCCGCATCGTCAGCCGAGATCACGGCAACGTTGCTGGTTGCGGGCGCCGACAGCCATTCGCTCGGCTTAAGCCGCATCAGCACCTGCGTCTCGTCGATCGGCGTCGTGCACTCGATGCGGAAACCGTAGCGATCAAACAGACGCGCCAGCTCGTAGAAGCTCAGGTGATTTGCAAAACCGAGCGCGGCGCGATCGACACCCTTGGTCAGGTCGGTCGCGCAATAGCTGAGGACGATATCGTGCCGGCAGAACCGCAGGTGCGTAAAAAGATTTTCG
The DNA here is from genome assembly GCA_035538755.1 of Pseudolabrys sp. Classification (GTDB taxonomy): domain Bacteria; phylum Pseudomonadota; class Alphaproteobacteria; order Rhizobiales; family Xanthobacteraceae; genus Pseudolabrys. The sequence continues at coordinate 37,877 of DATLJR010000264.1, forward strand.
ACGTCCGTTGTACGTTCAAGCACGCCGAGCATGACGATGACATCGCAATCCGTCGCCGCCCTGGTCGGGAAGTCGCCCGCCTTCAGGTCGCGGATGAATGCCGCGAGCGGACGATCGATGCCGCGGTAGCTGCATCCGTTCGGCAGAAGCGCCTGTAGCGCCGTACCTTCGCCCAGATCGAAAACGCGCGCGCCGGCCGGGATGAATTGCGCGGCAAGCTCAACGCGCCGATCGGTTCTCTTGTCTGGGTCCGGCGTCTGGCACGCGAGGTCGGGATGAAGTTCCAGTGCCAGATTGGCGTTGATCTGAAAATTCATGGAGATCTGTGCCGAAGGTCGCTGTGCCGGACCCGAGCACAACCGGCGAATCAACGTCATCTAACGAATCATCGCCGCGATTCGCGGTCAACCGCGCAATTGAAAATTTTCATTCCCAGAACTTCGGCCGTGCCTCCTGCAGGATACCTCCGAGCCGAACGGCGCCGACCTTGCGCGCGAGGCCGGTCGCGTCATCGGTCTCGACAGCGAGCCCAGACAACGTCGCCGGGCCGTTCGAAGCCTCGAATTTCGCGCCGGGAAGTTTGCGCAGGAAGCGATTGAGCGGCTCGTCCTTGTTCATGCCGATGATGGAATCGTAATCGGCGGTCATGCCGACATCCGACATGAAGGCGGTCCCGGCCGGCAACACACGGTCGTCGGCGGTGGGCGCATGCGTATGCGTGCCGACGACGAGGCTCGCGCGCCCGTCGGCGAAATAGCCCATGGCCTGCTTCTCGCTCGTCGCCTCGCAATGGAAATCGATGACGATCGCATCCGCACCTGATTTCAGCGCGCAAGCCGAAAGCTCGCGTTCGATTGCGGCGAAGGGATCATCGAGTGGATCCATGAAAATGCGCCCCATGGCGTTGATCACCAAAGCGCGCTTGCCGTTTTTCGTGTCGACGAGCGCAGCGCCGCGACCGGGCGTGCCCTTCGGATAATTGAGCGGACGGATCAGCCGTGGCGCCCGTTCGATGAACACCAGCGCTTCGCGCTGATCCCAGGCGTGATTGCCGAGCGTGATGGCATCCGCACCGGCATCGATCAGTTCATTGTAGATGACCTCGGTGATGCCGAAACCACCGGCTGCGTTTTCGCCGTTGATCACCACCAGATCGAGCTTCCATTTGCCGATCAGGTCCGGCAGCCGCTCGATAACGATTGTGCGCCCTGAGCGCCCGACAACATCGCCGATGAAAAGAATGCGCATGCAGTTATTGCTCGCGGAAATCGATGGTCTCACGTTCCGTTAGCACGAGATCGAGCCGTGCGTCGCGCTCAGTCGCAGGCACCGACGGAATCTCCTGCGCGGCAAATGCAATGCCGATGACGACAACCTGCTTCCTGGCGCGCAGCGCGTTGATGGTCATATCGTAATGACCGGCCCCGTAGCCGATGCGGTGGCCGGCTCTGTCGAAGGCCGCAAGCGGAACAATGAGAATGTCAGGCTCGACCACGCGCGCATCTGGAAGGGGCTCGCGAATGCCCCACTGGCCGGAATTCAGAGGTTCGCCGAATGCCCAGGCGCGCATCGTCAAAGGTTTGCCGCGACCGGCAATCGCAGGCAACGCAAGATTGGCTCCCGCATCGACCAATCGGCGCATCAAAGGAATTGGATTGATTTCACTTTTCATCGGCGAAAAGCCGGAGACCACGGTACTTGAATCGACTTTCAACGGAAACGGGCGAGCCGCAATCGTTGCGGCCGCTGCCGCGCGCTCGGAAGCGGGCAAGGCATCGCGCAAGGCCAGGGCCTGCTCGCGCAGTCGCGCTTTTGGAGAATCGCTGTCAGCAATTTTGGTCATTGCAATCAAGTGCGGAGCCGCGATGGCCGTTGGAGCATCGATCCCGGGTTCCCTACGAAAGTAGGTGGGCGCCATATGACCGAACCCACGAGCCCGGCCAGGGACAGCTCCCTGAAGGATCGATAAGGCCCCGGGGATTGTGTCTCCTGACGCGCCCCGCAGCCCCGCCCGCTCAATGTAGTCGTTATGTGGCGCACACGCCACTTTGTGGAATGTGTCAGCCGATCGGCACGCTGCCGCCGTTGCCAACCGTCTGATTGAGCTTTCGGGTAATGCCTTCGATGCGTTCGGCTGCGGAATTGAACGCACCGATCACCGCATCGGATGCGGCCCTGGCCCGGTCGGAAGCAACGAGCCGCGCATCCTGCAACGAGGCGATGTCCTCCTCGAGGCGATGCATCTTTTGCACCATCTCTGCCAGTTCGTCGGCGACCATCAACGCAGCCATCACCGTGAGACGTGTATCGCCGATCTCACCGAACTTGCGTCGCAGACTGATGATGCGTTGGTCGATGTCCTTGGTGAGCTCCTGCAGGTGCTCTTCCTGTCCGTCTTCGCAAGCGAGGCGGAATTGGCGGCCGGCGATAGTGGAGTTGATCTGAGCCATGGCTTACTCGTGCACGTCCAGCACCGATTGGATTGTCGCAATCGCGCTGTCCAGTCGTTCCGCGATTTCCCGGTTGGTCGTTTCGAGTCGGCGCGAACGCGCGGTCTCGCCGTCGAGCGCCGCGGCCAGCCGCGTACGATCGACGCCAAGTGCCTGCACCTGGGCGGCGAGGCCCTCCTCGTTGCGGTCAGCGTGCTTTCGCCGTTCGACTGCGGCATCAAGCGCGTCCAATGCGAGGGCGAGACGCTTGACCGCGGTATCGATTGCGCTTTGCTCCGTCATCGCCTTTGGCCCACACCAAAAACTTGTGCGGCAGCAGCTATTTAGGCGAAGAATCTTACGTGCTGCACGACCACACAGTCAACGCTTGGTGGAGGATTTGCCCAGCTGTTTTCGTCATCCTGTGCATGGGGGGTGCGCGCCGGGGCCGTCACATTGACTCAAGGGACTTACATGGTATCCACCGGCCAAAAGGCCCTTTCATGAGTGTAAAAGCCTCTTCGACGGCAGCCGCGGTGCCCCCGGAGCGTCGCGAGCAAGCGCCCGCTGCTCCTGCCATTGCCCACGCGAGCATGGCCAACGCGATTCGCGCCCTGGCCATGGATGCCGTGGAACATGCCAAATCCGGCCACCCGGGAATGCCGATGGGCATGGCCGACGTGGCGACGGTGCTGTTCTCACGCTTCTTGAAGTTCGACCCGACCGATCCGGCCTGGCCCGATCGCGACCGTTTCGTTCTCTCGGCCGGTCACGGTTCGATGCTGATCTATGCGTTGCTCCATCTCACCGGCTACGAGGCGATGACGCTCGATCAGATCAAAAAATTCCGTCAGCTCGGCTCGAACACGGCCGGTCATCCAGAATACGGCCACACGCCCGGCGTGGAGACGACGACGGGTCCGCTCGGTCAAGGATTGGCCAACGCCGTCGGCATGGCGATTGCCGAAAGGCATCTCGCGTCTGTGTTCGGCGATAGCGTCGTCGATCACAAAACTTACGTTATCGCGTCGGACGGCGATCTCATGGAAGGCATCAGCCACGAAGCGATCGCGCTCGCCGGTCATCTCAAGTTGAACAAGCTGATTGTGCTGTTCGACGATAACGGCATTTCCATCGACGGTGCGGTGTCGCTCGCGGATTCGGTCGACCAGGTGAAGCGCTTCGAAGCGGCCGGCTGGAATGCTTCGCGCATCGATGGCCAGGATCCGGCGGCGATCAATGCGGCGCTCGAAAAGGCGCAGGCATCGGAAAGACCGGTGCTGATCGCCTGCAGGACCAAGATCGGTTTTGGTGCTCCCACCAAACAGGGATCGGAAAAATCGCACGGCTCGCCCTTGGGCGCGGAAGAAATTGCCGGTGCGCGCAAAATCCTCGGATGGACATCCGCGCCGTTTGATGTGCCGGCTGACGTCCTGAAAGCCTGGCGCACGCTCGGAGCGCGCTCGAAGCCCGCGCATGCTGATTGGAAAAAGCGATTAGCCGGCCTCGAGAGCGGCAAGCGCGCCGAGTTCGAACGTCGCATGAAAGGCGACCTCGCGAAGCACGCGCTCGCCGACGCGGTGCGCGCAGTGAAGGAAAAACTCGCGGCGCAACCCAAAGACATAGCAAGCCGCACGGCCAGCGAATTTGCGCTTGAAAGCCTGATCCCCGCGCTGCCCGAAATGATCGGTGGCTCGGCTGATCTCACCGGCTCCAACAACACTCGCATCAAAGGCATGAAGGCGATGTCGCCCGCCGATTTCTCCGGCCGCTTCATCCATTACGGCGTGCGCGAGCATGGCATGGCCGCGGCCATGAACGGCATGGCGCTGCACGGCGGCATCGTCCCCTACTCCGGCACGTTCCTTGTGTTCTCGGACTACTGCCGTCCGGCAATCCGGCTCGCCGCGCTGATGGGCAAGCGCGTCATCTACGTCATGACGCACGATTCAATCGGCCTCGGCGAAGACGGGCCGACGCATCAGCCCGTCGAGCACCTTGCCGCGTTGCGCGCAATTCCGAATTTGCTCGTGTTCCGTCCCTGCGACGCGGTGGAGACCGCCGAGTGCTGGCAGCTTGCCCTCGAGTCGGAGGACCGGCCGAGCATACTGACGCTCACGCGGCAGAATCTGACGCAATTGCGCAACCGCCTCGACGAGGACAACATTTGCGCGCGCGGCGCCTATGCGATCGCGGGCCCCGATGGTCGTTCGGACGTGTCGATCTTCGCCACGGGTTCCGAAGTTTCGGTCGCGGTCGAAGGCGCAAAACTGCTCGCCCAGCATGGCGTCGCGGCGCGCGTGGTTTCAGTCCCGTGTTTCGAATTGTTCCTGGAACAGGACGCGCAGTATCGTCGCGCCATCATCGGGGATGCCCGCGTGAAGATCGGCGTCGAGGCCGCGATACGGCAAAGCTGGGATGCCATTATCGGTTCCGACGGGATCTTTGTCGGAATGCAATCGTTCGGCGCGAGCGCGCCCTACAAGGAACTGTACAAGAAATTTGGGATTACCGCCGAAGCAGTCGCCAACGCGGCGTTGGCGAAACTTGGGAAGAGCTGACGAATGATTATATGTCTGGCGTGGTCGACCGCGGCCACAGCAAGTTGAAAAGCCGGGAGTGTTTTCATGACAGTACGCGTCGCCATCAACGGGTTTGGCCGCATCGGGCGCAACATTCTCCGCGCCATCGCCGAAGCCGATCGCAAGGACATCGAGGTCGTCGCCTTGAACGATTTGGGTCCGGTCGAGACCAACGCGCACCTGCTTCGGTACGACAGCGTCCATGGCCGCTTCCCGGGCGAGGTGACGGTGAAGGGCGACAGCATCAGCGTCGGCAACGGAGCCATCAAGGTCACGGCCGAACGCGACCCTTCCAAACTGCCGTGGAAGGACCTGGGCGTCGATATCGCGCTCGAGTGCACCGGCCTGTTCACGGCGAAGGACAAGGCCTCGGCCCATCTGACCGCCGGCGCCAAGCGCGTGCTGGTTTCGGCTCCCGCTGATGGCGCCGATCTGACCGTCGTCTTCGGCGTCAATCACGACAAGCTGACCAAGGACCACAAGGTCGTTTCCAACGGCTCGTGCACGACCAATTGCCTCGCGCCCGTGGCGAAGGTGCTCAACGATGCAGTCGGCATCGAGACCGGATTCATGACGACGATCCACGCCTACACGGGCGACCAGCCAACACTCGACACAATGCACAAGGATCTCTACCGCGCGCGCGCCGCGGCGTTGTCGATGATCCCGACCTCCACCGGCGCCGCCAAGGCGATCGGTCTCGTGCTCCCTGAACTCAAAGGCAGGCTCGACGGCGTCGCCATCCGCGTGCCGACACCGAATGTCTCGGTGATCGATCTCAAGATCGTCGCGAAGAAGGCGACGTCCAAGGAAGAGGTCAACGACGCGGTGAAACGGGCTTCGGAACAGCAACTTAAGGGCATTCTCGCCTATACGAACGATCCGAATGTCTCGATCGACTTCAACCACGACCCGCATTCGTCCACCTTCCACCTGGACCAGACCAAGGTCATGAACGGCACGCTGGTGCGCGTGATGTCCTGGTATGACAATGAATGGGGCTTCTCCAACCGCATGGCGGACACCGCCGTGGCGATGGGCAAACTTCTCTAGCGGCCAGGCGTCGGGCGGGTCATGACTGCGTTCAGAACGCTCGATCAGGTCGACGTAAAAGGCAAACGCGTCCTGATGCGCGTCGATCTCAACGTGCCCGTTGAGAACGGCGTCGTGTCGGATTCAACGCGCATCGAGCGTGTGGCGCCGGCGATCACCGAAATCGCCGACAAAGGCGGCAAGGTCATTCTGCTTTCGCATTTCGGCCGGCCGAAGGGACGCGATCCGAAGCAATCCTTGAAGCCGGTTGCCGCTGAAGTGTCGCGCATCATCAAGCGGCCTGTGAAGTTCGCCGACGACTGTATCGGCGGAGTTGCCGAACAGGCGGTCGCCGCGATGAAGCCCGGCGACATCCTCTGTCTGGAGAACACGCGTTTTCACGCAGGTGAAGAGAAAAACGATCCCGCGTTTGTCTCCGCCCTGGCCAAGCTCGGCGATATCTGGGTGAATGACGCCTTTTCAGCCGCACACCGCGCACACGCTTCCACCGAGGGACTCGGTCACAAATTGCCCGCTTACGCCGGACGCACGATGCAGGCCGAAGTCGAAGCGCTGGCCAACGCGCTTGAGAATCCGCAGCGCCCCCTCACCGCGATCGTCGGCGGCGCCAAGGTTTCCACCAAGCTCGATTTGCTCGGCAATCTGCTCGACAAAGTGAACGCGCTGATCATCGGCGGCGCCATGGCGAACACGTTCCTCCTCGCGCAGGGAAAGAACGTCGGCAAGTCGCTTGCCGAACCCGATCTTGTCCCTACCGCGCGCGCGATCATGGACAAGGCCAGGTCGGAAAAGCGCGAGATCATTCTTCCTGTCGACGTGGTGACGGCGGCAAAGCTTGAGACGAATGCGTCCTCGCGCGTGATCGACGCTGACAAGGTCGGCGGTACCGACATGATTCTGGATATCGGCCCGCGCAGCATCGAACAGGTCGTTTCCGTGCTGGCGCGCGCCAAGACACTGGTGTGGAATGGACCTTTCGGCGCCTTCGAGGTGGAACCGTTCGACAATGGCACCGTCGAAGTCGCGGAAGCAGCTGCGGAACTGACCGAGGCCGGTAAGCTTGTCTCGGTAGCGGGCGGTGGCGATACCGTCGCCGCCCTCAATGTCGCCGGGGTCGCCGATCGGCTGACCTACGTCTCGGCCGCAGGCGGTGCATTTCTTGAATGGCTCGAGGGTAAGCGCTTGCCCGGGGTCGAGGTGTTGCGGATAAAATGAAGTCGAACAATGCCATCCGGGGGAATTGCTGCGGATGCGATGGAGGAAAACATGAATCTCGATGAATTGAACAAGGTCGCACAGGCGATGGTCGCGCCCGGCAGGGGCATTCTCGCGGCCGACGAATCCTCCGGCACGATCAAGAAGCGTTTCGACGCCATCGGAGTGGAATCAACTGAAGACAGTCGTCGCGATTATCGCGAGATGCTTTTCCGTTCGACGGAGGGAATGAAACACATTTCCGGAGTCATTCTCTACGACGAGACCATCTGGCAGAAAGGGAAGGATGGCACGCCGTTGGTCGAACTGATCAAGAAGGCGGGCGCAATTCCGGGCATCAAGGTGGACGAAGGCACAAAGCCGCTTCCGTTCTGCCCGAACGAGCTCGTCACCATTGGCCTCGACAAACTCGCCGACCGCTTGCCGAAGTACTCCGCGCAGGGTGCGCGCTTCGCCAAATGGCGCGCCGTCATCGATATCGGCAAGGGCATTCCGACCACCAACTGCATTAAGGCTAATGCGCATGCGCTGGCACGTTACGCTGCGCTCTGCCAGGAGGCGCAGATTGTGCCGATCGTCGAACCGGAAGTGTTGATGGACGGCGATCACGACATCGATCGATGCTTCACGGTGACCGAGCGTGTACTGCATGCGGTGTTCAATGAATTATTCGAAGCGCGCGTGCAGCTCGAAGGCATCGTGCTCAAGCCGAACATGGTCATCTCCGGGAAAAAGTGCACCAATCGCGCCTCGGTCGAGGAAGTCGCCGAGAAAACCGTAACCGTTCTCAAATTGTGTGTGCCGGCGGCCGTCCCCGGAATCGCTTTCCTGTCCGGCGGACAGAGCGACGAAGAGGCCACCGCCCATCTCGACGCCATGAACAAGATCGGCAATCTGCCTTGGAAACTCACGTTCTCATACGGCCGCGCGCTCCAGCATGCACCGCAGACGACCTGGAAAGGCAAAAAAGAAAATGTCGCGGCCGCCCAACGCGCCTTCTCTCATCGTGCAAAGATGAACGGACTTGCCACCCTGGGTCAGTGGAAAGCCGACATGGAGAAAAAAGCAGCGTGAACGAGATATGCGAAAGGCCGTGTCACGACACGGCCTTTCGCGCTTACCCCGTTGCGTGCGGGATCAGTCGCAATCGCTGCTTAAATCCTTGTCGACCCGGCCGGGTCTTCTCCTGTAAGAAGCCTCCCCTGCCAAACGCTTTTGCCCGTCCCGACGTTCCCCTGTTTTGTATCCAAGTAAGGACTTAAACGTGATCGACCTTTATACGTGGACCACCCCCAACGGCCGCAAAGTCTCCATTGCGCTTGAAGAACTTGGCCTCCCCTACACCGTTCATCCGATCGATATTTCCAAGGACGAGCAGTTCGCGCCTGACTTTCTCAAGATCGCACCCAATAACCGAATTCCGGCAATCGTCGATCGCGACACCAATATCGCGCTCATGGAGTCGGGCGCGATCCTGATCTATCTCGCGGACAAGACCGGCAAGCTGCTGCCGAAATCGGGCGAAGCGCGCTATCGCGTCATCGAGTGGCTGATGTGGCAGATGGGCGGGCCCGGTCCCATGCTCGGTCAGGTGCACCACTTCGTGAAATACAACAAAGGCAAAGCGCCTTACGCCGAGGAGCGTTATCTCAAGGAGGGGCATCGCCTCTACAAGGTGCTCAACACCCGGCTCGAGGGTCGCGAATTCGTCGCCGATCATTACTCCATCGCAGACATCGCGATCTGGCCATGGATCTCCCGTTTCGAATGGCAGACGATCGACCTGAAGCGGTACCCGAATGTGAAGCGCTGGTACGAAACGATCGCGGCGCGTCCAGCAGTTCAGAAGGGTTACAAGGTACCGAAGGACATGGGCCCTGTGCCGATACCGTAGATGCCGCGGCCGCGAAGATTCGTCGCGACCAGTAATCCCAATTGGGTCAATTTTCTGCCGGATTGGGCTAGCATGCGAGCACCATGGCTTCGCGACCCAAACAGGCGGCGCCTCGTCCGGCGCCGCGCCTCTATCTCGTTACACCGCCGCTTGCGGACCCGTCGGGGTTCACTCGCCAATTGACCGCCGCTCTCGAGGGCGATGTCGCGGCGGTGCTACTGCGTCTGGCCGATATCGATGAACGTACATTGATCAATTGCGCGAAGACACTGGCACCTGCCGTGCAAAGCAAGGACGCCGCACTTCTGCTCGATGGTCGTCCGGATCTCGTCGCCCGCGCCGGCGCCGATGGAGCCCATCTGACCGGCCTTGCGGCATTCAGCGACGCAGTCGCCGATCTCAAACCTGAACGTATTGTCGGTGCGGGTGGCCTCGTCACGCGACACGATGCGATGCTCGTTGCCGAACAGGGTGCAGACTATGTGATGTTCGGAGAACCGCCGGCCGGAGGTGAACGTCCCGCGAAAGCGGCGGTGGAAGACCGCGTCGCCTGGTGGGCGGAAGTTTTTGAGATCCCGTGCGTCGGATTCGCGGCGTCAGTCGAGGACGTAGCGCCGCTCGTGGCGGCGGGTGCCGATTTCGTCGCGCTCGGGGATTTTCTCTGGCGTGACCCGGATTCAATCGCGACAACGATGAACGCTGTAGCTCGCGATCTTCGCCTGCCGGAGCCGACGCCATGAGCGCAAGGACACGCGCCTTCGTTGCGTTCGGTGCGCTCGCGCTCGGTTTGCTCGCCGTGCCGGCGGGAGCGCAGGCTCCCAAAAACGTACCACCGTGGCCAGCGACACCGGCTCCGACCGTCGCGGCGCCTGCGAGTCAGCCCAGCACCGATATTGCCTACGGCGCCTTCCAGCGTGGCTACTACATCACGGCGTTCAATGAGGCGAGCAAGCGCGCTCAGCAGAACGACCCCACCGCCATGACGTTGCTCGGAGAAATTTACGCACAGGGGCTTGGAGTCGGTCGCGACGATGCAAAGGCCGCGCAGTGGTACAAGCTCGCCGCCGCAGGCGGCGACCGCGACGCGATGTTTGCGCTGGCCATGTTCAATTTCCAGGGCCGCGCCGGCGCTCGCGATCTGTCGGAGGCGGCGCGGCTTCTTGAATCTGCCGCCAAGCTCGGTCACGCGGGCGCGGCCTACAACCTGGGCCTTCTCTATATGCAGGGCGAACAGGTCGGGCAGGATTTCATGCGCGCGGGTGAATTGTTCACGTTGGCCGCGGAAGGGGGTAATCCGGAAGCGCAGTACGCCCTCGCGACAATGTACAAAGAGGGTCGCGGCGTGACGAAAGACATGAGCAAGGCGATGCGGCTCATGCAGCAGGCCTCCATCGCCGGCAATGTCGATGCCATGGTCGAGTTCGCGATTGCACAATTCAACGGGGACGGCACACCGAAGGACGAGGCAGCGGCCGGACGACTGTTCCTGAAAGCAGCGTACCTCAACAATCCGGTCGCGCAGAACCGCGTCGCCCGTATCTTCATGGCCGGTCGCGGCCTGCCCGCTGATCCTATAGAAGCGCTCAAATGGCACATGATCTCGAAGGCCGCCGGCGCGAGCGACCCCGATCTCGACGTGTTTACCGCCAAGCAGACGCCGGACGTGCGCGACGCCGCAGACAAAGCCGCCAAGAAATGGCTGTCGAACGTAGCGCCCTCCCGCCCTTGACGACGCGTGCCATCACAGGCAGACCGCACGCGCCATGCAGCATTCCGCCCTGCTTAACGTCATGATCGCCGCCGCGCGCAAGGCCGCGCGCGCACTCAAACGCGACTTTGGCGAACTGGAAAAATTGCAGGTTTCATTGAAGGGCCCCGGCAATTTCGTGTCTGCCGCCGACCGCCGTGCCGAGGAAACGCTGCACGCGGAATTGATGAAGGCGAGGCCCGGTTACGGCTTTCTCGGTGAGGAAGGTGGCCACCGTGAAGGCGCCGATAAGACGCACACGTGGATCGTCGATCCGCTCGATGGCACCACGAATTTTCTCCACGGTATTCCACAGTTCGCCATCTCGATTGCGCTCGAGCGCGAATCCACGGTGGTGGCAGGGCTGATCTACAACCCAGCAACGGACGAGATGTTCGTTGCCGAGCGCGGCAAAGGCGCGTTCCTCAATGAACAGCGCATCCGGGTTGCCGCGCGAAAACGCCTCGCCGATGCGGTCATCGCCTGCGCGCTGCCGCATCACGGCCGCGGCGATATCGGGCTGTCGCGGAAAGAAACCGGCGCCATGCAGGAACATGTTGCCGGTTTGCGCCGTTTTGGCGCAGCCGCCCTCGATCTGGCATGGGTCGCGGCGGGGCGGCTCGATGGCTACTGGGAACGCGATGTCAATGCGTGGGACGTGGCGGCCGGCGTGATCCTGGTGCGCGAAGCCGGCGGGTTCGTAACCGATTGTGATGGCGGTGATAATATTTTCAGCAAGGGGCACATCGTCGCCGGCAACGAGGCCGTGCAAAAAGAGCTGGTGAGCGTGTTGAAAAAGGCCAGCAAAAGCTGAGGTCCACCGCAATTTCAACTCAATCAGTGGCTTAATCGGTCCTCATAGTTCCAACGACAACTGCTTTTTCCCTGTCACGGGTCTGTGCCATAGTATTCGACAGGGCGGCGTCGACGTATTTCCATTTTCAAAGCTCATGGCCAAAGAACTCGATCCTCTCAAGCTGTCGTCTCCCCGCATCTTCCTGATCAGGATGCTGGTATTCGTCATTCTGGTCGGTCTAGTCGGCTTTGTGCTGCACAAGCAGATTGAAGTCGCATTCATGGCCAATCCGGGCTTGAACGCGCTCATCCTCGGCGTCGGTGCAATCGGAATTGTGCTGTCGTTGCGTCAGGTACTGCGTCTTTATCCGGAAATCGCGTGGGTCAACAATTTCCGCCTTGCCGATCCCGGACTGGCGGTCGACCGGCCGCCGGTCCTTCTCGCGCCGATGGCAGCGATCCTTGGCAGTCGCGTCGGACGCATGGCCATGTCCCCGCAATTGATGCGCGGAATTCTCGATTCGATTGCCACCCGCCTCGATGAGGCGCGCGACATTTCCCGGTATATGACCGGGCTGCTCGTTTTCCTCGGCCTGCTTGGGACTTTCTGGGGCCTCATCGAGACCGTCAGTTCGGTCGGCAATGTCATTCAGGGTCTGAAGGCAAGCGGCGATGCCGGTTCGATGTTCGACTCGTTGCGCGACGGCCTCGCCGCGCCCCTCTCGGGCATGGGCATTTCGTTTTCCTCGTCGCTGTTCGGGCTTGCCGGCTCGCTCGTGCTTGGTTTCCTCGATCTGCAATCGAGTCAGGCGCAGAACCGCTTCTACACGGAACTCGAGGATTGGCTTTCCACCACCGTCTACGATGAGGCCGCTGAACCGACGGCTGTGCCCGGCGTGACCGGCGAAGTTCGATCCGCGATCGAGCGCTTGCGTGGCGCCGTCGACCAGGTCGAGGCCGGCAAGTCGGCTTCGACCGCCATGGCCAATCTCGCCGAAGCGATCCAGGGTCTCGTCCACCATATGCGTACTGAACAGCAGATGATCCGTGACTGGGTGGACTCGCAGGCTGCGCAGCAGCGCGAGATCAAGAAGCTCCTTGAGGTCATGGTGCGCGAGCACGCTAACCGTTGAGTTGAACTCCATGGCGTTGGCACGAGTCCGCCGCGGCGAAAGCGGCATGAATTACTGGCCGGGTTTCGTCGATGCGCTGTCGACGCTGATCCTCGGTATTATTTTCCTGCTGACTGTGTTCGTGGTTGTCCAGTTCTATCTCCAGCAGGAAGTGGCAGGGAAAGACACCGCTCTCAATCGCCTCAACGCGCAGATTGCCCAGCTCACTGAATTGCTGGGACTGGAGAAATCGGGCAAGGCCGGCCTCGAAGATCAACTCGCGCAGTTGCGCGCCACGCTCGCCGTCGCCGAAAGCGAGCGCGATCGTCTAAAGAGCGCCGCCGACAGCGCAGGCGCCGGCGCGGCCGCCGCGCAGGGCAAGGCGTCGGAGCTTGCCGGCCAGCTTGAGGGCGAAAAGAAGATCTCCACGCGCGCTCTGGCGCAGGTCGAAGTGCTCAACCAGCAGATTGCCGCGCTGCGCCGGCAACTCGCCGCGATCGAGCAGACGCTCGACGCCGCCGAAAAGAAAGACAAGGAATCGCAGACGCGCATCACCGAGCTTGGCCAGCGGCTCAATCTCGCGCTAGCCGAGAGAGTCAACGAACTCAAACGCTATCGTTCCGATTTTTTCGGAAAGCTGCGTGAGATCCTCGGCAACCGTGCTGACGTGCGTGTGGTGGGCGACCGCTTCGTGCTGCAATCCGAAGTGTTTTTCGACACCGCCAGAGCGGATCTGAAGCCAGAAGGCCGGGTCGAACTCGACAAGGTCGCCGGCGCCCTGGTCGAACTGGAAAGGCAGATCCCGCCTGACCTTGCCTGGGTTCTCCGCGTCGACGGCCATACCGATGTGCGCCAGCTCTCGGCTGGCGGCGCCTTCAAGTCGAACTGGGATCTGTCGGCCGCGCGCGCCATCGCCGTCGTGCAATATCTCATCGCCAGGGGTGTTTCGCCGCAACGTCTGGTCGCCGCCGGCTTTGGCGAGTTTCAGCCGATCGACCTCGGCAAGACCGAAGAGGCCTTCCAGCGCAATCGCCGCATCGAATTCAAACTGACCGAGCGGTAGCCCTCGCCTCGTGCCGGGCTTGTGTCTGACATCGGCGTATTTGATACAATGACAAGGCTGGACACAGGTGGCCGGGATTCGTCCGGCACATGAACGATGCGCCGCTGATGTCTCACGTCACCCTTCGCCCCTACGCGACCGCCGATGAGGACGCCGCGATCGAGCTCTGGCGCCGCACCTGGTCGAAGCACTATCCGCATCTCGATTTCAACGCTCGCGTCCCATGGTGGCGCGAACGCTGGCGAAATGAACTCGTGCCGACTGCGCAAATCGTCCTTGCCGAACGAGGCGATGCGCTGGTCGGGTTCGTCACGGTGGATCCGAAAACGAAATACCTCGATCAGATTGTGGTCGCGCCCGAACATTGGGGCTCTGACATCGCGCTAACCCTGCTCGATGAGGCCAAGCGTCTGTCGCCCACAGGACTCGATCTGCTCGTCAACAAGGACAATTTTCGAGCAATCGGCTTCTACGCCAAGCACGGTTTTGTCTACGTCGGCGACGATAAAAATCCCGTGTCGGGGATCGCAGTCAACCGCATGGCGTGGCGCCCCTAACTTTCCGCCATCTCGAACTGAAGTTTCGCCAAGCGGGCGTACAGTCCTCCCGAGGAAGCAAGCGAGGCGTGCGTGCCCTCTTCGACGATGCGGCCACGATCGATCACCAGGATTCGGTCGCAGTTCTGCACGGTCGCGAGCCTGTGAGCGATAACGATGCTGGTACGATTGCGCATTAGTTCACTAAGCGCCTGCTGGACCAGCGTTTCGCTTTCGGCGTCGAGTGAAGAGGTTGCCTCGTCGAGCAACAAGAGCGGTGCTTCGCGCAAAATGGCACGTGCGATCGCGATGCGCTGACGCTGTCCGCCGGACAACGTGACGCCGCGCTCGCCGACCTGGGTCTCATAACCGTCCGGGAGTCGGCGGATGAAATCGGACGCGTGCGCTGCCGCCGCCGCCTTCTCGATTTCCCCGTCGGTTGCGTCAAGTCGGCCAAATCGAATGTTCTCTTTTACACTGGTGCCGAAGATCACCGCATCCTGCGGCACCAGCGCAATGCGCAAGCGCAACGCGGCCGGATCGACGTCGGTAACAGTGACACCGTCGAAGCTGACAGCTCCCGCGACAGGATCGTAGAACCGCTGAATCAGCTGAAAGACAGTGCTCTTGCCGGCGCCCGAAGGGCCGACCAGGGCGAGCTTCTCGCCCGGCGCGACGCGAAACGACACATGATTAAGAACTGGTGCATTGGCCCGGCCGGGATATTCGAAACTCACATCCTTGAATTCGACGGCGCCACGGGCAGGCGTCGGCAAGGCGAGTGGCCGAGGCGGAGCCTTGATCTGCGGCTCCACATCGAGGATTTCGAACAACCGCTCCGCCGCTCCGGATGCCTGCGCGATTTCGCCCCAGACCTGGCTCAGCTCGCTGAGGCCGCCGGCGGCAAACACGGCGTAGAGAACGAATTGCCCGAGGCGACCTGGCGTGATGTGACCGGCAAGCACGTCTTGCGCGCCGACCCACAACACGACCACGATGCTGGCAAAAACCAGAAAGATGACGACGGCCGTCAGCACGCCGCGCGCCTTTGTGGCGTCACGGGCCGCCGCAAAAGCGCCCTCGACCGCAGCGGAGAACCGCGACTGCGCGAGTTTTTCGTTGGTGAAGGCCTGCAACGTACGAACGGCGCCGATGAGTTCGTCGGCATAGCCCGACGCTTCGGCAAGCGTATCTTGCGCAGCTCGCCCGCGTCTGCGCACCACGCGTCCAAAACCGACGAGCGGAAGGACGATGATCGGTATCGCCCCGAGCACGAACAGGGACAAGCGTGGGCTGGTGACCACCATCATGGCGGCACCACCCAGGAAGAGCAGCAAATTGCGCAATGCGATCGAAACCGAGGCGCCGACCGCCGATTTGATCTGCGTCGTGTCCGCGGTCAGCCGCGAAACGATTTCACCGGTACGGGCCGTATCAAAAAATGATGCCGACAATTGCGTCAGGTGCGCGAAGACATCCGACCGCAGATCGGCCACGATACGCTCGCCCAACGTCGTGACCAGGTAGTAACGCATCGCACTCGAGATCGCGAGCACGGCCACGACCGCGATCATGACTGCAAAATAGCTGTCGATCAGCTGCACCGCCTTGTCAGAGAACCCGAAATCGATCATCCGGCGTACCGCGACCGGCACGATCAACGTGGTGAGCGCAGCGACGATGAGCGCTATCAGCGCGGCAAGCGCGCGGCCGCGATAGCGCACGATATAAGGCGCGAGCCGCGTGAGCGGTTTGAGTTTCAGCCTGCGCGGCTCTTCCGGCCGCGGCGCAGCCTCCACATCGAGCCCCCGCCCGTCGCTGGAAAACCTCATGCAAAACCTGTGCTTAACAGTTCATTTCGCGCTGTCTTAATGCCCCGCGAGGCCGACAGCGGTCAATCGTAGCGGCTTGCCGCCTGTAACCGGCTGCTGTATAGAGCCCCCAAATTCATCCCCCATTTGGCGCGCCTGACGCGCCCGGAAACTGACGATGAAACAAGATATCCATCCTGGTTACCATACCATCAAAGTGGTGATGACAGACGGCAGCGAATTCACCACCCGCTCCTCCTGGGGCAAAGAGGGTGACGTTCTGCATCTCGACATTGACCCGAAGTCGCACCCCGCATGGACCGGCGGCCAACAGCAGCTCGTCGACCGCGGTGGCCGCCTGTCGCGCTTCCAGAAAAAGTTCTCCGGCTTTCTCAAGACGGACGAGAAGAAATAAGCTTCCCTTCATACAGACGCGAAAACCCCCGCATGACGCGGGGGTTTGTTTTTCTCGCCGAACTGACGCTAGACGTTCTCTGTTCCGAAAGCCGCTTTCAACAAACCAAGCTGGCGCTCGACAGGATTGGCGGTCGTGGGCTGACGCTCCGCCGCACTTTGATTGTATATCGTCGCATCGAGCCGCCGAACCTTTGCGTACAGCTTCTGCGATCGCTCGATGAGGCCGCGCAGCGTCGCCGGCAGCAGCTCAACGTTGCTGGCATCATACGTATCGGTCGTTGCAAGCTTGACCTTGGTCTTTTCCTTGCTGGCCTGCGCGAGCGACATCTCGCCTTCTTTGACCGCGCGGTGAAGCAGGAGCCATGACGCCAGCTGCATCAGCCTGGTGGTCAGCCGCATGCTTTCGGTCGCGTAAGCGAGCGCCGCCGCGCGCTCGAGTTTTTTCGATTGCTGCCGCCCGGGACCGTCAAGATAGGTTGCGGTTTCCTCGACCAGCGCCATGCCGTCACGAAACAGCTCGGCAAATGCCTGCGAGCTTGCGAGCCGCTCACCGAATGACACCGGTTGCGTTTCGATGAATGATTTTTCGGACATACGCGACGCCCTCACTCACACGGAGCAGATACACACCCCGTATACGTTTGAGTAAGCATTGCGCGCTTGGGCCGCCTCTGTAAAGACGGCGCTATGGTTAATATCGCGATATAGTTGCCGCCCAAATTGCAACCGTGACCCAAATTGACACAAAAAAGGAGCCGCCGTTGCCGGCGGCTCGAGGTGATAACAGGGAGGCGTCAAACAGAGTGGACAGGAGCCACTCAATGTCCACATGAAGATGGACAATGCCAGTAATGGTCGAGAAAGCTTAACGACAGCTTAAGAAGTTGGCGCAATTCCAAAAAATTTTTTAAGACCTCTCGGCACGCAATTACCTTTGCCGTTCCGGTCGATTCAGCGCTTGAAAAACTGATCCGCCGCCGCGCGCGACGCGCGCTTTTGCGTCATGTCAGCTTCCAGCCGGCTGATCTCGTCGCGCAGCAATTGCACGCGCGCGCCCAACTCCTCGACCGACAGAAGCGTCAGGTCCTGACCGATCTCGTGCGCGACCTTTTTCTTGGGTTTGTCGTCTTCGTCAATCGCCGGCATCGCAGGCTCCCTGTCCGAAATCTAGCTGCGCCAGTTGTGGTTGTCACATCCATAAGGCCCGCCTAAAAGGGCTTCCGATTACACAAAAACAGAGGAATCAATGGCCGCAGTTCCAGCTCAGATGACAGCGATCGGCATCAAGGCTTCCGGTGGCCCCGATATGCTTGTGCCGGAAAAGCGTCCCGTGCCGGCGCCGGGTGATGGCGAAATCCTCGTCAAGGTCGCGGCCGCGGGCGTGAACCGTCCCGATGTCATGCAGCGCATGGGCCTCTACCCACCGCCTCCGGGTGCGCCGGATATTCCCGGACTTGAGATTGCCGGCGAGGTCGTCGCGTTGGGCGCTAACGTCAAACGTTGGAAGCTCGGTGATCGGGTGATGGCGCTGGTCGTCGGGGGCGGCTACGCCGAATATTGTCTCGCGCACGAAAGTCATGCCTTGCCGGTCGGCAATCTTTCGATGATCGAGGCGGCGGCCATACCGGAAACTTTTTTCACGGTCTGGCACAACACGTTCGAGCGAGGCGGACTCAAGCGCGGCGAAACTCTGCTGATCCACGGCGGCTCGTCAGGCATCGGTACCGCCGCCATCCAGCTTGCCAAGGCATTCGGCGCGCGCGTGATCACAACTGCGGGCTCGCCGGAAAAGTGTGATGCGTGCCGCAAGCTCGGCGCCGACGTCGCCGTTAACTATAAGACCGAGGACTTCGTCAGCGCCACGAAGACAGCCACCGGCGACAAGGGCGCCGAGGTTATAGTGGACATGGTGGGTGGGGACTACATCGCACGGAACTACGAAGCCGCCGCGGTTGAGGGGCGCATCGTGCAGATCGCGTTTCAGGGAAGTCCAAAGGCGACGGTCGATTTTCGTCGCATCATGCTCAAGCGGCTGCACCATACCGGCTCGACCTTGCGTTCGCGGTCGATACCCGACAAAGGCGCAATCGCGCGGGCGGTCGAAACCAATGTTTTGCCCCTTATCGCCGCCGGTAAGGTCAAACCCGTCATCTACAAGACCTTCCCACTGGATGCCGCGTCGGCTGCCCACGCCCTTATGGAAACCAGCGCCCATATCGGGAAGATCGTGCTAACATTCTGATTGACCGTCCGTTTCGGCAAAAGCCGCGAAAACGGCGTAATGTCGGACTTAAACAGAGGGTGCGATTGTTTGCGGATTCTCACCGTCGGCGAGGCCAGGGGCCCGGGCTGCAAGGGGATGCCGCGGCCGGGGGTTTTGTATTGCCTATGACGCGTTGGCTGACCGCAATAGCGGTCGTCATCACCGCTGTGTTGTTGACCGTTCCGGTCGCGCGCGCCGTTGAATCGGTGAATGTGCGGCTCGACGCGGCCGCGATCGATTTGACCGCCGCAACAGAGGTGCAGCATACGGAGAGCGATCGCATCCAGGTGTCGACCGCGCCCGGCCCTGACGGCATCGTTCGACGTATCGAGGTGCGAGCGCGCGAAGGCAACAACAACTGGGCGGTGTTCGCGCTGACAAATAACAGCGACGAACAGATCGATCGCCTCGTTGTCGTCCCGCACTATCGCATGGTCGGTTCTGGCCTGTTCTGGCCCGACCTCGGACTTTCGCGCATCGCAGCCATTACGCCGTCAACCGGCGATCGTCCTGTCCGTCAGGAAGGTTCGACCGCGGACGTCTTTCGCATCACCCTCGACCCGGGCACGGTCATCACTTTCGTCGCCGAGCTGCGCTCCGACAAACTTCCGCAGATCTATTTGTGGGAGCCCGACGCGTACAAGGACAAGGTCAATTCCTTTACGCTGTATTATGGCATCGTTATCGGCATCGCCGGTCTGCTCGCGCTGTTTCTCACGATCCTCTTTGTCGTGAAAGGCTCGATCATGTTCCCGGCCGCGGCCGCGCTTGGCTGGGCCGTCCTGATCTACATCGGCATCGACTTCGGCTTCTGGGGCAAAGTCTTTGATATGTCGGCGGGCGCCGAGCGCGTATGGCGCGCCTGCGGCGAGGCAATCCTGTCGGCGACGTTGCTGGTCTTTCTCTTCGCCTATCTCAATCTGTCGCGCTGGCACGTTCGTTACGCGCACATCACCATCGCCTGGCTCGCCGCACTCGCAGCGCTTGTCGCCGTTGCCGTGTTCGATCCTGCCGTTGCCGCCGGCATCGCGCGGATGTCGCTTGCGGGCATTGCGGTATTCGGGCTCGCGCTTGTCATTTATCTTTCGACGCACGGCTTCGACCGTGCGGTGCTGCTGATACCGACCTGGCTGCTGCTCGTCGCTTGGACCACGGCCGCCGGCCTCGCGGTCACCGGTCTCGTAACGAATGACATTATCGGTCCGGCGCTGCTCGGCGGCCTGGTGCTGATCGTGATGCTGATCGGCTTCACTGTGATGCAGCACGCATTCGCCGGCGGCATCACACACGGCATCGTATCCGACGTCGAACGCCGGGCGCTCGCGCTTACCGGCGCGGGTGATCTGATCTGGGACTGGGACGTTTCCGCAGACAAGGTGTTCACGAGCCCGGAAACCGAAAGCATGCTCGGCATGAAGCGCGGTTCGCTCGAAGGACCGGCGGCGACCTGGCTTGAGGTTCTGCATCCGCTCGACCGCGATCGCTTCCGCGCATCCCTCGACAGCGTCGTCGAGCAGCGTCGCGGCCGGTTAACCCAGGATTTCCGGCTACGAACCGCCGATGGCAACTATCTCTGGTTCGCGCTGAAAGCGCGCCCGGTGGTCGGCTCCGATGGCGAGGTTGTCCGGCTCGTCGGCACGCTCACCGACGTAACCGACTTCAAGACCGCCGAGGAACGGCTGCTGTTTGACGCAGTTCACGACAACCTCACCGGCCTGCCCAACCGCGAATTGTTCATCGATCGCATGGAAGCGGCCTTCGGCTTTGCTCGGGCTGACTCGCAGATCCGGCCCTCGATCATCGTGATCGATGTCGACCGGTTCAAGCAGGTCAACGACTCCGTCGGCATGGCTGTCGGGGATTCGATTCTGCTCACGATCGCCCGCCGGCTTGCACGCCTGCTTAAGCCACAAGATACGCTGGCGCGTCTTTCGGGCGATCAGTTCGCGATGATCCTCCTTTCGGAGCGCGAGCCTGCGCGCATTGTCGGCTTTTCCGAAACCATCCGTCGCACCTTGCGCGCACCGATCGCCTTCAACGACCGGGAAATCTTCCTGACGGCCTCAATCGGAATGGCACTTGCCGAAAATCAGACACAGCGAACCGATGAAGTGCTCAAGGATGCCGAGCTTGCGATGTATTACGCCAAACGCATCGGCGGCGATCGCATCGAGATCTTCAAGCCGGCCATGCGCTCGCGCAAGACCGACCGTCTTGCCATGGAATCGGAATTGCGCCGCGCCATTGAGCGCGAGGAAATCAAGGTACTGTACCAGCCAATCGTAAGGTTGGAGGATCGCGCCATCGCCGGATTCGAGGCACTCGCCCGCTGGGATCACCCGAAGCTGGGCCACCTGTCGCCCGCGGAATTCATTTCCATCGCCGAGGAAATCGGCCTGATTGTCGACCTCGGCCTCTTCGTCCTCGAACACACGGCGCGCCAGCTGGCGCAATGGCAAGCGGCCACCCGCTCACGCGAGCCAGTGTTTGCGAGCGTGAATGTTTCCTCGCGGCAATTGCTGCGGCACGACCTGATCCAAGACCTTCGCGGCGTGCTCGGACGCGTGGCGCTCGCGCGCGGCACGCTCAAGCTGGAGATCACCGAATCCCTGGTCATGGAAAATCCGGAACACGCCGCGCAAATGCTGACCCGCATCAAGGAGCTCGGCGCTGGCCTGTCGCTCGACGATTTCGGCACGGGGCATTCATCGCTCGCCTATTTGCAGCGTTTCCCCTTCGACACGATCAAGATTGATCAGTCATTCGTGCGCACGACGCCCCGGGGAACGCGACCTGTCATCCTGCGGTCGATCATCGCGCTCGCACACGATCTCGGCATGGAGGTCGTGGCGGAAGGAGCCGAAACGGATTCCGATGCCGTCGAGCTTTACCAGCTCGGGTGTGAATATGCGCAGGGCTTCGCCTTTGGCGAACCCATGAGCGCCGAGGGCGCCCGCGATCTGCTGATCGACAAACCGACGCGCTTGCGCGCGCTCAAGATCGCATCTGAATAGACGGATTATCTCCGCAAACTCGATCAGGCGTGGCCGGCTTCGCTCGACAACATGCCCAGATCGATGCCGATCTTGCGCAGGGCTTTCTCGTATTTGGTGCCGGTATCCTGGCCAAAGATCAGCTCGGAATCGGCCGCACAGTGCAGCCACCCATTCTGCTGGATTTCCTGCTCGAGCTGACCAGGCGCCCATCCGGCATAGCCCAATGCGAGAATGGCACTGGCGGGACCGTTGCCGCGCGCGATGGCCTTGAGAATATCGAGCGTCGCCGTCAGGCAGATGCCCTCGTCGATCGGCAACGTGGAATTCTCGATGAAGAAATCCGCCGAATGAAGTACGAAGCCGCGGCCGGTTTCTACCGGACCGCCTTTGAGCACTTTCACCTCTTCGGCGCGCGTCGGCAACTGGATGCGTTCGCTCGCCGGAATCACTTCGAGCTGCACGAGAAGGTCAGGAAATTTTATGTTCGCCGCAGGATGATTGACGATGATGCCCATGGCACCTTCAGTCGAATGCGCACAGACATAGATCACCGCGCGCGAGAAACGCTCGTCATTCATTGCCGGCATTGCAATCAGCATTTGCCCGTCGAGATAACCTCGTCCAGGTCCCTGCTGCGCGGTCTTGTTGCGTGCAATCTTCATGGGAAAAGGTTACCTGAACGACCCGTCTTTGCAAACGAACCTTGCCGACGAAAGTTCAATCCATCACTGTCATATTCGATACGACAATTGTGGCGGCCGCCTGCCGAGATCGTGTTCAACGCTTGCTCACGATGAATTCAGTGGTGCGGGGGGCGGTAACCGACTAGAGCCTCGCAAATGAACGATATTCACAGATCATCGCGCACTGTTTTGGCCGCCTGCGTCATTTCCGCCGTTTGGGCCGCGGTGGGCCATGCTGCCGACGAATCACCCTGGAGTGACGATGTTCGCTCGGCGACCAGAATTGTCGCGGGAAGCGGCAAAAATGGCGACGCGCAACTGCGCGCCGGCGTCGAGATCAAGATGCAGCCCGGTTGGAAGACTTATTGGCGCTATCCTGGCGATTCCGGAGTTCCACCGCACTTCGATTTTTCTGGTTCTGAAAACCTGAAGACGGCAACTGTCTTTTACCCCGTGCCGCACCTTTTCACCGACGAGACCGGGCAAACGCTCGGTTACAAAGAGCGCGTCATTTTTCCGGTTGTTGTTTCGCCGCAGCAGGCAGGCAAGCCGGTTCGATTGCGCCTGAAAGTCGATTACGCGGTCTGCGAGAAATTATGCGTGCCAGCGGAAGGACGCGCTGAACTCGTTCTCAGTCCTGGCAACAGTGCCCACAACACTGATCTGAGCGCGGCCGAAGCGCGCGTACCGAAGCAAGTAACCCCCGCGCAGGCGGGACTCACCGCACGACGCGTCAACGCCGGATCGAAGCCGCAGGTGACTGTCGACCTTGCGGCACCCCCTGGCCAGCCGGTGGAATTGTTTGTCGAAGGACCGACCCCGAACTGGGCATTGCCTATCCCAAAATCGGCAAAATCGGGGTCGGATGGGCGCGCCAAGTTCAGCTTTGACCTTGACGGGATGCCTCCCGGTGTCGATCCAAAGAGCCAGGTCGATTTGACCTACACAGTGGTCACCGGCGACCGCGCGGTCGAGGTCAAGTCCCGTCTCGACTAATTTGCGGCAAGGGCGTAATTAGCCCTCACAAGAAAAAATACCCGTCCGTAACGCGAGAGAGGATATCTATGCCCATCAAGGTCGGCGACCGATTGCCCGAAGTAAAATTCCGCATCATGACCACCGAAGGTCCCGTTTGGAAGACCACGGATGACGTTTTCAAAGGCCGGAAGGTCGCTCTTTTCGCGGTGCCCGGCGCTTTTACTCCAACCTGCAACAACCTGCATATTCCGAGTTTTCTGAATAATGCTGCCGCCATCAAGGCGAAGGGCGTGCACACAATCGCGGTGACGGGCGTCAACGACGTGTTCGTCATGGAAGCCTGGAAGAAATCGACGGGTGCCGAAGGCAAGATCGATTTTCTTGCGGACGGCAATGGCGAATTCGCGAAGGCCATCGACATGGCCTTCGATGGTTCGGGCAACGGTCTCGGCACCCGGTCAAAACGCTATTCGATGCTGGTCGAAGACGGCGTCGTCAAAAAACTCAATATCGAAGATGCACCCGGCAAGTGCGAACTTTCTGGCGGTCAGGCTTTGCTCGCGCAGCTTTAATCGAAATTTGCGATCCCGGGTTTGCGGGTCGAACCGCGCGCCCGGAGTCGACTATTTTGTCTTCATTGCGCCGATCGCACCGGCACGCGCCGCGACCAGACCTTCACGCGCAAGTTCGTCCGCACGCTCGTTCATCGCGTGACCGGCATGGCCTTTGACCCAGTGCCAATGCACTTTGTGACGGGCAAGTGCTTCGTCCAACCGCTTCCATAAATCGACGTTCTTCACCGGTTTCTTGTCGGCAGTCCGCCAGCCATTCTTCTTCCAGCCGTGGATCCATGTAGTGATCCCGTTCTTGAGATATTCGCTGTCGGTATGAAGATCGATCGTACAAGGCCGCTTGAGCGCCTCTAGCGCCGAGATGGCCGCCATCAGCTCCATGCGGTTGTTTGTCGTGTGCGGTTCGCCGCCCTTGAGTTCCTTTTCATTGTCACCGAAGGTGAGGATCGCGCCCCAGCCGCCAGGTCCGGGATTGCCGGAACAGGCACCGTCAGTGTGTATGGTGACGCGCTGCTCGCTCACATGGATTTTCCTTCGCGCACGCAGGCGGAACGACGGCGTTTGCTTTTCGCGATCATGCCCCGAGGCCGTAATCCTGCACGGATTTCACCGACTGGTGAAACCGCAGCTTGCGATAGTACTCCAGGGGATCTTTTGGCCGCACCAGGGCGCCATCCGGCACCGCCAGCCAATCGACCAGGCGCGTGAGCAGAAAGCGCATCGCCGCACCGCGCGCAAGGACGGGAAGAGCGTTTCGCTCGGCTTCGGAAAGGGCCCGCACCTTGCCATAGGCATTGAGCAGCGATCGCCCTTTGGTGACGTTGTAGGAATGATCCGACTCGAAGCACCAGGCGTTGAGGCAGACCGCAACGTCGTAGGCGAGCGTATCGGTGCAGGCAAAATAAAAATCGATCAGTCCGGACAACTTGTCGCCGAGGAAAAAAACGTTGTCGGGAAATAGGTCGGCGTGGATGACGCCTTGCGGCAGCCGGCGCGGCCAGGATTTTTCCAGCTCGTCGAGCTCCATCTCAATTTCGCGGCAAAGCCCTTGCCGTACGCTGTCGCCACGTGCCTTGGCGTGTTCGTAGAGCGGACGCCAGCTCTCGATCGACAAGGCATTGGCGCGTTTCTGCTTGAAGGCAGCGCCGGCGAGATGCAGGCGCGCCAAGGCCTCCCCCACGGCCGAGCAGTGGGCGGGACTGGGCCGTCTGATCCACAATCCATCGAGAAAGGTCACAATCGCAGCGGGTCGGCCGGCGATCTTACCGAGAACGCCGCCCTGCCGGTTTTTTACCGGCTGGGGGCAGGTGATCCCGCGCGCGGCAAGATGCTCCATGAGCCCCAGAAAAAAAGGCAGGTCGTCTTCGGCAACGCGCTTTTCATAGAGGGTGAGGATGAAATTGCCGGCGCCGGCATGCACCAAAAAATTCGAATTCTCGACGCCTTCAGCGATGCCTTTGTACGAGAGCAGTTCGCCGATGTCATAAACCGAAAGGAAGCGGGTGAGATCGTCCGCCGAGACGTCGGTGTAGACCGCCATGCAGCGTCACTCCGCCGCCTCGTGGTCACGCAGTGGACGGGGTAGCGGGAAGAAGACTCCCTCCTCCGTCGCAGTGACAGTTTCAATATCGAGGATATAGCGCTCGGCAAACGCGCCCATGATTTCCTCAACCAGGACCTCAGGAGCGGAAGCGCCGGCGGTGATGCCGAGGCGCGCGACGCCATCGAAATCGCTCCACTTGATCTCGGCAGCACGCTGCATCAGCAGCGCGCGCGGACAGCCGGACTTCTCGGCCACTTCCTTCAGCCGCTGCGAATTCGATGAATTGGGAGCGCCGACAACGATCATGGCATCGACGACTGGTGCAACGCGTTTGACCGCATCCTGACGATTTGTGGTCGCGTAGCAGATGTCTTCCTTGTGCGGACCTGAGATGTCCGGAAAACGCTGCTTCAGAAGATCAACCATGGCCGCCGTGTCGTCGACCGAAAGCGTCGTCTGTGTGACGTAAGCAAGCTTGTTGGCATCGCGCGGGGTGAATTGCGCCACATCCTCGAGCGTCTCGACGAGCGTAATGCTCCCCTGCGGGAGCTGCCCCATGGTTCCGACAACTTCCGGATGACCGGCATGGCCGATGAGGACAATCTCGCGCCCGCGACGGTTATGAATCTCGGCCTCGCGATGCACTTTCGTGACCAGCGGGCAGGTCGCGTCGATCGTGAAGAGATTGCGACGCTGCGCCTCCTCGGGTATCGCGCGCGCCACGCCATGCGCCGAAAAGATCACCGGCGCATGGTCACTGGGAACTTCGCTGAGTTCCTCGACGAAAATCGCGCCTTTGGCGCGCAGGCTGTCGACGACATAGCGGTTGTGCACAATCTCGTGACGGACGTAGACCGGCGCCCCATAGATGGCGAGCGCCCGCTCCACCGACTCGATGGCTCGCACCACCCCCGCGCAGAAGCCGCGCGGCGAGCAGAGCAGCACTTTCAGAACAGGCTTGGCCGGTTTTTGCGGCATTATTAACCTCAAAGGACGCGGTTTTGGCGCGCAATCGCGGTATCGACATGGGGTGCGCGGACCCACTCTGTCAAGCGGAACGGTTGCATGACTCCGCCAGTCCCCCTATATTCCCGCCACTTTCCGATCATCAAAGATGATCTAAAAGCTTCGCCTGAGGGCGGGCGAAGCATAGAGGAGATTTTGCCATGGCGACCGCAGGACCCTTGATGCCAAAGGCGACCGCCGTCTGGCTGTTGGACAACACCGCGCTCTCATTCGACCAGATCGCAGAATTCTGCAAGCTGCACCCGCTTGAAGTGAAGGCAATTGCCGACGGAGACGCCGCACAGGGAATTAAAGGCCTCGACCCCATCGTGACGGGCCAACTGACGCGCGAGCAGATCGCGGAAGCAGAAAAAAATCCGGAATCGCGTTTGAAGCTCACCGAGCCGAAGGTGGCCATTCCGACGGCCGAGCGCAGCAAGAAGGGCCCGCGCTATACGCCGGTTTCGCGTCGCCAGGACCGGCCGAATGCCATCCTCTGGCTGGTGCGCAACCATCCGGAACTCAAGGACAGCGCGATCATGCGCCTTGTGGGTACGACGAAGTCGACGATCGCCTCGATCCGCGACCGCACGCACTGGAATTCGGCAAACCTCACGCCGATGGACCCTGTGACACTCGGTCTCGCTTCGCAAATTGACCTCGACCTCGAAGTGCAACGCGCCAACAAGGAAAAGCCCTCACCGGCCGATACTGGCGCCACTCTGCTGCCGGCCGCCGAGACAACCGCGCGCAAGGAAGCGGAAGTCGCGACCACCGCGGAGCCGGAGAAGAAGCCGGGAGAACTCGATGTCAGCGCCGTTTTCGCCAAGCTCAAGCAGCTCGGCGCCAAAAGCGAGAAAGACAGCGAGTAATCGCGGCTGACAATTTTCGCCGGTATTGGACCATGACTCGATTCGTGGCTGTGGGGTCGTCCTCATCTGAGGCGTACTCACCCGGCCGCGCGGGCCAACCCCCCCACCCGGTATTCGCGCGGCCGGACTTGTGACGCTTTTCAGTATCCGCGCGTCCCGTTGATGGCAGCGACGTAGCGTGCGACGGATTTCTCCAGGACCTGCTTGGCGTCCTTGGGAATGACGCGGTCGAAATAGTGACCGTAGATCATGTCAAACCGAAACGGCTCGAGCGATTTGCCGATGTGCTCGACTTCGCGCGCCGACAACGGAATGAAATTCGGATAGCTGCGCATGAAGGAAAGCCACTTGCGATCGGTGGCAACCGTCAGAATGTCGCCTGCGCAGACGATCCCGCGCCCGCCGGCGCCGCCGGCCCAATGCATCACCGTTCCGCCGGGAAAATGTCCGCCACAGCGCACGAGCGTGACGCCGTCCCAAAGCTTGAGCGTGTCGCCCTCCCATAATTTCACCGCCGGACCTTTGCGCATGATCCAGTCCCGATCGGCAGCATTGAGATAGATCGGACAGTCGAAGGCCCCCGCCCATTCGTTCATTGTCGTGTAGAAATGCGGATGCGAAATCGCGACCGCCTTCAGGCCGCCAAGACCCTTGATCATGCTGATCGTTGCCGCATCAAGAGTAGCAACGCAGTCCCACAAAATATTGCCGCCTTCCGTGCGCACGAGCAGTGCGCGCTGGCCGATGGCAAAGCCGGCGCTGATTCCGATCATACCGGTGTCGTATTCGCGGAAGCTATTCATGTGGCTTTGCGACAGGGCCTCGAGCGTAGTCCAGGTTTGCCCGCGCGGCGGAACGTATTGCCGCTCCTCCTCGCAGATAGGGCATTCGCCGGGCGCCTTCGCGCTGTCCGGATATTGGGTACCGCATGCCGTACAGATGTAGAGGGGCATGAATGTCATTTGGCTATCATCACGGTGACGCGACTGTGGCGCTCGACGCATTCGCATTCTGCAAAGCCGCTATGCAAGCCATACGACCGATGCGGGCCGGTGGCGGTGCAATATTCAAACAAGCAGTTAATGCCACTGAACAATTTAATGTGAGAACGCTTTGTCTTGTGCAGAGCAAAATTTTTGTTATTTCGATTTCAAACGCGACGGATTCGCGAGGTAACCAAAATGATATCGCGCAAAATCAGATTTATCACTGCTGCTGCCGCTTTGGCCCTGCTCGCATCAGTAGCAGTCGCCCGCACTGTGCATACGCATACGCCCTCAGCTGCGGCACACGTCACAAGTGGCAAAGTCACCGCCCCATCCTCCGACCAGACCGCATCTCCCCATCGTCATGGTGTGATCGTCTGCGGCATGGCGAACGATTCAGACTGTGAAAAGCTCGAATTGCTGTTGCCGATGTAGAGAGCACAAGCGATATTGCTCGTGACGACAGTCCAGCAATATCGAGCTCTCCCGTGTCACGATCCCTGGTTATCTTCACCGCCATCGGTCTGTTTCTTTTGAGCGCCACGCTAGCGTTTTTCGCAAACGCAATCGCCTCCAGCAAAACCGAGAAGTCCGGGCGAGATCGCCAAGGCCGACAGAATTGCCATGGAAAAACGTGCCGTCTGCCAGCGTGAGGCGCGCGAATAGAAATTGAGCTTCATGCAGCGTCGCAGCTACGTGAAGACCTGCGTGAAACGCTGACACTGCCGAGGCGTCCCCGCCGCGAGGAACGCCCTTCCGATCACCACATTGATTGAAAGGCTCCCCGGGACATACCCGAGGCAGTCGCGGTATTCTTTTCACCATCGGCAATGCCAGAGGCTGGGAGCTCAGCATGAAATCCGGTCGTCGCCTGACAAAAGGTGTGCGCAGCAAGGACGAACGGCCGTCGCGGGCAGCGGCCGAGAACGCCGTCCGGACCCTCATCCAATGGGCCGGGGACGACCCGGACAGGGAAGGACTTCGCGGCACGCCGGCCCGTGTAGTTCGCGCCTACGAAGAATGGTTTGCCGGCTATTTCGAAGACCCGAGCGAATATCTTCGCCGCACCTTCGAGGAAGTCGCCGGCTACGACGAGATGGTGCTGTTGCGCGATATCCGGTTCGAATCCCATTGCGAGCATCACATCGCACCGATCATCGGCCGCGTTCACATCGGCTACCTTCCGCGCAGGCGTGTCGTCGGGATTTCCAAGCTCGTGAGGCTAGTCGATGTCTTCGCAAAAAGAATGCAGGTGCAGGAAAAAATGACGGCCGAAATCGCCTCATGCCTCAACAGTGTGCTCAAGCCGTCTGGCGTCGCCGTCGTCATCGAAGGCGCACATGAGTGCATGACGACGCGCGGCGTTCGCCGCTCCGACGTCACGATGGTGACAAGCCGCATGCTCGGCGTTTTCCGCACGAATTTCAAAACCCGCCAGGAGTTTCTCGCGGCCATAAAGCTCAAGCGGGGCATTGACGACGCGTCGATCTGAGCTAGCTCAGATGCGGACCCGGCCCGCCGCCGACCGCTTCGAGCACGGCTTCGCGCCACTCGCGCTTGATCGGCAGAATCGGGGGTATCGGAGCGTTGTCCGGCTCCGCTGTCGGCGCGGCGATCGACTGAATGTTCTCGGTCTTTGAGCCCCTCCGCATCATCATGTTGTAGACCACCCATTGCGCGCGATGGCGTTTGCCGCTCATTGGAAACCGTTTGGCGATCGAGGATGTTGCGTAGAAATTTCTATAGGCCCGGTCGACGCCGATGCGCAGTTCATCGCCCGACATCTGTGCCGGACGGTAGACGACGTGGCCCTGGTCATACATCGTCCAGTCAAAGGAAACGATGCGGTTCGCCTTTTTCATCTCGTACCAGGTCAGCGTGCCCGGATAAGGGGTCAAGGTCGAATAGGCGCAGGCGTCGTATCTCGAATCGATGTTGAAGTTGACGGTCTGGTCGAACACGGAGAGATCGTCACCGTCGAAGCCGTACATGAACAGGCCGAACACCATGATGCCGTAGGAGTGCACTTTTTCGACCAACGCTGCGAATGTGTCCGGCCGGTTGACGTGCTTGTGCACGCTGGTGAGCGTCGAGCGGGATATCGATTCAAAGCCGATGCTGAGCAGCGTGCATCCGCTTTCCGCAGCGAGCTCGAGCATGCCATCATCCTGCGCAAGCTTCGAGGTCACCCCGGCCTGCCACAGAATGTTGCGCCCTTTCAGGGCCCGCATCACTTGCTTCGGACGCTCGGGCGTACCGAAAAAATCCGCGTCGTTGATCGAGATGATGCGCGAACCGCAGTTTTCCATCTCATGGATCACTTCATCGACCGGCCGATAGCGGAATTTCAGCCCGTTCATCAACGGCTCGGCGCAGAACGTGCAGCCCTGGTGGCAGCCGCGCGAGGTCTGCACAAAGGTCTTGTTCACGTAGCGATGCTTCTTCAGCAGGTCGTAGCGCGGCATCGACAGGCCGACCATCGGGTGCAGCTTGGTCGATTTGTACATTCCTTTCATCTGCCCTTGCTTGAGATCGTCGAGCAGCTTGTCGATGACGAGCTCGACCTCGCCGATGACCACCGCGTCGGCATGCTTGAGCGCTTCCTGCGGCATGAAGCTCGGATGCACGCCGCCCATGACGACAGGAATGCCTTTGGCACGGAATTCGTCGGCGACCTCGTAGCCGCGGTTGACGTAGCTCGTCATCGCGGAGATGCCGACGAGGTCGGCCTTCAGATCGAAATCGATCGTTTCGATGTTTTCATCCGTCAGCACCACTTCGTACTTGTCGCGCGGAATGCAAGCCGCGACCGCGAGCAGCCCCGCAAGGGGCGAGTAGAGTGCTCGGTTCAGGTAAAGCGGGCGGGTGGTGAGGGAATCTGTTTTGGGGTTAATTAGATGGATGACACGCGAGGGCACGAAAATCTCCTCTCGTTGGGGCGATGTAACTGAGCCAATGTCGTTTGAACGTAGTGGTTCCCGACTACATCAATTAATTTGCTCCCAGGGATTTCCCGAACCGGGACCCGGCGGAAGGGTAGCCCCGCCCGAGCGCAGACGTCCCCTGATCGCGCTCGGGCGGTCGGCTCGCCTCCCCTTGCCGGGCGGCGCCCCATTTAGTGAACGACGTCAAGTTTGACCTTCGCGATACCTCTCCCCACGATCCCCAAAGATTCAGCTGCAGAATAAGACACATCGACCACACGGCCCGAAATGTAAGGGCCGCGATCATTGACGCGAACCATCACGGAGCGACCGGTGGCGAGGTTCGTTACCCGCAACTTTGTGCCGAACGGCAAGGTGCGGTGCGCGGCGGTCATGGCGTTCGGATCGAATTTTTCGCCATTAGCGGTCTGCTGTTCATCGGAGTAGAAGCTGGCGATTCCATGCGAGGCAAATTGCGTCTCGACCGGACGTTTGATCGGCGTGTGTCTCACCCGCCTGACTGCAACGTGGCGTATCGTCGGCTCGCCACTTTGCTCCAGCAGCGCCACCTGGCGGTTGGCGCCGGGCACGCCTGATTTGTTGGTGGCGACCGTGTACTGATTGCAGGCCGCGAGCGTCATCGCTGCAAGCGCGACAGGACCAAGACCTACGATTTTGCGGAAGCGGAAATTCGCGACGCTATCATTCGTCGCTGTCGGATTTACTGCACGACCACAAAAACACATGTTGCGCGTCCCCGTGTGTCAAAATCGACAGCGAATCGGGGCGAGACCGTGGCTGCATTGCCGCAAAGGTACGACGAAACCTGCTTTTGAGTTTTTGTGTGATCGATTTGTCACGCGCGCGGAGGCGATTTCGGTAATTAGCAACCGCACCCGGTCCGTTACGAACCCGTTCGCTTGCCGCCAAGACCGTGGCCCTTCAGCGCGCTGCCGATCTCGTCGAGAACCGCCGGATCGTCGATCGTCGCCGGCATTGTCCAGAATTCGCCGTCGGCGATTTTCTTGATCGTGCCGCGCAGGATTTTTCCCGAACGCGTCTTGGGCAGACGCGCTACGGTGATGGCAAGCTTGAATGCCGCGACCGGTCCTATCTTTTCGCGCACCAGCGCGACGATTTCCGTTTCGATTTCAGACGGCGGGCGGTTCACGCCGGCCTTGAGCACGATGAAGCCGCACGGCACTTCGCCCTTGAGATCGTCCCTGATGCCGAGCACGGCGCATTCGGCGACGTCGGGATGTCCGGCGAGCACTTCCTCCATGCCGCCGGTGGAGAGCCTGTGGCCGGCGACATTGATGATGTCATCGGTGCGGCTCATCACATAGACGTAGCCGTCGTCATCCTTGTAGCCCGCGTCCGCCGTCTTGTAGTAGCCGGGGAATTCCGCGAGATAGCTTTCCTTGAAGCGCTCGTCCTGTTGCCACAGCGTCGGAAAACAGGCCGGCGGCAGCGGCAGCTTCACCACGATCGAGCCGATCTTGTTCGCAGACTGCACCTTGCAGGCCTCGTCGACGATATCGATCGCGTAACCCGGCATCGGCACGCAGGCTGAACCGTAACGCACGGGCAGTGCGCCGAGCCCGACCGGATTGCCGGCGATGCACCAGCCTGTTTCCGTCTGCCACCAGTGGTCGATCACCGGCACGTTGAGCACTTCCTCCGCCCATTGGATGGTCGGCGGATCGGCGCGCTCGCCGGCAAGAAACAGCGTGCGGAATTTGGTGAGATCGTATTTCCCGATCAGCGCGCCTTTCGGATCTTCCTTCTTGATGGCGCGGAACGCGGTCGGCGCGGTGAACAGCGCCACGACACCATGCTGCGCGATCAGACGCCAGAACGCGCCGGCGTCCGGCGTACCGACCGGCTTTCCCTCATAGAGGATCGTCGTGCAGCCGTGAAACAGGGGCGCATAGACAATGTAGGAATGGCCGACCACCCAGCCGATGTCGGAACCGGACCACCAGACTTCACCGGGCGAAACGCCGTAGAGATTCTGCATCGACCATTTGAGCGCGACCATGTGGCCGCCATTGTCGCGCACGACACCTTTCGGAATGCCAGTCGTGCCTGACGTGTAGAGAATGTAGAGCGGATCGGTGGCGGCGACCGGCACGCATTCGCTGGTCTTGGCGTAATTGACCGCATTCTCCCACACCGTCCGCCAGTCGTGATCGCGGCCCGGCGTCAGCGCGGCTTCGCATCGCGGGCGCTGGAAGATCATGCACGCCTTCGGCTTATGCTGCGCGAGATTGATCGCTTCATCGAGCAGCGGCTTGTACGGCACGACCCGCGCGCCCTCGATGCCGCCGCTCGCGGAGAGGATCACCTTCGGCCGGCAGTCGTCGATGCGGGTTGCGAGCTCTTTTGCCGCAAAGCCACCGAACACGACCGAGTGGATGGCACCGATGCGCGCGCAGGCGAGCATGGCGAAGACAGCCTCCGGAATCATCGGCATGTAGATGACGACACGATCGCCTTTTTCCACGCCGAATTCGCGCAGTATGGCGCCGAGCAGTTGCACCTCTGACAGCATGCGGCCGTAGGTGAAGGTCTTCACCGTATTGGTGACGGGGGAATCGTAAATGAGCGCCGGCTGGTCGTTGCGGCCGGCGAGAACGTGGCGATCGAGCGCGTTGTAACAGGTGTTGCAGGTGCCGCCGACAAACCAGCGGCCGTAGATGCCGGCCGAAGCGTCGAAAAACTCTTTCGGCTTCTCGTACCAGTCGATTTCGGCCGCAGCCTCTGCCCAGAAAATCTCCGGGCTGCGCTGCCAGTGCGCGTAGACCTCGTGATAGCGGCTGCCTCGGGCGTCCATCGGCGTTCCTCCGAACGGTTATTGTGTCGCCACCCGTGCACGCAAACAAGCCGTTGCGCGCGCCGGACTAGCCGGCGAAGAAGACGCGGTCGCGGAATTTGTAGCTATTTGGGTCGAAACTCGATTCCCTCGCCTAGCGCCCATCCCCCACGGATCAAAGTCGCCGGCCGGGATCTGCTCGTCCAGATTGTCTATCGGGACGCAACACTGTTCAATAGTGTCATAATCGGGGGAATGAGCGGCCCAATGGCGAAAACGCCCTACGACATCGATCTCGATCGCAATCCGGCAAACTACCAGCCGCTGACACCGCTGGGTTTTCTCGAACGCGCGGCCGCGGTTTTCCCCGATCATACCGCCATCATCCACGGCCCTCTGCGCCGCTCCTACGCCGAATTTTATGCCCGCGCGCGCCGGCTGGCGTCCGCGCTGGCCAAGCATGGCATCAAGCGCGGCGACACCGTTTCGGTATTTCTCGCCAATACGCCGGCCATGCTCGAATGCCACTATGGTGTGCCGATGTGCCAGGGCGTGCTCAACACGCTCAACACGCGGCTCGACGCGGCGATCATTGGCTTCTCGCTCGACCATGCGGACGCAAAAATCGTGATCACCGACCGCGAATACTCGAAGGTGATGAAAGAGGCGCTTGCGCTCTGCAAGGCAAAGCCGCTGGTGATCGACTACGACGATCCGGAATACAACGGCTCAGGCGAGCGGCTCGGTTCAATAGAATACGAGGAGTTTGTCGCGCAGGGCGATCCTGCCTACAGCTGGAAAATGCCCGATGATGAGTGGGACGCGATCACGCTCAACTACACCTCGGGCACCACCGGCGATCCCAAAGGCGTCGTCTATCACCATCGCGGCGCGCATCTGCTCGCGGTCGGCAACGTCGTGACCTGCTCCATGGGCAAACACCCCGTCTATCTCTGGACCTTGCCGATGTTTCATTGCAACGGCTGGTGCTTCCCCTGGTCGATCTCTGTCGTTGCCGGCACGCATGTCTGCCTGCGGGCTGTGCGTGCGCCGGCGATGTATGAGGCGATCGCCGATCACAAAGTCACGCATCTGTGCGGAGCGCCGATCGTGATGGCGACGCTGCTCAATGCGCCGGCCAACGAAAAGAAACCGCTGCCGCACGTCCTCGAATTCTTCACGGCCGCGGCGCCACCGCCTGAAGCCGTGCTCGCCGCGATGAAGGAGGCGGGCTTCAGCGTCACGCATCTTTATGGATTGACCGAGAGCTACGGACCGGCGGTGGTCAACGACTGGCACGAGGAATGGGAGGCGCTCACGCCGGCCGAACAGGCGGTGAAGAAGGCGCGCCAGGGCGTGCGCTACGGCGCGCTTGAGGCACTCGACGTGCTCGATCCGGAGGCAATGACACCTGTCGCGCGCGACGGCGAGACGCTCGGCGAAGTGATGATGCGGGGCAATGTGGTCATGAAAGGCTATCTCAAGAACAAACCCTCGACGGACAAGGCGTTTGACGGCGGCTGGTTTCATACCGGCGATCTCGGCGTCATGCATGCCGACGGCTACATCCAGCTCAAGGACCGTTCCAAGGACATCATCATTTCCGGAGGCGAGAATATTTCGTCGATCGAGGTGGAAGACGCGCTTTACAAGCATCCCGCGGTTGCCGCGGCCGCAGTCGTTGCGAAGCCTGACGACAAATGGGGTGAAACGCCCTGCGCCTTTGTCGAATTGAAACCGGGTACGAAGGCGAGCACCGACGAATTGATGCAATGGTGCCGCAAGCACCTGGCATCCTATAAATGCCCCCGCTACGTCGTGTTTGCGGAAATTCCGAAGACGAGCACCGGCAAGATCCAGAAATTCAGGCTGCGGGAGATGGCGAAGGCGCTATAGGCCATTCGCCCGCGTCCATCGCCGTGCTGATGCGTGTGGCTTTTCCCGGTTATTTAACAGCCCAACTTGGTCTCACCTGATTTCCGACTCATTTGTTCGACATTTGGAAAGAATCGATGCCCGACATTCTGATCAGCAACGAAGGTCCGGTCCGCAAGATTCGCATGAACCGGGCGGACAAGAAGAACGCCCTCACGCTCGCAATGTATGAAACGATGGCCTCGACCATCGAGGATGCGGGCAAGTCCGACAGCGTGAAATGCCTGATCATCGCCGGCGCGCCCGACGTTTTCTGTGCCGGCAACGACCTCAATGATTTCGTGACGATGGCGCGAGCAGGCGGACTTGCCACGCCAATCATCCGGTTCCTGCACGCACTGGCGCGCTGCGAAAAACCGCTGGTCGCCGCTGTGAGCGGTGCCGCCATCGGCGTCGGTACCACCATGCTCCTGCACTGCGACCATGTGATCGCAAGCGACAACGCTGTTTTGCTAACGCCCTTCGTGTCACTCGGCCTGGTGCCGGAAGGAGGCTCCAGCCTGATTGCGCCGCGGTTGATGGGTCACGCGCGCGCCTTCTCGCTGCTGGTGATGGGCAAGCCCCTGAACGCCGACCAGGCCAGGGATGCAGGTATCGTCAACACTGTTGTGCCGGCTGCCGAACTGGACGCACGCGCGCTCACGACTGCAAACGAAATTGCCGCACTGCCGACGGAGAGCGTCGTCGCGGCACGCCGTTTGATGCGCGGCTCGCTCGAAGAGATCGTCGCGCGTATCGACGAAGAGGTCGAGGCCTTCAAGACGCGGCTCGCCTCGCCCGAAGCGCAAAAGGCGCTCGCGGCCTTCCTGACCCGGAAGCGCTAAACGCTAACGCCCTTCGCGGGCGTAGGGGTCGAACAGGTTATTGGTGTTGTAGCGCTCATCGAAAGAGCGCTGCGACCCGAACTGGAAGGTCGTGTTGCCCTGCTTCATCGTTGACTTGCCGTTTTCGCTGTCGAAGCGCGACCCTGTCCCAAGGCGGTCCGGCGGCGCCGCCGGCTTGTCCAAATCAATGAAGCCCGCGCCACCGCTCGAACCATTCGAATCCTGAATGGTGAAGGCCTGCGCAGTTGGCGCAGCGCCTAGCGCGGCGAGAAACGCAGCAGCGATGAGCGCCCGAGATGTCGTGCGGAATTTCATGGCGGCCTCGATGGTCATTATGTGCCCTGTCCCCTGCGAATCCGAGCAGCACAATATGGCTGCTTGGCGGCGAAGCGCTATTCTACCTTCAAACCGAGCTTCTTCACCAGCCCACCCCATTTCTTTTCATCAGCGCTGATATCGGCGGCATAGGCCTCGGGCGTTCCCGGCAAGGCTTCGGCGCCTTCTGTAGCAAGACGGCTCTTTACATCGTCGCTGGCAAGCGCCGCGTTGAGTTCCTTGTTCAGGCGCGCGATTACCGCGGGTGGCGTCCCCGCTGGAGCGGCAAGACCATACCGCAGCATGGCTTCAAAGCCAGGCACGCCGCTTTCGGCGAGCGTCGGCAGATCCGGGAGCAGGCTCGATCGTGTCGCACTGGTGATCGCTAGACCGCGCAGCGTTCCCGCTTTCACATTGCCGACCGCGACAGGGACCGGGAGAAACATCATCGGAATATGACCACCAAGGAGATCGCTTATCGCCGGGCCGTTTCCCTTGTACGGCACATGCTGCAACTTCACGCCGGCTTCGTTCGCAAGGTATTCGCCGGCCAGGTGGTTCACAGTGCCTACGCCGGGCGAACCATATTGCAGAGGCGCGCGAGCTGCTTTCGCGTACGCAATCAGCTCGGCAATCGAGTGGACCGGCAGTGACGGGTGCACGACCAGCGCATTCGGCGCAAATCCGATCATCCCGATAGGCGTCAGATCCTTGCGTGGATCGTAGCCGGCATTGGCGTTCATCGCCGGCGCGATCGCCATAGTCGCCGTGTAACTCAGCAGGATGGTGTACCCGTCGGGTGCGGCCTTTGCGACGAAACGGGTTCCGATCGTGCCACCGGCTCCGCCTTTGTTCTCCACCACGATCTGCTGGCCAAGTGCGGCTGAAAGCTTGTCACCGACAATGCGGGCCATGACCGTTGTGCTGCCGCCGGGCGGAAATGGCACGACCAGAGTGATCGGCCGGCTCGGGTAATCCTCGGCATTGGAAATACCGGCAACGCATACGAGACAGCCAAGAATCAACGCGCGGAGAATTGACCGCCGCATCGTCACTCGACTTTCAACCCCAGCTTTTTCACGAGCGCGCCCCACTTGCTTTCTTCCTTGTCGATATCCACGCCATATTCGGCCGGTGTCGACGTCAAGGGATCGCCGCCTTCCTTGTGAATCTGCTCTTGCACCTCGGGGATATCGACAATCTTGCGCAATTCTTCGCTGAGCCGCTCGATAACCTCTTTCGGTGTGCCGGCGGGAGCCAAAAGACCGTAGTGAAGCACGGCTTCGAATCCGGGCATCCCGGATTCATCGAAGGTCGGCACATCGGGCAACAGTGAAAAGCGCTTTTTGCTCGTGACCGCGACGGCGCGCAGCTTGCCCGCCTGGAGATTGCCGAGCGCGGGAGGCAGCACGCCAAACGCGATGGGCACGTGACCTCCGAGCAGGTCATTCATCACCGGCGCCGTGCCTTTGTATGGAATGATCGCGACATCAACCCCCGCTTCGGACTTGAACAGCTCGGCGCACATGTAGCCGCCAGTGCCGACAGCCGAGGTGCCGAGATTGAATTTGCCGGGGTCCTTCTTGGCCATGGCAATGAATTCGCCAATCGATTTTGCCGGGAATGAAGGGTTTGCGAGCAACGCAACAGGCATCGAAGCCACAAGCCCGACCGGTGCGAAGTCCTTGCGCGGATCATAGCCGGCATGGGTGTACAGGCTTGGGTTGATCGAGATGGTGCCGGTGTGCCCGAGCAACAGCGTGTAGCCATCGGGTGCGGCTTGCGCGACCGCCCGGGTCCCGATCGTGCCGCCGGCGCCGGCCCGGTTATCGACGACGAATTGCTGATGCATCGCTTCAGACAGATTGGCGGCGACCACACGCGCCATCGCATCCACACCGCCGCCCGGCGGAAACGGAACGACCAGGGTGACCGTCCGCGTCGGATAATCCGGCGCGGCGAAAGCCGCGTTCGCCGTCGCAAACAGCATCGCAAACGCCGACACCACGGCGGCGACAGATCGGGGCATGGCGCTTCTCTCCCGAAGACGTTTTGTTTGCCTGACTATAGCGCAAATCCTGCGCGAAACGCCGTCATTCCTTGGCCCTGTGGCACTCAAAAAAATAGAGCCGAACTCGGGCTTACCCGAGCTCGGCTGATCGAAAACCTGGCGTCCGAAATCTGACCGCTAGTGAACGCTGGCCGGGCCGTTATGGCGTAGCCGTTCGATTTCGTCCTTCACCAGTAATTTGCGTCTTTTGAGTTCCACTATTCTCAGATCATCGACCGCGGGATGGGTCAGGCATTCGGTTATTTCTTCTTCAAGCGCCTGATGTCGTTTTTCCAATTCCGCAAGGTGCGATTGCATCGACATGCAGTATGTCTCCTCAATCAGTGGCTCTCTACGATTTAAGTCTAGCGCAGACTCATCACAAGAGCGACGGTACACCCTCCTCAGCGCTGCGGCAAACAGGCGCAAACCTTTGATCGGCACCGGTTTTCCGCGAGCTTGAACGCGCTTGTGGAAAACGCAATAATTGCCATGCTTTTGCCGAGAGACGGCGGCCAAGCAAAAATACCAGCGGTGGCAATGACCGACGAGGAAGAACGCGCGTTGCGGGAGCAGCTGGCGCGCCTGCTGCAGGAACACCGTGACCTCGACGCGGCGATATCGGCCTTGGTGACCTCGCCCGGTTCTGATCTTATTCAGATACAGAGACTGAAGAAGCGCAAGCTCATCCTGCGCGACAAGATCCGCCTGATCGAGGACCAGCTCACGCCGGACATCATCGCCTAGCCGTTTCCGTCAGTTCGTGCCCGGATAATCGACCGACGGCAGGCCCCGTCTTTCATCCTTGCGCGCATACATCGACCGGTCCGCGGCTGTGATGATCTCAGCTGGAGTGGCGTCGGCGCGGAGCAGCGCAGCACCCACGCTGGCATCCACCTGTACATGCACTTGACCGTGCACCACGCTCACGCGTGCGAGCAGTCCTTCCAGCTCGCGTGCTTTCGTCACGGCCTGCGCCTCGTCGACCCGCCAGAGCAACACGCCAAATTCGTCGCCGCCCAGCCGGCCCACGACATCGGAGGCGCGAACATGGCGGGTGATCTCGCGCGTGACGGCCTTGAGCAGCGAGTCGCCGGTCCCGTGGCCGTGGCGGTCGTTGACCGACTTGAAATTGTCGAGGTCCACGAACATCAGCGCGGCCGGGGTGCCATAGCGCTTGGCATGGGCGAGCGCGCGTTTGAGTTCGCGCTCGAACCCGCGACGATTGAGGATATCGAGCAGGGGGTCGACGTCGGCGCGCGCCTCGAGCTCGCCGATGCGGGCACGCGCCACCGCGAGCTCGCGCTTGAGACGCTCGATTTCGGCCACCAGCGAGGTCTCCGGCGGAAACTCTTCGCGCACGCTTGGTTTAGCTTGCGGCAATCCCATGTCTGGACCTCGTCTGCGTCTCGCGAATCTTAACCTTGCGCGAGAGAATACCCCTTTCGCCTTGCCAGCGGGGAGCCTCAACCTATAATCCGGCGCTTCCTTCCGCAGGAAAATGCGGAGTCCGGGGAGCAAAATGGCGTCAAAACCGGTCGCGATCATCATGGGCAGCCAGTCGGACTGGTCCACGATGAAGCACGCGGCCAAAACCCTTGACGCCCTGCGAATCGGTTACGACGCCCGCATCGTTTCCGCCCATCGCACGCCCAAGCGCCTCTATGAGTTTGCGAGCGGCGCACGCAAGGCCGGGTTCAAGGTCATCATCGCCGGTGCCGGAGGCGCCGCGCATCTGCCCGGCATGGCCGCATCGATGACGCCTCTGCCCGTTCTCGGCGTACCGGTGAACACGCATGCGCTGGAAGGCAAGGATTCACTGCTCTCGATCCTGCAGATGCCAGGCGGGATTCCGGTTGGCACGCTGGCGATCGGCAAAGCGGGCGCAACCAATGCGGCGCTGCTCGCGGCCGCCGTGATTGCCCTGTCGGACGCGAAAGTCGCCAAGCGGCTCGACGCCTGGCGTGCGCGCCAGACCAAAGCCGTCGCGCGGCGGCCAAAAGACTGAACCTTGCTGAAGCCCGGAGCCACCATCGGAATTCTCGGCGGCGGTCAGCTCGCGCGCATGCTCGCGCTTGCTGCGGCACCGCTCGGGCTGCGCTGCCATGTCTATTCGCCGGAAAAGGATTCCTGCGCCTTCGACGTCGTGCACGCCGGCACCTGCGCCTCCTACGAAGATGAAACTGCCCTCGCCCGCTTCGCCAGCGCGGTCGATGTCATCACCTACGAGTTCGAAAATGTGCCGGCGAAGACTGCCGCGTTTCTCGCCCGTCGCAAACCGGTGCTGCCCGATCCGAAGGTGCTGGAAACCACCCAGGATCGCCTGATCGAGAAGAATTTCATCAGCGCACTGAAGATCGCCACTGCGCCCTATGCGTCGGTGCACAGTGCAACGCAATTGGCCGAGGCCGTGAAGGCGATCGGCCTGCCGGCCGTGCTCAAGACACGGCAACTTGGTTATGACGGCAAGGGCCAGGCGAAGATCGCCAAAGGCGGCGACGCGATCGCCGCCTGGCGATCGGTGAAAAATGCGCCGGCCATCCTCGAAGGCTTCATCAATTTCGAGCGCGAGGTGTCCGTGGTGGCCGCGCGCGGGCGCGACGGCGCCGTCGAGTGCTTCGAAGTGACCGAGAACGAACACCGCGATCACATTCTGAAGTTCTCGCGGGTGCCCGCGAAGGTGACGCCTACCCTCGCGCGCGAGGCGCGCCAGGTCGCGACGCGGATCGCCAAGGCTTTCGACTATGTCGGGGTGCTGGCCGTGGAAATGTTTGTGGTGCGCAAAGGCCGTGAGCGCACGGTTCTGGTCAACGAGATCGCGCCGCGCGTGCACAATTCCGGCCACTGGACCATCGATGGCGCAACGGTGTCACAATTCGAACAACACATCCGGGCCGTAGCGGGCTGGCCGCTGGCCAGGCCCGCCCTGCTCGGCAGGCGCGTCGAGATGGTGAACCTGATCGGCGCTGAAATCGATGACGTGGCGCGCTGGCTGACCGTGCCCGGCGCCTCCGCGCACATTTACGGCAAAGGCGACGCCCGCGCTGGACGCAAGATGGGTCACGTCACGCGGGTCTGGCCGCGCTGAACCTGGCAAGAAACTGGCAAGTGCTAACCCCTGTTCCCATATGGGAAATGACCGGGTGAAAATGCCTGGCGGCACCGTCCGAATGGACTCTTAAGGCCTTTTCTGCTAGAGCCGCCCGACTCAAAGCCCCCGTTTTGGGGGGCTTTTGCCTTAACCCGTCGGAACATCAACTAAGGAGCAAGCGTGCAAGTTCTCGTTCGCGACAACAACGTCGACCAGGCCCTCAAGGCGCTCAAAAAGAAGATGCAGCGCGAGGGAATTTTCCGCGAGATGAAGCTCCGCGGCCATTACGAAAAACCATCGGAAAAGAAGGCGCGGGAAAAGGCGGAAGCGATCCGCCGGGCCCGCAAGCTCGCGCGCAAGAAGATGCAGCGCGAAGGCCTGTTGCCGGCCAAGCCACGTCCGGCTCCTGGCGCCGGCCCCGGCGGCGGAGGCCATGGTGGCCACGGCGGCCATCATCGCGCCCCACGGATGGGCTGAAGCTACGACCGTTCTCTATTGTTGAGTGGCGCGGGCCTTGGTCGCCCGCGCTATTGTTTTTAGGGGCCTTTTCCGCCCGAACGCCGCCAGCGCGGGCGCAACTGCGGAACGCTGCCTGATCGCGGCTTTCGTCAGCCGGCCCGACCTT
This sequence comes from Pseudolabrys sp., assembly GCA_035538755.1. GTDB lineage: Bacteria > Pseudomonadota > Alphaproteobacteria > Rhizobiales > Xanthobacteraceae > Pseudolabrys. The sequence continues at coordinate 81,008 of DATLJR010000264.1, forward strand.
CAAGCTCGCTCAGGAATGTTCTGACCGCTTTTTGCGCGCCGTAATCGTCGAGATCGACGTGCCCGCCCAGCGGAAAGCGTACGAAGTGCTTGGGCGCCCGTGCCAACGCGAAAAGCCTCTCCCCGAAAGAGATCGGCACAATTCGATCGCGCTCGCCATGCAGCATGAGCAAGGGCACAGTGACCCGCGCAATGCGTTCGTCGGAATGGAAGGGATCCTTGATCAACCAGCGCACCGGCGCGAACGGATAGGCAGCGGCCCCCACATCGGCAATGGAGGTAAAGGGCGCATCGAGGATGACGCCGGCAACTTGGCGCTCTGCCGCGACAGCAATTGCAACGGCGGTTCCAAGCGATTCACCCCAGAGCACGATGTTTCGCGCGGGAGTGCGCCCAAACGCAAAATCATAGGCGGCCATGCCGTCGCTGATAAGACCGGTCTCGCTGGGCTTGCCGGTCGAACCGCCATAGCCGCGATAGGACAAGGCAAGAAGGCCGGTACCGTCTTCGATGACCCACTTGAACCGCCCGGCACGCAAATCGAGCGCTCCGGCATTGCCGTGAAAATAGATGATCAGCGGCTTCGTGCCCTTTGGCGGCACGAACCATGCAATCAGCTTTTCACCGTCGTTGCTGGTGAGCGTCACCTCTTGCGCTTGCGGCAAGCCTGCCGCCGCCGGCGGGGTGCGCGTCGGATCCGGGAAATACATCAATGCACGCTGGAACACGTACATCAGGCCCAGCACGCCGCCGTAGCCGACGACGGCGATCAAAAGCAGCCACTTCAGTGCGGTCATGTGCTCTCATAACACGGGATTCTGATCGCGGGTTGCCGCCGCGAACCGTTCCCCCTAGCCTTGCGAGAGCCGCCAGGGAGAACCACTATGCCGCGCCTGCGCTACATCGAAGAGAACGAGAAAACCCCCCACGCCCGCGAGCTTATCGAATCCGCCAAGCGCACCGGCGCACCGGATCCTCGTGTCGTCAGCATCATGACACGCAGCGAGGTTGGAACCGGTTGGGTCGAATACTGGAACAAGGTGCTCTACCAGGGCGTACTGCCGCACAAGCTCAAAGAAATGTGCCGAATCAAGATCTCCGTCGCGCACCAGTGCGGCTATTGCTCGACCGTTCGCTCGAATGTTGCCAAGGGCGAAGGCTTGACCGAGGACATGATCAACGCGGTGTCCGTTTATCAGACCAGCGAGTTGTTCACGCCACGCGAGAAAGCGGCTCTGCGCTATGCCGACTTGTTCAAGCAGGGCGAACACGCCATAGACAAGGATGAGGTTTACCAGGACCTCTCGGCACATTTCAGTGATGAGGAAATCATTGAGCTCGGGTTGTTGTGCGCCCAGACCGACGGCGTCGGGAAGCTCGTGAAGTCTCTCAACGTTTTGAGCTGGGAAGATGCCTGCGCGCTCAATCCTAGACTGTCGCAAAGCACCGTGCACGAAGCGGCGGAGTGACTCCTTTTCGGTACGCTGACAGCCGGTCATGCTGATCCGCCAATCTGAACCTCGAGACGATGACGCTATCTGGCGCATCCTCGAGCCGACCTTCCGCGCCGGGGAGACATACCCCATCCCGCGTGACATATCGCGCGAGGAGGCCCTCGCCTACTGGCGCACGCCGGGTCACACCGTGTTTGTAGCCGAGGATGCTGGCGCCATCGTCGGAACCTACTATCTGCGCGCAAACAACCGCGGGGGCGGCGCCCACGTCGCCAATTGCGGTTACGTCGTCGCGCCGGAGGCGTTTGGCCACGGCGTGGCGCAAGCCATGTGCTCACACTCACTCGGCGAGGCCAAGGCCCGTGGATTCACCGCCATGCAGTTTAATTTCGTCATCGCCTCGAATGAACGCGCGGTTCGATTGTGGCAGCGCATGGGATTTGCGATCGCCGGGCGCCTGCCGGGGGCTTTCCAGCATCCGCGATTGGGTCTGGTCGACGCCTACGTGATGTCACGAAATATCTGATTTTACGGGCCGATCCCGCCGGCCACCATTCGTTAAGGCTAAGCCATGAAGCGGCCGAAAATTTGCCGCGGGTGGCGCAACTTTTTGGCGAAAGCCGCGTTGCCGCTGCGGGTTGTCAGATTGCTCCGGAAACGAAGCAATCGGGCCCAAGTTTGCGTACGCGGAACCAGCGAGTGGATCAGGCGACAGGATTTCTGGAAAGCGAACTTGACCGCGCGGTGGCCGCATTCGGGTTCAATGCGGCCGGCGACAGCTCCAACGTGGTTGCCCTCGATACCTTGCGCTCTCAAGCGACGCTGCGGGAGCGCGAGCGCCGGTTCCGCGAACTTCTCGATGCACTGCCGGCGGCTGTCTACACGACCGACGCTGCCGGCCGCATCACCTACTACAACAATGCCGCCGCCGATCTCTGGGGGCATCGCCCTGCGCTTGGTTCGAGCGAGTGGTGCGGATCCTGGAAGCTCTTCTGGCCCGACGGAACGCCGCTGCCGCACGACGAATGCCCTATGGCCGTCGCGCTGAAAGAAGACCGCGCGGTGCGCGGCATTGAGGCTGCTGCGGAAAGGCCTGATGGAACGCGGGTGCCGTTCATCCCCTACCCGACCCCTATCCATGATGAGACCGGCAAGCTGGTCGGAGCGGTGAACATGCTGGTGGATATCACCGATCGCAAGCGCGCCGAAGAACAGCATGGATTGCTCGTGCGGGAACTGCACCACCGCGTCAAGAATACGCTTGCGATGGTGCAGGCGATCACCGGATCGACTGCGCGCGCCACCGACAACATCGAAGATTTCAAGACGGCACTTTTTGGCCGCATCCAATCACTGGCCAAGACGCATCTCCTTTTGTCCGATGAAGAGCGTGCGGTCAGTTTCGCTCACATTCTGCGCAGCGAACTTGACGCCTTCGATGACGGCAGCGGTGAACGCATCGTCCTGAGCGGGCCCGATGTTCCTCTCAGTGCGCAACTCGCGGTGTCGCTTGGCATGGCCATTCACGAACTCACCGCCAATGCGGCGAAGTTCGGAGCACTGTCGGTCTATGGTGGCAAGGTCGATGTGAGCTGGAACGTCACAATCGAGGCAACGCGTCGTACCTTGCGTTTCGACTGGGTGGAAAGCCGTGGCCCACCTGTCCCACAACCGGAGCGTCAGGGATTCGGCTCAAGGTTGCTCGCTTACGTGTTGCCCGTGCAAATCCAGGCCAGAAGCCGCGTCGATTTTGCTCCCCATGGGATGCGTGTGCACTGCGAACTGCCGTTACCGGTGGAAGCCCACACCGTCAAAGCGCGCGCGGATTTGTGATCCGCGCCCCGTAACACGCCGTGCTACATTCGCTTCCACGGCTCATGACGTGACGCGATCAAGAGCCCATAAAAAAGCGCTCTGAAGTCCGTGCGCCACGCCATCCGGGTCAAAGTCTCGGGAGGTGAAGCATGGCCTACTCAAACATTCTGGTCGGCGCCGGTAGCCGTCCAGCTCAACCCGCGATCCGAAAAATCGGCGTGGCTGACTTGCAGGATGCCCTGGCGAAGGGCGCCGACGATTTCTATGCAATGCCGACCCACGCCATGTTCCTTTGCATCATTTATCCGATTGTTGGCTTTGCCCTGGCACGGCTCGCTTTCGGCTACTCGATCCTGCCGTTGCTTTATCCCTTGGCCAGCGGCTTTGCCCTGGTCGGTCCGATTGCCGCGCTTGGCCTCTATGAACTGAGCCGCCGCAGGGAAGCCGGGCTCGACACATCGGCCGCGCGTGCTTTCAACGTGTTTGAATCGTCTTCGATCGGCGCCATTGCGGCGCTGGGAATTCTGCTCCTGATTATTTTCGTGATCTGGGTCGCGGTCGCCAACGCGATCTATGTCGCGAATTTCGGTTATGCCTCGCCATCGTCGATTGAGGCCTTTGTCGAAGACGTGTTCACCACGCGCGCCGGATGGAATCTCATTCTCGTCGGCAACCTTGTTGGCCTCCTCTTCGCCATCCTGGTGCTGTCGATCAGCGTGGTTTCGTTCCCGCTGCTGCTCGATCGTGACGTCGGAGCGGCGGTGGCCGTGCTGACGTCGATTCGCGTAGTAGCGCACAATCCCGTGACCATGATGGTCTGGGGCCTCATCGTGGCGGCGCTGCTGGTCGTCGGATCGCTGCCGCTCTTTTTCGGCCTCACGGTCGTGATGCCGCTGCTCGGACACGCCACCTGGCACCTGTACCGCAAGGTCGTCGAGCCCGAAGGCAGCCTGCCGCCGACGCTTCCGGAAGAGCGGAAAGAGCGGCGTTATGCGGCCGACTTTCCGACGGTCCTGTTTCCGTGGGCGAAGTAAAGGCCGACTAGGCAGATAGCCGCGTAATTCCGGACGAGCATCGTCCGCTCGAATTTGCGCGGCGTCATCGGCTTGGCGAACATCTCACCCTGGAGCAGGTCAAAGCCGAGTTCGCGAACGGCGAGGAAGTCTGACTGGGTCTCCACGCCGTCGGCGACTGATTTGGCGCCGGTGTTGCGCGCGATTGCAACGATGTCCGCGCAATGGGCCTGCTTGATCCATCATCGGCACCACCACGCACGAGCCTGCGGTCCATGCGCGCGGCGGAACAGGCCTCCGCCCGAACTGGATGATCTCGCAGCCGCCGTGCCCATTGTGGTCGCCCGTCATGGTCCCATCCTCACAAAATCACAATCGCAAATTGCGCCGGCGCATATGCCATCCATCGCCGACGCGCGCCATACGCAAAATTGCACAATCCTCCGAACGATTCCTTCCGCGGTTAACGGAAGGATTACGTTAATTTTCAAATTTGAATCAGTTGGATAAAGTTGTTCCGCGCGATGTCGCGGATCACATCGCTTTGACGATACTCTCGGTCATTTTCTTCGCGTCGCCGAGCAGCATCATCGTGTTGTCGCGATAGAACAAGGGATTGTCGATTCCAGCATAGCCGGATGCCAGCGAGCGCTTGATGAACATCACCGTGCCGGCTTTCCACACCTGCAGTACGGGCATACCGTAAATCGGCGATGTCTTGTCTTCTTCCGCCGCGGGATTGGTGACGTCGTTGGCGCCGATGACGAAGGCGACGTCGGCCTGCGCGAATTCGGAATTGATGTCCTCGAGCTCGAACACTTCGTCGTAGGGCACATTCGCTTCCGCCAGCAGCACATTCATGTGCCCGGGCATGCGGCCCGCCACCGGATGAATGGCGTACTTCACTTCGACGCCTTCCTTCTTGAGCTTGTCGGCCATCTCGCGCAGCGCGTGCTGCGCCTGCGCCACCGCCATGCCGTAGCCCGGCACGATGATGACCTTCGACGAATTCTTGAGAATGTAAGCGGCATCTTCGGCCGAGCCGAGTTTGACGGGCCGCTGCTCGGCGCCGCCGCCCGGACCGGCCGTTTCACCGCCGAAGCCGCCGAGAATGACCGAGATGAACGACCGGTTCATCCCCTTGCACATGATGTACGAGAGGATCGCGCCCGAGGAACCAACCAGCGCACCAGTGATGATCAATGCCGAATTGCCGAGCGTGAAGCCGATGCCGGCAGCGGCCCATCCCGAATAGGAGTTGAGCATCGAAATCACGACCGGCATGTCGGCGCCGCCGATCGGAATGATGATGAGCACGCCGAGCAGAAGCGAAATCCCGGTGATCAGCCAGAAGTCCATCTGGCTCTGCGATACGAAGAACCCGTAAACGAAGAATATCAGTGCCGCAGCAAGCGCGATGTTGATGATATGGCGCGCCGGCAACATGATCGGCTTGCCGCTCATGCGCCCCGATAGCTTCAGGAACGCGATCACCGAACCGGTGAACGTGACGGCACCGATCGCGACGCCGAGTGACATTTCGATCAGGCTCGAGCCGTGGATGTGGCCGTGCGTGCCGATATCGAACGCGGCCGGCGCGTAGAAGGCTCCTGCAGCCACCAGCACCGCCGCCATGCCGACCAGAGAGTGAAACGCCGCGACCAGTTCCGGCATCGACGTCATCGGAACGCGGCGAGCGATCACGGCGCCGACACTGCCGCCGATGGCGATGCCGCCGATCACGAGGCCCCAGGCAAGCGGGCTCGCCGGCGGATGCGAGCCAAGCGTCGTCAGCACGGCGATGGCCATGCCGATCATGCCGAACAGGTTGCCGCGCCGGCTCGAATCCGGGCTCGACAGGCCGCGCAGCGCCAGAATGAATAGGACGCCCGCAACCAGATAGAGCAGCGCGACGAGGTTCGGGCCCATGTCGTCACTCCGTCATGCCCGGCCTTGTGCCGGGCATCCACGTCTTTGCGGCGCAGCTAGCTTGGTTCATGTCGTCGTCACTTCTTTTTCTTCTGGTACATCGCCAGCATGCGCTGGGTGACCAGGAAGCCGCCGAAGATATTCACTGACGCAAAAACGAGCGCGACGAAGCCGAGTGCGCGGGCCCAGAGCGGACCGTTGTCGTTGACGGTCAGCGCGACCCCGACCGCAAGCAGCGCGCCAACGATGATCACCGAGGAAATGGCGTTGGTCACGGACATCAGCGGCGTGTGCAACGCGGGCGTCACCGACCACACGACGTAGTAGCCCACGAACACGGCGAGCACGAAGATCGAGAGCCGGAACACGAAGGGGTCGACAGCGGTTGCCATGTTCTCCATTGGCGTTCTCCGTCAGGATGCCTTCGGCTTGAAATTCGGATTCACGACCTCGCCGTCGCGGGTCAACAGCGTCGCCTTCACCAGTTCGTCGTCCCAGTTGACCGCAAGCTTCTTTTCTTTCTTGTCGATCAGTGTTTCAACGAAGGTCAGCAGGTTCTTGGCATAAAGCGCGGACGCCGAGGCTGCCAGCCGTCCCGGCACATTGAGATGGCCGACGATCTTTACGCCGCCGGCCTGGATCACGCTGTTCGCCTGTGCGCCTTCGACATTGCCGCCGCGCTCGACCGCGAGATCGATGATGACCGAGCCGGGCCGCATCGAGGCGACCATCTCTTTGGAGATGAGGCGCGGGGCGGGTCGGCCCGGTATCAGCGCCGTCGTGATGACGATGTCCTGCTTCTTGATGTGCTCGGCAACCAGTGCCGCCTGCTTGGCCTGATATTCCTTGGACATTTCCTTGGCGTAGCCGCCGGCCGTCTGTGCGTTCTTGAACTCTTCATCTTCGACCGCAAGGAACTTCGCGCCGAGGCTCTCGACCTGTTCCTTTGTAGCCGGGCGCACATCGGTCGCGGTCACGATCGCGCCGAGTCGGCGGGCGGTGGCGATGGCCTGCAGGCCGGCGACGCCGACACCCATGACAAATACTTTAGCCGCCGGAACCGTGCCGGCGGCGGTCATCATCATTGGTAGCGCGCGACCGTATTCTTCGGCGGCATCAATCACCGCGCGATAGCCGGCGAGGTTTGCCTGGCTAGACAGAACGTCCATCGACTGCGCGCGGGTAATGCGCGGCATCAGTTCCATGGCGAGGGCGGAAACCCCCGCATCCGCCATCTGCTTGAGCGCGGCCTCGTTCCCGTAAGGATCCATGATGGCGACGACGAGCGCGCCCTTTTTGTATTCGGCGAGCTCCGCCGGCGCCGGTCGGCGCACCTTGAGGACGATGTCGGCATCCTTGGTGACGCCATCGGCAATCTGTGCCCCCGCCGCTTCGAATTCGCTGTCCGGAATGCCTGAAGCAATGCCGGCGCCGCGCGCAACCGCGACGTCGGCGCCGAACGATTTCAGCTTCTTGACGGTCTCCGGAGTAGCCGCGACCCGGGGCTCACCGGCATCGGTTTCACGCGGTACGGCAACTCGCATTCTCGCCTCCCCGCCGGGCCGTAAACTTCGTCAGTGCGACGACAGTCCGGTGAAGGCAAAGATGAGAAAACAGATGACGAAGGCGACATAACTCGGGGTGGTCGCCCTGCTCAGCAGGCCCGGAATGGCACCAAGCAGACCGATTACGAAGATCGTCGCCGCCAGCAGCCAGTGACCCATCACACCGCCGGTCGCCAGGCCGAACATGACCGTCGCCACATAAAGAATGCCGACAAGCGTGAAATGAACAAAGCTCTCATAGCTCTCTTCATGCGCGGCATAGTCGTTGCCGGTTGCGGTGGCGTATTCGACGGTGCCGTGGTCGGCCATGGGGCGGTTCTCCGGATCGCTCAAAAAAGGCAGGCGCTCAGGGGTTAGCGCAATTGCCGCCGAAGGGCAACGCCATCAGGCAAACGTCCCCCGCTGTCATGGACGGGCTTGTCCCGGCCATCCACGTCTTGCTTGCCGCCGATGTCAATAAGACGTGGATGCCCGGCATCGCGTCAATCGAAACTCAGAGTCCCACCTTGACCAGCGCCGCAGCTTGTCGTGACGCGACGTGCTTGATCGCAAAGGACTCAATAGCCTCATTGAACAGTCGATAGAAATTGAGTTCCGCCGCCAGGTGCAGAAAAACCGCACCCAGGCCGATGGCCGCGCGGTCCATGAAAACGAACTCGCGCGGAACGGTCACCGGGCCCCTGGCCTTGAGGGCCTGATGGACACGGAAGGCTTCTTTGCGGCCGTATTCGGATGGCTTCACCCCATCGGCGATGGTCCGCACGCGATTGTCGAGCAGTGGCCCGTAGATGAACCGGGCCCAAATATTCAGCGCATCGATCAACTCGCGATTGAGCCGCTTGAAGCCCCAGGTCTTGTAGGCGTGCACCACGAGATCGTCATCGCTGTGCAGCAGTCCGCGATAAAGGTCGACCACCCCGCCAACGAAGCTCGGCGGGAAAATACGGATACAGCCATAATCCAGAAGATTGATGCCTGCCGGCTTTCCTTTTGCATCATCAAAGACCGAGTAATTGCCAAGATGCGGATCGCCGTGGATCATGCCGAAGCGGCTGAAGGGGAACCACCAGGCGGTGAACATCGCCTTTGCCAGGCGATTGCGGACCGCGAGCGCGTCGTTCTTGTGCTCGAGCAGCTTGCGCCCGGAAAGCCAGTCCAGTGTGAGCAGGCGACCCGTTGACAGATCGGGCCAGACTTTCGGTACGCGGATCGACTCTTCATTCTTGAGCATATGTCGATACAGCGCGACGTGTTTGGCCTCGCGGTCATAGTCGAGCTCTTCCCGAAGACGCGCGCCGATCTCGACCGCGATCTCGCTGGTGTCGATCACCGGGTCGAAGCGTTTGCGGATTGCAAACAGCAACTGCAATTGATTGAGGTCGGCTTCGACGGCCGACTGCATGTCGGGATATTGCAGTTTGCAGGCGACCTCGTCATCACCGGGCGTGCGCGCACGATGCACCTGACCGAGCGAGGCGGCAGCAGCCGGGTGATGTTCGAACTCGGAAAATTTCTTCTGCCAGTCAGGTCCCAGCTCGGCGCTCATCCGGCGTTTGACGAACGCCCATCCCATGGGCGGCGCCTGGCTCTGGAGCTTCATCAGCTCGTTGGCATATTCGGGTGGCAAGGCATCTGGAATGGTGGCGAGCAGCTGCGCCACCTTCATGATCGGGCCTTTCAATCCGCCCAGCGCAGCGGCGAGCTCCAGTGCATTGGCGGCGCGATCGATCGGCACGCCAAAGAAGCGCGCACCGGCAAATCGCGCGGCGGTTCCGCTTAGCTGCGTGCCGACCTTCGCATAACGGCGTGCACGCGCGGAAAATCGGTTCTTTTCGCGGTCGGACATGAACCTCGCGGACCCCTTGTTTTACAAATATTGGCAATCGGATGGAGGTTATCAATGGACCGCCGGGTCGCACCCGCGGCGGCGATCGTTGTCATGGCCGGGCAAAAGGCGTGAAGCGCCGTCTTCGCGCCTGCCGTCCCGGCCATCCACGTCTTGCTTGCCGCCGTTCATTCCGGGACGGCTCGCGAGGGCCGGACCCGGAATCCAGATACAGCACAACATCTTTTTTTGGATTCCGGGTTCGCTCGCTGCGCTCGCGCCCCGGAATAACTTTCGAAAGGACTAACGCCCTTCCATCTTCTCAAGCTCGTCGATCAGATTGGCGATGACGTTCAGGCCGCCATCCCAGAACTTCGGGTCGCGCGCGTCGAGCCCGAACGGCGCCAGCAATTCGGAGTGATGCTTGGTGCCACCGGCCGAGAGCATCGCGAGATAGCGTTCAGCAAAGCCGCTCGCTGATTTTTCGTAGACCGCATACAGCGAATTGACGAGGCAATCGCCGAAGGCATAGGCATAGACGTAGAATGGCGAATGCACGAAATGCGGAATGTAGGCCCAGAAAGTCTCGTAGCCGGGCTTGAGTTCGATGGCGGGGCCGAGGCTTTCGCCCTGTACCGACATCCATAATTCGCAAATCTTGTCGGCGGTCAGTTCGCCATCGCGGCGCTCGCTGTGCACCTTGCGCTCGAAACTGTAGAATGCGATCTGCCGCACCACCGTGTTGATCATGTCCTCGACCTTCGCGGCGAGCATCGCCTTGCGCTGCTTCTTGTCGGTGGTGTGTGCGAGCAGCTTTCTGAAGGTGAGCATCTCGCCGAAGACCGACGCAGTTTCCGCGAGCGTCAACGGCGTCGGTGCCATCAACGCACCATTGGGCGCGGCCAGCACCTGATGCACGCCGTGCCCAAGTTCGTGCGCGAGCGTCATCACGTCGCGCGGCCTGCCCATATAGTTGAGCAGGACGTAGGGATGTGCTGACGGCACGGTCGGATGCGAGAAGGCGCCCGGCTGTTTTCCCGCGCGCACCGGCGCATCGATCCAGTTCCTGTCAAAAAACCGGTCGGCGACTTCCGCCATGCGCGGCGAGAATGCGCCATATGCCGTAAGCACCGTGTTGCGCGCGTCGGTCCAGGGAATCGTACGCTGCGCGACCTTCGGCAGCGGCGCATTGCGGTCCCAATACGGCAATCGCTTCTTGCCGAACCATTTCGCCTTCAATGCATAATAGCGATGCGAGAGTTTCGGATAGGCTGCGCGCACCGCGGTGACCAACGCCTCCACCACTTCGCTCTCGACACGGTTCGCGAGATGCCGCGAGTCCGCAACGTCCTTGAAGCCGCGCCAGCGATCGGAAATTTCCTTGTCCTTCGCCAGCGTATTGGTGATCAGAGCGAAAGGTCGCAAATTGTCCTTGAATGTCTTGGCGATCGCTTCGGCAGCCGCCTTGCGTTTCTTCCCGTCGGCGTCTTGCAGCAGATTGAGCGTCGACTCTATCGCCAGCGGCTTGCCACCGATTTTGAACCGCAGGCCGGCGATCGTTTCGTCGAACGACCGGTTCCAAGCGGAATAGCCGGTCACCGACTTTTCGTGGAAGAGCTCTTCCACCCGGTCTTCGAGCTGGTAGGGCTTTTCCTTGCGCACGTCCTCGATCCACGGGCGATAGTGGCCGAGCGCGGGGTCGCCCATCGCTGCTTCAAGTTGTTCGTCGGGGATGCGGTTGAGTTCGAGCGTGAAGAAAAGCATGTGCAGCGAGGCGGCCGTGATGCGTTCCTGCACGTCGCCGTAGAACTTGGCGCGAACCGGATCGATCGTATTGCCGGCGTAGAGAAGCGAGGCATAGGAGATGAGCCGCCCGAGCCGGTCATCGATCGCTTCATATTGTTTGACTGCTTCGGCGAGCGCACGCCCGGCATCCTCGCCTGCCGCTAGCGCGGCCAATCGCCCCTTGAACCGCTGCTCGAAGGCTTCGCAGTCGCGATCACCTTGTTCGAGATCGGATTTGATCTGCGGACTGTCCAGACCGGTGTAGAGGTCGGTCAGGTCCCATTCGGGCAATTTTCCGAGTTTCGAGGGTTTTTCCGGCTTTCGCCGCAACGCGGTCTTTGACATGGGGCAATTGCTAAATGAACGACTGGAGGGACGCCATCTAGGCACCACTCATGGCAGCCCGATGGCAAACCTGCATATCGCAAGCTGCAGGCGGGGTTCAACCGCCCGCACCCCTCGGCGATCGTCTTTAATAGCCCATTAATCGAGAGCGGCGACAGTGCACCAATCGGTCAGTTGTGCGAGGGTTCATGTCGCAAGTTGTGCTTGTCGTCGATGACGATCCGGTCCAGCGTCGCCTGCTCGAAACCACAATCCAGCGCTTCGGCTACCAGTCGATCCTCGCGGAAGGCGGCGATGCGGCAGTCAAGCTCCTCACCCGCCCCGACATGCGAATCGACGCCATGGTCCTCGACCTGGTGATGCCCGATCTCGACGGGCTCGGCGTGCTCGCCTTCATGCGCGAAGCCGGCCTCACCATTCCGGTGATCGTACAGACCGCCCACGGCGGGATCGATAACGTTGTCTCCGCCATGCGCGCGGGCGCGGCCGATTTCGTAGTCAAGCCGGCAAGCCCGGAACGGCTGGAGGTCTCGTTGCGCAATGCGCTGTCCGCATGGGCGCTCGCGGGCGAATTGCAGCGGCTCAAGCGCAGACGCGAGGGCACCCTGACGATCGCCGACGTGATCACGCGGTCGGCGGCGGTGCAGCCTGTCCTCAAGGCGGCGGAAAAGGCGGCCGCCTCCGCGATATCGGTGTTGATCGAAGGCGAATCCGGCGTCGGCAAGGAACTGATCGCGCGCGCGATTCACGGCAGCGGCGCGCGGCGCGCCAAGCCCTTCGTCGCGGTGAACTGCGGCGCGATGTCGGAAACGCTGGTCGAGTCGATTCTGTTCGGCCACGAGAAAGGCGCGTTCACCGGCGCAACCGAACGCCATCCGGGCAAATTCGTCGAAGCCGATGGCGGCACGCTGTTTCTCGATGAAGTGGGCGAACTGCCCGCCCCCGCACAGGTGAGATTGCTGCGCGCGCTGCAGGAAGGCGCGGTCGAGCCGGTCGGCGGACGCAAGGTCGTCAAGGTCGATGTGCGTATCATCTCCGCCACCAACCGCAATCTCATCGCCGACGTGAAGGCCGGCCGGTTCCACGAGGACCTTTTCCATCGCCTGCATGTCTTCCCGCTGTCGGTGCCGCCGCTGCGCACCCGCCGCGAGGACATCCCGGAGCTGGCGCGCCATTTCCTCACGCGCTTTGCCGCCGAAGAAGGCAAGCGCGTCCGCGGCATCAGCCGCGAGGCGCTCTCCCTGCTCGCCGCCGCCAATTGGCCGGGCAATGTCCGGCAGCTTGAGAACGCGATCTTCCGCGCGGTCGCGCTGGCCGAAGGCGAGGAAATTGGCCCCGGCGAATTCCCGCGGATCGCGGCACAGGTCTCGTCCGAGGAGGCTGCGGTCCCGCAGCTGGTCGAGCCTTCACCGGCCATCGTCGCCTCATGGCCCGATATTCCGGCTGACCTCGTCCCCGTTCAGATCGCCGTTCCAGCGCATTCGCTGCCGCTGACTGATACCCAGGGCGATGTCCGACCGCTTGAGGACATTGAGCGGGACTCGATCCGCTTCGCCATCTCGCATTATCGGGGCCAGATGTCCGAAGTGGCCCGGAAGCTGCGGATCGGCCGCTCAACTCTCTATCGCAAGCTTGAGGGCCTGGGGCTCGAAGACGCCTGAAAACGCGCTGAAAACCGGTGCTTGGGTGCACTCCCATACCGGCTGTTGCAGTGCAAGAATTCCCCAGGTAGTTCTACAAATGCCTAGTTTTCGGCCCAATTCCCCGGGTAGGTTAACTCCCGGACGGACGGGGAACGGACGCTAAACTCTCATTAACCGATCCCGATAACACTCACGGGGTTGCCGGCATGGCAGCCCGAGGGGACGTGGCGGCGACGTGGGACGGACTCATTCTTCACGGAACGATTCTGTGGCTCCTGACTCAGCGAGCGCACGTTCTGTCGTCGTAACTCTGGCGCGCGCTGGCGCGCGCCTGGGTCTCGCTGGACTCTTCATGTTGGGCGCCAACGACGCGCTGCAGAATGCGAGCGCCGAAGGCGACACCCGGACGCTTTCCTTCCACCACCTCCACACCGGCGAAGACATCACCATCACCTTCAAGCGCAACGGCCGTTACGACGACGCCGCGCTGAAGAAACTCGACTGGTTCATGCGCGACTGGCGCAAGGAAAAGTCGACCCGCATGGATCCGCATCTTTTCGATCTGTTGTGGGAGGCCTATCGCGAGGTCGGGGCGACCCAGCCGATCGACGTTGTCTGCGGCTACCGCTCGCCGGAAACCAATTCGATGCTGCGCCGCCGTTCGAGCGGCGTCGCGCAATTCAGCCAGCACATCAATGGCCAGGCGATGGATTTCTTCATTCCTGGCGTGCCGCTCGAGAAAGTTCGCGAGGTCGGCCTGCGGCTGCAGCGCGGCGGTGTGGGTTTCTACCCGACCTCCGGCTCGCCTTTCGTCCATATGGACACCGGCACAATCCGGCACTGGCCGAGGATGACGCACGATCAGCTGGCCAAGGTCTTCCCCGATGGCCGCACCGTCCACATTCCTTCGGACGGTCAACCGTTGCGCGGCTATTCGCTCGCACTCGCCGACGTCGAGCGGCGCGGCGGCAGACCATCCGAACCGTCATTAGAGGCTGCGCGTGAGGCGGGCGTGTTCTCCGGCTCGAGAACCCGCAACTTCTTTGCCCGTCTGTTTGGCCGCGGCAAAGATTCCGATGAATCCAACGAAGACTCCGCTCCCGACACCGCAGCAAACGACACACGCGCACCTGTGGCCGTTGCCAGCGTGATCCCGCCGAAACCCAAGGCGGTCGCCGTGGAAACCATCGTGCCACTGCCGACTGCGCGGCCCGCAACGAACCTTGTTGCATCCGGCGAAACCAAGCCCTCTTCGGTCGGTGCGGTCGTAGTCAAACCGGCTAGCTATTCCTTCGTGACGGCCTCGCTTGGCGCCAACCTGTTCGACAATCGCGGCTACTGGCGCGGCGCTATACAGAACGGCCCGGATCTGCCCAACGCCGTAACGGCTTCGACGAAGTATCAAACCGCAAGCCTCGATCCGACGAGCACCGGGACGACAGCGCTAGCCTATGCCGCCGAGCCCGGATCATCGAAGCCGGCGCAACCGCGTCCGATGGGCGTTCGCGCGACGCAGCAGCCGCCGGCTGAAACCGCCGTTGTGAAGTCGCAGGGCAATACGACGATCGTGGAGAAGCCTGCACTGACGGCCGCCAGCGCCGATCCGGAGATCAACAGCCCCTGGCTGCGCGCGGCCATGCTCACACCGAGCGTAACGACGCACATGAGCGCCACACGGATTGGCGCCGTCGATATGCGGCCGCTGCAGGAAATGCTTTACAAGCCTTCGCAATCGCTCGCGATGTCGTTCTCGAACGACCCGAATCTCGGTCTGATGGCCAATCGCTTCTCCGGCCCGGCCGTCGTCTTCCTGGCGACGACGACATTCACCACGCAGTCGACTGCCGCGTTCGCGATGCACACGACAGCGTTCCGCTGATATCTAGCTAGCCATTCCAAGAGCGTGCAAATAGGTGTCGAGCACTTCCTGCTGCTCGCGGCGCTCGTCCGTACCCAGCTTGCGCAGTCGCACGATCGAGCGCAGTGCCTTTGTGTCGAAGCCGGTTCCTTTGGCTTCGGCGTAGACGTCCCGTATGTCGTCTGACGTCGCCTTTTTTTCTTCTTCGAGCCGCTCGATGCGTTCGACGAACGCTTTCAGCTGATCCTTGGCGAAGCGAGTGGCCGGCTTTTCATTTTCAGCCGAGGCGGTGGCAGGCATCGACATCTCCTTGACTACGCAACGGGGGCCGATTGCCTCCGCGTGCCGAGAAGCTTTCTGAGTTGGACGCGCTCAGGTCAAGGCGAGGTCGGCGTCATCCACGCTGTTCACATGCCGACGGTGAGTACTAGTGTCCTGATCTGGACTTTTCGAACGCGGCTTTCTGGTCCGGCGAGGCTTCTTTCTGGTATTTCTTGCGCCACTCGTCATAGGGCATCCCATAGACGACCTCGCGACTCTCGTCCTTGCTCATGCTGACACCTTGCGCGTCGGCCGCCTCCTTCATCCAGTTCGAGAGGCAATTGCGGCAGAAGCCGGCCAGATTCATCATGTCGATGTTCTGCACGTCGGTGCGCGAGCGAAGGTGCTCGACCAGGCGGCGGTAAACAGCAGCCTCAAGTTCGGTCCGGGTCTTTTCGTCCATCTGACGTCCTCCGCAGCCAGAAACATAGACATGCCAGGCGCGGCTTTGAAGGGGCCGGCGGCAACAGAAAACCCGCCGCGTTCCCTGCGGAACGCAGCGGGTTTGATTTTCAGCGCTCAGACCAGGGTTTTCTTCACCATCGGCAGATGGCGCAGACGCTTGCCGGTGACCTGGAACACCGCGTTGGCAATCGCCGGAGCAACCGTCACCACGCCGATCTCGCCCATTCCGCTCGGCGATTTTCGGTGAGGAAGATCTTGGTGTGGATTTCAGGCATCTCGCTCATGCGCAGAACGCGATAGCTGTCGAAGTTCGTGGCCTGGACACTATGATGGGAACATGAATCAGCCCCTGCGCGCTTTTCTCGCAGACCTCTACCGCATTGCGGTAGCGGCGGCGCATCCCGCGTCGTGTCTGCCGCCGCTTCTGCCGCCACCACCGTCGGGTCGGCTGATCCTGATCGCGGCTGGCAAGGCTGCAGGGTCGATGACGGAGGTCGCGGAGGCGCATTATCTCGGCCAGCTGCTGCACGTTGCCGCCGAACGGCTGAGTGGCGTTGCAGTCGCCCGTCGCGGCTATGGAAGACCCCTGCGGCGCGTGCGCATGATCGAGGCGGGGCACCCGATCCCCGATGCGGCGGGACTTGAAGGCGCCGATCGTGCGCTCAAGCTCGCCGATGACGCCGGCAAGAATGATCTCGTGCTGGTCCTGATGTCCGGCGGCGCCTCGGCAAATTTGGTTGCGCCGGCGCAAGGCATTTCATTCGAGGACAAGCAGGCGGTCACGCGCGCGCTACTGCGCTCGGGTGCGACGATCAACGAAATCAATGTCGTGCGCAAACATCTGTCGCGCATCAAGGGTGGGCGGCTCGCCGCGCATGCGCATCCGGCGAAACTTGCGACAATCGCGATCTCCGACGTGCCGGGCGATGATCCGTCGGCGATCGGCTCGGGGCCGACGGTGCCCGATCCGACGACGCTGAGCGATGCGCGCGTGATCGTTGCGAAATACAGACTTGAGATTCCGGATGCGGTCACGCGCGCGCTCGAGGATCAACGCAATGAATCGCCGAAGCCGGGCGATCCGGTTTTTGTCGACAGCGACTTTGTGCTAGCGGCGCGGCCGGCAGACGCGTTGCGCGCGGCGGAGGTTGCCATTCTTGCCGCCGGTTACGAGTGCATTTTCATCGGCGATCGCGTCGAGGGCGAGGCGCGTGAGGTCGCTTCAGAGCATGCGCGCATCGTGCGCGATTTGCGCGCGAGCGGGCGGCGCGCCGTGGTCCTGTCGGGCGGCGAGTTGACCGTCACGATTCGCGGCAAGGGGCGCGGCGGGCCCAACCAGGAATATGCGCTGGCGCTGGCGATGGCGCTTGACGGCATGCCGGCGGTCGCCGCCGTCGCCGCCGACACCGACGGAACCGACGGTGGCGCCGGCTCTCCCCTCGACCCCGCCGGCGCATTGGTCGATGGCGGATCAATTGCGCGCGCGAAAAAGAACGGCCTCGATCCCGCCGCCTTTCTCACAGACAACAACTCAAGTGCATTCTTTGAGGCGCTTGGAGACTTGCTGGCACCAGGACCGACTTACACCAACGTTAATGACTTCCGTGCCATCATCGTTGACAGACCGTAGCGGATCACGCCAGAACCCCCGCATTATTCGGAAACCGCGACAAAAGTGACCGCACCACAGCTCATTGACGTCAGGTGTCACCCTTCCTTTTCTATTGCCCGCGCAGCGGTTGTAGCCGCACTGTTGCTGGCCTTATCAGCCTTTCAAGCGAAAGCTGATTTTCGACTATGCAACAATACTAGCAGCCGCGTCGGCGTCGCCATTGGTTATAAGGACAACGAAGGCTGGACCACCGAAGGCTGGTGGAACGTTTCATCACGGTCTTGCGAGACGTTGCTACGAGGCGCATTGGTTGCGCGTTATTATTACATCTACGCCGTCGATTATGATCGTGGCGGCGAATGGTCCGGCAAGGCCTACATGTGCTCCCGTGAAAAAGAATTCACGATTCGCGGTACCGACAATTGTCTGACGCGTGGCTACGATCGCACCGGCTTTTTCGAAGTCGATACCGCAGAGCAACGGTCCTGGACGGTGCAATTGACGGATGCTGCCGAACAATCACCTGAGCGTCCTCTTGCGCCGCGGGGGCCGGTAGGGGTGTCAAGACCGCCGACGACGTCGCCTACGTCGCCACCATCGCCTGCCTCGCCATTGCCGACACCGCCGTCATTGGCTCCGCCGCCGCCATCGGCGACCTCGCCCGGAGGCGGCCGTCCATGAGACGTCTGCGGCGAGCGAAGATCGTTGCCACTCTCGGACCGGCGTCATCAAGCGCCGAAATGATCGCCCGCCTGTTCGAGGCCGGCGCCGACGTTTTCCGCATCAACATGAGCCACACCAGCCAGGACCGCATGCGCGAACTGGTCGGCATGATCCGCACGGTCGAACGCGACACCGGCCGCCCCATCGGCGTCCTGATCGACCTGCAGGGACCGAAGCTCCGCCTCGGCACCTTCACCGGCGGCGCTGCCACGGTCAAAACCGGTGACAGTTTCGTGCTCGACAGTGATCCGGCACCCGGCGATGCGAGGCGCGCATACCTTCCGCATCCGGAAATATTCGCGACCATCAAGCCCGGCCACACGCTGCTGATCGACGACGGCAAGGTCCGCCTCACCGTTGCCGAGGCGGAGCAAAAACGCATCGTCGCGCGCGTTATCATCGGCGGAAAGCTGTCAGACCGCAAGGGCGTCAGCCTTCCTGACACGACGATCCCCTTCTCGGCGCTTGCCGACAAAGACCGTTCCGATCTCGAAGCTGCTCTCCAGGTCGGCATCGATTGGGTCGCGTTGTCATTCATCCAGAGACCGGAAGACATCGCCGAGGCAAAAAAGATCACGCGCGGCCGCGCCGCGGTGATGGCCAAGATCGAAAAGCCGCAGGCCGTGCACCGGCTCGCCGAAATCATCGATCTCGCCGATGCGTTGATGGTGGCGCGCGGCGATCTCGGCGTGGAAATGCCGCTCGAAAAGGTGCCCGGCGTTCAGAAGCAGATGACGCGCGCGGGCCGTGTCGCCGGAAAGCCGGTGGTTGTGGCAACGCAAATGCTTGAATCGATGATCAACGCTCCGGTGCCCACGCGCGCCGAGGTTTCCGACGTCGCGACCGCGATTTTCGAAGGCGCCGATGCAGTGATGCTGTCGGCGGAGTCGGCGGCCGGGAACTACCCGGTGCAGGCGGTGGCGACGATGAACCGCATCACCGAGGAAGTCGAAGGCGACGCGCTCTATCGCAACATCATCGCCGCGCAGCGCGCAGCGCCCGAGGCAACGGGTGCGGACGCAATCGCTGATGCCGCACGCCAGATCGCCGATACGCTCGATCTCGCGGCCGTCATCTGCTGGACGTCTTCCGGCTCGACCGGCTTGCGCGTGGCCCGCGAGCGACCGCGCTCCCCGATCGTCGCGCTGTCGCCCAATATCTCGACCGGACGGCGCCTTGCCGTTGTCTGGGGCGTCCATTGCGTCGTCACCGAGGATGCGCATGACCAGGACGACATGGTCGAACGCGCCTGTCGCATCGCCGTGAAGGAAAGTTTCGCAAAACCCGGGCAGCGCGTGATCGTCGTTGCCGGCGTTCCTCTCGGAACGCCCGGCGCGACCAATATGTTGCGCATCGCCTATATCGGAGCTGACGCGGCGAATGACTAGCGCTGTGCGCGCCGCTCACTTCCGGTAGCAATAGATCGAGATGTCCTGGAACGAGGCAGCACAAGCCTAGATATCGCGCCCTTCGATTTTTTCCTGCAGCGCCTTCACGATGTCAGGGATGCGCTCCATCCGGGGGTAAATTTCGAGCGCGCGGCGATAGACCTCAAGCGCCTGCTTGTCGTCGCCAATGTCCTGCAGGATCAGCCCCAATCCCGCCAAGGCGCCGAAATGACGCGGCTCGCGTTTGAGCACCTGACGGATGTCGGCAATCGCGCGGCCATAATCCTTCTTCATGTAAAAAATCGTTGCGCGCCTGTTCCAGCCTTCGATGTAGTCCGGCTTGATCTTGACGATCCCGTCGAGCAACGTGACGGCAAGGTCGAGATCCTTTGCCTCAATCGCTGTCTTCACGCGCATCATCAGAAGATTTGCGGTGTCGCTGCGCGAGGCTGTCCAGACCGTCCAGATGCGCTCTTCGATCGCCTTCGCCGTGGTGTCGTCCGGCGCGAGCTTGAGTGCGCCAAACAGGAAATCGAGACTGCGGGTGCGATCGATGCGCGACACCTGCGGCTTGGCCGCCTGTTCGCTTCGCTTACTGGATTGTGCGCTGGCTGGGAGAGCCCAGGTGGCGGTCAGGGTCGCGGTCACGGCCGCGGTGAGGAGAGGTGCAAGGAATCGCGCGCAAAGCATAGGCGGAGTGTAGTGCCTCCGTCCGCTATGGCAAACCAATATGCGCAATGGAACAGGCGCCGGCGGCGCCAAAATCAGCCCTGACGGGCCTTAAAGCGGCGGTTGGTCTTGTTGATGATGTAGACCCGGCCCTTCCGGCGCACCAGACGATTATTGCGGTGCCGGCCGCGCAGGGATTTCAGGGAGTTACGGACTTTCATGTCGATCTCAGGCTGCTGTTTGGCGGGTACATACGCAGCCCAGCCGGTCCTGTCAACGCGAGCCGGACGATGGTTGCGGCCATCGCCCTGCTCTACAGTTGGACGCAGGAGTTCAAGCGATGCAACGCAGCCGCGACCGCTTCCTGACCACCCATACCGGCAGCCTGCCCCGGCCGGACGACCTGATCCGCATGATGTACGCCAAAGAGGAAGGCGTGCCGGTCGATCCGGACGCACTGGCGGCCCGGGTGAAGGCGGCGGTGGCCGAGGTCGTCAGGAAACAGGCCGATGCAGGCATCGATCTGATCAACGATGGAGAAATGTCGAAGCCGAGCTACGCCACCTACGTCAAGGACCGCCTTGAAGGGTTCGGTGGTACCGGCAACACCTTTGTCTATCAAGACCTGTCGGATTTTCCGCGGCTGGAAAAACGCGTCTTCGGCGATCCCGGCCGTTCCCGCCGCAAGACCCCGGCCTGCAATGCTCCGATCAGCGTTCGTGACCGGAAAGCGCCATTGGCCGATACGGAGAATCTCAAAGCCGCTCTGGCGGAGGTGAAGGCGACCGCCGGCTTCATGAGCGCGGCCTCGCCCGGTGTCGTGTCGCTGTTTTTTCGCAACGATCACTACAAAGACTTCGAGGCTTATATCTACGCCATTGCCGACGCCATGCGGCATGAATACGAGACCGTCACCAAGGCCGGCTTCGTGCTGCAGATCGATTGTCCCGACCTCGCCATGGGCCGGCATATCCAATACGCGAACCTCAGTGTGCCCGACTTCCGAAAGCGAGCGCAGTTGCATATCGAGGCGCTCAACCATGCGGTTGCCGATATTCCCGTCGAGCAGCTGCGCATGCATCTGTGCTGGGGCAATTACGAAGGTCCGCATCATCGCGATGTCCCGCTTGCCGATATCATCGACATCGTCTTCAAGGCGAAGCCGATTGCGATCTCTCTTGAGGCCGCCAATCCACGGCACGCGCACGAGTGGACATTGTTCGAAACCGTGAAGCTGCCCGACGGCAAGGTGCTGATCCCCGGCGTCATCGAATCGAAGTCGAATTTCATCGAGCATCCTGAGCTCATTGCGCAACGCATCGGGCGTTATGCCAAACTTGTTGGACGTGAAAACGTGATTGCCGGGAGCGATTGCGGCTACGGAACCTGGGTCGGACAGGCCGCGGTCGATCCCGATGTTGTCTTCGCCAAATTTAGGGCCATGGCCGACGGCGCGGCCATCGCCTCCAATCAATTCTGGAAATAGGAAGACAGGCAAATGGCGTTCGAAATGCCGCGGGCAAACAAACCCGAAGAAGTCGGATTATCGTCGCAGCGCCTGCAACGCATCTGCGACACCTTGCAGGCCGACATCGACAAGGGCCTCGCGCCTGGCGCGGCGCTGCTCATCGCGCGGCGCGGGCAAATCGCGAGCTTTGAGGCGCTCGGCTATCGCGATCGCGAGGACGGCGCGGTGATGACACCCGACACGATCTTCCGCATCGCCTCGATGACAAAACCGGTCGCCTCGGTTGCGGCGATGATGCTCGCCGAGGAAGGCAAGCTCGTCATCGCGGATCCCGTCTCCCGCTATATCCCGGCCTTCGCCGATCTCAAGGTCGCGGCCAATTCCGACGACGCCAACGCAAAGTCGCTGACGCTGGAGCCGCTACGTCGCGAAATGACCGTGCAGGACCTGTTGCGGCACACGTCCGGCCTGACTTACGCCCACCTCACCGGCCCACATCTCAAGCAGGCTTACGAAGCCGGGGGCGTTGTCGACGAGCGGCAGACAAATGCCGAGATGGCGGAAAAACTCGCCAAGGTTCCCCTCGCCTACCAGCCCGGCTCAACCTGGCAGTATGGCGTGTCGACTGACATGGTCGGGCGCGTGGTCGAAGTCGCAAGCGGCATGAGCCTCGATCGGTTTATCGACGAACGCATTTGCAAGCCGCTCGGCCTCGTCAACACCAGTTTTGGGCCGATCGAGGTCTCGCGCGCGGCCCAGCCGCAAATCGACGGCGCTTCGGGAAAGCGTCCGCCGATGCGCGACACATCCGTTCGTCCGAACTGGATTTCCGGTGGCAGCGGATTGTTGTCGACGGCCAGCGATTATGTGCGTTTCTGCCAGATGCTGCTTAATGGCGGTGAACTCGGCGGCACGCGATTGCTCGCGCCAGCGACCGTCGCGCTGATGAGGTCAGACCACCTGACGCCGGAAACGCGCCGAAGCCCATCAACGCCAGTCCTATTCGGCGCGCTTGCGCCAACGCCGGAAGTTGGCCTCGGCTTCGGCCTCGGCTTTGCGGTACGCACACATAGCGGACGCAATCCGCTGCCGGGCTCGGTCGGCGATTTTTCGTGGAGCGGCGTCACCGGCACGTATTTCTGGATCGATCCGCAGCAGGAACTGATCGCCATTCTGATGATGCAGGCGCCGCTGCAGCGGCTGCACTACCGCTATCTCATGCGCACGATGGTGTATCAGGCGATCACTGATTAGCGGTCACTGACGTCGTTTGCCTTAAGAGTAATTTCGCGCCGATAATCCGCAGGTCACAGTCGGCTGTCGGCTTTTAAAACCAGCACGTTATGAGGCAGAGCGGTGGAGGATATCGGCCAACTCATTGCGGGCCTCGAAAACATCGTTCGCCACTACGGCGCATTCGCGGTGACGCCAATTCTGGCGATCGAGGCAATCGGCGCGCCAGTCCCCGGCGAGTCGTTGCTAATATTCGCGTCAGTTTTGGCGGGTCGCGGAGAGATGTCCCTGCCGGCCCTGCTCATTTTTGCGTGGGTAGGCTCAGTCATAGGCGACAATCTGGGCTTTCTGATCGGCCGAAAACTCGGACGAAAGACTGTCCTGCGCTATGGCGCAAAAGTCGGTCTTACCAATGAACGGTTCAGCAAAATCGAAATTACCTATGTTCGCTACGGCTCCGCGACGGTGTTGTTCGCACGTTTCTTCAGCATTCTGCGTCAGCTCAACGGCATCGTGGCCGGGATTCTAGGAATGTCCTGGTGGCGGTTCGTCTTGTTCGATGCTGTTGGGGCGGCGCTTTGGGTGGCGGTTTGGGTGTTCCTCCCCGCCTATTTCAGCGAGCATCTGGCCTTCATTGTCACGCTCGCGCATCACAAGATAGTGGTTGTGAGTTTCCTGATCGTCGTCGGCCTGATCCTCGTCGTGGCCTTTTTCATCCGACGCATGCGGGAAACGGGCGGAACGGCACGGCAATAACTGCCATGCACGACTTGTGGGATGATGGTGATGAGCGAACTGCCAAACGATGAAGCGGTAGCCTCCACGACACCGGCGAAACGATGGCTGCCACCCGCCACTGTCTGGCTCAGGGAATTGCCATACGTCGTTGTGCTGGTTCTCACACTTTTTGGTGTCGCCTACACGAGCGTCACAAGACGGCCGACGATCGTCTATTGGGAATTTCTTGTCCTTGTGACCGCAGCGGCCTGCATCTGGGGTGGCTGGCGCTACGCACCCGATAGAAAGGCAAAGATCCGTCTCATCGCCAGCCAGGCGCTGCATTGGCTTGCCTTTTTTGTCGCCATGAATCTCGTGTTGTTGCCCAGCGTGCAAAACATGCTGAACGCGGATGCAACTGGTCTCGCCATTCTTCTCCTGCTGGCTCTCGGGACGTTTGTCGCCGGCGTGCACATTCCCGCATGGCAGGTTTGCGTTCTTGGCCTCGTCATGGGGGTTTTCGTACCGGCCATCGCGTGGATCGAAGAGGCTGCACTGATCGTGTTGCTCGCGCTGGTCGCCCTGATTGGCGTAGGAGCATTGTTCTGGTGGCTCGGGGACCGCAAACTCTGGACACCGTTAAGGTGATCAGCGGCGCCTCATGTTTGCCCCAGGCTGACCAAGAAACAGTTTAGCGACTTAATCTGGCACCGTGGAGAGGCCAGGGATGTCCGCTTTGGGTCAGAAGCAGACATTTGCAGTGCAACAGATCATGTCCGCAAAGGCCATAACCAGCCATCAGCTAAACTTCACTCGATCACCTCGTCGGCGCGGGCATGCAGTGAGACTGGTCGACATAACGCTACCACCGAGAACCGTGATGAACTCGCGCCGCTTCATTCGATTACCTCATCGGCGCGAGAAATCAGGGCTTGCGGCACATTGATACCCAACGCCTTGGCGGCTTTTTGATTGATGATCAGCTCAATATCTGTGGCTTGCTGCACAGGAAGGTCAGCTGGCTTTTCGCCGTTGAGAACGCGGCCGGTGTAGAGGCCCAATCTCCGCGTGGCATGAAGGAAGTTTGATCCATAACTCATCAGGCCGCCTGCCAGCGCGTTCTCGCGAAATGCATACATCGTTGGGACCGCATGACGAGCCGCGAGCGCAGCAAGTTGATCGCGCTGGATCATGAAATAGCTTTCACTGTTAGTCAGAAGTGCGTCAGTCTGCTCACGGACAAGAGTCGCGAAAGCTGCGTCAATTTCGCTCGGACTGCTTGCGTTCAAGACAAATAGGTTCAATCCGAGGTTCTGTGCCGTTTCTCGGGCTTCCTTTGTGTCGGCTTCCGCCAAAGCGCGGTTGACAGGATTGACGAGAAAGGCAATCCGCGTCGCATTGGGCAGCAATTCGTGTACTATCTCAAGCCGCTTGGCCGTGACGGCCGTTTGAAGCGCGGTTAGTCCCGTGAGGTTTCCACCAGGACGGCTTAGGCTTGTGACCAGACCAACCTCGACCGGATTGGAGCCGAGTGAAAAAACGATCGGGATTGTTTGGGTCGCTGCCTTGGCGGCAAACGCTGACGCAGTTGTGTTCGGTATGGCAATTACATTGACCCGACGCTCAACCAGCTCTGCGACCAACTCCGGCAGCCGCTCGAAACGCCCCTCCGCATAGCGAAATTCGATTGCTATGTTCCGACCCTCGACATAGCCGCTTTCAGCCAGGCCTCGACGGAAATACTCAAGATATTCGACGGAGTCGCCGGACGACCAGCCGCTAAGAAATCCGATCACTGGCATCGCGTGCTGCTGCGCGCTCGCGGCGAGCGGCCATGCCCCCAATCCAGCAATAACTTTGAGGAAATCGCGGCGTCTCATTTTGACCCCCCGAGGCTCGGGTAGTTGGTCAGAACCTCGATAGAACGCCAATCAATCGTTGATGGATTTTACGAGAAAATAATTGGGTCAACGTTGTTGCCCGATATGTCTGCTTTAGGTCAAAAGCGTACTCTTGCAGTGCACAAGCTGATGTCCGCTAAGGGTCATAAGCGGACGTACGCGTAGCAATTACCATTTAGCAGCGCGATGCTGCCCCGACGGAACCCGCCGCGACATCAGACTACGCGATCGGCGGACCCATCGATGTCTGCACTGGCGCGGCGCACTTGCATCGCAAGCGGTCCCAGTAAGTCGCTGCAGCGCGCACGGTCGCCGGCCCTGCCCGCCTGCTCTAACGCCTCCGCGGTGACTCCGACGGCAGTCGCACCAACCGCCTGCGCGGCCCCTTTTAGCTTGTGAGCGATTGCTGCCAGCTTGGCAAAATCGCCACTGCGCGAGGCAACGTTGATATCTCGTTCTGCCTCAACCGCCGTTTTGCGGAATTTCGCCAACAGCGCAGCAATCGCGATGTGGTCCTCGCCGAGCCAAGCACCCAGCACGTTCCGGTCGATGGCCGCTGCGGATTCCGTTTGGTTTGATCGATCACTGGTACTGCTCTCGGACTGTACCGGCAACCAACGTTCCAGAGTTGCACGCAAGCGTTCGACACTCACCGGCTTCAGCAGATAGGCGTCCATGCCGGAGGCGAGGCAGCGCTCTTCCTCTCCCTTCATGGCGTTGGCGGTGACCGCAACAATCGGGGTACGGACGGCGCCACGATCGGCTTCCGCGGCGCGCAACTGTTGCGCTAACTCAAGGCCATCCATGTGCGGCATATGGATGTCGGCGAGGATGGCCGCAAATCGGCCGGGCGCCCATGCCTTCAGCGCATCAAGGCCATTTTCCGCAGTGTCGGCGGCGATCCCCAGCAGCTTGAGCTGGAGCATGAGCACCTCGCGATTAACGGGATGATCTTCAACTACCAGCACGCGCGGGCCCTCGTCTGCGCGCGCACTCACTCTTGCTGAAGTCCGGGTAACGGACCTAAGCAGTGTCTTGAGCGGGGAGTCCACGGGCGCCGCATGAAGCAGCAACGTCACGACGAAGGTGGACCCGGCGCCAGGCGTGCTCTTGACTGCAACATCACCGCCCATTGACTGCGCGAGCCGCTGGACGATTGAAAGCCCAAGCCCGGTCCCTCCGAACTTCCGTGTGGTCGAGCTATCGGCTTGGACGAAGGGTTGGAACAGGCGAGCGATCTGCTCCGCCCCGAGCCCAATACCAGTGTCGGTCACGGTCAGCGTTGCGCGGGTATTCCCACCTCCAAGTGGCACGGTGCCTGCGTGCACCCGCACCCCGCCGTCGGTTGTGAACTTAATGGCATTGCTCAACAGATTGAACAGAATTTGCCGTACTCGCGTCGGATCGCCCACCAAAGCGTCCTGCGACCCGGCGTCGATTTCGGAATCAAGTGTGAGGCCTTTGGCGAGCACCTGCGGTCGGAATGTATTTAATGCGCCTTCGACCAAGCCGCTCAGCGAGAAAGGTGTAGCCTCGAGTTCTAGTCGTCCCGCCTCGATCTTCGAGAAGTCGAGCACGTCGTCAATAATGCGAAGCAAGGCCTGAGCTGATTCTCGCATGGTGCCGATCATGCGCCGCTGATCTTTCGTGAGTTCCTGCCGCTCCAGCACTTCGATCATGCCAAGCACGCCGTTCATAGGCGTCCGGATTTCGTGACTCATGGTGGCTAGGAAAGTCGATTTTGCTAGGTTGGCGACCTCTGCCTCGCGACGCGCCTGCTCGGCTGCGTCGCGCGAGGCCGCCGCCTCAGCGCGTGCACGTTCAGCCACGTCACGGGCGGCTTCGGCGACGGTCCTGGCAGTAGCCTCTTCTTCGAAAAGCCGCACGTTCTCGATCGCGATTGCAGCCTGATCCGCGAATGTGGTCACCAGCTCGATCTGTTTGTCGGTAAATGGTCGCACCTCGGAGCGCGTCAATATCATGACGCCAATTGGAATACCCTCGCGCAACATTGGAACTCCGAGGATCGTACGAAACCCACCCAGCCTCTGCGCCTGGACCCCGGTGTAGTCCGTGTCAGCTAGCACGTCTGGAATATGAACAATCTTGCCCTCGAGCAAAGCTCGCCCAGGAACCGTCCCACGTTCCAACTCAACGGGTACGTCTCTGACGTAATTCATGAACTCAGAAGAAAAACCATAGGCTTCCACGCGAACGAACTTACCACCGATCTGCCGCGTTACAGCGGCTTGATCGGCCTCACACAGTTGTGCGGCCGATTCGACCAGAGTCTGAAGCACCGTCTTGAGGTCGAAGGTCGAGCGGCTAATAATTTTGAGCGCGTCGGAAGTGGCCGTCTGCTGCTGCAGTGATCGGTGCAGCTCGTTGAACAGCCGCGTATTCTCGATAGCAATTACAGCTTGGTTGGCGAAATTCTGAACCAGCTCGATCTGCTTGTCACTGAAGGGCCGTACCTCCTGCCGATTGATCGTAATCGCACCGATCAGCGAATCGTCCTTGAGCATGGGAACTGCAGCGACTGTCCGGTAACCACCGAGTTTGACGGCGCTGACAAGGTAGGGATCGCCCTCGATGTAAGATTTCACTGCTGTAATGTCTGCAACTTGAGTAACCTGATGCGTTTTGAGGACTTGCCCGAGAGTCGAATCCGGCGGCGGTCGCACTAGATTGCGCTTGCGGTCTTCGACGTATGGGGCTGGTGCATTGTGTGTCGCTACCGCGCGGAAAGCATCTGCTTCTTTGAGGTAGAGGGTCCCAAATTTGGCTTGGCAAATGCGTGTCGCGTTCGCCAACATGGACTTGAATACCGGCTGTAGGTTTCCAGGTGAGCTCGAGACGATGCGCAGCACGTCCGAGGTGGCGGTTTGCTGCTCCAATGATTCAGCCAGTTCGCGTGTGCGCTGCTTCTCAGCCTCGAATAGCCGCGCGTTCTCCGTGGCAATGACCGCCTGGGAGGCGAAGTTCTGCACCAGGGCGATCTGTTTGTCGGTGAACGGCCGGACCTCTTGGCGGTAGATGGCAATTATCCCAAGCAACTCATTTTCTTTCAGCATCGGGACAGCAAGAAAGGTGCGTGCTTTCGCCAGCTCAACAGCCGCCACGCGCGCTGGTTCACGCTCGGCATAGGCTCGTTCTAAGGTAATATCAGTAATGTGGACTGGCTGCTTAGTTCTGAGCACCCGACCAAGCGCATTTCTTGGGTCCGGGCGTGGTGGTTGGCGTCGAAGATAATCGCTGAGGGCCGGCGTGGCGTCCTGCAAAGCCACTGCGTGGAACACATCGCCGTCGAACCGGTACAGGACGCCAAAGTTGGCTTCGCACAGCCGCGTCGCGTGTGCCAGCATGGCCTGGAACACCGGCCCAAGCTCACGTGGTGAACTGGAGATAACCTGTAAAATCTCTGAGGTCGCCGTTTGCTGTTCCAGCGCGTCGGAAAGCTCGCGGGTTCGCGCCTGTACCTCGTCGAACAGCCGCACGTTCTCCATCGCGATTGCGGCTTGATCGGCAAAGGTCGTGCCCAGTTCGATCTGCTTCTCCGTAAACGGCCGCACCGTGCGGCGCCCCAGTATAATGGCTCCTACGGGAACTCCTTCCCGCAGGAGCGGAACTCCGAGAATGGTGCGATACCCTTTGAGTGATCGCCCTCGTCTTATCTCCGGGGTGTATTCAGCGTCCGCACCAATGTCGCGGATGTGAATGGTTTTGGCCTCACGCAAGACCCGTCCGACGAACGATCGTCGCTCGGCACCGGGGGAAAGATTGGCTAAGTGCTCATCGTGTGTGCGCGAGGACTGGGATTTAGCAACCAGACGATAATCTGGACCTTCCGTATGCCAGATGGTGACGATGTCCGCCTCGCACAATCGTCCTACCAATCGGCTAAGTTTGCTCAATACCGATTGAACGTCATAGGTCGGGATTACTTTCAGCACGTCTGCGCTAGCAGTCTGCTGTTCTCGCGCTTCGTCAAGTTGTTTAGCAGGGATTGCAACTGGATCCGGATCGCGCGCCTTACGCGCGCTTCGCGGCGTTGACCGCCGGGGCCGCGGTGCGGACGCTCGGTTTCTAATACGCATAACCATGAGCGCACGGAGCGTAGCAGCCTACCGATGTTGCTGCGACAATGTTGTATGAGTGAGGGCCGCCTTCGGCGATCCCACAATTGGGGCTAGCAATCGTTTCCAAGCCAGATCCCGCTGCGATAGGAGAAGGAGCCGTCATTATGGTTTGCCCGCCATTATAACAGCGGGCCGATCGGCATTACCGAGGACCATCTTGGCGATCTAGTGTATCGTGCGTGTGTCGTCGGAGCTGCGATTTGTATCGTCCGTATCGTGCGAGGGGTTCCCTTGCGACCAAAACCGTTCGTGCTTCGTGTTAGCTTTGACCTTGGGCCCTGTTAAACTTTTATCAACGTCACCGGCGCGGCGAAGGCAGAGAATGGCGCAACCCCCCCACATAGTCGTAGTCGAGGACGAGGCGACCCAGCGTAACCTCTTGGTAGATTATTTGGCTCGCCAGAATTTTCGGGTCAGCGGGGTAACCGGCGGCGCCGACTTGCGGAAGCTCGTGGAGCGTGACTGTCCAGTACTCGTGCTACTGGATGTCGGCTTGCCAGGCGAGGACGGCTTCGCGATAGCGCGATGGCTGCGCGAGAGGAGCGCGCGGATCGGTATCATTATGGTAACTGCCGCCTCCGATACAGTGGACCGCGTAGTCGGACTAGAAACAGGGGCAGACGACTATATTGCGAAACCATTTGACCCGCGCGAACTGCTGGCGCGCGTAAAGAGCGTTCTGCGGCGCACGACCGGAGCAGTACCGCCGACCGCTGGACCACGCATACGTATGGGCTGCCGGGTGTTGGATCTCGAAAAGCGCGTGCTCGTCGACCCGACGAATGGCAAAGAGGAAGCGCTCACCGCGAGTGAGTTCGATCTCCTTAAGATTTTCGCAGAGCACCCCAACAAGCCACTCCAACGTGACTGGCTGCTCGAAGTAACCGCGCATCGCGATATGGAGCCATTTGATCGTGCCATCGATTTACGAATAACCCGGCTGCGCCGCAAGATAGAATTCGATCCAGCTCACCCCAATGCCATTCGCACCGTACGGGGCGTGGGCTACATGTTCGTTCCGCCAACCCATTAATGACCTGCCACGTTCGGTAATCGCTGGCGGGTCTCAATATTGATGACTGGGTAAATCTAATAGTTGTTTGTTTTGCATTAACCTCATCTCTACCGCACTTGGAACCGGAAGCTGCCCGCAGCGACTGTTTCAATTGAAGACGAGGCTGTAGTCGACGATCTGCGTCTGCGACAAACCCTTTGCATTCTCCATTATATGCAGGGGATCGGTGCCGACCGGTATTGCCGCATCGACGCGCCCGTTGGTCGTCTGAGACCATGCTCCAATGCCAATCAGGACCAGAGCAGCTACGAACAAGCTAATCTTACGCATCTGAATTCTCCTGTTGATATGGATTCACCACCCTGTGCGGTGACACCAGCCAACCTAAATCGCATCGGTATCGTAGAAATGTCGCTTGCCGACGATTTGGTATCGTTTGTATCGCCCCGACTCAGTCTGTGCTGTCTGGCTTCCAGCTCGCGCAAAAAGGGCTGGGACGCGCGCTATTCAATGAGCAATACGGCCGCGTGATTCGCATGCAATCCAGATTGATTGAGGCACTTGTTCATTTGCGTCCTGTGAGACGGACCTCGTCGGCGTTACCAGCGCATCACTTTAGCCCAGCCAGATACGAACGATACAAAACGAGGGCGAGGCGACATTCGCCCGATACCAATGGCATGTAAAAAGACAGGTACGACACCGGAACGAGACCGACGTCGTCCTACCTAAGTCATCTGCGAAGAGGAGAGCAGAAAATGAACAAGCAGTGGCAAAAGGAACCATGGCGCATCGAACAAGCAGATGATGCAACGATCACGTTCACCATCGCACTCCATGGCAAGCGCGCTTGGGAAATGCTGCTGGAAGATCGTAACCGCTACCACAGCATCAGCCATGGGTGGGCAACTGATAGCTTACGCGACTGGGAAGACACCATCGCACCCGCATTGCGTCGACTCTTCGTCAGTGGTCGTTTCGACTTCATGACAAAGGTTCCCGTGCATGATTCCCCCAATGGCAGCTCCGCTGATACGAGAGATGGCGGGCAAAATAGGACCGAGCAATCTTTTAAGCGGAGCCAACTAGGTTTTGCCCCAAATAGCGAAAGGCAAGCCGACCAAAACCTGCAAAGCTTGGTCGCCGCCGAGTAAGTTCAACGCAAAAAAATAAGTCCGTAAAGGAGAAGAAAATGAATAAACAAATGACACCGGCGGAAATCGAACTCGTCCAGCAAAGCTTCGCTAAACTGGCTCCAATCTCGGACAAGGTCACCTTACTTGAGGTGGAGTCAGGCCCATGGCCACCGCCGCCAAACGTTCCCGTCGCGCTCGCGCCCCCCAGCGTGACGATGAAATAATGCGGTCGAGGCTTCAATGCGAACCGAGTTTATCGATACCTTGATTATCGGCGGTGGCCAAGCTGGACTGGCAATGAGCCATATGCTTAGCCAGAGAGGCTGCCCGAATATCGTCGTTGAGAGGCACCGAATTGCCGAACGTTGGCGAACGGAACGATGGGAAGGTCTTCGATTCCAATTTCCCAACTGGTCGATTCAGCTGCCCGATTTCCCATTCGCACATTCCGACCCTAATGCATTCGCAACGAGTGATGAAATAGTGAAATATCTCACTGCTTATGCGACATTCATTAGAACATCGGTTCGTTGTGGCGTTAACGTTCAGTCGCTGCGGCGCCGTGATTCCTCAATCGGTTTTGTTGCAGAGACGTCGGAAGGCCGGATCGAAGCAACGAATGTTGTTGTAGCGACCGGTCCTTACCAGCGCCCCATAATCCCAACACTATTGTCGAACAACTCTACGGTCTTTCAGATGCATGCAAATCACTACCGCAGACCGGGACAGCTCCCTTCTGGAGCGGTATTGGTGATCGGCTCAGGCGCTTCCGGCGTGCAAATCGCCGAGGAACTTCTCCGTGCGGGACGCCAAGTCTATCTTTCAGTGGGGCGGCACCGTCGGATGCCGCGGCGATATCGTGGCCGCGATCTGATCTGGTGGCTATCGGCCCTCAGATTGGACCAGACACCTGTCGAGAAGCGCGGACCAGACCGTTCATTGCCACTAATCACCGGTGCTTATGGCGGTCACACCCTCGACTTCCGACAGCTGGCTGCGCAGGGCGTGAGGCTGCTGGGTCACCTAAGAGCCGCACAGGATGATTGGCTGGACTTTGTGCCGGACCTTGCCGCCAGTCTCGCCCATGGAGATGCCGCCTATGCAGGCTTCTTGGATTTGGTAGACGCCCATGTTGAACGCAATAGATTAAACGTGCCGCATGAGCCTTCGGCTCGCGCCAACTCTCCAGATCCAGGCGATCTTATTGAACCTCTGCAAGCACTCAATCTTCGCGCCGCTGGCATTGGCTCGGTAATCTGGGCTACGGGCTATGGATTTGATCTCAGTTGGATAGACGTTCCTGTGCTGGATGCGCGGGGGCAACCCCTTCATCGACACGGGATAACCAATGTGCCGGGCATGTATTTTATCGGTCTGCAATGGTTATCCAAAATGATCTCTTCATTCTTGTCTGGAGTGGGGGACGACGCCCGCCAGCTCGCAGACCATATCGCCGGACGTCGCAATCGAGTCGCCGCATAATAACATGGGCTGTGGGTCAAAAGCGGACATGTGCAGTGCAAGAAGCGGTGTCCGCTATGGGCCAAGAACGGACATTGATGAACTGTTATTTCGTGACCAACGCCCCGCGCGTTTCCTGGTGGAAATCGTCAAAGAACTCATAGCGGCCGGGGGCCAACGGCCTAAGCCGGATAATACCCTCACCATTTCCCGTCACGACTTTTTCCACTCGTAAGCTCACACTCTCAAATTCCATTGGTGCCGAATCAAGATTTTTCACCCGCAACTCGATGGGAACGTTGGCGGGCGCGTGGATTTCCGCGGGCTGAAAACGATGATTTTTGACGCTCACGGTCACGGATGCCGATTGCTGCGCATTCACACAAAGACAAGTGCCACCGACTACGAAGGCAGCAAGCAGGATCCTTGCAATTGTTCCGATCATTTAGCCACTCCGTTCAAAATTCGACGGCAAATTTTAACTTGGCGCGAGACCGCGTGAATTCACCGAAATTAAGTGTCGAGCCCGGCACCTCGACATCGTGGCCCGACACCTGCGCATTCCAGGCCGCGGTCATGAACGCCTTCGGGCCGAGCTGCGCGTAAAGAGTCGGTCCGACAAAAATCGCATCACCGGTGAAAGCGTTGAAAAAACTGCCGTCGTAGTGGCGTAAATACCAGGCCTCGGCACCGACAAACACAGACGGGATTATCCGATAAGACAAGGCGGCCGATACACCGCCGATCGACTCTTTCTCCCAGCCAGCGCCGATATGGTCGGGATCCCTTGTGCCTTCGGCCTCATAAAGCAGGTTGCTGCCGAGAAAGAGACGGTTCTTGATGAGCTCGAGATCGGCATTGACCTTGAGCTCCAGACCCAAATTCGTCACGCGAGCACCGCTGGTTTCATCGATGCGGTGCCATTCTGGTTCTGCCGAAAGTGTAATGGCCAACGGCGATGAAGCACTGCGTTCAAGCACAAGATATCGCACCTCGCCGAAAAATCCGCTCATCGCAAGGTTATTGCGATTTTCCAGATCGGTGACGTCCTTGATGACGTGCGTTGAAACCAGCGGCCCTAATTCGAATTGTATGTATTGGTTCGGTGTAAACTCATATTCGAGTTTCGTCTCGCTTGCCCAATAGCGACCATCAGCCTTGCCGATCCGAGCGATACTCTCTAACGAGAACTCCTTTTCCCCTTCGAGTCCAACACCCGACCCCTCGGTGAAGCCGAAGATATATTTCGTCTCAACGTCGTAAAACCCGTCCTGCCCCTGCGCCGAGCTGCCAGCGATCGCGGCAATTGAAACGCCTGCGGCGATGAGAGCGATGCACGAAGTTCTCGGGAAACGGGACGACGCAACTTTTTTCAAATTGCCGTCGCCATCCATATTGAGGCACACGATTGGCTCCCTTTCGCGACGCTCGCTTCGCAAAACAATAATTAAATGCTCCTACAGCATTGGCAGTCATTGAACGTCGGGACCGTGCGATGTCAATAGATGTGGGCTAACATTAGATTTGTTCTAATAATAAACTGCGGCGCGAACTATTTTAGAACTTCTTAAAACGTCTGACGAAGATTTGAAAGATCAAACCCCTAACCAACATTATTTATCTGTGCGTTGGCAGCAGCACGCGAATGACACACGAACAATATTTTTCCGCGTGTCTGCTTTGGGTCAAACGCGGACACCGCGGTCAAACCGGAACGTTTTGCGCGATACGCGCACGATACGTTGCCCTGAACTCGTTGTAGCGAGCCAACATAAGCTCTGACTTGAGAGCTGGCGCTTTATCAGGATGCCCCGAATTGAACGGCGGTGCTGGGTCATATTCTATTCCGAGCTGAATCTTTTTAGCCGCTGTCTCGCCTGCGATTTCGGCAATGACGCTAAGGCCAAAATCTATACCAGCGGTCACACCACCTCCGGTAATTACATTTCCATCTTTCACCACCCTTGCCTTTTCGTACGTAGCTCCCACGAGCGGCAGAAGATCCGTGTAGGCCCAGTGCGTCGTAGCCCGCCGTCCCTTCAAAAGACCAGCCACACCTAAAACAAATGCGCCTGTGCACACTGACGTGACATACTTTGCAGCTCGTGCTTGCTGCCGGACGAAATCGATAGTTTCGCGGTCGTTTATGATACCGGCCACGCCCTCGCTTCCACCGGGTATGCAGATCAGGTCGAGAGGCGGACAGTTCGCGAAGGTGTGAGTTGGCACGAGTCCAAGTGAGCAGTCGCTCGGCACAGGCGCCGCCGATTTGGCGACAATATGGATCGCTGATTTAGGTAGCCGCGAAAGCACCTGCAAAGGGCCTGTAAAATCAAGCTGCGTCAGATCGGGAAAGATCACAAAGCCAATGTTGAAAGGCGACATGTCGGGCCCTCGTCCTGACTGCATTAGTTGGTCGATTGGCGCCAACTCTGCGCCGTGAGTTGGTAATGTCCGCTTTCAAAAGCAGACATCACCACCTCACTCAATTACTTCGTCGGCGCGGGCGATGAGCGCCGGTGGTACTGCGACGCCAATCATCTTGGCCGTCTTGAGATTAATGACCAATTCAAATTTTGTCGGCTGGACCACCGGCAATTCGCCAGGATTTTCTCCTTTGAGAACCCTTGCGACCTGAACGCCAGCCAAGCGGTAAGTGTCCAAAATATCCGATCCGTAGCTCATCAGACCGCCAGCTACAGGAAAATCACGATACAGATAGATTGCCGGTACAGCGTGGCGGACGGTAAGAGCAGCTAGCTTTTTGAGATTGCGAACGAAGAGCGAGCCGGCACCGATTACAAGCCCAGCCACGCGTAAGCGTCTCATCTCCGTAAAAACTCCCTCGAAGTCACGTTCGCTACTGGCGTTCAGCACGTGGAGTTCCAGCTTTCGGTTACGGGCTGCCGAGAGCACCTCACGCGCTTGGGCCTGAGCTAGAGCGCGATCAGCTGGGTTATTCAAAAGCGCCATGATGTTCGCAGTTGGCAGAAGCTCTTGCAGCAATTCCAATCTTTTTGGTGCAACCTCGACGATTAAACTGGTCACACCCGTAACGTTGCCGCCCGGCTGGTTCAGGCTGGCGACGAGACCAAGCCGCACGGGATCGCTTCCCGTTTCAAAAACAATCGGAATGGTCGTCGTTGCCGCCTGTGCCGCAAGCACCGCGGGAGTAGTGGCCGCAGCAATGACGGTCACATGACGCTGAACAAGATCCGCCGCGAGCGCAGGCAAGCGATCGATTTGTTGCTCCGCCCAGCGATATTCGATTGCCACGTTCTGACCGACGACGTAGCCAGATTCTTGCAGCCCTCGGCGAAACGCAGCCGCCCTGGGTTCGCCCTCATCGGATGCTGTGGCAGTGATGTAGCCCACAACGGGCATTTGCGCCTGTTGTGCGTCCGCCAAGACTGACCAAGGTGCCACCGAGCCAGCAATTGCTTTGATGAAATCGCGTCGTCTCATCGCGCCGCCCCCGGATGGACCATCGTATCGAATCAATCAACGGTGCTGGAAGGCCTATGCCGCTTTGGGTCAAAAGCGGAGTGCCTCAAAAAAAGAGGTCGGCAATCAGAGCGACCTCGAAAAAAGCACACCTTGAGACCTTTTGTGATGCCCAACTTACTGACCAGAGTCTCTCCGCTTTCTCTCATGGTCTCGGCAATCCGACTGAAGTCGCTTTTTTCCCAAAGTGCCTTGTTTGGGTTCATGTGAATGTCTCCTCGCTCGAGCATGGGCGGCGTTGCTGGTGCAAAGCTTATGGTTGGGATGCCTGAGTGTCCATCAAAGTGCAGGAATGCCGGTTTACAAAAGCGGACCTGTGCAGCGCGTCAGCCCGCGTGCGCTTTGGGCCAATAGCGTACATCGCATGCGAGTTGGAATGTGCGGGTTTGGCGTTTAGACCTCTACAAGCCTTCGGCGATGAATGGTCTCGACTTTGTTGTTTTGGCCCGTAACGCGTTCGTTTCTTTCATATTGTCACTAAAGGTTTTTGCTTTCATTCGATTGTCGAAAGCAATAAGGACAAAGAGTTTCGGCGCAGTTCCATCAAGACCGGTTATATCTTCTGTACGCGCGAGATAGCGACCGTCGAGCATCTTGGCTTCCGCAATGTTAGCCGGACCCATCTTACGGAGAGTTTCAAAGCCTTTGGCATCAGTAATCTCGTCAATCTCAGCCACAAAATAAGCTGGCGGCGGAGTTCGAGCATGCAAACTCTGAGTCACGACTGCTCCAAGCGCCAATCCGGTAGCAAGCGCCAGTGCTAGTACGAACTGAATTTTCATAGCTCCCCCCTGTTTTGCCCGTACCAATAGCCGACATGCGTGTTCTTATTCGATCAGCTCGTCGGCAAGCTGTTGGAGACGCAACGGCACGTCGAGGCCCAGTTCCCTGACGGCCTTGAGATTGATGAGTAGCTCAAACTTTGTCGGCACCTGCACTGGAAGGTCGGCAGGCTTCTCGCCCTTGAGGATGCGGTCGATATACCCTGCCGCCAAGCGAAACTGTTCGCTGCGAACGTCACCATAAGAGATCAGGCCGCCTAGTTCCGTAAAAAAGCGGTTGTAATAGATCGTCGGCACTCTGTAGCGGGACGCCAGCGCAATGATCAGTTTACGATTTACGTCGATGGACACGTCCGGCATAGCGATGAGACCGCCTCCCGGATCGCGTCCTTGTGCGGCGATAACGCCTTCGATCTCATTCTCGGTGTGAACCGGAGTAGCACTCACCTGGACGGCAAAGGATGATGCGGCTGTTTGAATGGAGGGCATGAAGTATTGGATCGGCACGGTTGTTGCTGGATTGAACAGCAATGTCACGCGCACGGTGCGCGGAGCGATCTCCTTCAATAGTTCTACCCATTTACCGCCCAGTGAGGGATCGCCGTTGACCATGAAGCCGGTGATGTTACCGGCCGGATGCGCGAGGTTCGCAACAAAGCCGCTGCCGATCGGATCTGATACGCCCGTAAACACAATCGAAATTGTCGTCGTCTCGTGGGCAAGAGCGGCGATCACGGGCGTGGTTACACCCAAGATGGCATTGGGTCGCAAATCGACAAGCTCTTTTGCCAACGTCCTCATCCTATCCGGATCATTGGCGCTCCAGCGAAGTTCGATCCGGAGCTTGCTGTTTTCAGTCCAACCCAGCTTTGTGAGCGCACCCTGGAACGCTGCCAGCCAAGACTGCGCAGTCCGATCGCTCTCCGCATAGCCCATCAGCACGCCGATCAGCCGCGTCCGGTCCGGCTGCTGCGCGCGCGCTGCGAGCGGCCACGCCGCCGCTGATCCAGCAATTGCCCTGATGAAATCGCGCCGTCTCATTGCCGCCCCCGAGGGCAAGGACATGGCATCGTACAGGCTCAAAGCGGGAGATTGGAAGGGGCAGTCAATGTCCGCTTTGAATTAAAAGCGGACATATGCAGTGCAAACGCAATATCCGCTTGGGCCAATAACGGACATCCGCAACGCACACAGTCATGTCCGCCAACTCCGGGACTTCGCCAGCACGTCCAACTACATTCCAGCGGCCTTCTTGCGCTTGTCGCACTCGCTCCAGTACTGCGGCCAAGTCATTCCCGCTTGCACTTTCCCTGCGGCCTTTTCAGCCTTCCACTCTTTGCCGCAGGCCCGCTCGCGAGCATATTCGGCCTGTTTGGGATCAGCTGGTTTCCTTGCCGCCGGTTTCGGTGCTGCTGCCGGTGCAGTTGTTGTCGTCGTGGCGGCAGGCGTGGCAGCTTCAGCTCTGCATTTCGCAACGAAGTCTTTTTCGGTGACCTTCGCCGCTTCGTTCGCGGCCTTGTTAGCGCGCCACTCCTCCTGGCAGGCCTTGACCGTTTTCTTCTGCGCAAACGAAGGCGTTGCGGAAAATGCAATGCCAGCAAAAATGAGAACAAAGCAACCGAGGAATGCTGATCGTTTCTCCATATTCAAGCTCCAGGTTGTTCAATTCACATTTGAATTGAGTGCATCACGAAATCGAGTTGAACTGAAGTCCAACCGCTCCAGAATTTACGGAGAAGTTATGCTCTACTCCGCGGGGCGCATTTGAGTTGCAGTGCACTTGCGCATGCCCGCTATGGGCAATAGCGGACATTCTTGATTTCACTAGGCAAGCACTTTGTACTTTTTGAACCAGTCGATCATTCGGTTCCAGCCATCCTCGGCCGCCTCTTTGCGGTAGCTCGGCCGGTAATCGGCGTGAAAACCGTGCGGCGCGCCAGGATAGATGTGAAACTCCGCCATCTTACCGGCGCTCTTGAGCTTCTCTTCCATCTCTTTGACCTGCTCGACCTTAATGCCGGCATCGTCAGCGCCATAGAGGCCCAGCACTGGTTCCTTCACTTGGCTGGCAAGATCGAGCGCGTTCTGCGGCATCGCGTCTGAGTGGGCATCCGCAAGCGAGCCATAGAACGCGACGCCCGCCTTGAGGTCCGGATTGTGGGTCGAATAGAGCCACACGGTACGACCGCCACGGCAGAAGCCCATGATGCCGAGTCGATTGCCGTCACCACCCTGCGACTTCGCCCATGCAACCGTAGCGTCGAGATCGGAGAACAGCTCAACATCCGGCTTGGTGTTGACGATCGGTAACAGATTCGGGATTTCGGTAATCTTCGTGAGGTCGACGCCCTTTCGAAAATAGTAGTCTGGTGCGACAGCGAACGCGCCGAGATGGCCCAGCCTGCGCGTGACGTCCTTGATGTATTCGTGCAGTCCGAAAATTTCCATAGCGACGAGGACGATAGGTGGGTTCTGCGCATTGGCCGGGCGAGCGTAATAAACCGGCATGTTGCCTCCGAGCACCGTGACCTGCGCGCCGCCGCTGATCAGTCCATTGGTGTCGGTGCGGATGACGTCTGCGCGTACGGGACCCGCGGCAAGCGTGTAGCCGGCGGCCGCGGCGGCCGAGCTTGTCATGAATCCACGTCGCGACAACGGCGGCATCACCTTCGACAGGCCAACGACATCGGACGGCAGTATTTGCATCTTCATATGTATCCTCCCGATTCCTTTGATGATTTCTCGCCGCCTCATCGTCGCCCTAAGGCTAAGGACACGGGATCGTACCGATTTACATCGCGTCAGCGCATAAAATTGCTGTTAAGTAGCCAGCACGTGTTGATCGAATAGGCGCGCCGGCGCCAACCGATTTGATGAAAAATGCGACCCCGGGCCGGCTTAGCAGTTGAAAACTTAGGGTTCCGTCGAGACAAACCCGAGCAAATTTTGTTTCATTCGAAGTTAGTGTGTCTGAAAGCGCGCGCATCCACAGTTGAGGCGTAGGAATGCCAATTTTCACCTATGTTGCGGTGGTGAGCTTGGGTCTGATCGCATTGCTATTCGTTTTGGATGGCACGCTTGAGAAAGGGGTACAGCCCATAATCACCGCCGAGCGCCAAGGTTTACCTCAGCCTCGGCGTCCCGACCCGACACAAGTCCTAACCACTGCGTCAGCACCCGCGCCCGATATGACGTCGGACGCCGTTCTCACTGCTCAGCCGAAGGTCCAGCCGGCTCCCGTAGCGAAATCCGAAGTGGCGCACGAGAAGAGGCGCGTTACTCGCAGGCAACAGCCGGATGACTACCGGCAGAGCTACGGCTGGTCGCGAAACCGTTATCCTGATTTCTTCGGCGGTTTCTTCAATCGGTAGCGAGACATGCAGGCATTGTGGCATCTGTCGGTGGCGGATGCACGTGCGGGCGGCTTGTCTGTCGATTCTTGCCCAAGACTCCTAGTTCTCTCTGGCGAAGGCAATAATCTCCGCGACCGGGGTTAGCGATGACCGTTTTTGCCAAGAAGCTGATGTCAGTCGACGATCGGGTAGAAAGTGCAGAACCGCGTTCAAAATCTCCAAATGGCCTTGCGCACACCGCATGATTTGATGGTGTTCAGCGCCAAGGCCGAAGACCCGATGAAGCAAATGATTTATATCGGGGTGCTCCCCTATCTCGCATTAGGTTTGGGTCTTAGCTTTGTCGCCCACGATAATTGATTCGACTTCAATGGTAAGCCATCATGCTCACGCTCTACTCCTACCCCACGCTGTTCGGCATCGCCGACAATAACGGCTATGGCCTGAAGCTATATGCATTTCTCAAGTTGACTGGAGTGTCGTTTCGCCACGAGCATATTTTTGATGCCTCAAAAGCTCCTCGCAGTCAGCTGCCCTATATCGTCGATGGCGACGATATAGTCGGCGATAGTGAGACCATCCTTGCCTATCTCACGCAAAAATACCGGCTCACGATAGATGCAGCGTTGACGCCGGCACAGCGAACTACGAACCTTCTAATTACCCGCATGCTCGACGACCTCTATTGGGTAATGTCGTATTCGCGTTGGAAAGATGAACGTTACTGGCATGCGTTTCGTGACGCCTTGCTCCGTGAACATCCGAGTTTGACAGAAGAAGGGTTAGCCAAGGCGCAGGAGTTCAATTCCAAGCGGTACTACTATCAAGGGATCGGCCGCTACGAGCCCGCCGCCGCAATGGCGCGCGGGCTCGCCGATCTCGAGGCGCTTGCCAATCTTATCCCCCTGAACGACTATCTGCATGGTGCGTCACCCACCAGCATTGATGCCAGCATATATGGCTTCATCGCCAACATTTATTTTTACGACATCGATACGCCGCTCAAGCAATTCGTAAGCACTCACGACAATGTCGTCCGGCACTGCCGCGCCATGCATGAGGCCGTCAACAAGTTCACGTGACGCCCTCGCCTCCGCGCACAAGGATGGGCAAACCCTGCAGGTGTCCGCCTTGCGTCAGAAGCAGACATGTGCGGTGCACCAACTCATGTCCGCTTTAGTCCCGAAAGCGACCGCGAAAGCGAAATTCCCGCAAGTGGTCGAATTCACTTTACCCCCAAAAGCGGACATGTGCCGCGCACTAACTCATGTCCGCTTTGTGCCAATAGCGGACAATGTGCGCTAATATGGCAAGGGTGCTTTGTTTGCTCATCACCCGTTGTGGCTTGATCGACTCAAGCGACCAGCGGCCGGGCCCGTTAGCCGCGCGACCGCGTAACGCCTGATCCCTCATGACGTCGGTAATATTGGAGCGAGCGAGCCCTATGTCCTTGAGCTCCCAGTCGCACATCGACCAAAGCCGAGCAATCGCCGCCTGCTGGGTGCGCCAAGTGGTGTAGGCCATCCACCGTCGCTTCATGGTGGCAGCCACCACACTAGGCCACGACTCCCGGCCTGTCCGTTGCGCCGCAGCCGGCGCATTGCAAATCGTGCTCATAACAATCTCCATTAGTGTGTCTGTCCTGTGTACATGCACGCCGCGCGCCCGAAAGACTTTGGGCTGCGCTTGATACGTCCTTGAGGAAGTCTTGATTTCGCTTTAGACCGCCCAGCCGGTATGATTTGGCAGCAGATGGTTGCGGGGCGACAACGTGCGGTTTTCGTTCGAGGATTTCACGCTTGACAGCGAGCGCCGCGAGCTGCGCGCCGGCGGCGGGGTTGTTTCGATCGAGCCGCAGGTGTTCGATCTTTTGGTCTATCTCATCGAAAACCGCGATCGCGTGGTCAGCAAGGACGATCTAATTGGTTCGGTTTGGGGTGGCCGCATCGTCTCCGATTCGACGCTGGATAGCCGTATAAACGCAGCTCGCAAAGCGCTCGGCGACAGCGGCAAGCAGCAGCGTCTGATCCGGACAATCGCTCGCAAGGGCTTCAGGTTTCGTGGCGAGGTGACAGCCTCGGATTCAAAAGAAGCCCTGGGACCTGCGCGGGCAATACCCCAGCAGGAAGTTCGCTTTTGCACCGCGTCCGATGGCGCCCGGATCGCCTACGCCATTGCCGGACAAGGTCCGCCTTTGGTCAAAGCCGCTAACTGGCTCAACCATCTCGAATACGATTGGCAGAGTCCGATCTGGAGCAATCTCTTCCGCAAGCTTGCCGGACAACATCGACTGATCCGTTACGACGAGCGCGGCAACGGGCTTTCCGATCGGGACGTCGACGATATCTCTTTCGAAGCTTTTGTGCACGATCTCGAAAGCGTTGTCGAAGCGGCCTGCTTGAACCGCTTCGCGCTACTTGGCATTTCGCAAGGGTGCGCGGTCTCGATTGTCTACGCAATTCATCATCCCGAGCGCGTCAGTCATCTGGTTTTGCTTGGCGGATTTGCTCACGGCAGGGCCAAGCGCGACCCAGAAGGTTTCAAGACGCAACTGTCACTCGTCCAGCAAGGCTGGGGTCGTGAAAATCCGGCGTTTAGACAGTTTTTCACTTCGACATTCGTCCCGGACGGGACACCTGAACAGATGCAATGGTGGAACGACCTGCAACGCATTACGACCTCGCCCGGGAACGCCGTCCGCATCATGCAGGCGATCTCGAATGTTGACCTTACCGACATGCTCCCGCAAGTTACGGTGCCGACGCTGGTCCTTCACAGCCGTAATGATGCGTGGATTCCATTTGATGAAGGCCGCACGCTCGCAGCCGGCATTCCGGGCGCGAGATTCGTCGCGCTTGAAAGCCGCAATCATGCGCTTCTGGAAGGTGAACCAGCCTGGCAGAAATTTCTCGACGAGACGGAAGCTTTTCTCGCGTCGTAATATCAGCCCGGGCCGCGGATGGTCGAATATTCGCTTTGGTCAAAAGCACACATGTCGCCTTGCGTTGAGTAGGTCCGCTTTACTTCCGAAAGCGGACATGTGCGGGGCAACTCGGTATGTCCGCTTTGGGCCAAAAGCAGACACGCGTGCACTGCAAAATCTTGGCGGCAAAATCATCGTGATTTCCGCGAACTTTACCCCCGAAAGCGGACATCCACGGCGCGCCAAAGCGCGCGGTGTCCGGATTTGCGGGAGGTGCTTTAGAGCTTTCTCAGAAATAAGAGGGTCACCGCTGCCACGTCAAAGAGCGGCGACCCCTGCCACCGCTTCCATCGGCTTGGGGGAGAATTAGAAGCGGCAGCCATTCCCTCAACGAAACTTTGACCAGTAAATCCGGGTCAAGCTGGCCGCGTCCCACGTACTGCCCGAACGATCCAAATCAGCAAACACGCGCCGATAAATCCGGCGATCAAGTAGCCGAGCCATCCTCCTAGATTGACCCCAAAGAAGCCCAAAATGGCGCTCGCAACAGCCGCTCCGACGATGCCGAGCACAATATTCATGATGAGTCCCAT
This sequence comes from Pseudolabrys sp., assembly GCA_035538755.1. Lineage (GTDB taxonomy): Bacteria > Pseudomonadota > Alphaproteobacteria > Rhizobiales > Xanthobacteraceae > Pseudolabrys. The sequence continues at coordinate 125,582 of DATLJR010000264.1, forward strand.
GTCACTCTTCATGAATTGTTCTGCCAGCCAGCCTGCGACACCGCCGATGATAATGGCCGCAATCCAGCCTACTTGTGGATCGTTCATGGCTCGTCCTCCATAAATGGGACCGCGTTGAAACACATCTAACATAACAGCTTAGATCGCCCGCCCGCTGGCCGGGACTTTCTTATCCCCAACGGAAAAGGCTAGGCGATGGTGTGGCTCGGCGGGACTGGGGTGGCAAGAAAAGTCAATAGTTGCTCGTCCTTCCTTCGCTCTTGTGGCTGCCGGCGATCTCGGATTCTTGAAGACCCCTTTGTGCCCATTCCACCGCGCGGGGGCTTTTTTTCGCGCTAAGTGTCTAGGCCCTGTCATGGTGGAGCAGTACCACGCACTCCGTTTTGCTCTGTCGCATCCCGGCCACAGTGCCGGGGTTTTTGTTTTGGAGCCGTTGACTCACTAGCGCGGCTGTTTGCATTGTTAATGCGCGACGAGGTGAGACGTCACGGGCTTGCTACGTCGTGACCCACCACAGTGCCGGGGAAGATTGGCACCGTAGAGAGACAGCAAATCTTGCGACGGGGCGAGCGCTGGTAATCCTTTCCAGCTAAGCACGAGGCACTCGCCCCCGTCGCGCCCCCGGCCTAGTGCCGGGATTTTTATAGGACTGTCATGGCTGAAACGACCAAACTTTCCGTTGGTCAAGCGCTCGACAAGCTACGTGGCACTGAGACTCCGAAAACAAAAATGACTCGAGTCGATGAAAAAATTGATGCTCTCGATAAAGAGGCGCAGCGCTTGAAAGCAATGAGACGCAGCCTTGGGCCCGGCAAAATAGCTGATCTCACTAAGCGCGATTGAGACCAGATAGGCGGTGCATGTCCGCTTTACTTCCAAAAAGCGGACATGTGCGGTCCACTAGCTCATGTCCGCTTTAGCCAAAAGCGGACACTCAACAAAGCTTCGCGAATGCGTAATCTTGCGCTCTGGACCAACGCTTGCCGGAGGGCGGCGTGGACGACCCATTAAAGAAGGCCAAGGAGAAGGCTGCCGCGACTTACGATGCGGCGGCCGACCATTTTGACGATGAGCCGCTCGGTTTTTGGGATCGCGTTGGCAAGCGCACCGTAGCCAATCTGAAGTTGCACTCTGGTGCAAAAGTGCTCGATGTTGGTTGCGGGACTGGGGCCTCGGCGTTACCCGCCGCGCACGCCGTCGGCAAGAACGGATCTGTAGTGGGAATTGATCTAGCCATGCGCTTACTCGACCAAGCGCGTGCGAAGGCGCGAGCAGCGGGCCTCGACAATGTTGAGTTTCGACTGGCAGACATGACCGCCCTCAATTATCCGGACGAAAGTTTTGATGCGGTCGTTAGCGTTTTCTCGATTTTCTTTGTTCCGGACATGGAGAGCCTAGTTAGCGAGCTGTGGCGCATGGTGCGACCCGGTGGAAAACTAGCCGTGACTACGTGGGGTCCTCGGTTTTGTGAACCAGCTTACGCGCGTTGGTTCGTCGCATTGGGCAAGGAACGTCCAGATCTTGTGAACGCGTTCAACCCATGGGATCGAATTACCGATGTCGTGTCAGTCCGGAAGCTGCTCCAGGATGGAGGCGTAAAAGATGCTGAGGTCATTCCTGAAGACGGCGTTCAGGCGCTCCGTTCAGCTGATGACTGGTGGACCATCGCACTTGGTACTGGACTGCGTTGGACAATCGAGCAAATGGGTCCGGAAGCGGCAGCGCGAGTAAAGGCCGACAATGTCGGTTGGCTGCAAGAAAACAGAATTGATCGCGTCGAAACGAACGCAATTTACGCTGTTGGGACGAAACGGTCCTGAAGCCGATGTCCGCTTAGTGCCAGAAGCGAACATCGCACTGAGTTTAACCGACAAGACTGACTTTAGCATCGACCTTCATTGGCGCGGGCAATGCGGGACTAGGCCATGCCACGCGGTCTTCGTTGATCTCATTGAACAACCAGGCATGAAAACCGCGTGCCAGCATCCATTCAATCCGATCACCGCGCCAGAAAATTCGCCGCTTTTCAATGTCTCGGTCCTTCATGGTCACGACGTAATCCCGCGCACGCTTTGCGTCAGCCGCACAAATCGGCAGGGCCCGC
>DATLJR010000265.1:0-1863 GCA_035538755.1 Pseudolabrys sp.
TGGAACCTGTGGCTCAATTTCACCCTGTCACCGGCCCCGCCGTCATCCACGTCGTCAGCGCCGCCAATCATTACCAAAGCGCCTCGTAATTACCAAAACGCCTCCTAGTTGAGTCAACGCCATTCATCCGACCGAAGCACCAAACTGGCAGTTGCGCGCCGAACTCTCATTTCTGTTCCCAGAGAAGTAGCAGTGCTCCGAGAGGCGTGACCAAGCGGGAGGTCAATGTCCGCTTTGAGTCAAAAGCAGACTTCGGTGCACGATTGGATCATGTCCGCTTTACCCCCAAAAGCCGACACCGCCCAACGCTATTTGATCTCCTGTCGTCGGCGGTCATGCTGCGGCGCGCGGCGGCAGGAATAATTCCTCACCGTTGATACGGTAGGACAAGATCGCATCGAGACCGGGCTTCGTCGTGAGCCATTCGTGCCAGATCTTCGCATCACCGAATTTCGCGTTTGGCCGGTTCGCTGGATTGACCAGGATGCTGCCATAGGGATTGAACAGAGCCGGGTCGACCTCGGTTAGGATTTCCAGACCTTGCCCGTTCTTGAAGTTGAGCCAGGTAGCGCGATCAGTCAGCGTATAAGCGCCCATCCCGGCAGCAAGCCTCAGCGTCGCGCCCATACCCTGGCCCACATTGCGATACCAACCGCGGTGCAGGTCCGGCGTAATGCCCGCCGCTTTCCACAGCCGAAGCTCCGTGCGATGAGTGCCGCTGTCGTCGCCGCGGCTCGCGAACGGTGCTGCGGCTCGAGCAATTTGTGATAACGCGTGCCGCACATTCTTCAATCCGCGGATACGCGCCGGGTCACTGCTCGGCCCAACAACGACGAAATCGTTGTAAATCACGTCGCGGCGATCAATGCCAAAGCCGTCGGCAAGGAATTTCTGTTCGCCCGCCCGGTCATGCACCAGCAGCGCGTCGGCATCGCCACGCGCACCCAGAGCCAATGCCTGACCGGTTCCCACTGCGGCGACGCGAACGTCTATGCCGCTCGCCGCTCTGAACTTCGGCAGGATGTAGCCAAGCACACCGGAATCTTGCATCGAGGTTGTGGAAGCGAGCGCAATGAATCGTTTTACTACTTGCGCTGAGGCCGTGACCGCGGTGCTCAGGCATTTCATCAGCGATGCTTCGTCGAATGGTTTGCTTAGAAAGCCGACCGCTCCTTTGTCGAGCACGCGGGTTCGGTTTTTATCATCTGGAAAAGCGGTAATCAGAATGACTGGCGTGTGGTATCCCTGCGACCGCAATGCGTCCTGCAATTCAAGGCCGCTTAACCCCGGCATTTGCAGGTCAGTGATCAGGCACGCGGTGTCCGCGACCATACTGGACTTGAGGAAAGCCTCGGCCGATGCGAAAGTAGTGGTTCTGTATCCCAAGGATTCGACAAGCTCGCGTATGCCGTCGCGGGCCAGCGCGTCATCATCAACAATTGAGATCAATGGAGCCTTGGACATTCCAGTTCCGGAAGGAAGGTCTTTCAGATCAAGACGGCTATAGAATGTCGAATCATATTCAGAATATTTGATTTAGCGCAATTAGCGGATGGTTTCGTCTTCTCCTTGTCCCAAGGGCGCGATGTTACCCCTTAAAAAGCAGACAATTAGCCCGGACATTAGAACGACTCGATGACGCGCTGGTCGCTCTGATGATGAGATACCCGGCGATGCGAGTAGGGTCTTTGAAATGGTCGCCGATGCGCAAAGCTCGCAGCCGGTCACTCGCCGCTGATCACGAGGCCGATGGTGTTCGCCTCAATTCCGGTGAGCTGCACGGTGAAGGGTGACGCGGCTAGTTCGAACTTCACGCTTTTGCGGACACCCTCGCAACCGGTCGCACCGGTTGCCGCCGTCGAT
>DATLJR010000266.1:0-2132 GCA_035538755.1 Pseudolabrys sp.
GTGGCACAGCTTCGGCACAGATATATCGAAAAGTTCTTGCGAGGTTCGCGCTTTTTTTCCACGCTGAAGCGCGATTTTTCAAGGACATAGCCTAAGTCATGTCGTCGAGCACGATGATGCCCGCGCACAAGATCGCGCGCGCGGCGGCACCCGCGTTAGCGGAACTCGCCTCTTCCTCCACTTTGCAAATACATTCAAAGGCTTATGTGGAAAGGATGGATCCTTCCCACAAATGGCTCCACAAAGCGATGCCGGCTAGGCCGAGAGGATGGTGCAGGGAGAATGCTATGCGTCCGCCGTCATCTTTTCGAGCACGTCGGCAATGTCTCGGCGCGCTACCGATCTCCGTGTCCCCATGATGCTCCAGTCCGATCCTACCGACCCAGCCATGGCGGGTATGCTGGACAAGTCGCCGGTGAGCATGCATCGGCCGCAAGTCAATTATCGACCGGCGGAAGGAGGCGGACAGATAGAGCAAAATCCTTCCAAGCTGATGACGAGGGTTCGATTCCCTTCACCCGCTCCATCTTTAAAATCAAAGACTTGTCCGAAATAATGAGGGAGCTGAATGCGCCTGAAAACTGCTAGGGATAACGTCAGGGGTAACAAACGTCCAGATTTAAAGCTGCGCCCGCGAGAGCAAGACTAACGAACCCGGCCGATCGACGGAGGAGGCATATTGGCGATTCGCATCCGCCGCCAGCACCAGGATGTGTTATTCGAAATTCAAACCAGCGGAGTGAAGTCGCTTCGCGACATCGCTCAGACGTTGGTAGCAAACGGCATCCCGACAACTCTCGGAAGTTCATGGACCCCGCTGCAAGCAACAGCGATCCTACGACGCGCCGAGTAAGCGGATCAGCGTGACTGAGCTTTCAATCGTTGATGCGAGCGGCGACAAAAGGCGATGGGCATCCAACAAGGTCAGTTCGTCGAGGTGCGCGGCCGCCCGTGGCTCGTCGAGGTCGTCGATGACACACAGCCCGATCTGACCACGCTGAAGCTGTCTTGCATCGCCGACGACGCGCAAGGCGAACAGATCGAGGTGCTGTGGGATGCCGAGATCGGCACCCACATTATCCAGGACGATACCTGGGCCCAAGTTGGACAAGGAGCGCCGGACAGTCCCGAGGTCCTCGCCGCGTATTTACGCGCAATCCGGTGGAAGTCCGCCAGCGCGGCCGACCGCAATCTGTTGCAGGCCCCGTTCCGGGCCGGCATTAGGCTCGACGCCTACCAGCTGCTGCCCCTGCGCAAGGCGTTGCGGCTGCCGCGCGTCAATCTGTTGATTGCGGACGACGTCGGTCTCGGCAAAACCGTCGAAGCCGGGCTTGTTGCGCGCGAGCTTCTCCTGCGGCGGCGGATCGATCTGATCGTGATTTCCGCGCCGCCGGCGATGATCGTGCAGTGGAAGGACGAGCTCGAGAGTAAGTTCGGTCTCACCTTCGACATCATCGACCGCGAGCGCCTGGGCGAGCTACGGCGGCAGCGCGGTTTCTCTGTGAACCCGTGGACGACCGGTTCCCGCTTCATCATCGCGCATAGCCTGCTGACGGACGAAGTCTACGTTGCGGGTCTGAGAGATATCCTGGGTGACTTCCGGTCGCGCGCCCTATTCATTCTGGATGAATCGCACCACGCCGCTCCCTCTGGTGGCGCGCGCTATGCAATTTCCAGCCAATTGACCCGAGCGGTGAACGATTTAGCTCATCGCTTCGAGCACCGATTGTTCCTCACCGCTACTCCGCACAACGGACATTCCAACAGCTTCTCGGCGTTGCTCGAAATGCTGGACCCGCAGCGCTTTACCCGCGGCGTAGAAGTCCGCCCGCGGGATCTCGAGCCGGTGATGGTCCGGCGGCTGAAATCCGATCTGCGTCGCCTCGGCGAAGCCTTCCCGGAGCGCAAAGTGGAGCGAATTTCGATCGCTGCTTTGCCGAAAGACGCGCCTTGGAAACCCTGCCGGCGGTCCGGTCGGCTCGCGTCACCGTCAGCAATTGAACGGCGAGTTTATTGCGGCCCTGCTCCGAGACTTCCGGCACGGCGGTCCGAAGGCGATTGAACGTGTGCGCCGAACACAGCCGGCCGCGTATTTGAAGATTCTGGCGCTGCTGGTCCCGCGCGAGCACAAG
>DATLJR010000267.1:0-7428 GCA_035538755.1 Pseudolabrys sp.
AAAATACGAAACAGTGATCAATCGCAAAACTGCCAAGGCCCTTGATCTCACCTTCCCGCCCGCTCTTCTTGGCCGCGCCGACGAGGTGATCGAGTGAAACCGGCGATGTCCGCTATTGGCCCAAAGCAGACATGCCGAAAACGCAATCGATGTCGCTATTGGGGGTAAAGCGGGCATCCGCTTGTGCATTGCAAGGGTCCGCTTTTGACCCAAAGCGGACATCCCCAAACCCCGCGAGCCAGTAATTGGCTACTTCGTAAATCATGCGGGTTGCTGACGGAGGCGGCTGACTGCGCGCGGCCGGCTTGCTATCAGCAACGCGCGGCCAAGCGACCGCTGACCGAAGGATCGCTCTTGAGCACCGGGGCACAAACTCAGCCGCCACAGCTCGTCACCCCGTCGCCCGACGACGCGCGGCGCATCCGCCACTTGATGTTCTATTTCGGCATGGTCTTCGTGGTTGAAGGCATCGGCCAGACCGACGGCATCATCGCGCAACCGCTCATCTACTACTTCAAGGAGGTCCATTCCTGGACGCCGGTGCAGGTCACCGCCGCGCTCACGGCGTTCAACTTTCCCTGGATCATCAAGCCGATCTACGGCCTCGTGTCCGATTTCGTGCCGTTGTTCGGCTATCGCCGCAAGAGCTATCTCATTCTCGCAAGCCTAGTCGCGACCAGCGCCTATCTTCTTGCTGCGCACACAGAGGCGCCGAGCCAGCTAGTGTTCGTGCTACTGCTGACCGCCTACGCGATGGCGATCGCGAGCACGCTGTGCGGCGCGCTCTTGGTCGAGAACGGCCAGCGCTACGCTACCAGCGGAGCGTTCGTGAACCAGCAGTGGCTCTGGTTCCACATCGCCGCGATGAGCTCGTCGCTGATCGGCGGCCTGCTGGTACAGAAACTGTCACCGGCCGGCGCCCTGCATGGCGCGGCGCTGATCGCGGGGATCGCGCCGCTGATGATCGTGTTCGGCACGTGGTTTCTGGTCCACGAAGAGAAACGGTCGGTCGACCTTCCCGAACTCAAGCTCGCGGCACGCAGCCTACTCGCCGCCGTTCGCATCCGCTCGCTCTGGATCGTCGCGCTGTTTCTCTTTCTCTATTCGTTCAGTCCCGCGTTCCACACGCCGCTCTACTACCACATGACCGACAGCCTGCACTTCTCCCAGGGCTATATCGGCATCCTCGGCGCGATCTCGTCAGCCGGCTCGATCTGCGGCGCGCTTATGTATAGGCGCTGCCTTGCCGAGCTCACATCGAAACGCCTGCTGCAATTGAGCATCGTGCTCGGCACCGCGACCACCGCTTCGTTCGTGCTGCTCTTCAACGAAACGACCGCAGCAGTGCTCAATTTCTGCGCCGGCGTGTCGGCGATGATCGCGCTGGTCGCGAGCCTCACGCTAGCCGCCGACTACTGCCCCAAGCGTTCAGAAGGCTTTACGTTCGCGGCGCTGATGTCGATCACCAACCTCGCCTCCGCGCTCTCGGACAATGTTGGCGCGCTCCTCTATCAACACGTGTTCAGCAGCCGGCTCTCGCCGCTCATTCTGGTGTCGGCGGCATTCACCGCTTTCGCGTGGATCCTTATCCCGCTGCTGCGGCTTGGCGACAAGCCGCAAGGGCGCACCATCGCGTATTGATCGGCGTTGAGCGACGCCCGTCCAACAACGATCAACTATGCCGTGCCCACCGGTCTCATGCCGCGCGCCGACAAGGTGATCGAATAGCGATGCTCTATTTATATTTGGCTGTTTGGACTCAGTATGGGGCAACAATCGTGCCCAAAAACGCGGATCGACGTAACCAGTCTGTCGCCTAGGGCGAATCCGCGATCCCGAGCCGTGACGCCGGCGCACAAAAAACTGACCCGGCCGCCGCCGGGTCAGTTTAGCAAAACGGAGAGTCAATTTTGCAAGCAGCCTAAGCCGTCTTGCCGGCCTGTCCGTTGATAGCCCGAGCCGAGCGTTTCGCTGGCAGCGAGGGCGTACCGATGACATTCTCCTGTCGTCGTGACATTCCCTCGAACTGCGCATTCTCCTCGATTGCCAGGGACCGATGGTTAATGTCGCCCTCAACCACGGCGGTGCCATTGAGCTTGACGCGGTTGGCGTGGATCGTGCCCTTGACGCGGCCACCGATCGTTAATTCCTCCGCGACAACATCGCCCTCCACCTGCGCACCCTCGCCGATCTGGATAGTCGATGCGTGTACTTCTCCCTCTACGTGACCAAAAATCGCCAACTTCCCTTGGCCGACAATCTTGCCGACGATCGAAAGTCCCGAACTGATGGAGGAAGTCGTTTCTGACGACGCCGGTACGGTCGAGTGTCCACCGTTTAAGCTTTTGACCTGCTGCGCTGGCGACGAGTCACGATCAGTATCTGCCGCGTTGTCTTTGGAATTTCCGAACATGTTGCGCTCCTACTCCTGTACTCACTGATGACTGGCCAAGATGACTGGAGCAGTTCGCGGCCGGTTCGATCGTTGATGCTCGCACCCGCTGCCCCGATACAACCTTTTGCGCGTTTCAAGCGGCACCACAAGGCAAACGATGTGCAATGGTTAATCGCGCCCGTTCGGCGCCAAGATTTCCCGCACTGGCGCCGCCGCTAGCCCGTGTTTAAAAGCAACTCCATCAATGCCTTTCGAGGCTGGTGTAATGAGGCTGGATTGGCTTGCTGAGCTTGGTGCGACCGAACTCGAGATCGGCGCGGTGACCGGTCGCGCAACATCAAAAGAAATCTCACGCTATACGCGAGCAGCGCGCCAGAAAATTTTACCTGAACGAGCGATGGCAAAGTTGAGCGCTGGCCAAAATGGGAACAAAATGTCCCACTCAAGGGTCGCAAAGCCGCACCGGTGGGACAAGTAATGGTTCGATCAGACGCTGCTGGTGAGGGTGGTGCCAGGGCGACATCACATTCTATGCCTAGCACATTGGAATTACGAACAAATTCGATGTGGCCTTGGTCTGGTACCGACAATTATACCGTCAGACGATGCCGTGTCCGCTTTACCACCGAAAGCGCACATGGGCAGTGCAAAACGGCATGTCCGCTTTGGGCCAAAAGCGGACATTCTGTGCAGCAGCAATTTGCGTCGTCATTCGATTGCGTCGTCGGCAGTGGCGCGTAGCGATTGCGGCACGGTGAGGCCAAGTGCCTTGGCGGTTTTGAGGTTGAGGAACAACTCGACTTTCGTAGCCTGCTGAACCGGCAGGTTAGCCGGCCTCTCGCCCTTGAGAATCCGGCCGACGTTCACGGCGGTCAGACGGTACGCGTCGGCAAGACTACCTCCATAGCTCATCAGGCCGCCGGCCGCGGTGAACTCGCGATATGCGGAGATCGCAGGCAGCGCATGGCGTACCGTCAGCGCGGCGAGTTGTTCAACCCGGCTCAGGAACAATGGACCGTTATTGATCACAAGCGCGCCCACCTGCATTTGAACCATGGATGCAAAGACCGTATCGAAATCGCGTTCGGTCCTTGCATTCAGGACATGAAGCTGCAGCCCAAGTGTCTGGGCCGCAGTCTGCGTGTCTCTCGAGAGACGCTCATTAACGGGATTGCCGGGGTCGACGAGCAGGGCAATGCTGCGCGTCGTTGGTACGACCTCGTGCAGCAGGTCCAGCCGCTTCGGCGCCAGCTCCACGTTCAAGGTGGTCACGCCGGTGAGGTTGCCGCCTGGTCGGTTGAGGCTGGCGACAAGTCCAATGTCGACTGGGTCGTCTGCCATCTCAAACACGATCGGAATGGTCGTCGTCGCCGCCTTCGCGGCTAGTGCCGCAGGAATGCCGGCTGCCATAATCACCGTTACCTGACGCCGAACGAGATCGGCGGCCAGCGCCGGCAGTCGATCGTTTTGATTGTCAGCCCAGCGGTACTCGATCGCGACGTTCTCACCGACGACAAATCCGGCTTCTTTCAGGCCCTGGACGAACGCGGTCACCATGGGGTTGTAACCAGTGGCCGCCGTGTTTCGGAGAAACCCGATCACCGGCATCGCCGGCTGCTGCGCGCGTGCCGCAAGCGGCCATATCGCTGCCGAGCCTGCTATAACTTTGATGAAATCTCGCCGGCGCACGCGACCATCCTCCGCAAGGGCTTTGGACGCCGCCAGGTTTCAAAGCTTATCAGAATTCCGCGCTGTGCCTCGGCCCTAGGTGCATAACCACACTGTAAAAAAGGGACCGACCTGCACTTAGCCCCATGTTCTGATGTCCGCTATGGGTCAAAAGCAAACATGTGCAGCGCACAAGCTCATGTCCGCTTTACCCCCCGAAAGCGACATCAAATGCGACGTGGTGGAAGGTCCCCTAAGGGCCGCGGACATGCGCCCTCTATGAACTTCACTCTTGACATGCAACCAAAAGGTTGCATATTGTCGCCGTGGACTTGGTCTTCAAAGCATTGGCCGATGTAAGCCGTAGGGAATTGCTCGACCGCTTGCGCGCGGACAACGGCCAGACGCTGAACGAACTCTGTGCACGTCTCAACATGACGCGGCAGGCGGTCAGCAAGCACTTGGGGATCCTGGAGGAGGCCAATCTGGTCGCCACCGTGAAACGGGGCAGGGAGAAGCTGCACTACCTCAACCCGGTGCCGATCCACGACATCGCCGAGCGCTGGATCGGAAAATTCGAACGCCACCGATTGCAGGCACTGAGTGAACTCAAGAAAGGACTGGAGGCTCGTGATGAGTAAGCCCATTTTCGTCTACACGATCTACATTGCGTCGACGCCCGAGAAAGTCTTCAAGGCGCTGACCGATACCGATGTGACCGCGAAATTTTGGTTCGGCAATGCCGTTATCTCTGACTGGAAGGCTGGCGCGCCAGTCGAATTCCATCGCGAAGGCAAGCTGATCGTGCAAGGCAAAGTGCTGGAATATGATCCGCCACGGCGGTTGTCCTACACGTTCCACTCGATGCACGAACCTTTCTACGGGGCCGAGCAACCCTCTCGCGTCGTGATCGATCTCGAAAAGCAGAAGGATCAGGTCAAGCTCACCGTCACGCACGACGATTTCGCCGAAGGCAGCAAAGTGTTCGATGCGATCAGCAAAGGGTGGCCGCTCGTGCTCTCCAGTCTCAAGAGCTACCTCGAAGCCAACCGCGTTCTGTACGCGCCCTGGTATGACAAAGAGCCGGCCGCTGCGTCGTGATCGTTTTAGCACTGCCGCTAACACGGCCATGTCCGCTTCGGGTCAAAAGCAGACTTTCGTGCCGTGAGGTCATGTCCGCTTTACCCCCAAAAGCGGACATATGCAGCGCACAAGCTCATGTCTGCTTTGGGCCAATAGCGGACATCCGCGCCGCACGAACCGGCATGACCGCTAAGTGCCAACAGCAGAAGTCGCTCAGCAACGAGACGATTCCGGCAGTCCAGCAGCGCGAAGCGCGTCACCGAAATCCTGGACGAACGAAGGCACAGCTCCGATGTTGCGAAGGTTCGTGTCGTAGCCGAAGGTCGGTTGCAATTCTAAAACCCGCGTACCAACAGCTTTAGCTTCTTCAAGCTGACCAAGTTTTGCGAGCGATGCAGCCAGGGCCATATGACAAACACTAAAGCCCGGGGTCGCTTGAATGGCTTTGCGGGCGGCATCCGCCGCATCGCCGTATCGGCCCCGCTGGAAATGGGCAAAAGACACTGCACAGAAAGCCGAAGCCCGATAGGGATCAAACGGGCTGAGACGCAGGCTACGGTCGGCCCATTCTATCGCCCGCTCAGCCTCGCCCGCGAATACAAGGATGAGGCTGCCAAGTATGTAGGTCAGTGCGGAAGACGGACTGACCGACAGCGCCGCCTCGAATGCGGTGAACGCGGCTGCTCGATCATGCTTGTCCATGCCAATTACAAAACCGGCGAAAGCGAGCGCAGACGCATCGTCGTGACCGTATGCTATGGCAGACTCGGCATGTCGGATCGACGCGGTACGATGCTCTTCTTGCAGTCCGCCGCGCAAAAAAATGGTGTGATGGCATTCCGCGGCGTAAGCGTGCGCCAACCCATAAGTCGGATCGAGCGCGAGTGCGCGTTCGAGAAGTAAAAGCGCCTTTGCGCTCCGTTCCGGAATTCGCGAATAGACGTCTGGCTGTGCCTGCAACACTAGGTCATAGGCGTCGAGGCTATCCGACCGTTTGCGTTTTACGCGCTCGATCTCCGCGTGCCGCAGGCTTGGCTCTATCGCTCCGACAACCGATAGTGTGACGTCGTCCTGCAAAGCAAAAATATCGTCCGCTTTGCGATCATAACGCTCTGCCCAGACGTGTGCGCCGCTTTCGGCGTCGATGAGCTGCCCGACGACACGCACGCGATCTGCCGCCTTGCGCACGCTACCTTCGAGGACGTAGCGCACGCCAAGCTCACGGCCGACCTGCTTTACGTCAACGGTCCGACCCTTGTAAGTGAAGGTCGTGTTGCGAGCGATGACGAACAGCCACTTGATCCGCGATAAGCCAGTGATGATGTCGTCGACCATACCGTCGGTGAAATAATCTTGCTCCGGATCACCGCTCAAATTCTGAAAAGGTAGAACAGCGATTGATGGTTTACTGGGCAGCGCGAGAGAAGGCGCTTTCACTTCGCGACCAGACGGTTGGAACTGATAAATACGAACCGGACGCGGGATGTTCTTAAGATCGTGTTCACCGGTGTCCTCGAAGTTTGCGTCTAGTTTGCCACGGATCTGCCGGTAAGCGTCATCAGAGATGCAGATGCCGCCGGGTTGGGCGCTACTTTCGAGCCGCGCGGCAATATTCACACCATCCCCGAATATGTCGCCCTCTTCGATGATTACGTCACCGATATGGATGCCAATGCGGAGTTCGATGCGTTTGTCCTCAGGCACAGATGAGTTGCGTTCCGCCATGCCACACTGGATCTCAACAGCACAGCGCGTTGCGTCCACGGCACTCGCGAACTCGATCAAGACACCATCGCCCGTTCGCTTAACGATGCGGCCGCGGTGCTCGGCGATTTTGGGTTCTAGAAATTCACGTCGATGCGTATTGAACCGCAACAGGGTGCCTTCTTCATCGGCTCCCATCATTCGGCTGTAACCGGCCACGTCGCCGGCCAGGATGGCCGCAAGGCGTCTTTCGACCCGCTCACCAGCCATAAAAAGCACCCCGATTTAGCGTGCCAAGTGTATGGGCCCGGTAGGGGATGTGTCTATCGAGGCGACGATGTCCGCTTTGGGTCAAAAGCAGACATGCGCGGTGCAAAAGAGCATGTCCGCTTTACCCCCAAAAGCGGACATGTGCATCGCAACCACCGATGTCCGCTTTGGGCCAAGAGCGGTCGGCTGGGTCTTGGTCGCAGACGCGGATTTAGAGCTGCTAGTGTGGTCGCCATTCGCGTCATGCGGCTCGTGACAAGATGCTTATCGAAATTGAGAGGAGAAATACGAGATTTTTATTTCGCAGA
>DATLJR010000268.1:0-1598 GCA_035538755.1 Pseudolabrys sp.
GCTTCCGGCATCTTAAGGCCGATCGCCTCAGCGGTCTTCGTATTGACCACCAGTTCGAACTTGGTTGGTCGCTGAATAGGTAGTTCGGCGGGTTTTGCGCCCTCAAGAATGCGACTGACATAACCCGCAGCTTGCCTGAAAATCGACGGGAAATCGGGGCCGTAGGCCAGAAGTCCGCCGACACTAGGGAACGAATTGAACAGACTGATGGTCGGCAACTTGGCCTTCAAAGCCAAATCGGCGATGTGCCCACGCTCGCCAAAAATCAAAGGTGAGGAGAGGATGACCATCGCTTGAGCTTGCTCGCGCACCGCATGCTGGAAGGTCTCATTGACATCTTCCGGCCGTCGGATCGGAAGCGATTGCAACACGACGCCTGCAGAACGAGCAGCCATCTCTGTTGCATGGAATTGAATTGCCCCAATCGTTGCGCGCATCGAGCGGCCATGCAGTAGCAGTTCCGCATAGAAGGCTGATGAACTCGCGCCGCCTCATTCGATCACCTCGTCGGCACGCTGTAGGAATGATTCCGACGGCCTCAAGCATGTCCGCTTTGTGCCAAAAGCGGACATCAGTTGGGTTTGGGCGAGTGCTCTAGGACGTTATACGCCTGCATCGGGCGACGAATCCCTTTCAGCGCAAACTCGCCGACAGACTCGACTATTACGGCCTTATCGACAGCGAGAAAAACGCGCGGGCTGATGAGGATTTGACCGGGCTTGGCTTCATCGCAAAGGCGAGACGCGACGTTCGAGACAGTGCCGACGGCGGCGTAGTCATAGCGGCTCTCAAATCCAATGGTCCCGAGCGTCGCATAGCCGTGAGCGATGCCGATACCAAATCCAATATCGTGACCAAGCAAGCGCCATTTCTCCATCAACGCCTCGATAGCGCTTCGCATATCGAGTGCCATAAGGACGGCTTGGAGCGCCGGGTTCTCGACCGGAACAGGATCATTGAAAATGACCATGACGCCATCGCCCGCATACCGTTCCAACGTACCGCTGTACTTGATTATGATCTTGCCGATGGCAGCGTGATACTCGCGCAGCAGCGCCATAACGTCTTCCGGATCTGAGCTTTCGCTGAAGCCCGTAAAGCCGCGCAGATCGCAGAACAATGCTGTGATTTCCCGGCGATGGCTTTCAAGCTGCTTTTCGGTTCCAGAGGCGACGATCAGATCGGCGACCTGGGGCGGCAGGAAACGGCGCAACCTGCCCATACGTTCGATTTCGCCAACTTGGTCGGCGACGCGCTGCTCCAGCTGCTGGTTGAGCTTAACGACCTCTTCCGTCCGCTGGCGCAGCTCGTTGAGCAGGCGCGTGTTCTCAATGGCGATGACGGCTTGGGCGGCGAAGTTCTCTACCAGTTCAATCTGTTTCTCGGTGAATGGGCGGACCTCTTGGCGGTAAATACCAATGGCACCGATAAGCTCGTTTTCTTTGAGCATTGGCACAGCGAAATATGTCCGCGCACCACCCAGTTTCGTAAGGGGCGAATTGGGTTCCGCCTCAGCCATATCTGCAATCTGGACCGGTTCCTTTGTTTTTGTGAGGCGATCGAGACTACGTGCTTTATCCAGTCGAATAAAAGGATCT
>DATLJR010000269.1:0-1592 GCA_035538755.1 Pseudolabrys sp.
TTGAGTAAACGTTGGGGCCAACCGGTTGTTATCGAGAACCGTCCGGGTGGCGACGCCGTTGTCGCCGTAACGGCCGTGATCAGCGCAAACGACGATCACGTCCTACTCGCCTCTCCGACATCAGCATTGACCGCTCATCCCTATATGCTGCAGCAGATGCCTTATCAGGATAGCGACCTTCTCCCGATCGCCCGCGGTTGGAACACAGTCATCGTTATTGCCGTGCCGACCTCTTTGGAAGTTAAAACGATGCGCGATTTGGTTGCGATGACGCGCGCGAATCCGGGAAAGCTTAATTGGGCAGGCACAACCGGCGCCATCGATTTTCTGTTCGCAGGCTTCCTCAAGAAAAACAATCTTGACATGGCGCGAGTCCCCTACCGGAACCCGCAGGATGCGGGCAATGATGTGGCCACGGGCCGGATCCAGGTGACCGAAGCATCACTGGCCACGCTTCGTCCGCAGCTTCAGGCAGGAAAAACAAAAATGCTCGCGTCGACGAACAGCATTAGGCCGCCAACTCATCCCGAGGTGCCAACCGTCACCGAGGCAGGATTTCCAGAGCTTACCCTCGATGGACTCGTGGGCTTCTTCGGGCCGAACAGCATGCCTGCAGCACTTCGAGAACACATCGCTGCGGACATGCGCGGCGTAGTGGAAGAGCCCGACTTCGGCGAAAAGCTTAGTGTGACAGGCCAAATTGCCAACGCGGGAGGGCCGGCAGAGTTCGCGGCATCGATGCAAGAACAACGCGAGCGACTTGCCATCGCCGCAAAGGAACTTGGCCTTAAGCCGGCTCATTGAGTTCTAACCCGATCCGAATCCGGACGACGAAACGATCACACATTATCTGAGTGGCAACCTCTGCCGCTGCGCCACTTATCCGGAGGTGCTCTAAGCCGTCAAGCTGGCAGTGCGGAAACGCAGGACCGTAGGCGGAAAAGGTCTGGGGTAGGCAAGGTCTCGTTGCGATGAATAGCTTGGCGAAAGTGGGATTGATCCTCACGGGCGGAACGATCGACTCTGTTGGCATCGATCGGCTGGATCTCGCCTGGTACATCGAAGCGAACAAGCGGCTCGGCGATGGGGAACTTCTGAGCCAGCTCCCCGAGCTCAAAACTATCGCCAATGTGCAGGAGATACCGTTTCGCCGCTTGCCCAGCCAAGCGTTGGTCGACAATGATTGGCTAGATCTGGTCCGCAAAATCCATTCGATCTTCGACAATGGTGAAGCTGATGGGATCGTCATCAGTCACGGCACCAACACGCTGGAGGAGACTGCTTATTTCCTCAACCTGACACTCAAGACCGACAGGCCCGTCGTCCTTGTTGGCTCGATGCGGCCATCCTCGGCGGTCAGCGCCGACGGCTATCTCAACGTGCTCAACGCGGTGCGGGTTGCCGCCGACCCGCAGTCGCGCGGGCGCGGCTGCCTCGTCGTGATGAACGATACGATTTTCAATGGCAGGGATGTCACCAAAAACTCGACCTACCGCGTCGAAGCTTTCCAATCGCGCGACCTGGGGCCGCTCGGCTTTGCTGACGCCGACGGGAGGGTCATCTATTATCACCAACCCGTGCGGAAACACACA
>DATLJR010000270.1:0-3705 GCA_035538755.1 Pseudolabrys sp.
CGTGCCCGTGCCAAAGTTCCGCGTCGTTAGCTTGTCCCCAACTTTCGCAGGCCGCGATTTAACGTTGTGGAGGCTGTAATCGCACATTTCAGAACTCCATCATACCAAGCCCTCACCCGACTAAAAGTTACGACAAAGCGGGCCGGTCTCAGATTGATCTCGATCAAAGACATATGCGGGCTTTGGCTGAGTAAGATCAGTGCGCCGACGCAACAGACCATTTACCTTTCTGCCAATAACCCCGTGTTTATCGTGTTGCTTAAAGCTCACTTCATTCAAGGTTCTTAGTCTCGATGGAGCAAAAACCACAATAACCGGGGGGCGTCTAAACATGGGGATGAGGAGTACTATGGAAATTTTTGGCAGGCGCTTCGATGATTTGGCGCAGCGAAGAGCATCGAATGAGTGTGTTCGCCTAATCCGCAAGCTGCGCTGGATCGGCATGGATGACGAAGCGGAACGGGTATTGGCGCAACTAAGCGGGTGGCCATTCCGGCCCACAGAAACCGTAATCGCTGGTCCGTGGGCGACGGACTAACATTGCGATGGCGCCGGGGACTCCCTACCGAGTGATCCCGGAAGCCCGCGGAAGTTTTTTCACACTGTCGGAGATAATCGTAGTTAGTTGCATTACCTGCTGGTTCAGTTCCTCGTATTTCTCAATGTCCCGTACAATGCGATCGCCATCGGTCTGTAACTTTCTCCGGAGCGTTTCAAGCTCATCAATGAGGTTATCAATTTCGCCCATCGAGGCTTTTGATACCTGACGCAGCAAATCGCCGAGATTCTCGGCCGCTGGTTCCACATCGCCGCTCTCGGTTTGCCGAAAGAAAGCTCCAGCGCGCGGGAGTTTGGGAATGTTTCGTCCGATTTCTGATTCCAATAATTTGTCCTCGGCGGACGCAAGCGGCTCGG
Organism: Pseudolabrys sp.; assembly: GCA_035538755.1. Lineage (GTDB taxonomy): Bacteria > Pseudomonadota > Alphaproteobacteria > Rhizobiales > Xanthobacteraceae > Pseudolabrys. The sequence continues at coordinate 916 of DATLJR010000270.1, forward strand.
CAATGGTCATGCTTAGCTCCACAAACAGAGTCCCCGCCTGAGAGGCCCATCACATTGAGTATCGCACTGAAAATGCGATCGCCCTTTAGCCGCCGTGGCTGTGGATAAAAATGGGGATAACCCAGAAGGCGCTGTGATCCTTTGACCAAGGAGCCGCAAAGAGACGGCCGGGCGATTGGAATGTCCGCTTTGGGTCATTAGCGGACATTGAGTCTCGTCTATTCGATGTCCGCTTTACCCCCAAAAGCGGACATCGTTCGGCACGATCATAATGTCCGCTTTGTGCCAAAAGCAGACATTCGCTGGCAGGCAGTCAACCTACAGCGACCCTGTGACAGAAAAGAATCAGCCAGTACTTTGTCGGCCCAGTTCGTGCCGCCACCTCAGTGTCGTCCCCAGCAGTCGCCCCAGACGAACGTTGCCGCGCTCGGCGGCTTCCGCAGCTTCCTTCCCGCGCTCACGCTATGTCGCCTAAGTCGACGACAACAGACCGCCATCTTCCGAGAGCTTACTGTAGGCCAGCTACGAGTTCCGAAAATCCCAAGTCGGGAAACGCGCCGATGAACCCTGCTGATGAAGAGGCTACCAAATTAGTACCAACCCAAGGTCAGTCGTCCGGTGGTAAGGCCGGTTCACATGATGACTTAGAAGAACAGTTGCAAGCCGTTCTCAAAGAGCATCAACGTACCAACCATCAGTCAAAGCCTGCGGAGGATTCGCGTGGTTCTGATGATAAGTTAGACGAACAATTACGCGTCTCTGTCGAAGCTTTGCTACATCCAAGCCCTCCGCCGAAACCTGTGGAGGAAGTGGATGACCTTCTTTTGGCGATCAGTCATCACCTCGACGACGAGGCTTCGGAGCGAAAGGTAATTCGTAATAGTCTGCTAGCGATAGACAACGCGACGGAAAGGTTGGCCTCGCGAGGGTTTCGCTACTTGGTCGCGATCTGTATTGGTGTTTCAGCCATCTTAGCTTGGCAATACGGCGAGGCAGCAAAGCAGATAATCGCGACAAGGGCCCCGGAACTTGGCTGGTCGCCGGAAGCCAAGCAAATGATCGCCGGCTGGATGCAGCAGCTTGGCTGGACGAAACCGCTGGCCGTCGAAAGCAAAGCGACACCAGTTACCCAGACCACGCCAGAGATGGTCGCAGCGAAGCCAGCGGCCCCTACCCTCGACCCGCAGCAACTACAGCAGATAAAGAAGGATATCGCCGCGGTGGGACAAACCATCGAGCGGCATCTTGCCGACGTGCGTGCAACCGTCGAGCAGCTAGCCACCAGCCAAAGTGAGATGGCACGCGAGATCGACAAGCTACAGGCCGCCAATCAGGAAATTCTTGAGAAAATCGCAACGCCTCCCCCGAAGCGCCCCGCCCTCGCCCGTAAGCCTACGGCGACAACGCCGCCGTCTTCGCGGGCACCACTACCGCCGCGCCTGCTGCCTCACCCATAAACAGTGCCGCTCCTCATTTTTAAACTCGCAAATTTACAAACAATCTCGCGTTAAGCCATTTTTAGCCTCATTGCAGAAAAGGCCGCTGCCGGTCCGAATTCTCTTTCTTCTTCCGAACAAAGCTTTACCGCCTGGTGTGGAGGATTGAATGCAGGCGATCTAGCGTAGATTAATTTCTATCTTTGATAACGACGTGTGGGCGATCTCTGCCGCTGGCCATTTCTGTGTGCCACTTGCCCCTGTCATCTTCATATTCGATGGTTTCAGTATGACCGGGTATTTCTTGCTCTTTGGCGGCCAGTTCCGCAGCGGCCAGCGCCTCGGAATGGGTTGGGAAAGTTTCTGAAAACGTGCCTTCAACTTTATAGGCCCAGCCGCCGTCGTGTTCGACAATTTCATAGGTGATATTAGGCAAGGGACATCCTCGCGCTCGATTTTCATGCCATCAATACTCTTCCAAATGACATTCCAATTTGATTTGAATCAAAAAGCCTACTCGGTAGTTGACCGCTTTTTCAGAACACGACATGCACTGTACCTTCCCTCGGCGCTCATGTCCGCTTTGGGTCAAAAGCAGACATTCGGCCTAATAAACGCGATGTCCGCTTTACCCCCGAAAACGGACATCGGTTGAGGCTGTCGGGATGTCTGCTTTGTGCCAGAAGCGAACCTGGTGTCATTGTGCAGCGATCGCGCCGGTTAGCGCGCTATTGTGTTCTATTCTTTGAGTGCACTCCCGGAAAAACCTGACGAAGCAAACGTATCGCCAGCCATAAAAACAAAACGACCAACGCGAGTGCGGCAGCCGGTACCATAAGGGCTAGGAATGACACCAGGAGCGCGCCGCCGAGCTCCATGGTTGCGATGATCGGATTACCAAGACCGCCTGTTAAAACCGTGGAATGTGCCCTAAGGGCTGCAGTGGCGCCTTGGGTGAGCCCAGCGATGCCACCGCCTGCAATAACCGCTGCCGTCCATTTCACCATTGGCGGTACGTCGGTCATGACCGCCGCTGATACAATCGTCCCTGCGATGAACGCAGCTGGTGTGGCAAGGGAATCGAGCAAGTTGTCTACAACAGGAATGTAGTAAGCCAAGATTTCTGCGACCGCCGCCACACTGAGCATGGTCAACGCTGCTGGAGTGCCGAGCCATGCGAAGTTATTGTCTAACGAGAGATGCCCGGTATAAGCCGCGGCACTCACAATGAGCATCGGCAAAAAAACGCGAAAGCCGGTCGCCGCGGCCAATGCAATGCCAAGAACAATGGGCAAGGCGAAGTCTGACATGCGGCCACTCTCGCAGCCTTCGACGGCCTGCTACTCTCGCAGCC
>DATLJR010000271.1:0-1801 GCA_035538755.1 Pseudolabrys sp.
CTATCGTCATTTTGGTGAGAGCGAGGGGCAGCCGCGGCAGCACATCGATCCCTGGCAACAGTGCGATGATATCATCAACGCCGTCACCTATGTTTCGCTGCGCAGCGACGTCGACGCAAACCGCATCGGCATTTGGGGCATCTCTTATGCTGGCGCGCATGTCTTTCCGGTGGCGGCTCATGACTCGCGCGTGCGCTGCGCGATGTCGGTGGTGCCGATGCTCAACGGGTATTACAATATGTTGCGTGCCAACTCTAATGTTGGATATCGCGAGCTACAAAAAATCATCGCAGAGGATCGTATTTTGCGCTTCAAGACCGAAAAGCACGGGACAATCGCGCATTCGGCCCATCCGCACGAGAAGCCATCGGCGTGGCCTGCGCCAGAAACCTGGGCCGTTTTCAAGAAGTTCAAGGAGACAGTAGCGCCGAACCACGAGCATTGGACGACGGTGCAAAGCGTCGAATACGCGATGCGGTACGATGTCGTGCCGTTCATGGAACGCATCATCTACACGCCCGTGCTGATGGTGACCTCGGCCTACGATGACATAACGATGACCGAGTACGAAGTTCCTGCCTTCCAGAAGATTCCTTGCCCGCGCAAACAGTTGGTCCAGATCGGCGGGGACGCGTCGCACATGTCACTGTACGACAATCCAAATCACCTGGATCTCGTCGGTCAGGCATGCGCCGATTTCGCCAAGCAATACATCTGAAGGCTCGATATGGATCTCGGCCTTAAGAGCAAGAATGCCCTGATCACCGGCGGGAGCCATGGCATCGGCTTCAAGCCGGAAGAAATCGGCTCGCTCGCCGCCTATCTCGTGTCCGAGCAGAGTTCGTACATGACAGGCGCCACGGTCGAATCTTGTGGGGGTCCGGCGAAATCCATCTAAGCGAGAGGTTGGCCGATGTCCGATCAGAGTCTACCAAAGTTATTCAACACCGTCGGCGGAAACCAAGTTGCGGCCACTTCCGACACTTGGATTGAAACATTCGATCCATTCCGTGGCCGGCCGTGGGCACTCATTCCGCGTTGCGGCCCGACCGACGTCGAAGCCGCAGTGTCCGCGGCAAACGAGGCTTTCACATCTGGCCCTTGGGGGCAGATGAAACCGAGCCAGCGCGGCAAGCTGCTACGCCGATTTGCCGGCCTCATGGCCGAAAACGCGGACCGGCTGGCGCAGATCGAGGTGCAGGATAACGGCAAACTCATCGCAGAGATGAGCGTGCAATGCCGCTATGCGCCGGAGTGGTTCGACTATTTCGGTGGTCTTGCCGACAAGGTCGAAGGATCAGTCATTCCGATCGACAAGCCCGACATGTTCAATTTCACCCGGCACGAACCGCTAGGCGTCGTGGCCTGCATCGTGCCGTGGAACTCGCCGATCCTGTTACTGGCCTGGAAGCTGGCGCCAGCCTTGGCGGCTGGCAATACCGCGGTAATCAAACCGTCGGAATTCGCCTCCGCTTCCATCCTCGAACTCGTCCGCCTGTTCGAAAAAGCGGGCTTTCCCCCAGGGGTCGTCAACACCGTCACCGGGTACGGCAACGAAGCGGGCGAGCCTCTGGCCGCGCACCCGCTCGTTCGCAAGGTCGCATTTACCGGCGGTGAGATCGGCGGCCGCAAAGTTTATGAAACCGCCGCCAAGAACTTTAAAGGCGTCACGCTGGAGCTCGGTGGCAAGTCGCCCAACATTGTTTTCGACGACGCTAATCTCGACAATGCGGTGAAAGGCGCGATTTCGGGCATTTTCGCCGCCTCGGGACAGACCTGCATCGCAGGCTCACGGCTGCTG
>DATLJR010000272.1:0-3697 GCA_035538755.1 Pseudolabrys sp.
CACACGAAAATCGGATCGGGCTCGACACGCACGGCGGGAAAGCGGTGGGCAAGCTTGGCGCAGTACTTCCAGTGGGTCGCTGCGCGACGCCCGTCCAGCACCCCTGCCGCAGCGAGCAGGAACGCGCCGGTGCAGACGGAGGCGACGCGCCGCGCCTGCATCGCTCGCTGCCGCACCCACTCGACCAGTACCGGGTTCTCAGCCGCCGCCTCGGCCCCCTCCCCACCGGCGACGAGTAAGGTATCCAGCGCCTCACCCGGTTTCGTGAGCGGACCTGTTGCAAGCGCCACGCCGGCCGAAGATTTAATGTCTTCGCCGGCCTGCGCCACGACCCTGAGCACGTAGGGCGGCGTTCCTCCGGCGCCGGCGACGAGATCGTTGGCGGAGGCGAACACCTGAACAGGCCCGGTGACATCGAGTAACTGCACCGCTGGGTAGGTGAGCACATCGATGACGCGGACCGCGTTTGGCGAGAAGCGAGGGGACTTTGGCATTTCCGCCAAACAATGCCCGGGTAGGTTCGCGTTGTCTATCGCGGACCTCAGACCTGGAGCTGTACATGATTCCGCACGACACCCACCTGCATATCGGCTCCCTTTTGTTCGAGGGCATCGATCAGATCGACCTGACAGGGCCGTTCGAGGTGCTGTCGCGCATCCCAAATTCGACCTATCGCATCTACGGCAAAACCGCAGCGCCGGTTCGCGATCTGAAAGGATTGTGGCTCACGCCCGATGCTGCCCTGGCCGACGCGCCGCCGCTGGATGTCCTCCATGTGCCGGGCGGTCGCGGCCAAGAGGCCTTGATGAACGATGAGGAGGTGCTGGCCTGGATCCGGCAGCAGGCGGCAGGCGCGTGCAGCATTTTCTCCGTGTGCACGGGCGCGTTGATCTGCGGCGCGGCTGGCCTGCTCAAGGGGCGTCGGGCGACGACGCACTGGGCGTCGTTTCACCTCCTGCCGTTCTTTGGTGCGATCCCCGTCAACGAACGGGTGGTCGTAGACGGCGCGTGGCTCTTCGCTGCTGGCGTAACCGCTGGAATTGACGGCGCCTTGCACCTCGCCGCCGAGTTGCGTGGCGACGAGGCCGCACAAGCCATCCAACTTCACATGGTCTATGCCCCGGAGCCGCCCTTCGACAGCGGCACGCCCAAGACGGCGCCACCCGCGATACTGGAACAGGCGCGGCAATCGGTGGGAGCCATCACGGCGCAGCGGGAAGCGACGGCACGACGTGTCGCCGCCAAGCTTGGCATCGCCATTCCGGCCGCGCGGACGATGCATGACCTCGCTCGCGCAAGGCTGTTTGGCGAGAACCGAGGACGTATTGGCGCACCCGCCAACAGCTGCGCTCCTAAATAGATCGCAACGGGATCAGTCAAGGCATCCGCCGAGATGATCCCGAGGCGCAATCTAGGAGGACGAAATGAACACAATCACCTTCAAGAAAACCGCACCGCCGGAATGGCTGCTGGCGATGTGGAAAGAAATCGATGACAAGACCTTTGGCAAAGGCTTCGATTGCTTCGCAGAGGATGCCATATGCAATCTCGGCGTTGCCGATTGGCACGGACGCCAGGCGATCCGAGATAACCTCCGGCAGTTTATCGATAAGGGCTTTACCGCGCATCACGATGTCGTGGAGTATTGGGACAGCCCTTTGCTGAAGGTCTTTCATGGCAAGGTTGGCATGAAATTCGACGATCCGAGCATCAAGCCCGTGAGACCTACAATGATGCATTTCTTTTATATGGACGAAGAGGCACCGACTAAGGTTAAGCACTGGATCGGCGCGGTAGGCCCGACCGGATTTTAGGTCTGGCGTTGGCGAGGTCACCTTCGAATGCGGAATTATCCTTCAGCAGGGGCTCGCGCTTGAGCGGGGGGAAGCGGGCGTCCACGATCACCTCCAATCTCCGCGGCTCCTAATGTAGAGTTCCACTCTCCAGCGCTGGGGAGCGCCGTGTTGTTGCGTTCCAAAAAATCACCCATCTGCAGCACGTTTGTTTTCTTATGAATGAGAGAAAAGAACCATGTTTTGTGATCCTACTATTCGCTGTTGGCGCGGCCGATTTGCAAAATCTGCAAATCTCTGTCCAGCTGAAGAAAACCATGCCGGATCAAGTGCAAAGCTCCTCTCGAGCATTGGACATTGATTTTCAGAATAAAGAACATGCGCACATTGAGACGACGTGATTGATGCGCAACGAACCAATCACAATATATGTACAGCCGAGAAGTCGTACCTTCAGGCTCAGGATAGAGAGCCATGCAGCAGGTCTTCGCTGTCATCGAGCAGCACAGTCTCTTCCTCCTGTTTCTAAGCAACCTAGTTGCTCGTGGCGGCTTACCCCTACCAATTGTTCCGATACTGATCGCAGCCGGAGCGCTCGCTGCTGAGAAACCTGATCAAATCATTCAAATTATCCTTGTGAGCCTCGGTGGTAGTTTGCTCGCCGAGCTGGGACTTTATTGGCTTGGCCTTCGTTACGGTCAGCGTTTCGTGGTGTTACTCTGTAAAATGTCGTTTTCGCCGGATTTTTGTGTCCGTCAGACGGAAACGGTGTTCACCAAGCTGGGTCTCTGGTCACTGGTCTTTGCAAAATTTCTGCCGGGACTTTCTCTCATTTCGGTGGCAATGGCTGGCATCGCCAACATGTCGTTTTTTGAATTTTTCCTGTTGAATGGACTCGGTGGGCTCCTGTTTGTTGGCGCGTTCGTGATGCTAGGCGTGATTTTTCAAGATGCGATCACGAGTGCGCTTGCCACCCTCATCGAACTCGGCGCACTCGGCATCTTAATGATCGTTGCGGCGCTTGGACTGTACTTGCTGCTTAAATGGTGGCGGCGGAGACTATTCATTCGTCAACTTCGAATGGACCGCATTACAGTTTCCGAGCTTCGCCAATTAATCGACGATGGCCAGAAGATTGTCATTCTCGATGTGCGGCCACAGCATGTTCGGATGCAAGACGGGATAATTCCTGGCGCCATTTCTGCGCATCCAGCAGACATCGATCCCATCATAAAAAGTTACTCTCGCGATGTAGAAATTATCGTTTACTGTGCGTGCCCGAACGAGGAATCTGCTGCTACCGCAGCAAAACATCTCAAGCAAGCGGGATTCAAAAAAATCCGACCACTGCTTGGTGGGATTGACGCGTGGGCGCAAGCGGGACACCCCATTGAACGGATCGAGCTTATTAAGAAAGCTGCTTGAGTTCGCTCGAGCCAACCGATGACATTCGACTACTTTTGGCACAATCCGGCCGAGGACGCGGCCAATGATGCCCGCTTTGGGTCAATAACGGACATTGCGCGATGCAGCAAAACGCTACCTATTCGATCACCTCGTCGGCGACGGCAGGTAGCTTCGGCGAAATAAGCTCAGCGCCTCGCCGAGGAGGTGGCCCAAGAGGCCATCACATCTGTCCATGCTTTTTGCCACTGCTGCGCGACCTGCATGTAAAGCTCGAAGCCGTTCAATGCTGCCATTTGTGGGTTGCCCGAGTTAGGCCAACTGCCGACCGGCCCGAAGTTGGGCAAGGATGTTAGTTTCGATAACATCGTCGATGACGAATTCGGTGATTTAATCTGCGCCTCCCAGGTATCCATCATGTGATCCATCGTTTGAATTTGCATTTTGGTAATAGCTTCCATTTGCATACGGGTGGCATCAACAATCTGCTCCGGCCATCC
>DATLJR010000273.1:0-2468 GCA_035538755.1 Pseudolabrys sp.
GATAGGTCCCCTTCAAATTGGTTTCCATCGTCGCCCACCAGCGGGTCGGGTCAGCGATGGTGATCGGTCCAATCTCGCCGAAGCCGCCGGCGCAATTGATGAGTACATCGAGCGCATCGGTCTTGCGTCCGACTGCGGCGATGAGCTGTTCGACCTGTGCTTCTTCGGACACATCGCACACATGCGCTTCAATGCCGGAACACCCTTGCGCGACGGCGGCAAGGCGGTCTGCGCGGCGTGCACAAATGAAGATCCGGTGCCCTTGTTCGGCAAGCGAATGCGTGATTGCCGCGCCAATCCCAGAACTTGCGCCTGAAATCAAGATCCGCAGCGGCCCGCGCGAGGCGATGCGGTTGTGCTCGCCGGCGGCTGTCTGAACCGGTTCGTTGACACCGATTTCGTCGGCGCCCGGGCCGACCGTGGGGCGTGCGCTCACCCTGAGGCGACGAGGATTGGCGCGGCCGACCACGTAGAATTCCCAGACGAGCCGCATAATCGTCATCGTCGCATCAGCGACATTGACGACCGTGATCGAACGAGACAGCGGGAGGTTTTTCGCGTCGACCGGCAACGTGATTTCAAGAAACGAGTAGCCCGATGCAACCGCCTTGAGCAATGCCTCGGCCTGAAAGCCGAAGCCATGGGTCTCGAGCGGCCCCCGCGCCAGAAACTCGGTCGGATAAATGGTCAATCCGTTGTAATAACGGATCATGCGGCCGAACAGGAGATTGAGGATCGTCGTGTAGGAACGCGACACGAGCCGTTTGAAAAACGGCATCGCGGCCAGAAGGTTGTTCGAATAGGACGTGACCACGTCGGCCTTGCCGAGATTGCCGAACAGTTCGACGAAGGAGCGCAGCGGCCAGGTGTTGTCGGCGGGAGCATAGATGACGAATGGTGTGCTCGCCTCGTGGCTTCCTGCAATCGTGCAATATCCCGGCCCCATCCGCCGCTCATTGCGACGCACGCCGACAAAGGGATATTTTTCGCTTGCGGCCTTTGCGACGGCTAAAGTGTCGTCCGTGCTACCGTCATCGAAAATGAGGATGCTGAAGTCCTCGACCGTTACCGTAAGCGCGTTGTAGATCCGGTCGATCGTAGCAAGGAGCTTTTGCGAGTCGTTGTGCGCAACGACGAAAACCGTCAACGCCCTCGCGCTTACTAGCATTGAGCCTCCAATCGGCGTGATATCCCCGCGGGTCATATTCTCACAATCTGCGAGGAGCAAGAAGGTCTCAAGTGCAGCGCGGGGTGAACCCTTGCGCTTGGCAGCGCCAATTCATTTTGATAGAGGGATCAGTGGATTATGAGGGATGGGGCGATACCGAAGTGTCGCATGGAATGAGTGCCCGTGCCGTTTGGAGGGCGGACATGCCGGCGTCGCGTGGCCCAGCACATCGCGGCCTTCTCCTCGTTGCGTTCGCCTTTGTCGCGCTCCTCGCCGCGGAACTGGTGCTGATCACCACCATCCCGGGTACGAATTACGATGGGGCCGACGGCAAGGCGGCGCAGGCGGAGATCTTAGCCACGCTGGCGTTTGCCCGCCCATTCGAGATCACCAATCTCAATCCGCTCCAGGGACTTTGGGCCCAAATGATGCCCATGAACGTGTGGGTCAATCCCGCTTATTGGCCGTTTGCTTTCTTCCGCAAAGAGTTGGCGGCCGAGATTTCGGGAGTGGTGGCGCTGATTTGCTATGCGGTCGCGTGCTATTTGATGGCGCGTCTCTTCGATCTGCCGAGACTTCCGAGCATTATCACCGCGCAATTGAGCGTCATGCTGTTTGCGCCTGCGGCCAGGGCTCTGGCGTTCTCGGTCGTCTTCGTTTCGATTCCAGGGTTAGCGGTTGTCTATGCACCACACCTGCTGGCCCTTGGCCTGCTCGCACGACTTTCGCCTGATCGGCCGCAGGTCTACGTCATTGCCGCCGGCATACTGCTGCTGCTGTTCTACAGCCTCTATTGCGATCCGTTGTGGACCATGGTCAGCGGTGTGGCCTGGATCGTGCCCTTCGGGGTCGTGACCTTCGCCCCGCTTCGCCGCGATACGATCCTCGTTCGATGCGCGGTTCTCGGCGGCTGCGTGGCGGTATTGTTGCTGAGCGGCGCGCTTGAATACGTGTACTCGTTGACGCAGTACACCGCCCGCGTCCAATTTCCGGATTTGCTGCAGCGCCCGCGAGCTATCGAGACCACGTCCGTCTTCTTCCTGTCCAAGTACGCAAAGTATTTCTACTGGACGTGTGCGCCTGGCTGGGTGCTCGGTATTTGGCTGCTGCACGGCCGACCACGAATTCTCGCCCTAACCAGTGCGGTGAGCGCGCTTTCATTTTTTGCATATTCCACCGCCTATTTGCATTTGCCAGGCAATTGGTGGCTGCCGGTGCCAATTTACATCGAGCACGCTCTCTTCGCATTGTTCTGGATGGGGGCAATCGCAGGCTACTGGGGTGGATTGGAAGCGCTGGC
>DATLJR010000274.1:0-2094 GCA_035538755.1 Pseudolabrys sp.
GGCAAATCGAACATACCGACCGGCAAATTCTCAAGATAGGCGAGGATCTCAGACGTCTTCACTACGTCGGCATATTTAGCATTCATGTCACAGAGATTGATCGCGTGGCTTGCCTGCGAACGGTCGAAGCAGCCTTCCTCGGCGAGCGCGATGCGGTAATTTAGGCTGAAGGCATCGAGCACAGTGGCACGCACGCATCCTGATGTGGTGGTGCCGGTCACAAGGAGGCTGTCGCAGCCAAGGAGCGTCAAATAGCTCGACATATTGGTGCCGAAAAAGCCTGACGGCTTTTGCTTGAGGACCACGATGTCCTGCGGAGCCGGGGCGAGCGGTGCCACAATCTCATTGCCGTCGAGATTGGTCACGACAGTGCCGCGGTCTTCCTCGTTTCGCGAATTCTTCCAGCCCCACGAACCGCAATCCCAGTTATCCTCGCGGCGCACGCCCGTCGTGTAGAGCACGGGTACGCCTTTCTCGTGACATTTATCGATAAGCGAGCGGATATAGGGCAGCGCCTTCCAGGCGTCTTCACCGCACGAATTGCGCCAACGCTTAATCGATTCGAGGATCGGCTCCGGACGGTCGCCGCAGAATGCCCAGTTCACGTCAATAATGAGGAGCGCCGGCCGCTTGCCAAAACCGCCCCGCGCACCGTAGCCAGACACCGCGAACACCACTTTATCGCGCTCTGTGAGAAATTCGCTCCAGATGGGTTCTGACATCGTTCCGTTTCCTTTATCCGGTGCGGTCTGCAGAGCCCGCGTTGACACTGTCGACAAGCTATGAATTCCCGTCGCCTCATGAGCTTCGATGCTGAGGGCTCCGGGCAAGTCAAAGAATATCACAATTTAGATCGCGAATTGTGTAATACGATCGCCGCCATCACAGATTGGCTTTCGGCAAAACGCGCGTGCGATCCAGCAAAGGGTCGGGCTCGACTCCCGGCCTGGGTTCCTGGACAGACAAAATTCCAGGTCTGCCTTACATCTGCTTTGCTCAGCCAAGACCAACGTGGAGACAATCTTCAGGCTCGGAATGTCCTTGCACTCATTACCGGTCATCTCGCTTTCGATCAAGGAATCCGACGATGCTGGCGCGACCATTTTGAATGGGATTATAATCTCCGCAAAGAAAACCAAAAAAGGCAGCGCACGCCGCGTGGAGGACGCGCCCATGTTCCTGCGAAATTATTGGTACGTCGCCGCGACCGATGCGGAGATCGGCCGCAAACCACTGGGTCGCATGATCTTGGGCGACCCGATCGTTCTGTTTCGGGCCGAAGACGGAACCCCGGTGGCCTTCGAGGACCGCTGCCCGCATCGGCACCTGCCGCTGTCGATGGGCAAGCTTGTCGGCGATACGCTGCAATGCCTCTATCACGGATTGCGTTTTGCGCGCGACGGTCATTGTGTTTACATTCCGGGGCAAGAGCAAATTCCTCAAGCAGCCAAGGTAAGATGCTATCCGGTCGTCGAACGCTACCACTGGATTTGGATCTGGTTGGGCGATCCGGCGCTCGCCGATCCCGCTGCGATCACGGATTTCCATTGGCTGGACGATCCGAATTGGGGTGCCAAAGGCGCCTATCTCCATGTCGAGGCGAACTGGCAGCTTGTCGTCGATAATTTGCTCGATCTGACGCACCTTGCTTTCGTTCACGATACCACCATCGGCAATTTGGCACTCGCCGAGCATGCCAAGGTGAAAGTCGCCCGCACGCGAGACGGAGTTGTCGTCACCCGCTGGATCATCGATCAGGAGCCGCCACCGACCTTTAAGAAGGTCGGTGGTTTCCAAGGAAATGTTGACCGCTGGCAAATCATCGACTTCACGCCGCCCGCCTTTCTGCGGCTCGACGTTGGCGCAACGCCAACCGGCACCGGCGCTCCGGAGGGCCGGCGAGTGGGCGGCATCACTATGCGAAATCTCAATGCGATCACGCCGGAGACGGAGACTACCTCACATTATTTCTGGGGCCAGGCACACGATTTCGATGTCAATAATCCCGAAACGACCAATAAAATATTTGAACAAATACAAACAGCGTTCCTTGAAGACGTAGCGGTGTTTTCCGCACAGCAGCGCAATTTAAAT
>DATLJR010000275.1:0-119736 GCA_035538755.1 Pseudolabrys sp.
CGGCAGCCGCGCCGAGGAAAGCTGCATCGGTTACTGCCAAGCCGGACACGGTCACGTCGTCATAAACGAGCCCAGTCAAGACCGGGGTGACCACGACGTTGTTCCAAAGGAACACCGTACCCAGACGCGCACCACCCTGCAGCCGAAGCACGTGGCCGTCCGCCAAGCCGAGTGCGGCTGCATCGGAATTGTAATCGGCGATGTAATACTTGAGGCCGACAGTTGGCTCGATCCACACAGCGTTCGACAGAAAGAATTTTTGCTGGATGTTCCAGACAATTCCGTAATTGATCAGATTGGTTGATCCGGAACCCGCAAAGAAGCTTGTGAAGTTCTCGTTGCTGCCGCCGAATGCAAGGGAGTCTGTAAACGTCTCATTGAGGTGAAGGAAATCGACTTTCAGCGTCAGATCGGTCGAGAACCCATTGAGGAAATACGTTCCATAAGCCCCAACAGACGGTCCCGATAGGTGACCACTCATGGTGCCAAACCCGGGGCCTAGGGTAGCTGTAACGGGTGAACTCGTTGCAGATGAGCTGAGATTTGACCATAGGTACCCGGTCAAAATTCCCGCTATTAGCGTGCCACCTCCAGCTCCGAAATTTCGATAGGTGCGATCTGCGCCCGCGACAAATCCACCCGTCGTTGCCTTGGTGGTGAAATTGAGATTCATCGGGGTAGCGAGCCCATTAATACCACCACCACCCCCAATACCCCCAACAACGCCGTTGGAGAATCCATTCCCTGTCAATCTATCATAGTCGCCAAAACCCTCGGCCCAAACGCCCCACTGTGGTTCATAGGGGACCGGCGCTATCGGGGCCTTGTATACCGACGGCTCCGTTTTCGTCGACGTTCGGCTTGGTTCGCGCGGCGGCAATTTTCGCTCGCGAGGAGCGGGAGGCGGCGCCTGCTGCTGCTCCTCCTCAATTCTGCGGCGCGCGGAAACTGCCTGAACGACGGTATCTGTTGATTGCTGGGACGACGCCTGGGTCACATCGCTCAGCGCCTGGCTCGCGAGAGCCGCGTTGGAAAATGCCCCGATGGCGGGGCCGGTCCCCCCGTTCCCGTTCGTACAAAATCCAGTTTGAAGTGTAATGCCGCTGCTGCCGTTGACGCTGGACGGGCAAAATATCCCTTGGGCTTGTGCTGGTGCGCCCAATCCCACCAAAGCGATAGGCGCAACGACCCCAAGCCAAAGAGACCGCAATCGGAACGCGGTTACCCCCATTTCGCCTCCCCAAGCTCCTCAACTTAGGATAGTAAAGCAGCAAAACCGTTCCAACTAGGGCAGAATGGCAACACTGAGAATCTTTTTTCAGTTTGGTTCATCCAGCTGTACGATGCTACCCGTGCGTGCAATGTCCTAAATCGAGGCAGATCAGCGCGCCGCCATCCGCATGCTGTGCGTTTGGCTACCTCTGAAATCGCAAGACGAAAAAAATTGGATAGAGCAACAAATCAAAAGCGTTGCTGTGTACAGCCGGTTCAAGACACGGCCTGACATTGGGAAACGATAATTAAGATTACCAACCGTGGTGTAGTTGTTTAGGCCCGCTTCCCGAAAAATAACGCCGTGGTGGGAAAGCCATCCCCGTTGGCCGGAAACCCCAGCATGTCAGTAAAATCAAGGTTCATGTCGAGGAAATCGACCTCAAAGGTTTAGGTTCGCAAGGTGGCATTCAAGGCGCGACCACGATAAAATTGCGAGCTTGGAACACAAGCAGGTTAGCAAATGACGACATTGCCAAACCTGGGACGATTTCTTGCACTCCTTTTGGTAGCTGCCACTTCAATAGCGAAAGGAACGGGACCATCCGCCGCCGATGATACAGCGTTGTGCAACACGTCAGCCAGCAACCCAGACGCGGGAATACCTGCCTGCACGCGACTGATCGACCTTGGAGGGCGCGCCGGCGGCTTGTCAGCGATCTACACCAATCGGGGCACAGCCTGGTACCGTAAAGGGCAACTCGATAATGCCATTGCGGATTTCAGCGAGGCCATACAACGCGACCCCAACAACATCATCGCCTACCGCAATCGAGGCCTGTCGTGGCATCGCAAGCGGCAATTCGACTCTGCGATTGTTGACTTCAGCGAAGTGATTCGCCTCGATCCGAATTCCCCTTCCGGGTATACCGACCGCAGCGCCACGCTGATCAGTAAAGGCGAATTTGACAGCGCGATATCCGACTGCAATCAGGCGATCAAAATCGACGGCCGCTCGATTGCGGCCTATCAAAACCGCGGCTTGGCGTGGCATGCCAAGGGCGCTCTCGATCGGGCGCTGCAGGATTTCAACAAAGTCGTCGCATTAGCGCCGGACTCGGACGGCGCCCGCAATAATCGCGCCGCTGTCTTCATCGACAAGGGCAATTTCGACAGTGCCATTGAAGACTACAATGAAGCGATCAAGTTAGCCCCCAAAGATTGGAGGCCCTTGAGCAGCCGCGGCGAGGCTTGGCGACTAAAGGGCGATTTGAATCGAGCGCTCGCGGACCATGATGCAGCAATTCGGCTCGATCCCCGTTCCCTCGACGCCTATAACAACCGTGCGTTGGTCTGGAGAGACAAGGGCGAGTTGCAAAAGGCCATCGACGATTACAGTCAAGCGATCCTAGTCAATCCACTTTATGCACTAGCATACGGGAATCGTGGCGAGATTTGGCGTCTGAAGGGCGACCTCGACCGCTCACTGACCGACCTTAACAAGGCCGCTGAACTCGCGCCTAAAGACCCGATGATTTTGACGATGCGAGGTGAAACTCTTCGCGATCGGGGACAGCTCGAGCAAGCCCTCAAGGATTTCGACAGCGCGCTGGAAATTTCTCCCGATGGCGCGGTCGTCTTTACCGATCGTGCCCTAACATTCGAGAAGATGGGCGATCTCTCGCGCGCCCGCGCAGATTTTCAAAAGGCTTTGTCGCTGCCTTCCGCGAAGGACCCAGCGACGACCCGGCCTGCCCAGGAAACAGCGCGAGCGCGACTTGCCACGCTCGACACTAAACTCAGCGAGGAAAACGCTGTAATTGAACTACGATTCGACTCAACGTTCGGCCCTCTGTTCGAGACTGCTCCATAATATAGTGTTTTTCTGTCGTACTAAACGACGCGTGCCCCCTGCTTTCGCACGGCCTCACTTCGGAACCGCAAGCTGCACGGACGGCCGTACGTCACCGCCTGCCGGTGTCTTTGATTTAGATCGTTCAGATAATCGCGCGACATGTTCCAAACTTTTTCTGACCGTCCGGCGGCCGAGGCGGTGAATCCCGACTCGCGCACAGGTATTTGACTGGTGGTGCGTTACCGGCAGGGCGATGGCGAACTTGGGAATTGCTGCCGCCGTCGTCATGCGATTCCTCAAACGTTATTCGGGCAGCACTGGCACATCGTGCCGTAGCCCACGAAGCGCCCCGTTAATCGCGGCGCTCAATTTCGCGTCGTTAAATTGCCCACAGACCTGATCGCTCGCCGTGCACATCAGATAGAGCAGCGCACACGATCATCACCGTGAGCGAGTTGACACGAAATCGTTGAGGCGTTCTTCGTCGAGCAAATTGATGGCCCAACGCAGGGTTTCGATGTGAATCGGTTCTTCGTCAATCTCCCAATATTTGGTGTGAGTGAAGGACGTGGCTTGGCCGCGCAATGACTTTAAGTTGATGTCGATAATCGCCGGGCCGAACTTCTGCGCCAACGGGCCGCCGATGATGTCGCCGCGATAAACCAGCGAAGCCGGATCATAGATATTGGTCCAGCGGACCACCGCAAATGGTGCGGCATGATGGAGTTCCCACACGTTCGGCGAAGCCGGCAATGGGAAGCTCACGAGTTTGCTGACATCATACGAGGCGCCGACCGGGAGCTTATGGATGGCCTTTGCGAGATCGAATGTCTTCGGTTCGAGATCCTCGCGGAGCGGCGGCGACTGCGGAAGCTCGCGTTCGAACTTGCGCTTTGCGAAGTCCTGATCGCTCGAGGCGATCAGGAATTCCGCATGCGCGAGGGGGCTGCCGAGGGTGACGAAGTCGGTGATGAGCCATCGCGGAGCGGGCGAATCCGGCGGACTGTCTTCTCGGCGCGCTGGGGGCAATGGCCTGCCGGCGAGCGCAACACGTAGGCGGCGCTGTGCCTGGTAATAGGCGTGCAGCGCCACCGGAGTCGGATTCGGTTGCTCGACCGCCGCCGCAGCTTTCTCCATATCGCACAGCGCATCGAATTCCGGCGAGGCGTCTGCAATTCTTCGTGCGGCCTCGTGCTGAGCCCAAAAATAACTCAAAAGATCGTATGCCAGCACCGTGCCGAGGCTGTGGGAGACGATGACGATGCGCTTGTAGTAGTTGCCGTCATGAATGGCGCTAAGGAGTTTCAGTCCGCGCTCCCGCACATTTTGCCGTGCCGCTATGTTGTTGGGGTCCGCCCTGGTGTACCGGACAACTCGCCCGAAAGTCGCGCTGGCGGCCTTGTGCAGCCAGGTTCCAAATGCGGCCGCAACAAGTGTGGCTGCAACAAGTGTTAGCAGCCAGTTCCAATTGAGCCAGGCTACGCCCCAGAGACCGCCTAGCATCACCGAAAGGCTTGTAATAGTGAGAATGCATAACGTGGCAATCCATAGAGCCACCCAGGCGGCCCTGAGGTCGCGCGGCACCTGTTTTGGCTGTCGGAGGAGAAGGCCGCCGACCCATGCTGTGAATTCGTCCCATGTCGAGCCGACGGTCAGATCAGCCCAGTAAAGCTCGTAGAAGTCGGTTCGCACCCCACGAGGAAATGATGCGCTTGGAATGCTTTCGCGCGTCGTAATGCGACGCAATTCGAGCGATCCCGTGCGGGTATCAGGCCTACTCCACACTTGGCTCGGGTGCGGTAGACCGTTGGCGGTGCTGATGTAATCCGTTTCCCAGACCGCCTTCACGAAGCCTTTGACGGTATCCATCGGGCGTTGCTCACCCATTCCGTGGATGACCACGACAGCCTGCATATCGGCCTTCGAGCTCGCGGGAGGCGCCACGTGCGCGGAGCTATGTGAGCCCTGGTCGGTCATGAGCACCTTACGCCAGCGCAGCAGCCTACCACATTTGTGGCGAAGGCAGTTTCCACCTATTTAGTCGGGAATTGCGCGTCCCAGCACCAAGGAGATTCACGTTGGACGGGTTGGCCGTCCCGGAGAAATTTTTGGGATCGGTTGCTGCCGCGGCGCCATTCTGAATCGAGCACTAACCTATTGGTCGATAATGGGTCGAGTTTCACGATTTAGAATGAGCGTTGATTTGAAAAGCGAAATAGGGGGATTTTGATTCCGCCATACGCACCGTTATCGCCGTTATCATCGTCGTGGCCATCGGCGTATTCGCCTGGCGTACCTTCAATCCAGGACCGCTCACATTTGCCCGCGGCTCGACAATTGCGCTTGCCGACTATCAGGGGGCCCGCTGATAGGCCGCGCGGCGCGCTCGCAAAGTGCTAGGCTTTGCGCCGCGCCCATAGGCACTCACGGCAACAACGAACATATTCGGCAGGAGGAAAGTCATGCTTTCAGTCGGTCGGACTGCCTACGGAATTGCGTTCGCTGCTCTTGCGACAGCCTGGATGTCAACCGCGATGGCGCAGGAGCCAAAGCATTATCGCTTCGCCTATGACCAGCCGAAGACCACGGGTTATGGCATCGCCGGTGACATTTTCGCCGAACGGCTCAAGGAATTGAGCAAAGGCACGATGCTGATCGATCAATATCCGGGCGCGCAGCTTGGCCAGGAGCCGCAAGTTCTCCAGCTTGTCAAAGCCGGCGATGTAGAGTTCTGCATCAGTTCGTCAGCCAATGCCGCAACTCTGACACCGCAGGCCGGCGTGATGTCGCTGCATTTTCTGTTCCGCGACGAAAACCATCTCGTGAAAGCGCTGGCTGATCCCAAGGTCGCTGGTGCAGTGAGGGCCATGGTCGAAGACACCGTGCAAGGCGCGCACGTCATTGCGGTCATCACGCTCGGCTTGCGCAACATGTACAGCAAAAGACCGATTGCCAAGCTTGAGGACATCAAGGGCCTGAAAGTCCGCGTACAGGCGACGCCGACCGAAGATCTGATGTTCCCGGTCTACGGCGCCCAGACCGTGCATATGCAGTTCGGGAGCGTCTATACCTCTCTACAGACTGGCGTCGTCGACGTCGCGGAAAACGGCGTCAATGTCTATCAGGCGAACAAGCATTATGAGGTCGCCCCTGTGCTCTCAATGACTGAACACGAGGCCAACAACAATCTGATCTGGATCAGCGACAAACTATGGAAAAGTTTGAGCGATGAGCAAAAAAAGTGGGTGCAGACAGCCGCGGATGAGGTCAGCAGCAAGGAGCCGGCCAAAGCCATCGATCTGGAGCACCAGTCTGCGGACAAGCTGAAGTCGCTTGGAGTCAAAATAGTCCCCAACGTCGACAAATCCGGTTTTCAGAAACTCGCAGATCCCTATCTCGATAAACTCGCCGCCGAACTTGGCCCCCACGCGGTGAAGATCAAGGATCTGATCAAGGCCGTGCAATAAACCGGTCAGAGGGCCGTCGTCATCGGCCCTCTTTCTCTCCCGGACACAGGCGGAGTTTCCGATGACCATCGCGGTCAAGCTCGTCGCTCCGCGACAGCGCCACCTGAAGTGGCGTGCGCTCGATGGTCTTGAGCTGGCGCTGATGGTGCTGTGCGGGGTGCTGCTGTTCTGCTTTTGCACCACGGTCACGTTCGACATCGTCACGCGCACGGTCGGCGCCCCCTGGCTTTGGCTGCAGGAGGTCACGTCGACGCTGTTCATCTATGCGATCTTCTTCGGCACGGCGGTTGCGACCCGCCGCAACGATCATCTGTATCTGACAGCCATTGCTGAGGCGCTTGAGGGCAGAGCGCGTCTCGTCGTCGAGATTGTCATTCGGCTCGTCGTGCTCGGCGTCGCCATAAGTTTCATCTATTTCGGCTACCTGAATTTTCTGCGCGGCTTTTCAAGCTTCCGCATGCCGTCGATGACGCCCATTGCCTCGCTGTACGCCGCTATTCCGATTTGCGGCGTGCTGGTCGCGCTGTTTACCATTGAGCAAATCGTCAACGGCTTAAAAAACGGCTTCGATCACAAAGAACCGGAAGCCAAGCCGATCAACACAGCTGACCCCGCGGGACTGCGCGAATGAATTCCGGCCTTGTTCTCGGGTTGATGAGCTTCTTATTCCTATTTTTCGGATATCTCGGCGTGCCGGTGCCGTTCGCGTTGATGGCGGGAGTGCTTGTGGGCGCTTCGTTCACGCAAGTCTCGCATATCGCGATCATCCAGAAGATGTTCGACGGAATGGATGTAGAGGCTTTGCTCGCCATTCCTTTCTTTCTTCTTGTCGGCGAACTCATGAGTTCGGCCAACGTGGTCATTCGTGTCGTCAATCTTTCACTCGCTTTGGTTGGACATGTGCGGGGCGGACTCTCTCAGGTCGTCACAGTATTCAGCATGTTTTTTTCGGAAATGTCGGGATCCACGACCGCCGACGTCGCGGTCATAAGCCGGGCACTTGGCCGCCCGATGAGGAACGAGGGATACGGCCCGGCCTTTATCGCGGCGATCATTGCAGCGGCCTCGACAATTGCCGCTCTCGTGCCGCCAAGCATTACCGCGGTGGTTTACGGTGCAATCGGTAATGTTTCTATCGCCGGGCTTTTCATGGCGGGTGTTGTGCCTGGTCTGATGATCGGCTTTGGCTTGATGATCTTTTGTTACTTCTTCGGTCCGGCGGGCGTACAGCGTCCCCGCGCTCCGTTTCGCGAAGTCGCCGGCGCATTCAAAGATGCCTCACTGCCCCTGATGATACCGGTCATTCTTTTGGGAGGCATTCTAACCGGCTGGTTCACTCCAACCGAGGCCGGTGTGGTCGCAGTCGTCTATATTCTTTTTGTCGTCATTCCCGCACTGAACCGAGGCCATATCAGACTGCTCGCTTATGATTTCTGCCTTGCCGGTCTGATTTTCTCGCTGCCGCTCATCACGATCGGGGCCGCCAACGCTTTCGGTTGGCTCTTTGCATATTTGCGCGGCGCGATCGTCATCGCGGATTGGATTACGGGCTTGGCTGGCAATGACCCGCATCTGATCATGCTGCTGATGGTTGCGCTTTTCACAGTCATCGGCGATTTCATTGAGCCGGTGCCGACGATTATCATTTTCATGCCACTCGTGAACGCATTGACTGAAGCCGGAAACATCAACCCTGTCCACATGGGCGTCGTCCTGATTGCGACACTTGCGTTCGGATTGATTACGCCGCCTTACGGTCTCGTTCTGCTCATGGCTTCCAAATTCGTTGGAGTTCGTTTCTCGCAGGCCTTGCGTGCCGCGTGTCCGATCTACGCGGTTTTTCTCATTGCGATCGCGTTCACGATCTATTTCCCTTCGGTCGTGCTGTGGCTGCCGAAACATGTTCTTCCGGCTTCGGTCGGCTGTTTCCCCAATCCGAGCGGCCCAGGTTATATCTGCCCGCCGTAGCTCATTTGGCGTGCGGTTCTATCAGCTCGATGCGAATACCGAACGGATCGTCGATATGACGCCGGTCGCATCCCTCGATGGGCTCGTCGGCCATGACCTTGTAACTGGCCTGCGTTGCCTTCGTGACCATCGCCGCCAGTTCATCGACGATAAAGGCTGGGTGTGCCTTTTCGCGCCGGAATGAAATTCTTCTCGACGCCGAGATGGACTTGCAAATCTCCACTTTCGAACCACCAGCCATCCCGCGCGGCGAGTTGTGGGCGGCTTCACCTTTTCATCGAGGCCGAGGATGCCATGATAGAAGGCTCTCGCCTCGTTCGGGCTCACCGTGCCGGCCGCGGTACTCGCGCGCGCCGACGAGGTCATCGAATATGCCGCGAAACGACGTTCGCGAAAAATGAAACGGCAGGCGAGAAGCTTTTCGCTTCTCGCCTGCCGTTACTCCCCGGAGGGTCAGGCAGAAAGTCGTTAGATCGATTCCTTCAATTCCTTCGAGGCGCGGAACGCGACTTTCTTGCTGGCCTTAATCTGGATTTGCTCGCCGGTTGCGGGGTTGCGACCGATACGGGCAGCGCGCTTGCGCACCTGAAGAATGCCAAGACCGCCAATACGAATGCGTTCGCCCTTCTTCAAATGCTTCACAATATTTCCGACTAGATCGCCGAGCACGGTCTCCGCCTGTTTCTTCGACATCTCGTGTGTTTCCGCGAGCGCGGCGGCGAGATGTTTAAGCGTGACGGTCGGTGGTGTCGGAGCTTTTCCAGGAACCATTGCCATCAGTGGGACCCTCCTCTTGAATCCGCCGGTTTGGCGAAACGCCAAACACCATGCCCGCATAGACGATTCGGGGGCACTCTGACCATCGATTCTTCTAGGTAAATAAGGCTTTTTCGCAATTTCCGTGGGTGCGAAGGCGTTTACCTTGACTTGGCTTTTAGGCGCCTATAACTCGAACAAACGCCCGCGGGGGCGTAGCTCAGTTGGTTAGAGCGCTGCCCTGTCACGGCAGAGGCCGCGGGTTCGAGTCCCGTCGCTCCCGCCATTTTATCAATGACTTAGCGATGATTTTGCGTGGCAAGACCAGCGCTAATCTGGCCCCGAAAACCGGGTTGCGGCGCGGGCCATGACCTCCATCCGGGCGATGTTCTTCGACGTATTCGGTACCCTGGTGGACTGGCGCACGGGGGTCGCCAGAGAGGCCGACCGGGCCCTCAGACCGCTTGGGTATACCCTCGACTGGACCCGCTTCGCCGACGCCTGGAGGGCTGAATATCAGCCTGGGATGGAGGAGGTAAGGGCTGGCCGCATCCCGTTCAGCAAGCTCGACGTGCTGCACCGGCACAATCTCGAGCGCTTTATACCGCGCTTCGGCCTGACCGATCTGTCCGAAAGCGTCCGGCACGAGCTCACGCTGGCGTGGCACCGGCTGGACGCATGGCCCGACGTTCTGGCAGCGCTCAAGCGTCTGCAGAAAAAGTTTCTGCTCGCGCCCGTCTCGAACGGCAACATCTCACTGATGGTCGACCTCGCGCGCCGAAACCGTTTCCCGTGGGACGCGATCCTCGGCGCGGAGATTGCCGGCGACTACAAGCCGAAACCGCGCGTCTATCTTGCTGCCTGCGAGGCGTTCGATCTCGATCCAGCACAATGCATGATGGTCGCGGCGCACAGCAATGATCTCGCAGCCGCGTCGGCGTGTGGTTTGCGTACGGCGCATATTGCGCGTCCGGGCGAGTACGGCCCCGGCACGGGTGAGCGCGTACCCACTGAACCGGCGGATTTCGCCGCCGCTGATCTTGGCGATTTTGCCGCCAAACTCGGAGTCTAGGAACTTGACATGCCCGGCTTTATGCTGGGCATCAACGTCTATCTGCCAATGAAGTGGATGGCCGGGAAAAGCCAGGCCATCACAAATAAAAGTCACTAGCCCACGTAAACCGGCGCCGGCTGCGCAAAGAAGCTTGCGAGAATGTGGTAGACCAGCATGTAATTTTTCTGCTGGAAACTCGCATGCGAAATTCCCGGCATGACGGTGAACTGTTTGTCCGGATTCGGGAGCTTCGCATAGAATTTCATCAGGTCTTCGAGCGACGCGATGCCGTCGTGTTGACCGCGCATGATCAACGTCGGCACCTTGATTTTTTCCGGATCGACGACCGGCAGTTTCGAACACATGTCGACGTAGGTCCCGGTCGGCACTGAATTGTCGAGTGCAGTCACCGCGTCAGCGAATGCATCGATCACGTGGCGTTCGGCCGTATCGGGGTGGTCGCGGTCGAACACCGAGTGAATGAACGCCTTGTCGATCGGACGGCGATTTGTCGCTTTGAACTCGGGAAGCTTCTTGCGCCGCTGTTCGAGCGTGGGAGAACCTTCACCGGTCCAGACCATGGCATCGAGCGCCAGTCTCGCCACCATCTCCGGGTGCCGCTCGGCGAACATCGCCGCGCGCAGTGCGCCGGAAGAAATTCCATAGACCAAAAACGGACGTTTTCCGCGCAGTTTCTGGATGTACAAAGCAGCCGCGTAGCAATCATCGGCGCCCTGGGATATCGGCGCGTTGTTGTCGCGGTCCTTGGTAGAACGCCCGTAGCCCTCCATATCGACACACCAGCAGTCATAACCACGTCGTGCGAAGTGATCCA
The DNA here is from genome assembly GCA_035538755.1 of Pseudolabrys sp. GTDB lineage: Bacteria > Pseudomonadota > Alphaproteobacteria > Rhizobiales > Xanthobacteraceae > Pseudolabrys. The sequence continues at coordinate 11,148 of DATLJR010000275.1, forward strand.
TTGCGGATGAATCGGCTCGACCCGGGACTTGCAAATCGAAGGTCGGCTGAGATGCCATGGACGACCCGTGGACAAACAGGATCGTGCCGATGGTCTTCGCGGGATCGCGCGCGTATTTCTCGAACAGAAACAACTTCACGCCGCCATCTTTGGTAGTCCAGTGTTCCTCGCTCTTTACCGCTGCTGTGGGGCTGATCATTTCGTTCATCACTCACCTATATTAGGACTGGGCACGTGTCGTCCGCGTCAGTTGATGGGCGGAATATGATTGGCCTTGATGACCTTCGCCCATTTGGCGACCTGTCCATCCATAAACACCTTGAAATTGGTTTGCGTCATTGTGATCGGAGTCGCACCCGTCTTTTCCCAGGCTTCCTTGATATCGGGCCGCGATGCGATCTTAGTGATCTCCTGATGGAGCCTGTCCACGATCGGTTGCGGCGTGCCCGCCGGCGCCATGAAGCCGACCCAGAGAGTCGCGTTGAAACCCGCGACGCCCGCTTCAGCGATCGTCGGCACGTCGGGCAGGATAGGCGACCGGGTCGTTCCGGTCGTTCCGAGGGGGCGAACGAGGCCAGCCTTGATCATCGGCGCCATGGTCGGCACCGAGTCGAACAGCATCTGGATTTGTCCGCTGAGGATGTCGTTCCGCGCACCGGTCGAACCTTTATACGGCACGTGCACGATGTCGACACCGGCCAGGTTCTTAAGCAGCTCGCCGGCCATATGGTAGTTCGAACCGGGACCGGACGAGCCGTAGTTGATTGCCCCAGGATTTGATCGCGCGAGCGCCAGCAGCTCCCCCAGTGTTTTTGCCTGCACCGAGGGATGCACGACCAGCACCAGATCGGTGTCGATCAGCGGGGCGACCGGAACGAGGTCGCGCATGAGCTGATATTGCTTATGAGCGTAGAGGGTCTCATTGACGGTCTGGGTGCCGGAGACCATCAGAAGCGTGTAGCCGTCAGGGGGCGATTTGGCGACGAAATCGGTGCCAATCGTTGTGCCCGCGCCGGGCCGGTTCTCCATCACGAATGGCTGGTGCAGGGACTTGCGCAGTTCTTCGCCGATCGCCCGTGTGTAGACGTCTGTCGGTCCTCCGGCCCCGAAAGGCACGATGATTTTGACCGGACGGGAAGGGTAGTCGTCGGCATTCACCGGGCTGCAAATTGTGACAGCAAAAACAGCCGCGGCCAGAGCGATCCGTCGCACAGCACCCATGCACTATATCCGTCGTACGGCCGCCAACTTGGCGGCGATTCAAGGGCTCGTTCGCCCCTATCAATCATGTGGGCGGCACCTTTGCAATTTTGGATGAGCTCACTCGTGGATGCCGACCAATGTTGGCTTGCCACCCATTGTGCGCTGCGCTAAGCCTCGGCCGCTCCCGCCTTGAGGTCATTCCAAACTAGCAACGGCCTATTTGTGCGGGACACCGGCGCCTTATCGGCCGCCGCGCGGTCCGGGCGGGCGCATATCAGTAAGGCGGGGCTGCACGCTTGAGGTCGCGATGAGCGCATTGCTGCTTGATTATTTGCCATTGGTCATTTTCATCGCGGTGGCGCTGGCCATCGGCCTCGCGTTGCTGATTGCCCCCTTCATCGTTGCCTACAAGCAGCCGGACCCCGAAAAGCTCTCCGCCTACGAGTGCGGCTTCAATGCATTTGATGACGCCCGCATGAAGTTTGACGTGCGCTTCTATCTCGTGGCTATCCTCTTCATCATTTTCGATCTCGAGGTCAGCTTCCTGTTCCCCTGGGCCGTCGCTTTCCGCGAAATCGGGCTATTCGGTTTCTGGTCGATGATGGTGTTCCTTGGCGTTCTGACCATCGGCTTCATATATGAGTGGAGGAAGGGGGCACTGGAATGGGATTGAGCCCATGACCGTCGTTGCACCCGCCGCGAGGGGGATTATCGATCCGCGCACCGGAAAACCGGTCGGGGCGGATGATTCGTTTTTCACCGGTGTGAATGTGGAACTTTCCGACAAAGGTTTCCTCGTCACTGCCGCTGACGACCTGATTACGTGGGCGCGCACCGGCTCATTGATGTGGATGACATTCGGGCTCGCCTGCTGCGCGGTCGAAATGATGCAGATGTCGATGCCGCGATACGACGCCGAACGTTTCGGCTTTGCACCGCGTGCGTCGCCCCGTCAGTCGGACGTCATGATCGTCGCCGGCACGCTGACCAACAAGATGGCGCCTGCGCTCCGCAAGGTCTACGACCAGATGCCGGAGCCGCGTTATGTCATCTCCATGGGATCATGCGCCAATGGCGGCGGCTACTATCACTATTCCTATTCGGTCGTCCGCGGGTGCGATCGCATTGTCCCCGTCGACATCTACGTGCCCGGCTGTCCTCCGACCGCGGAGGCACTTCTCTATGGCGTGATGCTTTTGCAGAAAAAGATTCGCCGTACCGGCACGATCGAGCGCTGAGCGGAGCCGGACATGGACGACACGCTCGACAGGATTGGGCAGACGATCAAGAACGTCCTCAACGCTTCAGTCACCGGCTACACGGTCGCGCGTGGCGAGTTGACCGTCGACGCACGCGCAGCCGATTTGATCAAGGTCGCGACCTTTCTTCGGGACGATCCGGCTTGTCAGTTCATCAATATCATTGATGTCACCGCGGTGGATTGGCCATCGCGCGAGCAGCGTTTTGAAGTCGTCTATCATTTTCTATCGCCGCATCTGAACCAGCGCGTGCGGCTCAAGATCATGACGGACGAAACGACGCCTGTTGCGTCACTTATCAATGTGTTCCGTGGCGCCGACTGGTTCGAGCGTGAAACCTACGATCTCTACGGTGTCCTGTTCACTGGACACCCGGATATGCGTCGGCTCCTCACCGACTACGGATTCGAGGGCCATCCGTTGCGCAAGGACTTTCCCCTTACCGGATTTGTTGAGGTGCGCTGGGACGATGAACAAAAGCGTGTCGTCTATAACAAAGTGACCCTGGCGCAGGAATTCCGCAGCTTCGATTTCCTCTCGCCATGGGAAGGCACGGACTATGTGCTGCCCGGCGACGAGAAGGCGAAGCCGGGAAGCGAGGGATCCTGAGCATGAAGCCGACACTCAAGCCCGGCCTCAAACATTCGTTCTCCTACAAGGTGCCGGAGAACAAGACCGTGCCGTACACCTATCCGGAATCGCCGATCATTGCGCAAATGCCGAAGGTGTTCGCGACGGGCTTCATGATCGTGCTGATGGAATGGACCTGCACTCAGCTCCTCAGCAACTATCTGGATGCCGGCGAAGGCAGCCTGGGCACGCATGTTGACGTCTCGCATCTGGCGGCAACGCCGCCCGGCATGACGGTTAAGGTTGACGTCGAAGTCAGCGAGATTCAGGACCGCAAGATCGTGTTCAAGGTGAGCGCCCACGACGGCATGGATCTGATCGGGGAGGGGCGTCACGAACGCGTCGTGGTGAGCTGGGATCGTTTCAACACGAAAGTGGCCGAAAAGGCGAAAGCCGCCGCAGAGTTGGTGATCTGATGGCCGAAACAGCGGTGCGCAACTTCACCATCAATTTTGGGCCGCAGCATCCAGCGGCGCATGGGGTGCTGCGTCTCGTGCTCGAACTCGACGGTGAAGTTGTCGAACGTGTCGACCCTCATATCGGTCTGCTGCACCGCGGCACCGAAAAGCTGATCGAGCAAAAGACCTATCTGCAGGCCGTGCCCTATTTCGATCGGCTCGACTATGTCGCGCCGATGAATCAGGAACACGCCTTCTGCCTCGCGGTCGAGAAACTGCTCGGCCTTCATGTGCCCATGCGCGCGCAATTGATTCGCGTCCTGTATTCGGAAATCGGGCGCTTGCTGTCGCATCTGCTCAACGTCACCACACAGGCAATGGACGTTGGTGCGCTCACGCCCCCCCTATGGGGATTCGAAGAGCGCGAGAAGCTGATGGTGTTCTACGAGCGAGCGTCAGGCTCACGCATGCATGCAGCCTACTTCCGCCCCGGCGGCGTGCATCAGGACCTGCCGCCGAAACTCATCGACGATATCTACGCGTTCTGCGATCCGTTTCTGAAGGTGGTTGACGATCTGGACGCGTTGCTCACTGGCAATCGAATCTTCAAGCAGCGCAACGTCGATATCGGTGTGGTGAAGCTTTCCGACGCCTGGAATTGGGGTTTCTCCGGCGTGATGGTGCGTGGCTCGGGCGCCGCATGGGATTTGCGCAAGGCGCAACCCTACGAGTGCTATTCCGAACTCGATTTCGACATTCCGATCGGAAAGAACGGCGATTGCTTCGACCGATATCTGATCCGCATGGAAGAAATGCGCCAGTCGACGCGGATCATGAAACAATGTCTGGAAAAACTGCGCTCACCAGTGGGAGAAGGTCCGGTCACCGTCGACGACAACAAGATTGTGCCACCGAGACGGGGCGAGATGAAGCGTTCGATGGAAGGCCTGATCCATCACTTCAAGCTCTATACCGAGGGCTACCACGTCCCGGCGGGTGAGGTTTATGCGGCCGTCGAAGCGCCGAAAGGCGAGTTCGGGGTCTATCTGGTCGCCGACGGCACCAACAAGCCGTACAAGTGCAAAATCCGCGCGCCAGGCTTCGCGCATTTACAGGCCATGGACTTCCTCTGCCGCGGCCACATGCTCGCGGACGTGTCCGCCATTCTTGGGTCGATCGATATTGTGTTTGGCGAGGTGGACCGATGAGCGTTCGCCGCCTTGCTCCACCGGAAATGCAGCCGAAGGATTTCTCTTTCGACAAGGCGAATCTTGCCTGGGCGAAGAAGGAAATCACCAAATATCCGGAAGGCCGTCAGCAATCGGCAATCATTCCGCTGCTCTGGCGCGCACAGGAACAGCATGGCGGCTGGTTGCCGGAGGCAGCGATCCGCCATGTCAGCGACTTCCTCGGCATGGCGCACATCCGCGCTTTGGAAGTTGCGACGTTCTACACGATGTTCAATCTGTGGCCGGTTGGAAAATTTCACGTACAGCTTTGCGGCACGACGCCGTGCCGGCTGCGTGGCGCGGATGATCTTGAAAAGGTCTGCCGCACGCGCATCGGCGACCAGGGCGAAGTGACCAAGGACGGCAAGTTCTCGTGGGTCGAAGTTGAGTGTCTCGGCGCTTGCGTCAACGCACCAATGGCGCAGATCAACTACGACTACTACGAAGACCTCGCCGCCGAGAGCTTCGGCAAGATTCTCGACAATCTCGCAGCGGGTAAAAAGGTCAAACCCGGTCCGCAGATCGATCGACAACTGTCGGCACCCATCGGCGGCGCGACCACGCTCAAGGAAAAGGCGTGAGACATGCTGGCTGATAAGGACCGCATCTTTCGAAATCTCTACGGCCAGCACGACTGGGGCCTGAAAGGCGCGCGTGCGCGCGGAGCGTGGGATGGCACGAAGGAGATTCTGGCAAAGGGGCGCGACGCGATCATCGAAGAGGTGAAGACGTCCGGCCTGCGGGGGCGTGGCGGCGCCGGCTTCCCGACCGGATTGAAGTGGTCATTTATGCCGAAAAAGTCGGACGGACGGCCACAGTATCTCGTGGTCAACGCCGACGAATCCGAACCGGGAACCTGCAAAGACCGCGAGGTCATGCGGCACGATCCGCACTTGCTGGTCGAAGGTTGCCTGATCGCCGCCTTCGCCATGGGCGCGAATGCTGGTTACATCTATGTGCGCGGCGAATTTATCCGTGAGCGCGAGCGCCTGCAGGCGGCAATTGACGAGGCCTACGAGGCCAAGCTTATCGGCAAGAACAACGTGAACAGCTGGGATTTCGACCTGTACGTTCACCATGGTGCCGGCGCCTATATCTGCGGCGAGGAAACCGCGCTACTGGAAAGCCTGGAAGGCAAGAAAGGGCAGCCACGGCTGAAGCCGCCGTTCCCGGCAAATGTCGGGCTTTATGGTTGTCCGACGACCGTCAACAATGTGGAGTCCATCGCCGTCGTACCCGATATCCTGCGACGCGGCGCCTCGTGGTTTGCCGGTATAGGTCGTCCGAACAATACCGGCACCAAGCTCTTCTGCATCTCCGGTCACGTTGAACGGCCCTGCAACGTCGAAGAAGCCATGGGCATTCCGCTGCGCGAACTTCTGGAAACACATGCAGGCGGGGTGCGCGGCGGATGGGACAATCTGCTCGCCGTGATTCCCGGGGGCTCGTCGATGCCGCTGGTCCCCGCCGGAAAAGATCAGGCCGACACTCTGCTCATGGATTTCGACGGCTGCCGCGACAAGAAATCCGCGCTCGGAACGGCTGCGGTCATCGTGATGGATAAATCGACCGACGTCGTCCGTGCGATGGCCCGCATTTCGTATTTCTACAAGCATGAAAGCTGCGGCCAGTGCACGCCATGTCGCGAGGGCATGGGATGGATGTGGCGCGTATTAACCCGCATGGCGGACGGGCGCGCGCAAAAGCGCGAGATTGACATGCTGATGCAGGTGACCCAGCAGATCGAGGGTCACACAATCTGTGCGTTCGGCGATGGCGCCGCATGGCCCGTGCAGGGTCTGCTGCGCCACTTCCGCCCAGAGATCGAACGGCGCATCGACGAGTACACGCGTAACGCAGATGCGCACGGCGCTGTGCGCGAGGCGGCGGAGTAAAAGATGTTGCAACCGCCCCATCATCATCTGGCACAGTTCAACATCGCGCGAATCCGATATTCGCTCGATGATCAGCGCATGCGCGAATTCGTCGAAAATGTCGAACGTGTGAACGGGCTCGCCGATAAGATCCCCGGCTTCGTATGGCGGCTGCAGGATGACAGCGGTCACGCCATGAACATGCGCGTTTGCGACGACCCGGCCATTCTGCCAAACCTGACGGTCTGGGAAACGGTTGAGGCGCTTGAGCGCTTCGTCTGGCAGACCTTGCATCAGCGCTTCTACGCACGGCGCGAGGAATGGTTTGCTCCGATCAAGACCACGTTGGTCATGTGGTGGATTCCGACGGGTCATCTTCCGAGCATGGCGGAAGGTGTTGCGCGCCTCGACCACCTGCTCGCGCACGGACCGAGCGAGTATGCGTTCAGCTGGGAGGACATTCCCGGCGCAAGACTATGGAAAAACGCGCGGCGCAATCGACCGAGCGAGCACGCGGCATGACGAAGATTATTGTCGACGGCAAAGAGATCGACGTTCCGCCGGAGTACACGTTGCTCCAGGCCTGCGAAGCGGCTGGCGCCGAAATTCCGCGCTTCTGCTTCCACGAGCGCCTGTCGATCGCTGGAAACTGCCGTATGTGTCTGATCGAAGTGATCGGAATCCCGAAACCGCAGGCGTCATGCGCCATGGGTGTCAAGGATCTGCCGCCCAACAAGGACGGGTCACCGAAAATCCTCAACACCAAATCGGCGATGGTGAAGAAGGCGCGTGAAGGGGTGATGGAGTTCCTGCTGATCAATCACCCGCTCGATTGTCCGATTTGCGATCAGGGCGGAGAATGCGATCTGCAGGACCAGGCCATGGCTTATGGCGTTGATGCAAGCCGCTATCACGAGAACAAACGCGCTGTCGAAGACAAATACATAGGTCCGCTGGTCAAGACAATCATGACGCGTTGCATTCACTGCACGCGTTGCATCAGGTTTACGACCGAAGTTGCCGGTGTTCCGGAGCTTGGTGCGATCGGTCGTGGCGAGGATATGGAGATCACTACCTATCTCGAGCACGCGATGACATCCGAGCTGCAAAGCAACGTCGTCGATCTTTGTCCGGTCGGTGCCTTGACCTCCAAGCCATACGCGTTTGCGGCGCGTCCATGGGAGCTGAACAAAACTCAATCAATCGACGTCATGGACGCAGTGGGCTCGTCGATCCGTATCGATACGCGGGGCCGCGAAGTGATGCGGATCCTGCCGCGCGCCAATGAAGACGTGAACGAGGAATGGATTTCCGACAAGACGCGTCACGTGGTCGATGGCTTGCGTACACAGCGCCTCGACCAGCCTTATGTGCGCGTCGCGGGCCGTCTCCAACCTGTCTCGTGGAAAGAAGCCTTCGCGACCATTGCCAGCAAGGTGAGGGCCAGCAACGGCAAGCGCATTGGCGCTTTGGCCGGACAGCTGGCCGGCGTCGAAGAGATGTTTGCGCTCAAGTCGCTGATGGCAGCGCTCGGATCGAAAAACATCGACGCGCGCTATCCTGGTTCGCCGCTGCACGCGAAGTTCGGACGGGCGAGCTACCTGTTCAACTCGACGATCACGGGGATCGACGAAGCGGACGCAATCATGCTGATCGGCACGAACCCACGCCGCGAGGCGGCGGTGCTCAATGCCCGTATCCGCAAGCGCTATCTCAAGGGCAATGTCCTGATCGGCGTTGTTGGCGAAAAAGCCGATCTCACATACCCCTACAATTATCTCGGCGCCGGGGCGGAAAGCCTCGCGCAGTTCGTCGATCACGCGCCCGCACAAAAAGAAAAGCCGATGTTCATCATTGGGCAGGGCGCACTCAACCGACCGGACGGCGCGGCCGTGCTCGCGATGGCGGCGAAGGCCTCGGCTTCGCTCGGTGTCGTCAAGGACGGATGGAACGGCTTCAACATTCTGCACAGCGAGGCGGCGCTTCCCGGCGCGCTCGATATCGGGTTTGTGCCGGAAGAGGGTGGGTTGGACACGGCTGGCATGCTCAAAGCCGGCGCGCTCGATGTGCTGTTCCTGCTTGGTGTCGATGAGGTAGAAGTCCCGACGGGTGCCTTCGTCGTCTACATCGGTACGCATGGCGACCGTGGCGCGCACCGCGCGGATGTGATTTTGCCGGCCGCTGCGTATCCGGAAAAATCCGTGACTTATGTGAACACCGAAGGTCGCGTACAGATGACGAGCCGCGCGGCGTTTCCTCCAGGCGATGCGCGCGAGGACTGGGCCATTCTGCGTGCGCTGTCCGATACGCTCGGACACAAACTGCCCTACGATTCACTCGGCGCTCTGCGTCAGGCTCTTTATGTCGCTTGCCCGCATTTGGCGCGCATCGGCGAGATTGCCCCGGGGGATGGTTCCGACATTGGTAAGCTTGCGAAACTCAGCGGCACGCATGACAAGGCCCCCCTGCGCTCATGCGTGAGCGACTTCTATTTCACCAACGCCATCACCCGCGCCTCTGCAATCATGGCCGAATGCTCGGCTCTCGCGCACGCCGCGGCCAGAACTGCCGCGGAGTAGGGCGATGGAATTCTTCTGGACTTACCTCTGGCCGTTGATCGTCATCGTGGCGCAGTCGGTGCTGCTGCTCGTCATATTACTCGTTGCGATCGCCTACATCCTTCTTGCCGATCGCAAGATCTGGGCGGCCGTGCAGATACGGCGCGGGCCGAACGTCGTAGGACCGTGGGGATTATTCCAGTCCTTCGCTGACTTGCTGAAATTCGTCGTCAAAGAGCCGGTTATTCCCGCCGGCGCCAACAAGGGCGTGTTTCTGCTGGCGCCGCTCGTGACGTGCGTACTGGCGCTGGCCGCCTGGGCCGTGATCCCAGTCAACAAAAATTGGGTGATCGCGAACATCAATGTCGGCGTGCTCTATATCTTCGCAATCTCCTCGCTGATGGTCTACGGCGTGATCATGGCCGGTTGGGCGTCGAATTCGAAATATCCGTTTCTTGCCGCGCTGCGTTCGGCGGCGCAGATGGTCTCGTATGAAGTCTCAATCGGGTTTGTGTTCATCACCGTGCTGCTTTGTGCCGGGTCGCTCAACTTGACGGCCATTGTCACGGCGCAAGACGGGAAATACGGGCTGTTCGGTTGGTACTGGTTGCCGCTCTTCCCCATGTTCGCTGTGTTTTTCATCTCGGCTCTCGCCGAGACGAACCGGCCGCCATTCGATCTCGTCGAAGCGGAGTCGGAACTTGTTGCCGGCTTCATGGTCGAGTACGGCTCGACGCCTTATATGATGTTTATGCTCGGCGAGTACGTGGCGATCGGGACCATGTGCGCCATGGCGACCATCCTGTTCCTCGGTGGCTGGCTGCCGCCCGTGCCGGTTGCGCCATTCACCTGGGTGCCCGGCGTGATCTGGTTCACGCTCAAGGCGCTGTTCATGTTTTTCCTGTTCGCCATGGCCAAGGCCATGGTTCCACGCTATCGCTACGACCAACTGATGCGGCTCGGCTGGAAAGTATTCCTGCCATTGTCGCTCGCAATGGTGGCGATCGTAGCCGCCGTCATCCAGTACGGCGCACTGGCAACCGGCGCGATGAAATGAGGAAGCGATGAGACTCGATCGCGCAGCCAAAGGCCTGTTTTTGACGGAGTTCCTGACCGGCTTCGTGCTGGCCATGCGCTACTTCTTCAAGCCTAAAGCGACCCTCAATTACCCGTTCGAGAAAGGCCCGATCTCGCCGCGCTTTCGCGGCGAACATGCCCTGCGTCGTTATCCGAACGGCGAGGAACGCTGCATCGCGTGCAAACTTTGCGAGGCAATTTGCCCAGCGCAGGCAATCACTATCGAAGCCGGTCCTCGGCGCAATGACGGAACGCGCCGCGCCACGCGCTACGATATCGATATGGTGAAGTGCATCTATTGCGGCCTTTGCCAGGAAGCCTGTCCCGTCGACGCCATCGTCGAAGGCCCCAATTTCGAATTCGCCACGGAGACGCGCGAGGAGCTCTATTACGACAAGGAGCGCCTGCTCGCGAACGGCGATCGCTGGGAGCGCGAGATCGCCAAGAACATTGCGCTCGACGCGCCGTACAGGTGATGACGATGGACATGGTTTGCCACCTACGGTGCCGAGATGGCCAGGGATGCGCGGAGAGCCACGCATGATTGTGGCTGCGCTGTTCTTCTATCTCTTTGCCGGCATTTGCGTGGCCAGCGCCGTGATGGTGATTGCGTCGCGAAACCCGGTGCATTCTGTCCTTTATCTCATTCTGGCGTTCGTCAATGCGGCCGGCCTTTTCGTGATGATGGGCGCCGAATTCCTCGCGATGATCCTGATCGTCGTCTATGTCGGCGCGGTCGCAGTGCTCTTCCTGTTCGTCGTCATGATGCTTGACGTCGATTTCGCCGAGCTCAAGCAGGGCGCGTTGCAATATCTTCCGATCGGCATGTTGATCGGCGGGATTTTCCTCGCCGAATTGCTGCTCGTCGTGGGTGCCTGGGCCTTTGGGCCCGGCGTCCCCCAAGCGATCACGTCGCCGATCCCGACAACCGTTCCGAATACCGAGGCGATCGGCCTCGTGCTCTACACCCGTTATGTCTACTTTTTTCAGGCGGCCGGCATGATCCTGCTGGTCGCCATGATCGGTGCCATTCTGCTCACCCTCCATCATCGTGCGCGCGTCCGCCGCCAGCACATCGGTGCCCAAGTCGCCCGCACCCCGGCTGCATCGATTGAAATCGTCAAGGTCCGGTCCGGCCAGGGACTGGGGAGCGGCGCATGACCATCGGTCTGGGTCATTACCTCGCGGTCGCCGCAATCCTGTTCACGCTCGGGATCTTCGGCATTTTCCTCAACCGCAAGAACGTCATCATCATTCTGATGTCGATCGAACTGATCCTGCTGGCGGTCAACATCAATCTGGTCGCCTTCTCGACTCATCTCGGCGACATCGTCGGACAGATTTACGCGCTGCTGGTCTTGACGGTCGCCGCCGCGGAAGCAGCCATCGGTCTTGCAATCCTGGTCGTGTTCTACCGCAATCGTGGATCGATTGCGGTTGAGGACATCAATCTGCTGAAGGGCTGAAGGCGGCATGTATCAAGCGATCGTCTTTCTGCCTTTGCTCGGGGCGATCCTCGCCGGCGTGATCGCGCTCGTCGGTGCACGTGCGCGGTTTCCCGGCAAGGGTCCGGTTGCGGGCATCGAAGACACCACGGCCGACCATGGTCCGCATCACGGCGAACCGGGTGCGCACGGCGGCGCCGTCATACATTCCTCCCATCACGAGGAGGAAGCGCACGAACCTGCCGCCACCGGCTCACGGACGGCGGAACTGATCACGACCACACTTCTGATGATCTCCATGATCCTGTCGTGGATCGCTTTCGTCGATGTGGGCTTCGGGCATCACGATGCGCGCGTGCCGGTCTTCACTTGGATGACGGCAGGCGACCTCAAGGCCGAATGGTCATTGCACATCGACACGCTCACCGCCGTGATGCTGGTTGTCGTCAATACGGTATCGGCGTTCGTGCACCTCTATTCGATCGGATACATGCACGAAGATCCGTATCGTCCGCGGTTCTTCGCCTATCTGTCGATGTTTACGTTCGCCATGCTGATGCTGGTGACCGCGGATAACCTCGTGCAGCTGTTTTTCGGCTGGGAAGGGGTCGGCCTCGCAAGCTATCTTCTGATTGGCTTCTGGTATCACAAGCCCGAAGCAAATGCGGCGGCCATCAAGGCCTTCATCGTCAATCGCGTCGGCGATTTCGGATTTGCGTTGGGCATTTTCGCCGTTTTCATGCTCACCGGCGCCATCGATTTCGACACGGTATTTGCCCAGGCCCCTTCACTCACCAGCAAAACCATAAACTTCTTTGGTTGGCAGGCCGATGCGCTCACGCTCACCTGCCTCTTCCTGTTCATGGGCGCCATGGGCAAGTCGGCCCAGTTTCTCCTGCACACCTGGCTGCCCGACGCCATGGAAGGCCCTACGCCAGTCTCGGCCCTCATTCATGCCGCCACCATGGTGACGGCGGGCGTGTTTATGGTTGCGCGGCTGTCGCCATTGTTCGAGCTCGCTCCCAATGCGCAGACCTTCGTGACGCTGATCGGTGCAACCACGGCATTTTTCGCCGCCACCATCGGTCTCGTGCAGAACGATATAAAGCGCATTGTTGCTTATTCGACCTGCTCTCAGCTCGGCTACATGTTCGTTGCCATGGGGGTTGGCGCCTATTCGGTCGGCATGTTCCATCTATTCACGCACGCTTTCTTCAAATCGCTGTTGTTCCTCGGCTCCGGCTCAGTAATCCATGCGATGCACCAGGAGCAGGACATCCGGAACATGGGCGGACTAAAAGACCGCATTCCATACACCTACATCGTCATGCTCATCGGCACGCTGGCGCTGACCGGTTTCCCGCTCACGGCCGGATACTTCTCAAAGGACGCCATCATCGAGGCGGCCTTCGTCAGCAAGAATCCGATGGCGCTTTATGGCTTCATTTGCACGGTCACCGCGGCACTGCTCACGTCGTTTTATTCCTGGCGGCTGATCTTCAAGACGTTCCATGGCGAGCCTCACGATCGCAAGCACTGGCGCGAGGCGCATGAGAGCCCGATGGTGATGCTCATTCCGCTGGGGTTCCTTGCCGCCGGTTCGGTGCTCGCCGGGCTTCCGTTCAAGGAGATCTTCGCCGGTCATGGCGTCGAAGGCTTTTTCCGTGAATCGCTGGCTTTCGCAAAATCAAACCACGTGCTCGAAGACATGCATCACGTGCCGCTGTATGTCGGCATTCTGCCGACGGCAATGATGCTGTTGGGCTTCCTGGTCGCGTGGCACTTCTATATCCGGCGGCCCGATATTCCGGTCGAACTCGCGCACCAGCACGACTGGCTTTATCGCTTCCTGCTCAACAAGTGGTATTTCGACGAGCTTTACGACCTGATCTTCGTCAGGCCGACCAAGTGGCTCGGGCGTCTGCTCTGGAAGAGCGGCGACGGCTGGCTCATCGACGGTTTTGGCCCTGACGGCGTTTCGGCGCGAGTGCTCGATGTGACCCGGAACGTTGTGCGGCTGCAGACCGGCTATCTTTACCACTATGCGTTCGCAATGCTGATCGGCGCGGCCGCCTTTATCACCTGGTTCATGTTTTCGGCGGGGACGCACTGATGAATTGGCCGATTCTCTCCGTCGTTACGTTCCTGCCGCTCTTCGGCGCAATGCTCGTCGCACTGTTCGTCCGCGGCAACGAGCGTTGGGCGCGGGGCACCGCACGCTGGATAGCGTTGTGGGCGACGCTTGTCACATTCGCCATTTCGCTGGTGATGGTCTGGCGCTTCGATGGCGGCTCGCCGGAATTCCAGTTCGTCGAGAAGCACAACTGGCTCGGTATCGCGTCCTACCACATGGGCGTCGACGGCATTTCATTGCCCTTCGTAATTCTCACGACCGCGCTGATGCCGATCTGCATTCTGGCGAGCTGGACCGCAATCCAGACGCGCGTGAAGGAATACATGATCGCCTTCCTCGTCCTGGAAACGTTGATGGTCGGAACATTCTCGGCACTCGATCTCGTGCTGTTCTATCTGTTCTTCGAAGGGGGCCTCATTCCGATGTTTCTGATCATCGGCGTCTGGGGCGGGCCGCGCCGTGTCTACGCCAGCTTCAAGTTCTTCCTCTACACGCTGCTGGGCTCAGTTTTGATGTTGCTCGCCATCATGGCGATGTACTGGCAAGCAGGCACCACCGATATTGCCGTGCTGCTGCGGCATGGATTTCCGATCGGCCTGCAGAAATGGGCCTGGTTCGCCTTCTTTGCGTCGTTTGCGGTGAAATTGCCGATGTGGCCGGTGCACACATGGTTGCCGGACGCGCACGTCGAAGCGCCGACCGCGGGCTCGGTGATCCTTGCGGCGATCCTCCTGAAGATGGGCGGCTACGGTTTCCTGCGGTTCTCGCTGCCGATGTTCCCGGCCGCGAGCCACGAGTTCGCGCCCTTGATTTTCACGCTCTCGGTCGTCGCCATCATCTACACCTCGCTGGTGGCGCTGATGCAGGAGGACGTGAAAAAGCTGATCGCCTATTCCTCGGTGGCCCACATGGGCTTCGTCACCATGGGAATTTTCGGTGCCACCACGCAAGGCGTCGCCGGCGGCATCTTCCAGATGATTTCGCATGGCATTGTTTCCGGTGCGCTGTTCCTCTGCGTCGGCGTGGTCTACGACCGCATGCACACGCGCGAAATCGCTGCTTATGGCGGGCTGGTCAATCGCATGCCGCTGTATGCCTTCGTCTTCATGGTCTTCACGCTTGCCAATGTCGGCCTGCCGGGGACGTCGGGGTTCATCGGCGAATTCCTGGCACTGATCGGGACCTTCAAGGTCAATATTCCCGTCGCAACGCTCGCGACGCTCGGGGTCATCCTGTCCGCGGCCTACGCATTGTGGCTCTACCGGAAAATGATCTTCGGCAATCTCAAGCCTGCCCTCGAAGGAATCCGCGACATCGGTTGGCGTGAATGCGTGATTTTCGCGCCGCTGGTTGTGCTCACCATTCTCTTCGGTGTTGCGCCCAAACCGGTGCTGGATATGTCGGCCGCTTCGGTTGCCCAATTGCTTGAAAACTACGACCACGCCATCGCCGCGGCCAAGACGGCCGCGCTCATGGCGCAATAGGCGAGGCCATGATCCAGTTGCCCGCCTTGCAGGACCTGTTGCCGCTGCTGCCCGAGCTTGTGCTTGCGTGCGGGGCAATGCTGATGCTCATGATTGGCGCGGCAATCGGCGAGCGCAGTTCCGCAGTCGTGAACGGCTGGTGCGTGATCATATTGGCGCTCGCGGCAGCGGCTCTGTTCTGGCTGCCGCGTGGTCCGCATGTCATGTTCGGGGGAAGTTTCCTCGTCGACGACTATGCCCGCTTTCTAAAGGTTCTGACACTGATCGGGTCCGGCGGCGCTCTCATTTTGTCGCTCGATTATCTCACCTTCGAAAAACAGCAGAAATTCGAATACGGCGCGCTGTTCCTGCTCGCGACGCTCGGCATGCTGATGTTGATCTCGGCGTCGGACCTGATTGCGCTTTATCTCGGCCTCGAACTGATGAGCTTGCCGCTTTACGTCATCGCGGCGTCGAACCGCGAGAACGCAAGGTCGACCGAGGCGGGGCTCAAATATTTCGTCCTCGGCGCGCTCTCGTCCGGAATGCTGCTTTACGGCGCTTCGCTGATCTACGGCTTCACGGGCACCATTAACTTTGCCGGCATCGCCAAGGCAACACAAAATGGCGCAAACATCGGGCTCATCTTTGGGCTGGTGTTCCTGTTCGTCGGCTTCTGTTTCAAGATTTCCGCGGTGCCGTTCCACATGTGGACGCCCGACGTCTATGAAGGCGCGCCCACGCCGGTTACGGCTTTCTTTGCGGCCGCGCCCAAAGTCGCTGCCATTGCGATCTTCGCGCGTGCGACCGTCGTCGCCTTTCCAGGCATCACCCACCAGTGGCAGCAGATCGTCGTATTCGTCTCGATCGCCTCGATGGCCCTGGGCGCCTTTGCTGCGATTGGCCAACGCAACATCAAGCGCCTGATGGCCTATTCGTCGATTGGCCACATGGGTTATGCGCTGGTCGGTCTTGCGGCCGGTACGCCCGAGGGTGTTCAGGGCGTGCTCGTTTATATGAGCATCTACGTGGCGATGACGCTGGGCACCTTCGCCGTAATCTTGGCGATGCGCCGCGACGGTAAATACGTCGAGAACATCGGCGATCTTGCAGGGCTTGCGCGCACCCATCCAACCATGGCCTTTTTCCTGGGCGTGCTTTTGTTCTCGCTCGCAGGCATTCCGCCGCTCGCCGGTTTCTTCGCGAAATTCTACGTGTTCCTTGCCGCCATCAAGGCCGGGCTCTTTACCCTTGCCGTCATCGGCGTGCTCAGCAGCGTGGTGGGCGCTTACTACTATCTCGCCATCGTCAAGATCATGTATTTTGACGAGCCGGTGAAGGGCTTTGAGCCCATGCCGACGCTGCTGCGGTTGGTCCTCGGGGTTTCAGGCCTCATCAACCTCCTGTTTTTTGTCTACCCCGCGCCGCTCCTTGGTGCGGCGACCGTTGCAGCAAAATCATTGTTCTGAATGAACCGCGAAGCCACGGACCTGGCGGGGGTCCGGCACATAGTCTACGAAACACTCGGCTCGACCAACGCCGAGGCGCTGTCGCGTGCGCGCGCCGGCGAGCGCGGACCGTTGTGGATCACAGCAAAAACTCAAACTGCCGGGCGCGGTCGCCGCGGCAGCCAATGGACGTCACCGCCGGGCAATCTTTACGCGACCCTTCTGCTGACCGAGCCGTCACCGGCCTCTCAGGCACCGCAATTGTCATTTGTAGCCGCGCTCGCATTGCATGACGGCATCGCGTCCTGCGCGCCGCAGATCGGTCCGTTGCTGAAGCTGAAATGGCCAAACGATCTGCTCATCGGACCCGCGAAGGTGGCCGGCATTCTGATCGAAAGCGAAAGCGCGCCGGCGTTTGCCGTCGCGGTCGGGATCGGCGTCAATTGTGCCTCGCACCCGCCAGACACTGCTTATCCCGCAGTCGACCTCGCCGCCGCCGGCATCGTGGTTATGCCCAAAGTGCTGCTCGTCTCGCTCTCGGTGGCGATGCAAGAGCGTCTGAAACAGTGGAACCGCGGCCAGGGCTTTGCTGCCATTCGCGCCGACTGGCTGAAGCGCGCCGCCGGTCTTGGGGAGGCCCTGCAGGTGCGGCTCCCGGAGCGCGAAGTGTCGGGCCGCTTTCAAGGGCTCGATGACGCCGGAAGATTGCTGCTCGAGCAGGCCGGCACCGTGACCGCGATCACCGCCGGCGAAGTTTTTGGTTTTGGTGGACGGTGACTATGCCCGCGCCACAAGAACTGGTCTTTGCCCCTCTGGGGGGCGTCGGCGAAATCGGCATGAACCTGTCGATCTACGGCGTTGGCGACGCGCATCATCGAACCTGGCTTGCGATCGACCTCGGCGTGTCATTTGCCGCTGAGGATCATCTGCCCGGTGTCGATCTGATTTTGCCGGATGTCCGCTATCTGGTCGACGAGCGGAAGGATTTTGCCGGGCTGGTGCTCACGCACGCGCATGAGGATCATTTCGGCGCGCTGCTCGATCTTTGGCCACGGCTGAAGTTTCCCATTTACGCTACCCCCTTTACGGCCGCGCTTCTTGAGGCGAAATGCGCGAGCGAACCGGGAGCGCCGAAGATTCCGGTCAATGTCGTTACACTGGGCAGTCGGTTCAATGTCGGGCCTTTCGACATCGAACTCGTCACAATGGCGCATTCGATTCCGGAGTCGAGTGCGCTGATCATCCGAACGCCAGGTGGCACTGTGCTGCATACCGGCGACTGGAAGATCGACCCAACCCCGATACTGCATGATCCCACCGACGAGAAGAAACTGCGCGCGCTGGGCGAGGAGGGTTGTCTCGCGCTGGTTGGCGATTCAACCAATGCGGTTCGCGAAGGCCGCTCACCATCGGAATCCGATGTCGCACGGACAATTGCGGAACTCATCAAGACGGCCCGCGGTCGGGCCGCTGTCACGACATTTGCATCGAACGTCGCGCGCCTGCGAGCTGTCGCAGACGCAGCACGCGCTGCCGATCGCGAGGTTGTTGTCATCGGCCGGGCGATGGAGCGGGTGGTGCAGATTGCGCGGGAGACTGGTTATCTTGAGGGCATCCAGGATTTTCGGCCCATGGACGCCTATGGCCATCTGCCCCCGAACAAAGTCGTTGCGCTTTGTACCGGCAGCCAGGGTGAACCGCGCGCAGCGCTTTCGCGCATCGCGGAAGACCAGCACCCCGAGGTGACGTTCTCGCCAGGGGACCGGGTGATCTATTCCGCCCGCACAATTCCGGGCAATGAGAAGGCAGTCGGCCGTGTCATCAATCTGCTGATCGAGCAGGGAATCGAAGTCATAACCGATCGCACCCATCTGGTGCACGTATCGGGGCATCCGCGCCGTGCCGAACTTGAAGAACTTATCGGCTGGGTAAAGCCGAAAGTATTGATCCCCGTGCACGGGGAGGCATTGCATCTGCATGAGCATGCTGCTCTTGCTCGCCGACGTGGTGTACGCGAGGTCCTGCAATGTCGCAATGGCGATTTGGTACAGCTTTCGCCGCAAGTGCGCATCGTCGATGAGGTACCTTCCGGACGGATCTACAAGGATGGCAGCCTGCTGGTCGAGGCCGATTCGCGTACGGTCGCCGATCGACGACGACTAAGTTTCGCCGGGGCAATTTCGGTCGCGCTGGCCATCACTGACAGAGGCGAAATGGTCGACGAGCCGTCGGTTGACGTGATCGGCATTCCCGAGCGTGACCGCGAAGGCGGTTCGATGTACGACGCCGTGCGCGACGCCTTGATCGAAACATTTGAGTCGCTGCCGCGCGGCCGTAAACGCGACCCCGACGCGGTGGCCGAAGCGCTGCGTCGCGCGGTCCGCGCCGCCGTTGCCCAACGCTGGGGCAAGAAACCGATGTGCTATGTCCATGTCTTGACGGTATGATGAGCGATTTGGAGCAAACGAAATCATGATTGGTCGTCTCAATCACGTCGCCATCGCCGTAGGCGATATTGCCAAAGCCTCCAAGGTTTACCGGGACACGCTGGGTGCCGAAGTGTCCGCCAAAGTCGCGCAGCCCGACCACGGCGTTTCGACGGTCTTCATCACGCTGCCGAACACCAAGATCGAGCTCCTCGAGCCTTTGGGAGCGGACTCACCGATCGCAAAATTCCTTGAGCGCAATCCCGACGGCGGCATCCACCACGTTTGCTACGAAGTACCGGACATCCGCGTGGCTCGCGACAAGCTCAAGGCGGAGGGTGCGCGTGTTTTGGGCGACGGCGAACCGAAGATCGGCGCGCACGGCAAACCGGTCCTATTTCTTCACCCCAAGGATTTCTGCGGAACGTTGGTCGAGCTGGAACAGGCTTGACGCGAACGATGAGCAAGACCACCGCGATTGCCATTTATTTCCTGATCTGGTGGATCACGCTGTTCGCAGTATTGCCGTGGGGGGTACGCAATCAGGAAGAAAGCGGCGAGGTGGCGCCGGGGACTGACCCCGGCGCGCCGGCAATACATCGGGTCTGGCACAAATTAGGTTGGACCACGGTTGTGGCCACCGCGATTTTTGGAATTCTCTACTTCGCCTACACGCGGGGACTCATCCCGTATGATTTCCTGATCGCGATCTCCAGTCCGCCGCATCGCTAGATAATGTAGGTCGAAAAAAAGAGCAGGGCGCGGAGCCCTGCTCGTCGATTTCTGTGTCCTTTGCCCCGGCAATTATTTGTATTCTAGGGGTGGGCAGCGGTTCCCGCGCCCGGACTTGCTTCTCTCCCAAGACTTGGACCGCAGGTGAGGAACCGGTCTTGCGCCCAGGCTCCGCTCGTACGGACTTGCGCGACGCTACCCGATCGCCGAAAGCGTGTCAGCACATTTGTACAATTCAGCGTTCGATCACGACCGGGGCGTCGAGCAGGATCGTTTCTCCTGGTTGCGGAGTAATGGTGACCTTCACCGTCCAGATTCCCTGCTCCGGAATGGTAATTCCGCTGACCTGCCAAAGCCCGCCCCCCAGGTCCGCAGCCTCTCGTTCGAGTGCCTGATGGGACGGCGCTGGCGGTTCGAGACGAAGGCGCACCTCCTTTGCCGGGAACACTGTAAAATCCTCACGCATTACGCGAATTGCGGCCTGCACGGATCCAGCGCGCCCGGGGGTGATCGTCACCTCGGCCATGGCCTCCGCGGCATGAATATGGACGAACGCGGTGTCCGGCGAACGATCCTCGGGTGCGGGGTGCGTATGGGCGGTCGGGGATAAGGTTCCAAGCGCCCCAACAAAACCAAGCACGCAGAGTCCAAGAGTGATTTCGGCCAGGCTGTTGCGTTGCAGGGAACGCATCGCGCCGCGCTCCGGCAGCCGCGGAGTGAGATAAAATCTATTCACCGCGGCAATCACGAGCATCACAGTAAACAGTCCTGCTTTCAGCGCTATCAGGCGCCCGTAATCGGTTGTGAAGAGATCGCGCGGCCCACCCAGCAGGTTCCAGCTGTTGATCAATCCGCTCCCAAGCAAAACGTTGACGCTGAGGATGGCGACGGTCGAAAAGCGCCGGGTAGCGCGCGTCGCGAAAGCAGCCCAGGCGGGGTTTGCGTTCCGTTGCGCCTGCCAAAGCAACAAAACAAACGCCGGCAGGCTGCCGAGCCACGCTCCGGCCGTCAGCAGATGCAACATGTCGGAGGCGAGATGGATGTCGCCAGTCAGACCTGGCGTCGCGCCGGCATGGCCAACCGTTGCAGGCAGGCATAGCAACAGGGCTGCGGTCGCAAGTTGGAACGCTTCCGGGATCGGACGAAGCAGCGAGAGCACGAGCACCAATGCCAGAGCGAACCGCGTGCACCAGACAAGACCGAAACGGGTTTCGAAAAGCACCGGCCAGGCTCCGCCATGCAGGCAGACATCGATGAGCGGCGCACCCAGAATGTCGGCGGCGATGAGGACGAGCCAGACGGCGCCCGAGAGAATGGCGAGGACGAGCGCGAGCAAAATCAGAACTGACAGCCGGCTCCGAAGCGGCTGAAAATCGCCAGGTATCTTGGCGGGTTCCGCCACCAGGCGAATGAACCCGATCGTCCCGCATGCCGCCAACGTCGCGGCGAAATGCACGCCGCGAACGAAGATCAGCGGATCCGTCATGAAAGGACCTTCCGCACTACGGTCCGACGCGAAACGAGAAATCGCCTTGCGTACGGTGTGTGTCCACCGAGAGGACACGCCAAATCACTTTGTAAGTTCCAGGCGGCAATGTTTTGACTGGGATACGTAACTGTGTGCCCCCGCCGCTCGCCTTTCCGGAACTCACCGCGACGCCTTGCTCATTGCGGACCTCAATGCTGCTGAAAGCAGGCTCGATCCTTTCGCTGAACCAAAGCACGATTTCTCGAGGAGATTGCGCGACTGTGTTGCCGACCCTCGGAGAGGCATGGTCAAGGTAGGCGTGTGCAAAGGCGGGGCTTGCTAGCGCCAACACGATGGTGGTGGTTGTTACAATGATGCGCATGACTAGCGGCCGAGCATCGGCGTCCCTGTATTGATATTATTCGCGAAGATGGGTCGTCCGAGCGTGTTCGGGAATATGTCGTCAAGGTAGAAGTGCAGTTGGCCGATGATGCCAACGCTGGTGCCGCTCTGGCGGTTCACCGGAATCTGCGCCTCGATCGCCACCTGATAGGTCTTGCCGGTGTAGATGATCCCCGGATTGATCGTACCGGTCGTCACGGTGCCAGAGGTGGCCGTGTTTGAGACCGGCGTCTGGAACGAAGCTTCGATGATCGGGATCATCCGATTTATAAAGTCGGGCAACCCAAGATCGGCCACAACGGATTTCAAGTATGGCATGCTGTATTGAAGCGTGGCGCCCCAATTGAGCACACGCGGGATGTATTCCGTGTCGATATCCTGCTCGAGCGTGTCGGTATCAACGGTCGCGGTGACGACCTTTGATACGCCAGGAATCGAGTAGCCCACCTGGCCGGTGATCGCGAACGGCCGCGCCCAATTCAAGCTCGACGGCAGATCGCCAAACCCTTTCCCGAAAAAGATCGTAGGTGTGTAGACGTTAAAGCGTTCGGCGCCGACGCCCTGCGCGCCGCTTCCACCCCACTCGATCTCGAGTCCGGCTGACATCACAAACTCGTGCTCGTCATTTTTAAACAGACGGTACTTGAACAGTGTCTCCAGATTCTGGAAACCGGGCGCACCATTCATCGTTAGACCCCCGGGGGCGTAGAGGCGAGACCATGTCGGTGCGACCGAGATCGCAAAGTCTTCGGTGATGCGCTTGGCAAACTCGCCCGATACGTCGAGTTGCTTGAATGAAGGATTGTCGCCGGTTTTCGACGCCGAGACAGTCGGTAATGCCATTTCGTCGTTAACGCCGGGGTCATCGATGGCAAGTGTCGCCGGAAAGAAACGATTGCCGACGATCTCGTGTGCGCGCGCAGTTGTAGCCGATGCTGCTAGTCCGACACCGAGCATGGCCAGGGGCCATGAATTCCTAAACATGGGAAACTCCAATATCGCGATGACGGAGAAGACAAGCCGCGCTGAAACGCGGCAACGACGTCAGGCAATACTGGGGGGACCTCTTGCGAGACCGGGCTCGCCGACAACTGCATCGTGTCGACGGTTATCGATGGGTGGCGGAACTGCCGATTCCGGCGACGGCGTGACGTAAGCGGCGATCGTTGTACCGGGCGGCAAGGGGGGAGCAGACGCGCTGCAAAGGTTGCAATGATCGCAGGCGTGAGCCGGTGCTTGCGGGCTTTGATCGGACGCCGGGTCCACGGCGGCCAATGCGTCGCTGTGGCAAATCACGGAAAATGGATCGACCGATGCAGGCGCGGGCGCCGGAGCAATGCCCCACGCGACCGTGTGCAAGGCAAGCGCCATGGCCGCCATCGCGCCCAGAAACTGCCTGATGCCCGCTTGCATGTTCTCGTCGGCCCCTATTGTTGCCAGCCTAACATGGATATAGATGCGGCGGCATCCGATAAATTCCCGAAAAAGCGCTCTAGCCCTTGTGTTTTTGCGAGCGATCCGCTTTCTCTGACCCATCATCCTCGATTCCTTTCAAGCACCATGCGCCTGTCCCGTTTCTTCCTGCCGATCCTGCGTGAGACGCCAAAAGAGGCGGAAATCGTCTCGCACCGACTGATGTTGCGCGCGGGAATGATGCGGCAGGAGGCCGCCGGCATTTATGCTTTCCTGCCGCTTGGTTTCCGCGTGCTGCAGAAGATCTGCCAGATTGTGCGTGAGGAGCAAAACCGCTCGGGCGCGATAGAATTACTGATGCCTACCATTCAGTCGGCCGACCTCTGGCGGGAGAGCGGACGTTACGAGGCCTATGGCAAGGAGATGCTCCGCATCAAGGACCGACACGAGCGAGACATGCTCTACGGTCCGACGAACGAGGAAATGATAACGGAAATCTTTCGGGCCTACGTGCGCTCGTACAAAGATGTACCGCTCAATTTGTATCACATCCAGTGGAAGTTCCGCGACGAAGTGCGCCCGCGTTTCGGACTGATGCGCGGGCGAGAATTCCTGATGAAGGACGCCTATTCATTCGACCTTGATCAGGCCGGTGCGACACATTCGTACAACAAGATGTTCATCGCTTATCTGCGCACCTTTGCGCGAATGGGGCTGAAGTCAATTCCGATGCGCGCGGAGTCAGGACCGATCGGTGGAAATCTTTCCCACGAGTTCATCATCCTCGCGCAGACCGGGGAATCCGAGGTCTTCTGCCACAAAGACTATCTCGACATGGCCGTGCCGCCGGCCGATGTGAATTTCGACAACGTGGCAAGCCTTCAGAACATCGTCGACAAATGGACCGCGCAATATGCAGCGACGTCTGAAATGCACGATGCCGCGGTCTTTGCCCGCGTGCCATTCGATAAGCAGGTCTCCGCACGGGGCATCGAGGTTGGCCATATTTTCTATTTCGGCACCAAATACTCCGACCCGATGAAGGCCGTGGTCGCAACGCATGATGGCAAGGAAGTTCCCGTCCACATGGGCTCTTACGGGATTGGCCCGAGCCGCCTGGTCGCTGCCATCATCGAAGCATCCCATGACGATGCCGGTATCATCTGGCCGGAGCCCGTGGCGCCCTATAGGGTCGCAATACTGAACCTGAAGCAGGGTGCGTCCGATACCGATGCAGCCTGCGAACAGCTCTATCGTGAACTCAGTGCGAAGGGGATTGAAGTTCTCTATCATGACCTTGATGAACGGCCCGGAGCAAAATTTGCTACCGCGGACTTGATCGGAATTCCCTATCAGGTCTTGGTCGGTCCGCGCGGCCTCGCCGAGGGCAAAATTGAGCTTAAAAAGCGTGCTGATGGCAGCCGGGATACCCTGAGCCCGGCGGCTGCCATCGATCTATTGTCCAGGTAGTCGGCCGCGATCCGCTGTTCCGCGGACCCGCGACAAGACGTCCAGGGCAAGAATCCTGTGTGTTGCCAATGGCTTTGCCCTCGCGCCTTTGGCACGAATCCGCCAGAATCTCTATGAACAGTCGAGCGCGGGACCAATCAACGATGAGCGAGCCCCAGGGGACGCGGGCCTTTTCCCCGTTCGAATGGATGCTGTCGCTGCGCTACTTGCGGGCGCGGCGCAAGGAAGGATTCATTTCGGTCATCGCCGGCTTCTCCTTCCTCGGGATCATGCTCGGCGTTGCGACCCTCATCATCGTGATGGCGGTGATGAATGGCTTCCGCAAAGAACTGCTCGACAAAATTCTCGGACTCAACGGGCACCTGCTGATCCAGCCACTCGAGAAGCCTCTTACTGATTGGGACGAGGTGGCCGCGCGTGTTGCCGGCGTTCAGGGTATTCGGCTTGCCGCGCCGATCGTCGAAGGGCAGGCGCTTGCGTCGTCGCCGTTCAACGCGAGCGGCGTCCTGGTGCGCGGCATTCGCCTGATGGATTTGGAAAAGCTTCCCTCCATCGCCAACAACATCAAGCAGGGCTCGCTGAAGGGCTTCGATGACGAGCAGGGCGTCGTGATCGGGCGCCGGCTCGCCGATCAGCTTTCATTGCGATCCGGTGACAACATCACGCTCGTTGCACCGCGCGGTGCTGTCACCCCGATGGGAACAACGCCGCGCATCAAAGTCTACAAGATCGCAGCGGTCTTCGAGATCGGCATGTCGGAATACGACAATGCCATGGTTTTCATGCCGCTGAAGGAGGCGCAGGCCTATTTTAATCGTGCGGGCGATGTGACCGCGATCGAGGTCTATACCGACAATCCGGACCGGGTCGATCGTTATCGGGGCGCGGTGCAGGACGCCGCGCAACGTCCGATCTTCATCATCGACTGGCGTCAGCGCAACGCGACGTTCTTCAACGCGCTGCAGGTCGAACGCAACGTGATGTTCCTGATCCTGACTCTCATCGTATTGGTCGCCGCGCTGAACATCGTTTCGGGCCTGATCATGCTGGTGAAGGATAAAGGCCAGGACATCGCCATCTTGCGTACGATGGGCGCAACGCAGGGCGCGATCATGCGCGTCTTTTTGATAACCGGCGCGTCCATCGGTGTTGTCGGCACCATCGTCGGCTTCATGCTGGGCGTCGTTGTCTGTCTCAATATCGAAAGCATCCGGCAGTTCTTGTCGTGGCTCACGAATACAGAACTGTTTTCGCCCGAGCTTTATTTCCTCTCGCACCTGCCGGCCGACATGGACTCCGGTGAAACGACCGCGGTCGTCATAATGGCGCTGGTGCTTTCACTGCTTGCTACTTTGTACCCTTCATGGCGGGCGGCACGCCTCGATCCGGTGGAGGCGTTGCGCTATGAGTAAGGCCTACACCGCTGCCAGGGTGGAAATGATCGAGCAGCCGGAGCCGCCGCAAGCGCGCAAGGAAGAGGATGTTCCGATCCTGTTCCTGCACGACATCGAACGTCACTACCGCCAGGGCGACGAGACCTTGCATGTGCTCAACGGCATCGAACTCGCGCTTTGGGGGGGCCAGTCGATCGCCTTGGTGGCGCCGTCAGGCGCCGGCAAATCGACACTGCTCCACATCGCGGGTCTGCTTGAACACCCCGATCACGGTGACGTCTATATCGAAGGGCGCGCGACCGCGATCCTCGCGGATCACGAGCGAACCCGCATTCGGCGCAATGAAATCGGATTCGTCTATCAGTCCCATCATTTGCTGCCGGAATTCTCGGCGCTTGAAAACGTACTGCTGCCGCAAATGATCCGCGGCCTCAAGCGCGCGGAAGCGAAAACGCGCGCGGTCGAACTCCTTGAATATCTGGGATTGAGCGCTCGCCTGAACCATCGGCCGGCGGAGCTTTCAGGCGGCGAACAGCAGCGCGTGTCGATCGCCCGCGCGGTTGCCAATGCGCCGCGAATTCTGTTGGCGGATGAGCCGACCGGCAACCTCGATGTGCACACCGCCGAGCATGTCTTCAGCGCGCTGACGCAGCTCGTTAGGGCCTCCGGTCTCGCAGCCATTATCGCCACGCACAACATGGACCTTGCCGCACGCATGGACAGACGCGTGACCTTGCGGGACGGCAAAATCATCGAGACGGCCTAATCCAGACCCACGCGCTTGTCGGGCGAAACCTGAAGAGATCCGCCTAAATCATTGAATCTAAGCGAAGTTCTCCTGGCAAGAGTTATCACTTGACTCCAGAACAAATGATGAACTATGTTCTCACTCTGTTCCGGGAGACGAAGTTATGTTCAAAGCTGTGATCCAAGAAGCTGCTGCTCTGGCCTCGCTTGCCTTGTTTATCGGAATGATTGCCATCTGGACCCAGGTGCTGGGAAATCTTTGAGGGCCGCGGGAACGACCTTCCCCCGTCATGCCCGGCCCAGCGCCGGGCATCCACGTCTTACAGGCCGTCCCTCCCGAGAGACGTGGGTGGCCGATATCCCCCGGCCATGACGTGGGGATACCCGCAAGAAAAGCGGGAATAGCTTTGTGCGCGGTTACGGCCTGAGGTGGACAGCAGGGGGCGGCGGCCCCACTCTGAGTGCGACAAGGAATCACCCAACCCCGTTTTGACATGGCCGGCCCCGATTTCGTGCACTTGCACGTGCACTCGTCGTTTTCGCTGCTAGAAGGCGCGCTCACGATCGCGCGTCTCGCCGAATTGGCGAAAGCTGACCACCAGCCGGCGCTGGCCTTGACTGACACCGACAACATGTTCGGTGCGCTGGAATTCTCGGAAAAGCTGTCGGGTTCCGGCATTCAGCCAATCGTCGGGTGCGCGCTTGCGATCGATTTCGGCGACACCGACCACGGGCCGCGCAACGTCAATGTGGCACCTGAACGCTCGCGTATCGTGTTGCTGGCCACGCGGCGCGAGGGTTACCGCAGCTTGATGCGGCTTAATTCGCGCGCCTTTCTCGACACGCCGGCGAACGAGCCGCCGCGCCTCAGGCTCGAATGGCTGGAGGGAGAAACTGCGGACCTCATTGCGTTGACGGGCGGACCGGGCGGCCCCCTCGACATGGCCGTCGCGGCCGGCCAGAGCCATTTCGCGGGAGCCCGCCTTGATGCGCTGCTCAAGCTCTTCGGCAACCGCCTGTACGTCGAACTGCAACGGCATGGCACGGCGGCCGAACGGCGCGCCGAGCCGGTGCTGATCGATCTGGCCTACGGCAAAGGCGTACCATTAGTGGCGACCAACGAGCCCTATTTTGCAACGGTTCAGGACTATGAGGCCCACGACGCACTGATCTGCATCGCAGAGGGTCGCCTGGTCGCCGAAAGCGACCGCCGCCAGTTGACGCCGGAGCATCGATTCAAAAGCCGCGCGGAGATGGTGGAGCGATTCCGCGATCTGCGGGAGGCCCCGACAAACACTGTTGAAATTGCGCAGCGCTGCGCGTTCCGTCCGCGCACACACCATCCGATTCTTCCTCGGTTTTCGACCGGAGATACCGGCAAGTCGCTCGATGAAGCGAGCGAGCTGCGCAAGCGCGCGGAAGAGGGGCTTGAGCGGCGACTTGAATCCGTCGGGGTCGCCCTCGGTCATACAGTTGATGAATATCGCGAGCGACTGGAATTCGAACTCGGCGTCATCGCCGGCATGAAATATCCGGGCTATTTCCTGATCGTCTCCGATTTCATCCAATGGGCAAAGAAGCAGGGCATCCCCGTCGGGCCCGGTCGTGGTTCGGGTGCCGGGTCGCTTGTCTCCTATGCGTTGACGATTACCGATCTCGATCCGATCCGGTTTGGCTTGCTGTTTGAACGCTTCCTCAACCCCGAACGCGTGTCGATGCCGGACTTCGACATCGACTTCTGCCAGGATCGCCGCGACGAAGTGATCCGCTACGTGCAGGAGCGGTACGGCCGCGACCAGGTCGCACAAATCATTACCTTCGGTACATTGCAGGCGCGCGGCGTGCTGCGCGACGTCGGCCGTGTCCTGCAAATGCCCTACGGGCAGGTCGATAAGCTCTGCAAATTGGTCCCACAAAATCCGGCCGCGCCGGTATCTCTCAAACAGGCAATTGAAGGCGAGCCGCGCCTGCAGGCGGAACGGGATGGCGATGCCGTGGTGAAACGCGCCTTCGACATCGCGCAGAAGCTGGAGGGTCTCAATCGTCACGCATCGACCCATGCCGCCGGCATCGTGATCGGAGACCGCCCGCTGTCCGAGCTGGTCCCACTTTATCGCGATCCGAAGTCCGACATGCCGGTCACCCAATTCAACATGAAGTGGGTCGAGCAGGCCGGCCTTGTGAAATTCGATTTCCTCGGACTGAAGACCCTGACTGTCCTGCAGACGGCGGTCGCGCTGGTTAAAAGGCGTGGCATCGATATCGATCTCGCGGCGATCCCGCTTGACGACAAGAATACCTACGACCTTCTGGCTCGCGCTGAAGCAGTCGGCGTCTTCCAACTGGAAAGCGCGGGGATGCGACGGGCGCTGCTGGACATGCGGCCGGACCGATTCGAGGACATCATTGCGCTGGTCGCACTCTATCGTCCTGGCCCGATGGCAAACATTCCGACCTACTGCGCACGCAAGCACGGGATGGAGCAATCGGATTATATCCATCCAAAACTCGAATCTATCCTGCGCGAGACATTCGGCGTCATCATCTACCAGGAACAGGTGATGCAGGCGGCGCAGATCCTTGCAGGCTTTACGCTCGGTGAAGCCGACCTGTTGCGCCGGGCCATGGGCAAGAAAATCAAGAAGGAGATGCAGGCGCAGCGCGAGCGCTTCGTATCAGGTGCCGTCGAGCGCGGGGTAGAGCGCTATCAGGCTGACGCGATTTTCGATCTGCTGGAACGCTTTGCCGAGTACGGCTTCAATAAAAGTCACGCGGCAGCCTATGCGCTGGTCGCGTATCAGACTGCCTACATGAAAGCGAACTATCCCGTCGAGTTTCTGGCGGCGACCATGACACTGGACATGGGCAACACCGACAAGCTTGCGGAATTCCGTGCGGAATCCGAACGGCTGGGCATTGCGGTGGACCCGCCTTCGATCAACCGCTCGGCGGTCGACTTTGAGGTTGACGGCAATACGATCATCTATGCGCTCGCAGCACTCAAGGGCGTCGGCAAGCAGGCCGTCGAGACGATCATTGCCGCGCGCGGTAACCGGGAATTCGCCGATCTCGCGGACTTTGCGGCGCGCATCAATCCGCGCGCCGTGAACAAACGCGTGCTGGAAAGTCTCGCCGCAGCCGGAGCATTCGATACGTTCGAGAAAAACCGGGCCCGCATATTTGCCGCCGTCGACCTCGTGCTAGCCCGAGCGCAGCGCGCTCATGATACGGCCGCGATCGGTCAGAGCGAATTGTTCGGGGGAGGTGCAACGCGCGAGCAAATCGCGCTGCCGCAGGTGGAACCTTGGCTGCCGGCGGAACGCTTGCGTCGGGAATATGAGGCCGTCGGCTTTTTCCTGTCCGGGCATCCGCTCGACGACTATGCAGCCGTGCTCAAGAAATTACGGGTGCAGCCCTGGGCGGAATTCGCACGCGCGGTAAAAGCAGGCGCGACAGCGGGTCGCGTTGCGGCGACTGTCGTTTCGCGCATCGAGCGGCGCACCCGCACCGGCAGCAAGATGGGAATCATCGGCCTGTCCGATCCAACCGGTCATTTCGAGGCGGTCATCTTTTCGGAAGGGCTGGCCGAAAACCGCGACTTGCTTGAACCGGGGAATGCCGTGTTGCTTTTCCTGTCTGCGGAAGTGCAGGGGGACGAGGTGCGCGCACGCATCCAGTCGGTGGATCCGCTCGACAGTGCCGCCGCCAATCTGCAAAAGGGTCTGCGCGTGTTTCTGCGCGATGGCGCGCCTCTTGAGGCGGTGGCAAAGCGGCTCGAGACCGCTCCGCGATCATCCCAAGCCAATGGCGACGGTGAGGTAAGCGTCGTGCTCCTGCTTCAACGCGGCACGGAAGTCGAAGTGAAACTGCCGGGCCGATTCAAGGTCTCGCCGCAGATCGCGGGTGCCATCAAGGCCGTGCCGGGCGTGGTGCAGGTCGAGGCGCTGTAGACGCTCGTGCCCGGGCTTGGCTCTATGTCCTCGCTTGGACAGCGTGGCCGGTGCCAAAGGTCAGATGGCGGGCACACGCAGGCACCTTTCTTCATGAGCCGTCGCTTTTCACGCCGCAGGATTCTCAAGGCCGCAGCCGCATTGCCGCTTGTCTATGCCACGCCTCAGCGTGCGGCAGCGCCACCAGGTGAAGCCATCGCACCGGCATTGATCGCTGCGGCGACGAAAGAAGGCCAGCTTACTTGGGACACTTCGGCCGACCTCCAGTCAGCGGAAAAAGTCGGGCTTCGAACAGACGTTTCCGGGCATTCGTGTTCGTGTCGAGCGAGCCGGCGTCGAGCGTATCTTTTCGCGCGTGGCGCAGGAAAATGCGTGCGGGCTGCATGTTGATCTTCCGCGTCTGATCATGACGGACCGAGGTGCGGAACCGCGATCAGAAATACGAGACCGAATATCGTCATGCCGAAGGCCACGACGGCGATAGGCAACAGGATTTGCATTGATGCTTCGCCGCCGCTGACGCCGCCCGTCCATGTTTCGAACGACTGCGATGCCCAGTCGTGGAAGGGTGCGACAAAGCCGTGTTGTTTGTTAGGGTCTGTGTTCCGCCGCCACGTCAGCCAGAGAATGACCGGAATACCAACGAGGATTAGGAAGAAAAGGGTGATTACCGAGAGCGTCAACCCTTCGTAGGTGCCGCGGCTGAAAAGCACCCATACCGATAACACAAGCCAGATTGTTAGGCCGATGATTGCTCGATAGATCCAAGGATGCAGTTCGTCATTGCCCGGCGGGTTGTATCGGACCGGAAGAGTATTGGCCATGGCGTGCTCCTCACGCCGCCCCGCTCTGTTCCTTCTCCTGTGTTAACGCATAAGCAAAGCCGCGGTTCGACACCGCGGCTTCGAACTCTCCATGCCAAGCAGGTTCCGCTCAGCGGATCGTGGGCCCGCTATTGCCAGTATAAACGGTCGGCTGCCCTGCCTTGACCAAGACTAGAGGCGCTCCGCTCTCGACGCGCGAATTGATTCCGACGACGACCACGACAATCGAAGCCATGAGCGCAACGGCCACGATCTTGAGATGCGTGTTGCGACCCGCGGACCAAAGTGAACTGTTCATGACGTGCCTCCGCTTGATCGGCTTCGGATCCGCTCAGTTGACACCCTGAGCCCGAGCAACGTTGGCGGCAGCGCTTCGCGTTGCGGGACCTGTTTGGTTTTGCGCCACGCTCGGGCCACGACCCGGATGCATCGGCAGAACAACAACCTTTGTTCCAACATTCACACGTGCATAAAGGTCTATGACGTCTTCGTTGAGCATACGGATGCATCCGCTCGACACTTGCTTACCGATTGTAGTGGGGGCATTCGTTCCATGGATGCGATAGACGGTGCCGCCGATGTACATGGCCCGCGCACCGAGCGGATTGCCTGGCCCACCCGCCATGAAGCGGGGAAGGTAAGGTTGCCGCTGAAGCATCTCAGTCGGCGGAATCCAGTCAGGCCACTCGGCCTTGCGCTCGATTGCCTTCACGCCGGACCAGGTGAATCCCTCGCGACCAACGCCGATCCCGTAACGGATCGCTTTGCCGCCGCCGAGCACGTAGTAGAGATAGGTATTTGGTGTATCAATGATGATCGTGCCCGGCGCTTCGCGCGTGGGGTACTCCACGATGTTACGATGCAGGCGCGGCGGAATATCGCTTGTCAGATCGTCGTCGGCCTCCTTGGGCAACTGCCGCATGGCCGGTGCGAAGACCATCTCGTCGCTGCGGCTGAAATTGAAAGGCGAAACAAAACCAAGCGGGTCAGCTGAAGCCTGGCCTGTCTGGAAAAACGCAACCGTAGCCAGGGTCGCTGCGATGGTGAGGCTCATTGCGTGAATCTTGCCGGTGGTCAACATGACAAAGTCTCCAGGAGCTTTGTTGAATACGGCCTATTTCCCGTTGCTCGAAGCTGCGTTCGGCAGTTGGCTCGCGAAGACGACACGTACATCGGAGGCTTTGCCGGACGAGTGGCGGTGGTCACGAATGCAGTTGCCCGGGTAGTAAGGCCAGGCGTGCTGCGCACATTCGCGCGTGACGAGTTGAATTTCAGGTCGATCGCTTTTCGTTGCGGGAGTGTTAGCCCTGACCTCGGCGCCGGGTCCTGCCAAAATGGCAACGCCGCCGACAATGGCGACAGTTGCGAGACTGGCAATAAGCAGAGGCCGAAACATAAAAACTCCCCGCAACGAATTGTGCTTTTCGTTGCAGCGAGCCTAGGTTGGCGAAGGCTTCTAACGCCACTGTACGCTGGTTAACGGGCGGTATCGAAAAGGGAAGGGCTCATATACGAAGGTATCGCCGTGAATCCAATTGAATGGCAGCAAAATAGGCATCAACATCGGTGATCCGCGCATTTATTCCAATGACCACAATTGTCATGTAGGTTGGGCTTCTTGGCTGAGTAATGATGCACAAACCGGAAAAGCTGAAGCAGATCGGCTCTCGACGCGCTGCACCAACCGGCAGAGCCGCGCTTTCGACACAACAACTGCACGATGGGCACTTGTATGACCGGCTGCCTGAGCTTCAGCTGATCTATGACACGGCGCCGGTAGGGCTCGCGTTTCTGTCGCTCGATTGTCGATATGTGCAGATCAATCAGCGCCTAACGGAGATCTGTGGTATTTCGGTAGCAGATCATATCGGTCGTTCGGTTCGTGAAACCGTCCCGGCGGTCGCGGCGCAAGTCGAGCAACTCGTTCAGGCCATTGTACGCACCGGCGAGCCCGTTACCGGTGTCGAGGTGCGCGGGCAGAAGGCCGACAAAAGCAACGCCGATCACGTCTGGATCACCAACTGGCACCCGTTGAGAAACGCGGATGGTCACATCATCGGGATCAACGTCGTCGCTGAAGACATAACCGAGCGGAAGCGTTCGGAAGCCGCCTTGCGCGAGCTCAACGAAACGCTCGAGCAGCGGGTACAGGCGGAAACGTACGAGCGTCTGCAGATCTGGAATGTCTCGCAAGACCTTTTGGTGATCGCGGATGCCGACGGCAAGTTTCTCAACGTGAACCCTGCGTGGACAGCGACGCTTGGATGGCCGGAGGCCGATCTGATCGGCAGGACATTGCTGTGGATGCTCCATCCAGACGACCGC
This sequence comes from Pseudolabrys sp., assembly GCA_035538755.1. Classification (GTDB taxonomy): domain Bacteria; phylum Pseudomonadota; class Alphaproteobacteria; order Rhizobiales; family Xanthobacteraceae; genus Pseudolabrys. The sequence continues at coordinate 45,017 of DATLJR010000275.1, forward strand.
GAGAATGCGCACGCTGAAACCAAACGGCTCGCCGCGGGTCACATGACGCATCGTTTTCTCACTAGGTTGCGTCACAAAGACGGATTTTATCGATGGCTGTCCTGGAAAGCGGCTATGGACAAAGGTTGCATCTATGGGGTGGCGCGAGACGTCACCGAACTCAGGGACGCCGAAAACAAGTTGCTGGAAGCTCGGCAGGAACTTGCGCAGGTATCGCGAAGAACGACGCTGGCAGCAATGTCCGCCGCGATAGCGCATGAAATTAGACAGCCGCTCGGCGCGATCGTCACAAACGCAAATGCCGGCCTTCGCTGGTTAGACAGATCAACGCCAGATCTTGCAGAGGTGCGGGACACCCTCAAGCACATATCCGCCGACGGCCACAGGGCCAGCGAAGTGATCCAGTCCATACGCGCGATGTTTGCAAAGAGTGACCCGGTGGGCGCGCCGCTCGATGCAAACGAACTCATTCGTGAAACGATTGCAATGGCGAGTGATGAGCTCGAGGCAGCCAAGATCGATGTCCAACTCGAACTCGGTCAACTTCCCATGATCCCCGCCCATCGAGGACAGCTTCAGCAGGTCGTGTTGAACATCCTGACAAATGCCGCTGAATCCATGCACAATATTGACGATCGAGCGCGGACGTTGCGGGTACGGTCCAAACCCTTCAATTCGGCGGGAGTGGCGCTTTCGGTGCAAGATTCGGGCACGGGGATTGATCCAGAGCATGCCGAGCGCATTTTCGATGCGTTTTTCACGACCAAGAACAACGGCATGGGCATGGGCCTCGCAATATGCCGTTCGATCGTCGAAGCCCATGGTGGAACCTTGTCAGTTTCGCCGGGAGTCCCGTACGGTTCCGTGTTTCACATTGTCTTACCCGGCATTCAATGACACCGCCTCAAGGCACACGCAGTCAGGCCAAAACCGAGCGTCCCGATACGCAGCCGGTCGTTTTCGTCGTCGACGACGACGCTTCGTTGCGCGGGGCGGTGAGCAACCTGGTCCGCTCAGTAGGACTGAAGGTCGAGGCCTTCGCATCGACTACGGAATTCTTTGCGGCGAAACGACCTGATGCTGCGTGCTGCCTTATCCTGGACGTCAGGTTGCCTGGCGTAAGTGGACTGGATTTTCAGGCGGAACTTACAAAAGCGCAGATCCAGATTCCCATTATCTTCATAACCGGCCACGGCGATATTCCGATGTCCGTGAAGGCGATGAAAGCAGGCGCGGTCGAGTTCCTCACGAAGCCGTTCCGCGACCAGGATCTGCTCGATGCCATACAAATCGCGCTCGATCGTTCACGCGCGAATTACGCAAACGAAAAAGCGATTTCGGAACTCAGGACGAAATTCGAGACGCTCACGCCACGGGAACAAGAAGTCATGGCCTGGGTAACCGGCGGCCTTTTGAACAAGCAGGTCGCGGCGGAGATCGGCGTCACCGAGATCACGGTCAAGGTGCACCGGGGTAAGGTCACACGAAAAATGGGGGCGAAGTCGTTAGCCGACCTCGTAAAGATGGCGGACCTTTTGGGGATTCGTCGAACAAAAACCTAGGGAAACTATACCTTGGTGTAATTTCTCGTCTCTTTCCGATAGTTGAACGTTACCATCGGAATCGTGCATAGCGCGGCTCGACGTCTTATTTCTTTCATCATCAAAGGACGCCAACTTGCCGAAGATGCCCGTGATAGCAATTGTCGATGATGATGAATCGTTCCGCCGGGCCACGACCAGCTTCGTTCGATCGCTTGGTTATGGAACAGCCTCTTTTGACTCAGCCGAAGCGTTCCTGAAATCAGGACACGTTTCGGATGCCGATTGCCTGATTACCGACGTGCAAATGCCCGGCATGACCGGAATAGAATTGCAGGATCGGTTGATTGCCCAAGGCCATAGCCTGCCTGTCATATTCATTACGGCGTTCCCCGAAATGAGGGCGCGCGCGCAGGCGCTTGCGGCAGGCGCGGTTGGCTTTTTGGCCAAACCGTTCGACGATCGTAACTTGATATCGTGTCTCAACGAGGCACTCGCCCGTAGCGTCTGAACAATCTGCCTGGCCGAGAGCCGGGCCTCGCAAATCATGTTTCAGGGCAAATGGCGCACTGGGCCGGGGCTTGGCGCGCGAAACCTTGGTATAGGGTGCAGCTACCTCTGTCCAATGGAGCGATTTGACACGCCCGTTCTAGTCTTCGCCAACGACAAAAAAATCGACGCGTTTGAATCAATGTCATTGCGGGGAGATGATGAACATCACTATCAAGCCGTCAAATTATTCCGAGCCTGAGTGCGTAACGCCTGTTGCGCCGTGCTTACCAGAAGAAATGGCGACGCCGGCGGAATTCACCGTGTTTATCGTTGACGACGATCCGGGCGTACTCAAGTCGCTCACGCGACTCATTGGAGCCGCCGGTTACGCGACACAAAGTTTTTCCTCTGCGCAGCAGTTTCTTGCCGGGCATGACCCTGACGTTCCGGGCTGCGCTATTGTCGATCTGAGGATGCCGGGCATCGACGGGCGCGAGCTGCAGGCCGCGCTTTGCGACGGTGAGGGCGATCGCTCGATTATATTTGTCTCGGGCACGACGGATGCGCCGACCATCGTTGACGCGATGAAGGCGGGCGCGATCGATTTCCTGATCAAGCCGGTCAATTGCGCAGCACTGCTCGCGGCGATTGAGACTGCAGTCGAGCGGCAAAAGAAGTCGATGCAAAAGCGGGCGGAGCTGGCCTGTATCAGGCAGCGACTAGCTCAATTGACCCCGCGTGAAGCCGAGGTGCTTCGCCACGTGATTTCGGGCCGTTTGAACAAGCAGATCGCCTGGGATCTTGGAACCGTGGAAAAGACGATCAAGGTGCACCGCAGCCGCATCATGGGAAAGATGGGCGTTCGGACGATCGCCGAACTCGTCCGGTTGACTGAACAGATCGGGCTTCCGCCATGCGAGCAGAAGGAAGGTCGCGCTAAAGACGGCCCGGAATTGTTCTTTGGAATCGGGGTTCAGACGGTTCGCCACGCACTGCACGTCGCCTAGCGCGACGACGGGCGCCAGGGCCTAGCTAACCTTTTGTCACGCCTTGCATTCCTGAGATCGCACCTATATAAGCCCCGACATCACTCACGCGGACGCAGGCTTTAGACCCCGACAATGGGTCAAAAAGGCCGTCCGGTGGCCCAAATGGGCTCACGAACGTCCGCGGCGGATCAACCGGAGAAGAATATGGCGCTTCCTGAGTTTTCAATGCGTCAGCTTTTGGAAGCTGGCGTGCACTTCGGCCATCAGGCCCATCGTTGGAACCCGAAGATGGGCTCGTTCATCTTCGGCACCCGTAACAATATCCATATCGTCGACCTCGCGCAGACCGTGCCGATGCTGCACCGGGCCCTGCAGGCGGTCAGCGATACGGTCGCCAAAGGTGGCCGCATCCTGTTTGTCGGCACCAAACGCCAGGCACAGGACGCAATTGCCGATGCCGCCAAGCGCAGTGCACAGTACTACGTTAATTCACGTTGGCTCGGCGGCACGCTGACCAACTGGAAGACAATCTCGGCTTCGATCGCGCGGCTGCGCAAGCTAGACGAGATGCTCAATTCCGGTGAGGCTGCGGGCTACACCAAGAAAGAGCGCCTCACCATGCAGCGCGAGCGGGACAAGCTCGATCGTTCGCTCGGTGGCATCAAGGACATGGGTGGCGTGCCCGACCTTTTGTTCGTGATCGACACCAACAAGGAAGACATCGCTATCAAGGAGGCACAGCGGCTCAATATTCCGGTCGCCGCCGTTGTCGACACCAATTGTGATCCGGCCGGCATCACTTATGTCGTGCCAGGCAATGACGACGCCAGTCGGGCGGTGTCGCTCTACTGCGACCTCGTGGCGAAAGCGGCAATCGACGGAATTTCCCGTGCGCAGGGCGAGATGGGCGTGGACATCGGTGCGGCCGAGAAGCCGATCGTTGCCGAGTCCGTGCCGACGGCGCCGACAGCCGGCGATCTCGGCTTCGAGCAATTGCCCGGGCCGCGCGGCGTTGCCGACGATCTGAAGAAATTGCCCGGCATTTCACCGGCGATCGAAAAACAACTCAACGATCTCGGCATTTTCCACTATTCGCAGATCGCCGAATTCAATGCGAAGGCCGCCCACAATGTCGGTGAAGAGGTTGGACTTCCCGGCCGCGTCGACGGCTGGATCACCAAGGCGAAGGAATTGACGGCGGAGTGAACCGCGGGCGTGCCGCCCGAACCACGTATCGGGACGCCCTGCGGCACTTTCTGACTTTTAGACGTGGACGGCTGGAACAGGTCCGGCCGCCACGGATCAAGGATTACACACGATGGCAAATATCAGCGCCCAGATGGTCAAGGAGCTGCGCGAGTCGACCGGTGCCGGCATGATGGACTGCAAGGCCGCCTTGACCGAGACCAATGGCAACATGACGGCGGCCCAGGACTGGCTGCGTAAGAAAGGCTTGTCCAAGGCCGCTAAAAAGGCTGGTCGCGTTGCGGCCGAAGGTCTGATCGGCGTTCAGGTGAGGAGCACGAAAGGTGTCGTGGTCGAACTCAACTCGGAGACCGACTTCGTTGCGCGCAATGACCTATTCCAGGGCCTGGTCAAGATGATCGCCGACGTCGCGCTTTCGGTCGGAACCGACGTTGAAAGGCTCAAGGCCGCGAAAGCCGGAAGCATAACGGTGTCGGAGTCTATTTCCGACACGATCGCGAAGATCGGCGAGAACATGACGTTGCGTCGGGCCGCCTCCTTGTCTGTCGGGAAGGGCGTGATCGGGTCCTACGTACACAATGCAGTCGCCGATGGCCTGGGCAAGATCGGGGTGATCGTGGCGCTTGAATCGAGCGGCAAGGCCGACGAAATGGCGACGATTGGTCGCCAAGTCGCGATGCACGTCGCGTCCGCCAACCCTTTGGCGCTCGATGCTGGAGCGCTCGATCCGGCAGTTGTGGAGCGCGAGAAGAATGTGCTTGCCGACAAGTTCAAGCAGCAAGGCAAACCGGCTAACGTAATCGACAAGATTGTCGAGTCGGGCCTCAAGACGTTCTACAAGGAAGTTTGTCTGCTGGAGCAGCCATTTGTTTTCGATGACAAGAAGAGTGTGACGCAGGCGCTGAAGGAAGCCGAAGGCAAGGTGGGTGGACCGATCAAAGTCACCGGTTTTGTCCGCTATGCACTCGGTGAGGGCATCGAGAAGCAGGAAACCGATTTCGCCGCCGAGGTTGCGGCCGCCGCCGGTCAGACGTGATTGATCGTCGGCCGGCGTGGCTCGCGGCGATCCCGGCTCATGATCCCGAAAAGCGGTCTCCCGATTTTCGGAAATCATGCGAGCTGCAGTATGATAGGGGATCGCAACGCATGAGTGGCCCGGTCTATCGTCGTGTCATCGTCAAACTCTCTGGCGAGGCGCTGTCTGCCGCAAACGGCTTCGGCATCGATCAGGTAACCGTCGAGCGTCTTGCAGCGGATCTTGCGGCGAGCGCGAAGCTCGGTGTCGAGCTCGGCGTCGTAGTCGGGGGCGGCAATATCTTCCGCGGCATAGAGGTTTCCGAACGTGGCGTGCCGCGTCCGGTCGGCGATACGATGGGCATGCTCGCCACTGTGATGAATTGCCTCGTCCTTGAGGCCGCGATCGAACGGACGGGATGCGAAGCGCGAACGCTGTCTGCGCTGGCAATGACTGCAGTCTGCGAAACCTACAACCGTAAACGCGCCATGAAAAATCTCGGCAAAGGCCGCGTGGTGCTACTCGCCGCCGGCACCGGCAATCCGTATTTCACGACCGATACGACCGCGGTGTTGCGGGCAGCTGAGCTTGAGGCACAGGCGGTGCTCAAGGCCACCAACGTCGACGGTGTTTACACCGCCGACCCCAAAAAAGACCCGAAAGCCAAGCGTTACGACAAAATCAGCCACCAGGAGGCAATCGAGAAGGATCTCAGGGTCATGGATGGTGCCGCCTTCGCGCTTGCTCGAGAAAACCGGATGCCTATCATTGTCTTCTCTATCGCTGAGAAGAGCGCCATAGAAACCGTGCTGCGCGGTAAAGGGCGCGCAACGATCGTCGGTTAGACCGGCGACGATTTTATGCCGCGCGACATGATGCGGCGTGCGAGGAATTGCCATGGCAAACGCAACTACGCATGACCTTAATGAGATCAAGCGCCGCATGCAGGGTGCTAGCGGCGTGTTGAAGGCCGAATTGTCGGGACTGCGCACGGGCCGCGCGTCCGCACATTTGCTCGATCCGATTATGGTCGACGCCTATGGCGCGCAGATGCCGCTGAATCAGGTCGCGACCGTAAGCGTGCCGGAACCGCGGTTGATTTCCGTCAATGTCTGGGACCGCTCGCTGGTCCATCCGGTCGAAAAGGCGATCGTGAATTCCAATCTCGGTTTGTCGCCTGCAACAGAGGGACAAACGATCCGCCTGCGTATTCCCGAACTTAACGAGGAACGGCGCAAAGAACTCGTGAAGGTTGCCCACAAGTACGCCGAGACCGCGCGCGTTGCGGTTCGTCATGTTCGGCGCGACGCCATGGACGTGATCAAAAAACTGGAAAAAGAACACAAGATTAGTAAGGACGATCACGATCGATTTTCCGGCGAGATCCAGAAAGCAACCGACGCCGGCATTGCGGAGATCGATCACATGTTGGCTGCAAAGGAAAAGGAAATCCTCACGGTCTGAGGTCGTGCCCCATGCCCGAGGCCGAGATCCAGAATAACGCTGCGACGGCATTCGATGTGCCGCGTCACGTTGCAATTATCATGGACGGCAACGGCCGCTGGGCTGCTGCGCGCGGATTGCCGCGAGCGGAGGGACACCGTCGCGGCGTCGAAGCCTTGCGTCGGACCATTCGGAGCGCCGGCGAGATCGGCATCAAGATTGTGACGATTTTTTCTTTCAGTGCCGAAAACTGGTCCAGGCCCGCCAACGAAATTGGCGAACTGATGGGGCTGCTTCGGCGGTTCGTACGAAATGATCTGGCCGAACTTCACAAAAGCAATGTCCGCGTTCGCGTGATAGGCGAACGGGCGGATCTTGAACCGGACATCAGTCGATTGCTGGTTGAGGCGGAAGAACTTACGAAAAACAATGACGGTCTTACACTCGTCGTTGCGTTCAATTATGGCGCTCGTCAGGAAATCGTGCGCGCGGCGCGCGGAGTGGCCGACGCCGTGAAGCGCGGCGACCTGAGCGTGTCAGACGTCGACATGGATTCGTTCGCCAAATTTTTGGACGCGCCCGACATTCCCGATCCCGACCTCATCATTCGCACAAGCGGTGAACAGCGCCTGTCGAATTTTCTTCTTTGGCAGGCAGCCTACAGCGAACTTGTTTTCGTGCCGACCTATTGGCCGGATTTCGATCGTGCCGCTCTCGAATTCGCGATCCGTGAATATCAACAACGCGAGCGGCGGTTTGGCGGCCTCGTGGCGCAGACTGGATCGTGAACCCCGTGGTCGACTCGAATCCTGTTTCTCATTCCAACGAGACCGACAAGCCCTTGTCTGCAAACAATCTTGTGTTGCGGATCGCTTCTGCCGCGGTTCTCGCGCCACTCGCGCTGGTGACCGCCTATTCCGGAGGATGGCCATTCGTCCTGTTTTGGGGTGCGGCTGCTCTCGCGGTGCTATGGGAGTGGATGGAGCTTGTTGCCGGCAAAGCCCATCGACCGTTGTTCATCTCCTGTGCGGGTGCTATCGCAGCAGCTGGTTTCTTGGTCTGGCTCGAACGTCCACTCTCGGCGCTGCTGATGTTGGGTTTGGGCGCGCTGGCGGCAGCGATTTTCGCCCCGTCCGCGCGAAGACTATGGGTGACGCTCGGCATAGGCTACGCGGGCGCGATGCTGCTGGCACCGGTCCTTTTGCGACACGATGCCGCCTTTGGCTTTGCCGTCATCATTCTGCTCTTCGCGATCGTATGGACCACGGATGTATTTGGCTATTTCGTCGGCCGCGCTTTCGGCGGACCGAAATTAATGCCGGTCGTAAGCCCGAAAAAAACCTGGTCTGGCGCTATCGCCGGTACGGCCGGCGCCACGATCGTTGGGACGCTCGTCGCAAACCTGTTTGGATCATTCAGCACGGTTGCGATGCTGGCGATCACATTCGTACTTTCGATCTTGGCGCAATTTGGGGATTTGTTTGAATCCTGGGTGAAAAGGCAATTCGGCGCAAAGGATTCCAGCCGGCTCATTCCTGGCCATGGTGGGGTGATGGACAGGCTGGATGGGTTTTGGGCTGCGGCCGTCGCCGGCTGCCTGATCGGATTAATGCGTGGCGGCTTCGATGGGCCTGCACGCGGACTGCTGGTATGGTGAGTGCATGAGTACAGTTGAAGTTGCGCGCAAAAGTTCCAAGAGTTCAAGGCCATCCACCGATGTGCGTGGAATTACTATTCTGGGCGCGACCGGCTCAATCGGTGCCAGTACGCTCGACCTGATCAAGCGCGAACCTGGGCGCTACCGGGTGGAATCGATCAGTGCACGTCGCAATGCGGCCGCGCTGGGGAAGATTGCGCGCGAGGTCGGCGCGCGCCATGCGGTGGTTGCAGATCACGCCGCCTATCGCGAGCTCAAGGACGCATTGTCCGGTTCGCGCATCGAAGCCGCTGCCGGCGAAGAGGCGTTGGTGGAAGCGGCACAGCGACCGGCTGACTGGGTGATGGCGGCGATCAGCGGTTCGGTCGGATTAAAGCCAACGCTTGCGGCCGTCGAGCGGGGCGCGACAGTCGCACTCGCCAACAAGGAATGCCTCGTTTGTGCGGGCGGTCTTTTCATGCGGCGGGCGGCAACGACCGGCGCCACCGTGCTTCCGGTCGATTCAGAACATAACGCCGTGTTTCAGGCGCTCGGCGCCGGGAACCGCGCCGATGTGAAACGCGCAATTCTCACGGCATCCGGCGGGCCGTTCCGAACTTGCTCAAAAGAGGCGATCAAGGCGGCGACTCCTCAACAGGCCTTGCGTCATCCCAATTGGGTCATGGGCCCGAAAGTCACGATCGATTCCGCGACGCTGATGAATAAAGGTCTTGAGATCATCGAGGCCCATCACTTGTTCTCGCTTAAATCGGAGGAGATCGACGTGCTGGTTCACCCACAATCGGTGGTGCACGGGCTCGTGGAATTCCGCGACGGTTCGGTCGTCGCCCAGCTCGGGTCTCCCGACATGCGAATCCCGATTGCCCATTGTCTGGCCTGGCCGCGACGGATCGACGGGCCGGCCGCGCGATTGGACCTTGCCGAGTTGGGGGAGCTCACGTTTGAGGCGCCGGATCTCGACCGGTTTCCCGCGCTTGCGGTTGCCCGGCGCGCAATGGAAGCGGGTGGGGCTGCGCCCACTGTGCTCAATGCGGCCGATGAGGTCGCCGTTAGCGAATTCATCGCCGGCAGGATATCGTTTCCGACGATCACGGCATTGGTGGAAGCGACCCTTGATGCGGCCGCGGGACGAGGTTTATTGGGGGAACCCGCCGGAATCGACGCGGCGCTGGCCGTTGACCGTATTGCAAGAAGTCTGGCACGCGACCTCTTGCCCGAAATTGCCGTAAAGGCATCCTAGGAAACTTGGGCGGCACAAAGGCCCTGTAGGGCAGGACGAGGCTGATAATGGGAATGGAAATCATGGGAGGTCTGAGCGCGCTCGGTGTCGGTCTCGTCGGCTACGTAGTGCCGTTTTTGTTTGTTTTGACCATCGTCGTTTTCTTCCACGAGCTTGGCCATTTTCTGATGGCGCGTTGGTGCGGCATCAAAGTGTTGGTGTTCTCTGTTGGCTTCGGTCCGGAGATCGCCGGCTTTTACGACCGCTATGGCACGCGCTGGAAGATTTCGGCCATTCCGCTCGGCGGCTACGTGAAATTTTTCGGCGACGAAAATGCCGCGAGCACACCTGACCAGTCCGCGGCCGCGACCATGACGGAAGCGGAGAAGAAGGACAGCTTCCAATTCCAGCCCGTCGGATCGCGCGCATTGGTTGTCGCGGCTGGCCCTGTCGCCAACTTCCTGCTGGCTATTGCGATTTTCGCCGGCATCTTCATGACCGTCGGCAAGCAAACGACCAGCGCCCGCGTCGATACCGTGCAGGCGGGCAGTGCTGCACAAGCGGCCGGTTTCAAGCCGGGTGACCTTGTCCTCGCGATCAACGGGGAGAAGATCGAAAGCTTCTCCGACATGCAGCGCATCGTCAGCATCAGTGCGGGCGCTCCGCTGACCATCGAGGTTGATCGCGACAACGCGCAGGTGACACTCAAAGCTGTCCCGCAGCTTAAGGAAATCAAAGACAATTTCGGTAATGTTCATCGGCTTGGCGTGCTTGGCATCAGCCGCTCAATGGCGCCAGGTGACATCAAGACCGAGAAAGCGCCACCGCTGCGTGCGATCGTCATGGGCGCGCAGGAAACCTGGTTCGTGGTGGACCGGACCCTGTCCTACATCAGTGGCGTGTTCACGGGACGGGAGGCAGCCGATCAGCTCGGTGGCCCGATCCGGATCGCGCAGGTTTCGGGGCAGGTTGCCACGGCGGGATTCGCCGCGCTGATTCACTTGACGGCAGTGCTGTCAGTCTCGATTGGCTTGTTAAACCTGTTCCCGATACCGCTGCTCGATGGGGGTCACCTTTTGTTCTACGCCATAGAGGCGATTCGCGGCCGACCTCTGTCGGAGCGCGCCCAGGAACTTGGCTTTCGGATAGGGCTCGCGATCGTCCTCATGTTGATGATTTTTGCAACCTTTAATGACATCTTGCATTTGGCCACTTCGTGAACCAGTTAGGCTACCAACCCTTCCCGGTTCGTTCCGCCGTGGGGTTTTCTGAGGGGGGGGGTGGTGTCCACATTGCGGACTGCAGTTGTTCCCGTCGAGCATCGAGCCAACGTACCACCCCGAATACGGAGCGCGCACTTATGAATGTTCGGTGTGCGCCTATGGGGAAACGGTAGCCGTCAAGTATCGCTAGGAACTTTCGGAAGTCCGGAAGAAAGTTCGTGGTCCTGTGAGGTGCTTCACATGGGACGCAGCGACTCCACGACATACTTGCGTCCATGAGTGTGGAGCGCCCAATGTCACACCATATCAATCGCACCTATCTTGAGGAAGTTGCATTTTTCAGCGCGTTGGCTTTGATTTTTCTGCTAGCCTTCTTGATACCAGCCTGAGCATGGCCACTGTGAAAGACCCGCAATACTGGCTTTCGTGCAGAAGAAGTTATCAGCATCGCTAAAAGCCTTGAGCATGAGGAAACCAAAAAAATGATGCAGCGGATCACGGAGGATTATGAGCGTATAGCTGGAGAGGCAGCGGGAACGCGATCAAAAATAGTACGCTGCAAGTCCGCTATTGCCCTTTAGCGGATGTGACCACTGCTGAAACGGATGTTACGGAATAATCGTGCCGGGTGCGCTGTTTGGTTTGCACCTTTGCATCGTTCGCACGCGAAGCCCTGACCAGAAAGGTTGGGGCTTTTGCATACGGCGCTAGGTCTGGGAGCGACAAATGGGTTCGATGAATCTTTGGCACTGGTTCATTCTTATCTTTTTCATTGTTGCTCTAGGCGTCCCAATTGCGAAAATTCTTGGCCGCCTTGGATTCAGTAAATGGTGGACGATTGTCTATTTCATTCCATTCGTAAACATCGTCGGCATTTGGATATTGGCCTATGTACGTTGGCCTGCTGTAAATCGGGAGCAAGAGCGTCGACCAGGGCGGTCAAGCTGACCCCATTAACTATACGGAGTCTTTGCACTTAAAAACAATGTACGTATGGCTTATCAAGGTTAGCGAATTCTAAATGATCAATTTGATTGACGGGTCATGCGACGTTTTTTTGCTGATGCGAATGCCATAACCGAAATTCTCTTGCTCTGTATCTGCGGGCTGGCCATCGCTTCACTGGAAACGTGCTCTAGATTGCCATACTGATTATCCCATCAATACGCCGCCGAATTCGGCCGCGAACTCTTCCGCAATTGCGCGGCGGGCGAAGCACCACAGTAAATGATCGCGGTCACCTTCATGTCGATGCCGGATGCGCGCCACCTGAATGCCGCGCTGATCGTGAAATGCGTGCATTGCATTCAGCCGTTTGCCAAGGCCACCGGGTGGCACGGCTATTTCCACGATGAATGGAAACTCGCGGGCGATGGTCTTGCCGCGGGGGCGGCCTTTGTAACGTCTGGTCATTTAGTCGTTGTGCCAGCGCACTTGGCGCAGCAGCCGGAAAGCAACCCATAGAAACAGCCCACCGAACGTCGCGGGGATGGCGCCATCAGACGCCGAAATAAATGCACCGTGCAGACGACCCCAATTACGCACGCCGCCCGACGACAAAGCAGCCGATACCAAAAGCAACCCTTAGCTGCACAACCCATCGTGATTGGCCGGTTATGCGAGTGTCGCCCAGGGTCATCCCCATGTGATTCTTCTTGCCGTCACCAAGTACATCAGCGACACCCCGCATCAGGGGGTCGACAAAGGGTAATATTGGACCGTTTCAGCCAATATTGGGGGCACCAGAAAGTGTAGTATTGCAGATGTTTTCCCCAAAAGTTGGGGTTCCGCCAACCTTCCATCTAAGTCACTGAGTTAACTCATTGAGGCGGGATTAATGACATCCTCCACCTCGCCACTTCCTGACCGTTGCTGACGGGCAACTTTTTGAGGGAAATAGTTGCCTCTATATATTTCAAGGGGTTAGACCCCATCCGGATTTTTTTCCTGAGGTGGGAGTGTTTATATCGGGTTCTGTAATCGTGGGTTGCTCTACACCGACAATTTCGAGCACGATGGTTCTAGATGGCATCGCGAGAAATATTTTGCCCGCTTGCAGCGCCAGCGATATGTCGGTGAACTCACAAGCATCCTCCAGAATTTTCAAAGACCTTCTAAGTTGCGCTTTGTTTCTGTTGCTCGTTTGTCATTGTGTGCCCTTGATGTCACGTCCCGTAGATTTCGGTTATTTTCGGTTGATTTCGAGAACGGGTGCCTTTGTATGTCCTTGATTTCGCTATACTCGCTACACTGAGGGAAAAGGGAAACTTTGCGGGGAGTTTCGTTTGCGGCGCGGAAAAAACGCTGTAAAAAGCTCGCCTATGCCAGCCCGGACCGCTTGGGGGCGGCCGCAAGAAAAAAGGGCGCGTAGCGAATGGGACTGAGTGTCAGGAGGGTTCGGGGGCTGGCTCTGAGCTGCCTGATCCTCGGCAGTATCCTTGTCGGTGCTGGCTGCGTGACCCTTGCCTCCTCGGGCCCAGCGGTTGCGCAGACGGTCAGTTCGATCGTCGTCGAAGGCAGCCGTCGCGTTGAACCCGAAACCATCCGCTCGTATTTCAAGCCCGGTCCAGGGGGGCGGATAGGCCCCGAACAGGAAGACGAGGCGCTTAAGACCCTTGTCGCCACGGGGCTTTTTTCCGACGTCCGCATCAGCCACAGCGGCGGGCGCATCGTAGTGACGGTCGTCGAAAATCCGGTCATCAACCGGGTCGCCTTCGAAGGCAACAAGAAGGCCAAGGACGAACAGCTTACGGCCGAAGTGCAGTCAAAGCCGCGCGGCACATTGTCAAGACCGACAGTCCAGGCCGACGTGCAGCGCATCATCGAGATCTATCATCGCACCGGCCGGTTCGACGTGTCGGTCACGCCGAAAATCATCGAGCTGCCGAACAATCGCGTCGATCTCGTATTCGAGATTAGCGAAGGCGAAAAAACTGGCGTCAAAGAGATCCGCTTTGCAGGGACGAGTGCCTATTCGTATAGCCGCCTGAAAGAGGTGATCAAAACCTCGGAAAGCAATTGGCTGAGCTTTCTGCAGACGACCGACATCTATGATCCGGACCGTGTGGAAGCGGATCGTGATCTACTGCGCCGCTTCTATCTGAAGCACGGCTTCGCCGATGTGCGCATCGTCTCGGCGGTCGGAGAGTACGATCCCGCGCGAAAAGGGTTTGTCGTCACATTCACGATCGATGAGGGCGCCCAATATCACGTCGGAAATATCGAAGTTATTTCGAACGTGCGTGCGATCGATCCGCAGGCACTGCGCAGTCAGCTCAGGGTGAGCACGGGAAGCGTCTACAACGCGGACCTTGTCGAAAAAAGCGTCGAGCTGATGACGGTCCAGGCCGCCAAACATGGCTACGCCTTTGCGAACGTACGACCGCGCGGCGAACGCAATTTCGAAACCAAAACAATCAACCTTGCCTTTGTCGTCGAAGAAGGTGCGCGCGCCTATATCGAGCGCATCAATGTCCGCGGCAACACGCGGACGCGCGATTACGTGATCCGCCGCGAATTCGATCTCGGCGAGGGCGATGCGTATAACCGTGCATTGGTCGATCGCGCCGAGCGGCGGCTGAAGAATCTCGGCTTTTTCAAAACGGTGAAGATCACCAACGAGCCAGGTTCGGCGCCCGATCGCGTGGTCATCAATGTCGATGTCGAAGAACAGGCTACTGGCGAGTTTTCAGTTTCGGGCGGCTACTCGACGGCGGATGGGTTCATTGCCGAAGTCAGCGTCGCTGACCGCAACCTGATGGGCCGTGGCAACTACGGGAAGGCTTCCCTCACTTACGGGCAGCGCACCCGCGGCTTCGATTTGTCGTTCGTCGAACCGTTCTTGTTTGGCTATCGCATGGCCGGCGGTATCGACATTTTCGGTCGTCAGAACCTGGCATCGAGCTATGTGTCTTACGACAGCCAGACTGTCGGATTTAACCTGCGACTCGGCTTTGCATTGACCGAAGAAATCGCGTTTCAGCCGCGATACAGTTTCTATCAGCAGAAGATTACGCTGCCAATTCAGTACAATGACTGTCAATTTTCGAGCAATGCGCTCATCAATGGTGGGCCGGGTGTGACGCCGGGAAATGAGCCGTTCCCCACCGTTCCCCCTGGCGGGCCAGGGGACACGATCGTTAACCCGCCGTTTGGCTGCTATGCCAATGGCGAAGCTTCACTTGCCGTCCGCAAGGAACTGGCGCAGGGCCCCGTGAACGTTTCATTGGTTGGTTACACGACCTCCTACAATTCGCTGGACAACAACAAGATTCCGACCAGCGGTCTCTACGCCGAACTGCGGCAGGATTTCGCGGGCGTCGGCGGCGACGTGAAGTTCATCCGTACGGCGGTTGAAGCGCGAACCTATTACGAAGTTTTCTCCGACATCGTTGGCGTATTTAAAGTGCAGGCCGGCAACGTCGAACCATGGGGCGGCGAACAATTGCGCATGCTCGATCAATTCCAGATGGGTCCGAATCTGGTACGTGGCTTCTCCCCCGCTGGTATAGGTCCGCGCGATCTGACTCCCGGCACGACCAACGACGCTCTCGGCGGCACCCTCTATTGGGGCGCCAGTGTCGAAGCGCAGACGCCCCTGTATTTCCTGCCAAAAGACATTGGCATCAAGGTCGCGGCTTTTGTCGACGCAGGCAATGTTTGGGATTACAAGGGTCCAACGTTTTGGAATGTGACTGGCGAAACCCTTCAGGTCGGCCTCGACAGCGCATCGTTCATCCGCAGCTCGGTTGGAGTTGGGCTCTTGTGGGATTCACCACTCGGGCCGCTGCGCTTCGATCTGGCCTATCCGATTACGAAATATTGTGCGACACCGGCACTCGGTGGCCCGCAAGTTTGTGACCGCACGCAGATCTTTCGTTTCAGCGGCGGCACCAAGTTCTGATCTCGGCCACCTCAGGCGGCGTCAGAAATCGGACTGTAGTGCGTATGAGCGAGCCGATCTTCTTACGACAGTCGTCGGGCCTCACGCTTGAGGAGATCGCTTCATTGACCGGCGCGACGCAAGGATCGCCGGCGCCGCACCCCCGTCGTATTGTCAATGTCGCACCGCTCGACCGCGCGGCTCCGTCAGATCTCACATTCCTCGACAGTCGAAATTTTGCAAAGGCTGCGATCACAACACACGCGGGCGCCTGCCTCACGACCGCCGCGCTGGCCAAGGAACTTCCGGCACGGGTAGCGGTTCTGATCGTGCGCGAACCGTATCGCGCCTTTGTCATAGCGTCGCGGGCTCTGTTTCCGCACGCATTGCGGCCATCTTCACTGTCTGATGCAGGCGATTTTTCTCATGCGCACGTCGACGCCGGTGCCCGCACCGAAGACGGAGTCCGCATCGAGCCGGGCGCCGTTGTCGGACCACGCGCCGAAATTGGCAGCGACAGCGTGATCGGAGCAAACGCTGTCGTCGGCGCCGATGTGAGGATAGGACGCGATTGCTCGATCGGATCCGGAACGAGCCTGAGCAATGCTTTGGTCGGCGATCGGGTCATCATCCATCCCGGTTGCAAGATCGGCCAGGATGGCTTCGGTTACTTGATGGGCGGTAAGGGACACATCAAGGTTCCGCAGGTCGGCCGAGTGATTATTCAGGACGACGTCGAGATAGGCGCCGGCACGACGATAGACCGCGGCGCAATTCGCGACACGGTAATCGGCGAGGGGACTAAGATCGACAACCTGGTGCAGGTAGGCCACAATGTCAGCATTGGCCGCCATTGCGTGATTGTTGCGCAGACGGGAATTTCAGGGAGTTCCACTCTTGAGGACTTTGTTGTGCTCGGTGCGCGCGTTGGATTGAACAACAACGTCACGATTGGCGAAGGCGCGCAGATCGCGGCAATCAGCGTCGTGCACGGAGACGTGCCGCCGGGCGCGCGCTGGGGCGGGACCCCCGCCAAGCCGGTCAAGCAGTGGTTCCGTGAAATGATGATTCTCGAGCGGCTGGCGCGGCAGAAGAGCGGTGCCGACCCCGCGGCCGATGAATGAGAAAGCCGTCATGAATAAAATCGTGAAGACGATCGAAGCAGCGGATATTTTGACCGTCCTTGGAATGCTGCCACATCGCTATCCGTTTTTGATGGTCGACCGCGTGATCGATATCCGCGGCGATGAACATGGGATCGGCATTAAGAACGTGACGTTCAATGAACCACACTTCCAGGGACACTTTCCCGACAATCCGGTGTTTCCCGGCGTATTGATGATCGAGGGAATGGCGCAGACCGCCGGGGTGCTTTGTGTCGCGGCAACCGGAACGCAGCCAACATCCGTTTTCTTTCTCACGATTGACAAGGCCAAGTTCCGCAAGCCCGTCCGGCCCGGCGACACGATCGAATACCACATGAACCGGATCACGCGGCGCAAATCGATGTGGTGGTTTCGCGGCGAGGCAAAAGTAGCTGGACAGATTGTCGCCGAAGCCGAAGTCGGCGCGATGCTTTCTGACGCATGATTACGGGCACGATCGATCCCTCGGCTCGGATCGACGCCGGGGCCAAGATCGGTAAAGATGTATCGATCGGTCCTTACTGCACTGTCGGTGCGCACGTGAGTATCGGCGACAATTGCCGTCTGGTCGCTCACGTCAATCTCACGGGCCATACGACTATCGGTCCGCGGACCGTCATTCATCCCTTCGCTTCGCTTGGGTCGCCACCGCAGTCGCTCAGCTATCGTGGCGGACCTACACGACTGGTGGTTGGGGCAGATTGCGATATACGAGAGAACGTGACGATGAATACCGGCACCGAGGACCACCGCGGTGTTACTGAAATCGGCGATCACTGCTTTATCATGGTGGGTTCACACGTCGCTCACGACTGCAAGGTTGGCAAACACGTGGTCTTCGCCAATAACATTTTGCTCGGCGGACACATAACCATTGGCGATCATGTTGTTTTCGGCGGCGGGGTGGCGGTGCGGCAATTCGTGCGTATAGGCGAAGGTGCCATGATCGTTGGATTAAGCGGGGTGCGGGCCGACGTCATACCTTTTGGGATGGCGCATGGTCCCCTTGCCGATCTGATTGGGCTCAATGTGATTGGGATGCGTCGTCGCGGCTTTTCCAAAACTGACGTCCAACGCGTGCGCTCGGCTTATCAGGCGCTGTTTTTCGGAGAGGGTGAGTTTAGGGCGCGCATTGACCAAGTGGCGTCCGAGTACGGTGCCGATCCCCTGGTGAACAAGATCATCGAATTTATTCGTGCGGGGAATCGACCACTGACGATGGCCGTCATGCGCAACACCGCGGACGCGGAGGCATGAGCGCAGTTTCCGCCGTCAGTGGCGAAGGCCCTCTCGCAATGCTTTGCGGGGGCGGCAGTCTTCCGTTGGCGGTGGCGGACAAAGTGACGAAATCCGGACGCTCGGTTCTGTTGTTTCCACTGCGTGGAGCCGCGGAGGGAACGGCGGTTGAGCGGTTTCCGCATCACTGGGTTCATATCGGGCAAATCGGAAAATTCATGCGCCTTGCCCGTGCCGCGGGTTGTCGCGATGTGGTCTGCATCGGATCACTGGTGCGGCCGTCCCTCTGGCAGGTGCATCCCGACCTCAAGGGGCTCAGCGTTTTGCCGCGAGTGATTGCCGCGTATCGCGGGGGCGACAACCATCTGCTGACTGGGATGGGCAAAGTGCTGGAGCACGATGGATTCCGGCTGCTCGGCGCGCACGAGGTCGCCCCGGACATTCTGATACCTGAAGGGGTACTCGGCCGCGTGCAGGCGTCAGAGCACGACCATGCGGACATTGCGCTCGGCCTTGATTACCTGCACACGGCCGGGAAATTCGATATTGGACAGGCGGTGGTCGTGGCAGGGCTTCATGTGTTGGCTGTCGAGGCGGCGGAGGGAACTGACGCTATGCTCACGCGCGTGGCCGAGATGCGGTCAAACGGTCGCGTTCGGGCACCCCGCGGCACCGGCACTTTGGTGAAGGCACCCAAACCGGCGCAGGATCGTCGTTTCGATTTGCCGTCAATCGGTCCCAGGACCGTCGAGGGCGTCATCGGTGCGGGCCTTGCCGGCATTGCGGTCGTTGCTGGCAGCACCGTTGTGGCCGAAGCGGAGCAGCTGGTGAGCGCTGCAGATCGCGCCAATATTTTTGTCCTAGGCGTATCGTCCGGACAGGACAAATGAGCCCTCACATCTTTTTGGTTGCCGGCGAGGAATCGGGCGACCGGCTCGGCGCAGCCCTGATCGCGGCAATCAAACAGCGCACAAACGGGCAAGTGCATTTTTCCGGCGTTGGCGGCGCGCACATGGCGGCCGAAGGGGTACCGAGTCTGTTTGCACTCGGCGACCTCGCGATTATCGGCTTCGCGACAATTCCGAAGAGCCTGCCAAAGATCTTGCGACGCATTCGTGAAGCGGCTGATGCAGTTGTATCGGCAAAGCCCGATGCACTTGTCATCATCGACAGTCCCGAGTTCACGC
The DNA here is from genome assembly GCA_035538755.1 of Pseudolabrys sp. Taxonomy (GTDB): domain Bacteria; phylum Pseudomonadota; class Alphaproteobacteria; order Rhizobiales; family Xanthobacteraceae; genus Pseudolabrys. The sequence goes on from DATLJR010000275.1 coordinate 64,252, forward strand.
ACCGGGTTGCAAAGCGCGTGCGGGCGAAGCTGCCGGAAATTCCGATTGTCGATTATGTCTGTCCTTCGGTGTGGGCTTGGCGTCCGGGCCGAGCGAGAGCAATGCGGGCCTATGTAGATCATGTCCTTGCGCTGCTGCCCTTCGAGCCGAAGGTCTTGGCTGAACTGGGAGGTCCGCCCTGCACCTACGTGGGGCACCCGCTGGTCGAGCGTCTCGATGACTTACGCCCGAAGGATCTCGAAAGAAGGCTGCGTCTTGCAAACCCACCGCTGGTTTTGGTTCTGCCCGGTAGCCGGGAGGGCGAGATCCGCCGGATGGCGTCCGTGTTCGGCGCAGCGATTGCGCGCGTGATCGAACAATTCGGTCCGGCCGAAGTGGTCGTACCGGCGGTATCCCGGCTTGCGGACACCACACGAGCAGCGGTCGCATCGTGGCCCAGTCCGGCGCGCGTCGTAACGGATGCGGAGGAAAAGGCCGAGGCCTTTCGATCGGCGCGAGTTGCGTTGAGCAAGTCAGGCACGTCGACGCTCGAACTCGCACTCGCTGGCGTGCCGATGATTGCGGCCTACAAGGTGCCATTGATCGAGGAAATCGCGGGGCGTCTGCTGCTCAATGTGCCGTCGGTCATCCTTGCCAATCTGGTCCTCGGCGAAAACGTCGTGCCGGAATTCTTGCAGCGTGATTGCACGCCTGCGCGGCTCGCTGATGCCTTGCTTCCGTTGCTGTCCGATACCCCGGAGCGCCAGCGGCAAACGCAGGCTTTCGTGCACCTGGACACCCTCATGGAGGTTGGAAAGGGCAATCCCAGCAATCGGGGCGCAGGAATCGTGCTCGACATCGCGCAGGAGCGGCACGTTAAGAATCGTGAAATACCAGCCATGCTCCAGCCTTCAGTATGACTTGCTGGACGGTCCCCGTTAGGCGTATGTCATTGGATTAAACCGGACTCCAGCCTTTGACCCTTTCTCCCCGTGCCTCGATCACTGCCGTTCACGGCTATTTGCCGCCGGATCTGCTCACCAATGCAGAACTTGCTCGCATGGTCGATACTAGCGACGCCTGGATTATCGAGCGTACGGGAATAAAAGAACGCCATATTCTCAGGGGCGAGGGCCTGGGCACCTCTTATATGGCCGCGGAAGCCGTGCGTGGCCTCCTGGAGAAGACCGGGACTAAGCCGGAAGAGGTCGATCTGCTGATTTGCGCGACGACGACCCCGGACATGCAATTCCCGTCCACGGCCAACCTGATCTGCGACATGGTCGGCGTGCGCAATGTAGGCAGCTTCGACGTGCAGGCCGCCTGCTCCGGTTTTCTGTACTCACTTACCATCGCCGCGCAGTTCATCGCGACTGGTACAGCGCGGAAGGTCGTTGTCGTTGGCGCCGACAAGATGTCCTCGATCATCGACTACAGGGACCGGGCGACCTGCGTGCTGTTCGGAGACGCAGCCGGCGCGGTCCTCGTTGAGCCAAATGAAATCGGTTACGGGATTATGGATGCGCTGATCCATTCCGATGGCTCCGGAATGATCCACCTGCATCAGAAGGCCGGCGGCAGCCGTATGCCGCCGACTGCCGAGACCCTAGCCAAACGGTTGCATTACGTTCACCAGGAGGGCGCCGCCGTATACAAGTTCGCGATAGCGAAAATGGCGGAAGTGTCTTCCGAGATCATGGCGCGCAACAACTTGCGCGCGGACATGATCGACTGGCTGGTGCCACATCAAGCCAACAAACGCATCATCGAGTCGACCGCCGAGCGGATGGGTCTGTCGATGGACAAAGTGATGGTCACCATCCACAAATATGGCAACACGACCAACGCCACGATTCCGCTCTGCCTCTGGGATTACGAGCCGAAACTGAAACGCGGAGACCGTCTGGTCCTCGCAGCGTTCGGCGGCGGATTTACCTGGGCTGGTGCCTATGTGCAGTGGGCCTACGACGGCGCAACCGCGCCGAAGCTCACGGCAAATCAAACGGCAGAGGCAGTTAGGGCGGACTATTTCCGCCGCGAGATTGGCGCGTAATCGCGACGCGTTGCGCCCGTATAGAGTTGGCGCGGCCGACCGATCTTCTGGTTCGGATCCTCGATCATCTCTTTCCACTGGGCAATCCAGCCGACTGTACGCGCCACCGCGAACAGCACGGTGAACATTGTGGTCGGGAAGCCCATGGCCTTGAGGGTGATGCCCGAATAGAAATCGATATTCGGATAAAGCTTCTTCTCGGTGAAATACTCGTCATGCAGCGCGATCTTTTCGAGCTCCATGGCGACATCGAGTAACGGATCGTCCTTGATGCCGAGTTCGACCAGAACCTCGTGACAGGTCTTCTGCATGATCTTGGCGCGCGGGTCGTAGTTTTTGTAGACGCGATGGCCGAAGCCCATCAGCCGGTAGGAATCATTCTTGTCTTTCGCGCGCTTGATGAATTCGGGAATGCGGTCCACCGTGCCGATCTCGCGCAGCATGTTGAGCGCCGCTTCATTGGCGCCGCCATGCGCGGGACCCCAAAGGCACGCACAGCCGGCCGCGATGCAGGCGAATGGGTTAGCGCCGGAAGAGCCCGCGAGGCGAACCGTTGAGGTCGATGCATTCTGCTCGTGATCGGCGTGCAGAATGAAAATGCGATCCATCGCGCGCGCCAGGACCGGGTTCGGCTTGTATTCCTCGGTTGGCACCGCGTAGCACATGCGCAGAAAGTTGGACGCATAGTCGAGATCGTTCTTCGGATAGACGAACGGCTGGCCGATCGAATATTTGTAAGCCATCGCCGCAAGCGTCGGCACCTTTGCGATCATTCGCACCGAAGCAACCATGCGCTGATGCGGATCAGAGATATCGGTCGAATCGTGATAAAAGGCTGAAAGCGCGCCGACACAGCCTGTCATCACTGCCATCGGATGAGCGTCGCGGCGGAAGCCTTGGAAAAAGCGACTCATCTGCTCGTGAACCATCGTGTGACGGGTCACGCGGTAGTCGAAGTCGGCTTTCTGCGCCGCCGTCGGCAGTTCGCCGTAAAGAAGCAGATAACAGGTCTCAAGAAAGTCGCCGTGCTCGGCCAGCTGCTCTATGGGATAGCCCCTGTAAAGCAGGATGCCTTCGTCACCATCGATATAGGTGATCTTGGACTCGCAGCTCGCCGTTGAGGTGAAGCCGGGGTCGTAAGTAAACATCCCGCTCTGCGCGTAGAGCTTCGAAATATCGACAACCTCCGGGCCGATCGTGCCCGGGTATATCGGCATGTCCCAGTTGTTGTTGCCGACCGTCAGGGTGCCGGTCTTGTTTTTGGCACTGGTTTTGGCGTCCATGATCGAGCCCTCGAATTGGCCGCAAGTGATGCGCGTGGAACGTTACAGCCGGGAAGGTGTGACGCCGGTTTGGCGTTGGGAATTTCCGGCCGCTTTTTGCGTATCCCATTCAAGTGTGCGCTGCAAGATAGCGCAAAGTCTTGTCCTGTCATGCATATAGGTAGGGACTGGATTTTCGCTCGCTATGAAATGTTCATGCCGCCTGATCCCGCAGGCGGGCCAAGCTCTCGTCCCGGCCCAGGACAGCCAAAACGTCAAAAATCGGCGGCGAGGTCGTACGGCCGGTGAGGGCGGCGCGCAACGGCTGCGCAACGGCGCCAAGTTTCAGGCCCGCCCGCTCAGCATAAGGCCGCACGATCGCTTCGACGGTCGTTGCGTTCCAATCGGGAACGGCCTCCAACTCCGGTAACAATGCAGCAATCAGGGTTTTGGCCTCGCCGGTGAGCAGGGCCTTAGCCTGATCGGCGATCTCGAGCGGCCGGCTCGTCCATAGGAAGCGGGACGCTTCGAACAACTCAACTAAAGTCTTGGCCCGTTCCTTCAAGCCAGGCATGGCAGCCAGAAGCTTTGCGCGGAGCACAGGCGTCATTTTGCTGGCGAGTTCCTGCCCGCCGGCGATGTGCGGCAAAAGCTGCTCAATGCCAGCAATGAGATCGGCGTCATCGCTCGCGCGTATGTAGTGTCCGTTGAGACTTTCAAGCTTCGTGAAGTCAAACCGCGCCGGCGAGCGTCCAATCTGCGGCAGGTCAAAGGCCGCAATCATTTCCTCGGTACTGAAGATCTCCTGATCGCCATGCGCCCAACCGAGCCGCACCAGGTAGTTGCGCATCGCGGCCGGTAGATAACCCATGGCCCGATAGGCGTCGACACCAAGCGCACCGTGGCGTTTCGACAATTTGGATCCGTCAGGCCCATGGATGAGCGGAATATGCGCCATCACAGGGACCTTCCATCCCAGGGCCTGGTAGATCTGGGTTTGTCGCGCGGCATTGTTGAGATGGTCGTCGCCGCGGATGATGTGAGTGACCGCCATATCGTGATCGTCGACAACGACGGCCAACATGTAGGTCGGCGTACCGTCCGACCGTAACAAGACGAAGTCATCGAGGTTTTCGTTCTGCCAGACGACTCGTCCCTGGACCTGGTCGTCGACCACGGTCTCACCAGTAAGCGGAGCCTTGAGGCGGATCACCGGATTGACGCCGGCCGGGACGTCTTTCGGGTCGCGATCGCGGCAACGACCCTCATAGAGACGCGTGCGGCCTTCCGCGCGCGCTTTCTCACGCATCGCGCTCAACTCGTCCGGACTGCAATAGCAACGATAGGCATGGCCGGCGGCGAGCAGTTGTTCAGCGACCTGCCGGTGTCGCACGGCGCGGGAGAACTGGAAGATAATCTCCCCATCCCAGTTCAGCCCCAACCATGTCAGGCCGTCGATGATGGCGTTGATCGCGGCGGCGGTTGACCGCTCGCGATCCGTATCCTCGATACGCAGTAGCATCTTGCCGCCATGCCGCTTGGCGTAGAGCCAATTGAACAAGGCCGTCCGGCCGCCACCAATGTGAAGAAAGCCTGTCGGGGACGGAGCAAATCGGGTGACAATTTCGCTGGTCATATTCGCGTAGATTAATTCTGCGTCCGCGGTTCAGGTGGTTGTGCCGCGTCATGTATCATAACTTTCAGTCCAGTAGGCACAATTTCATGTCTGCGGCGGCAAATTCTCGTTGAATGACTGTCCATAGACGCGCGTCGTCAAAAACCCGTCCGTGAAGATGAATCGATCCCCAACGGCGCACTCACGCCGCAGTCGGGATATCGCCACTAGTTATCGCGTGCCCATGACAGGTGGGTGGCGAGGCTTAGCTAGTTCCGACTTAACCAAAGAAGGATACTCAATGAAAACGTCGACGACGTTCGTTCTATTAAGTCTCGGCGCCGCGAACCTGAGCACAGCAATAACCCTCCCGGCCTTTGCGGAGGGCAACACTCCCACGACCAACGGCGCTGGCAATTGCTCAACCGCGCGCGATAACGCGAACAATAAGGATCGTCTCACGAAGCCAAAGGAAGGCCAGAAAATGGGGGCGGATCAGTACGCAGATGATCGCGAGAACTGCATTCCGGTAGAGGAAATGCTCCAGCCCCGCGTGAGATTAAGGCCGTCGCAACGACAATAGGTCCCACAGGAACCACTACACATTACTCGGACGGGGGCACATCATTGCAGCCCTTCGGTTCGAGCGACAGAACGATCACCCGCGGTGACAGCACCTATACCATTACGACTCGCCCAAGCTCGGGTGGGAGTGATGGCGGTCGAACATCCACTTCGACCCGATAACGGTCGATCCAATCTAACGAAAAGCCCGGCCGCGTGCCGGGCTCTTTATTGCCGTAGTATGCGCTTGAGGGGCGCGCCGGGATTTGGCAGATAGGCCCCGCGCGACTGCCGCTCTGGCAAATGCGCATTCATAGAGGCTGGTACGGCATGGCATTGGACGAAACTCAGGTCGCGGAAGCGGGGCGCGATTTCATCCGCGATATTGTGAAGTCCGACCTCGAGTTCGGCCGGACCAAGGGAGTTGTCACGCGGTTCCCGCCGGAGCCCAACGGCTACCTTCATATCGGACACGCCAAGTCGATCTGCCTGAACTTCGGGATTGCCGAGGAATTTGGCGGCCGATGCCACCTTCGCTTCGACGATACAAATCCCACGAAGGAAGAGCAGGAATATATTGATGCCATCGAGCGCGACGTTCGGTGGCTTGGCTTTAATTGGCGAGAGCACCTCTATCACGCGTCTGACTATTTTGAGCAACTCTATTCCTGGGCGGAGGATCTGATCCGGGCGGGCAAAGCTTATGTAGACGATCAGAGCCCGCACGACATGCGCGTCAATCGTGGCACGCTCACCGAGCCGGGGAAGAACAGTCCATTCCGCGACCGCGGTGTTGAAGAGAACCTTGACCTGTTCCGCCGCATGCGGGCCGGCGAGTTTCCAAACGGTGCGCGTGTTCTGCGCGCCAAGATTGACATGGCATCGGGGAATATCAATTTGCGCGATCCCGTGATGTACCGGATTCTCCACGCGACGCATCCGCGCACCGGTACCCAGTGGAAGATTTATCCGAGCTACGACTATGCGCATGGCCAGTCGGACGCCATCGAGCAAGTCACGCATTCGATTTGCACGCTCGAATTCGAGGATCATCGTCCGCTCTATGACTGGTTCATCGCCAATCTGAACGTGCCTTCGCAGCCGCATCAGTATGAATTCGCTCGACTCAACCTGACCTATACGGTGCTGTCCAAGCGTGTGCTGACCGAGCTTGTACGCGACGGCCACGTAAGCGGCTGGGACGATCCCCGCATGCCAACGATCGCGGGGTTGCGCCGACGCGGCGTGCCCCCCGAAGCGATACGCGATTTCGTCAAACGCGTCGGCGTCGCCAAGGCCAACAGCGTCGTTGACGTCGGCATGTTCGATTTTTCGGTGCGCGAAGTGCTCAATAAGAAAGCGTTGCGCCGGATGGCGGTGTTGCGTCCACTGAAGATCGTGATCGAGAATTACCCCGAAGGACAGGTCGAAGAGCTCGACGCCGCCAATCATCCGGATGACCCGGCGGCAGGCGCGCGCAAAATAAAATTTGCACGTGAGCTTTACATCGAGCAGGACGACTTCATGGAGAATCCGCCGAAGAAATTCTTCCGACTGTCTCCGGGTACCGAGGTACGCTTGCGTTATGCCTACTTTGTCACATGTCGCAAAATCATAAAGAATGCAAAGGGTGAGGTGACTGAGCTGCGCTGCAGTTACGATCCGGCAACACGTGGTGGCAACGCCCCCGATGGCCGCAAAGTGAAAGCGACCATCCACTGGGTTGCTGCGGCCCATTCCATCCCGACTGAAGTGCGAATCTACAATCCGCTTTTCACACAGCCTAGTCCGAGTGGCGATAATTTCACCGCAGACCTCAATCCGAACTCGCTAGAGGTGCTGACCGGAGCCCGCCTTGAACCGGCGCTCGCGGATGCCCGTGTCGAGGAGCCCGTGCAATTCGAACGGCAGGGCTATTTCTGTCTCGACCGAGACGCAAAGCCACAAGCACCCGTGTTCAGTCGTACGATCGGACTACGCGACACCTGGGCCAAGGAGAAAGCCACAGGCTAGCCAGGTCTCTGGCCACAACTTATCGGCGCGCGCACGCCGTTGCCTTGCGCTGGAGCGGCCAGCATTTCGAGCAAAGCCGCTACGCTGCCACCGGGCTATGCGCGGCCGTGGGTGCGCGCTACAGGCAACGCTGCGTCGGTCGACCAGCCCATCAGAGAAAGCGCTCCGCGTGAGGCAGCGCCGCGATGAGAAACTCTCGAGGCCGATGACTAGTACCTGCGGAACAATCCCACCAGCTTGCCCTGAATACGCACACGGTTGGGCGGCAAGATCCGTACCTCGTAGGCGGTGTTCGCAGGTTCAAGTGCGATCGAAGCGCCGCGGCGGCGAAAGCGCTTGAGCGTCGCTTCCTCGTCGTCGATGAGTGCGACCACGATGTCGCCAGTGTCCGCTGCCTCGGATTTGCGGATCAAGGCCAGATCGCCGTCGAGAATGCCGGCCTCAATCATGCTGTCGCCACGAACCTCGAGCGCGAAATGCTCGCCAGCCGAAAGAAGATCGGGCGGCATGTTGATGATGTGGCTTCGGGTCTGGATCGCCTCGATAGGGGTGCCGGCGGCAATACGGCCCATGACCGGAACGGCAACCGGGCGACCCCCGTCATCCTCCGACGTCGTACGCACACGGCCAAGATCACCCTCTATCACGCTGGGTGTGAAGCCGCGCGCACGGGACGAGCCAAGTCCGTGACCAACCGAGTCTGGCAACTTGATCACCTCGATCGCCCGCGCCCGATTGGGTAGGCGGCGGATAAATCCGCGTTCCTCGAGCGCCGTGATCAGCCGATGGATCCCCGATTTGGAGCGCAGGTCCAAAGCATCCTTCATTTCGTCAAAAGAGGGAGGCACCCCCGTCTCGGTCAGGCGCTCGTGGACGAACCTCAGCAGCTCGAATTGCTTGCGGGTCAGCATCTGGTTTCTCCCGTCGGCCGACCCCAAAAGGGGTCCAAGCCCGAAACAAATCATGAACAGACACTATCTGTTCGATATGTGTTCCGCAACCACTTAATTTGGAGTGAAAAAGCAAAAGGTGGCTAAAGGCCTAGCCTAAGGATGATGCAGTCTGAACCCGCGAGCGCCGCAGGTGCGTACGGTTCGCGAATCAGCAGGCAGTCGGCCTTGGCCAATGGGGCCATCAGGGAGCTGTCCTGGGCCGGCAGGGGGGTTACCAGGGGACCGTTTGGCCCCGCTTGCAAAATGGCCCGCAGATAGTCGGCGCGCTCATCGTTTGCCGGAAGGTTCGTGCCAAGCCGGGCATTTTCGGGCTGGTGGGCGATATCCTTTCGCCCGGCGAGAGTCCGTATTAGCGGCACCAGGAAAAGGAACGAGCATACGTAGGACGACACCGGGTTCCCGGGGACGCCCAGAACCTGCATACCCTCCAGGCGGCCATGCATCATTGGGCGGCCGGGGCGTAACGCGACACGCCAGAACGACAGTTCCAAACCTTCAGTTGCGAGCGCCCGCTGGACCAAGTCGTGCTCGCCGACCGAGGCGCCACCTGTGGTCACGAGAATGTCTGCATTGAGCTGCCGTGCGCGGCGCACGGCGGCCGCGATGTCCTCGACGCAGTCCCGAACGATACCGAGTTCATGCACTTCGGCTCCGTTAAGGCGTGCAAGCGCCGCGAGAGCAAATCCGTTCGAGAAGACGATCTCGCCCTCTTGTGGCGCGCTGCCAGGTGGCACCAGTTCGTCGCCGGTACCGAGTACGGCCACCTTCGGTCGCCGGTGCACCCTGAGCCGCGGGTGGTTCATGGCGGCCGCCAGCATCAGGTCGCGGTCAGTCAGGCGATGGCCCCGACGCAGCAGGTTCTGATCCCGGGCAAAGTCGATGCCCGCGGCGCGCACGTTGCGACCGGCAGTCGTTGCTTTCTGAATCGCGACGCGGCCTACATCTTGGGTGGTGAACTCCTGAATCACCACCGTGTCGCTGCCGGCAGGCATGACGCCGCCGGTAAAAATCCGCGCGGCTTCGCCCGGCCCAACTTTTCCGGCAAAGGGGTGGCCAGCCGCTACTTCACCAATAACTTTAAGTGTGACCGGGGCCTGCGCGACATCGCTGGCGCGAACCGCGTAACCATCCATGGCCGACAGCGCCGCAGGCGGCTGCGTGCGCAAGGCAATAACGTCATCAGTGAGCACGCGCCCAAGCGCTTCATCGAGAGCAACGGTTTCGGCCGGCAGCGGTCTCGCATCAGCCAGCACGCGCTGCAGTGCGTCCGCGACCGCCATTAGCGCCATAGGCTAGGCCTCCGCACGCCACTCACCGGATTTTCCGCCGCTCTTGAGGAGCAGGCGAATGCCCTCAATCCGCATGCCCCGTTCGACCGCTTTGACCATGTCGTAAATCGTGAGGCACGAGATCGAGACGGCGGTAAGCGCTTCCATTTCGGCGCCCGTCTTGGCCGTAACCTTGACGGTGGCCTGCACAAGAAATCCGGGCAGAGAATGTTCCGGATTGATCTCAATTTCGACTTTGCTGAGCGGAAGCGGATGACAGAGCGGGATGAGTCCGTGCGTGCGCTTTGCGGCCATGATGCCGGCAAGTCGTGCAGCGCCAAGGACGTCGCCCTTCATGGCGTTGCCCGCAAGCACGAGGTCCAGCGTTTCCTTGCGCATGATGACGCGGCCTTCGGCCACCGCTATGCGCTCGGTCGCACCTTTCTCGGTGACATCGACCATGCGGGCCTGTCCGCGCTGATCGATGTGGGTGAGGGGACTTGCGGCTTGTGCTGGCGCAGCGGCGACAGCCGGGTTGTCAGGTATCTTCGCCACGACGGTTTCTTTGCGGGCGGCCGGTGTGCTTTTTCGCCGCTTCATCGTTCACTCCGCGGCAGTGCGCTGAGTGCTGCGCCTAAGCAACACCTTGGTCGCAGCCGCGACGTCCGCCTCGCGCATCAGGCTTTCGCCAATCAGGAAAGTCGAGATTCCGATGTGCTTAAGCTGCGCAAGATCCGAAGGTGCGTTCAGCCCGCTTTCGGCCACCACGATGCGGTCGTGCGGAACCCTCGGCGCCAACCGCTCACTGACGGCAAGCGAAGTCTGGAACGTCCGCAGATCGCGATTGTTGATGCCGATCAGTCGCGATTTCAGTTTGAGCGCGCGGGAAAGCTCAACTTCATCATGAACTTCAACTAGTACATCCATACCGAGGGAGAACGCTGTCCGCTCTATTTCGCTGGCCGCTCCGTCCTCGACGGCCGCCATGATGATCAGAATACAGTCAGCGCCAAGTACGCGTGACTCCACAACCTGATAGGGCTCGTAGATGAAGTCCTTTCGCAAAACAGGCAGTGGCGTGGAGTTGCGAGCCATTGCGAGGTATTCAGCCTGCCCCTGAAACGACGGCGCATCGGTGAGCACGGAAAGGCACACGGCGCCTCCTGCTTCATAGGCTTTGGCGAGAACCGGAGGATCGAAATCGGCACGGATCAATCCCTTCGAGGGACTGGCCTTCTTGATCTCGGCAATGAGCGCGTAATCGCCGAGCGCGATACGCTGCTCGATCGCACGCTCGAAACCGCGTGGCGGTGAAGCCGATTTTGCGTCGCTCTCCAAAGAAGCCAATGGGCGTCTGCGTTTGGCGGCAGCAATCTCCTCACGTTTATAGGCTTCGATCCTGGCCAGGATATCGGTCATGCGCCTGTACCTGAGGCCTCGACACTGTTTGAGACAGCGATCAGCCGGTCTAGACGGCCCTCAGCTTCCCCGGATTCGATCGACTTCGCTGCAATCATCGCGCCTTGTTTGAGATCTTTCGCTTTCCCCGCAACGACGAGCGCCGCCGCGGCATTAAGGATCGCGACATCGCGAAACGGACTTCGCTTGCACTTCAACACATCGAGCAAAGCTTTGGCATTGTGTTCGGCATCGCCGCCACGCAAGGCCTCGGATTTCGAACGGCTGAGGCCGGCATCTTCCGGGCCCACCTCGAAGGTTCTGATCTTGCCGTTTTCAAGCGCCGCCACAGTGGTCGGACCCGCAGTGGTAATTTCGTCAAGCCCATCCGAGCCGTGTACGACCCAGATGCTTTCCGCGCCGAGGTTTTTCAGCACCTGGGCCATTGGCTCGACCCATTGCTTGGAGAAGGTGCCGATCATCTGACGCTTGACGCGCGCGGGATTGGAGAGTGGACCGAGCAGGTTGAAGATGGTGCGCGTACCGAGTTCAACGCGTGTCGGTCCGACGTTCTTCATCGCGGGATGATGCGCGGGCGCGAACATGAAGCCGATGCCGGCATCACGGATACACGCGCCGACCTGATCAGCGGTAAGTTCGATCTTTACGCCGAGCGCCTGCAAAACGTCGGCGGCTCCCGATCGCGAAGAGAGGGCGCGGTTTCCATGTTTTGCAACAGGCACGCCGGCGCCAGCAACAATGAACGCCGCGCAGGTCGAAATATTGAATGAGCCCGACGCATCGCCGCCGGTGCCGACAACGTCGACGGCGTCGGGTGGCGCTTTCACACCAAGCATCTTGGCGCGCATGGTTGTGACCGCTCCGGTGATTTCCTCGACGGTCTCGCCCCGCACACGCAGCGCCATCAACAACCCTCCCATCTGGGAAGGCGTCGCTTCGCCGGACATCATGCGGTCGAACGCGCCAGCCGCCTCTTCGCGGGAAAGAGTGGCGCCTGTCGCAACTTTAGCGATTAGTGCTTTGAAATGATCGGCCATTGTGATGTCTCAGGTCGCCTGCAGCGTCGCTGGCTTGCGGACCTTCGTCGCGTCGCGCCCGCGCCGGGCGTTCCAGGCCGCGGCCAGTTCAATAAAATTTCGCAGCATCAGGTGACCGTGTTCGGAGGCAATGCTCTCCGGATGAAATTGAACGCCATGCACGGGCAGGCTCTTGTGCATCAGCCCCATCACCAGACGATCGGCGGTTTCCGCATTGACCGTAAGCGCGCTTGGCATGCTGGAGCGCTCGACAACCAGCGAATGGTAGCGCGTTGCCTTCAGCGGCCCATTGATGCCGCGAAACACGCCCGCGCCGGTGTGGCTGATTTCCGATACCTTGCCATGAAGGGGTGCAGCGCGCACCACCTTGCCGCCAAAGGCCTGACCGATCGCCTGATGGCCGAGGCACACACCGAGGATCGGCGTCGTCGGCGAGGCCTTTGCGATGAGATCAAGACAAATGCCGGCCTCATTTGGCGTACAGGGGCCAGGTGACAGCACGATAGCGTTAGGCTCGAGTGCCATGACGTCGGCGACGGAAATCTTGTCATTACGGTGCACAACAACGTCGGCCCCCAACCCGCCAAGATAATGGAAAAGGTTGAAGGTGAAGCTGTCGTAATTGTCGATCAGGACGATCATGTTTCACCGCTGCAGCAGGGGTTTACGGTGCCCTCTGAGGGGGGTCAAGCAGCCGGGCTTTTACGTGGTTACTGGCCGCGTTTGGCGGCGCTGGCAAAGCGGCGCGCCTCTTCCGCCGCACGAAACAGGGCCTTCGCCTTGTTGATGCACTCCTGCTGTTCAAAGTCCGGATCGCTGTCGGCGACGATCCCGGCACCGGCCTGAACATACATCGTGCCGTCCTTGATCAGTGCGGTCCGCAGAACGATGCAGGTATCCATTGAGCCGGCGGCGGAGAAATAGCCGACGCAACCGGCATACAACCCGCGCTTCTCTTTTTCGAGTTCATCAATGATCTGCATTGCGCGCACCTTCGGCGCGCCGGAAACGGTTCCAGCGGGAAAGCCGGCTGACAGCGCGTCCAGCGCGTCGCGATTACCGGCGAGCCTGCCTTCCACGTTGGACACAATGTGCATCACGTGGCTGTAGCGTTCGACGAAAAACTGGTCGGTGACTTTGACGGTGCCAATGGCCGCGACGCGCCCGACGTCGTTGCGTCCAAGATCAAGGAGCATGAGATGTTCCGCACGCTCTTTCGGATCAGCTAACAGCTCTTCCTCGAGCGCCTTGTCTTCGTGCGGTGTTGCGCCGCGGTGGCGTGTGCCTGCGATCGGACGGATCGTGACAACGTCGTCGGATACTTTCACCAGGATTTCCGGGCTCGATCCGGCAACAGCGAAGTCGCCAAAATCCAGAAAATACAAATAGGGCGACGGATTGGTTCGCCTGAGAGCTCGATAGAGCGAGAACGGTGGCAGCGCGAAGGGCGCTTCGAAACGCTGAGCCAAGACAACTTGAAAGACGTCACCGGCGACGATGTAGTCTTTGGCTTTGCGCACCATGGTCCTGAATTCATCGCGCGTCGTGTTCGATTTTGCCGGTACATCGATCGGGCCGGCGTCGTGCTCCGTCAGCGATTTATCCAACGGGCGGTCGAGGCTGTCGACCACGTGGGCGAGCCTTTCGATGGCGCGCGCAAGTGCCGTTTTTCCGTCAACGCCCTTTTCCGGACGCACTGGTGTCACGACCGTGATCGAGTCCCTGACGGCGTCGAAAACCACAATGACCGTTGGACGCACCAGGATCGCATCAGGAATGCCGATCGGATCCGGATTGGGTGGTCCAAGCTCTTCCATTAGCCGCACCATGTCATAGCCGAGATACCCGAACACACCGGCCGACATTGGTGGCAAGCCCTCCGGCAAGATGATGCGGCTTTCGGCGATCAACGTGCGCAGCGCTGGCAGTGGCGGTTCGGGGCAGGGGGCAAACGCATTTGAGTTGCTGCGCGCGACACGATTGATTTCGGCTTTGCCTTGCACCGTGCGCCAGATCAGATCGGGTTCTAGTCCGATGATCGAATAGCGCCCGCGGACTGCCCCGCCCTCGACGGACTCGAGCAGAAAACTCATGGCCTCGCCCCCGCCAAGCTTAAGAAAAGCAGAGACAGGCGTTTCGAGATCGGCCACTAGGGTGGTCCACACCACCTGCGGTTCGGCGCGCCTATAGCGTTCGGCAAAGGCGGTTTCCGACGGCTCGATCTGCATGGAAGACGCTATTGTTGGGCGCCGCCGCCGGTTGCCTGATTCAGGGCGGCCGGGTTCACATTCACGCCGAAGTCGTTTTCCAGCCACCCGATGAATTCGTTGACGATGTCGTCGACATAGGAATTCTGCAGCGTGTCGTTGATCGCCTTGCCCTGCGGCGATGACGCGTCGAGCGTTGGATCCACGACGTCAGTTACGCGAAAGATAAACCGCTCCGTGAGCTTTTCGCCCTCGGCAGTGCCAGGAGCCCCCTTTGGCGTCCGGAATACAACGTCAACGACTCTCGCCGGTACAAAGCCTGCTTGCTTGCCGCGCTGGAGGCCTGTGGCCGTTGCGACCGAGAGAGCCGCTTCCTGCGCAGCCTGGGCGAAGGCCGTTCCGGCTTTGAGCTTGCCTACAATATCGTTGGCTTTTGCCAGCAAGCGTTTGGCGACCTCGTCATCGTGTAGTCGTGCTTCGACCTGATCTTTAACCTCTTCGAGCGTGCGTTCGCGCGACGGGGTTACGCCGACAACGTCGAAATAGAGATAGCCGCCATTCGGCAGCTGGAGCGCTTCAGTGTCGACACCAACGTCGCTCGAAAAGGCTGCGTTGACGACGTCGGGCGTCTGCGGCAGTCCGGGGACAGGTTGGCCGTCGGGACCGCGTCCGGACCGGTCGACCGCCTCGATGCTGATGACCGAAAGACCAAGTTTCTTTGCAGCCTCGGCCAAAGTCGAACCAGCTGCCCGCTCATCTTCGATCTTGTCGCGCAGGGTCGTGACCTCGCTCTTGGCGCGGCCTTCCGCAATCTCGGTTTTGACCTGAGATGCCAACTGCTCGAAAGTCTTCTCTTCACCCGGCTCAATCTTGCTCACCTGCAGCAGGGCGGTTCCAAACCGTCCCTTGACCGGCTGACTGATTTCGCCCTGCTTGAGAGCAAAGGCCGCGTCGGCGATCGCGGGATCGATGATGTCGGCTTTTGCGACAGTACCGAGCATAGTGTCCGATTCATTCACGCCGCGCTCCTTGGCGATGTCATCGAAGGTCGCGCCTTTGGTGACGCGCTCGCGTGCGGCCGCAGCCTCTTCCGCGTTGGGAAAGACGATCTGACGCAATTCGCGTTTTTCAGGTCTTCCGTAGCTGTCTTTGCGTTGCTCGAAATACGCCTTGGCATCGGCGTCGCTCACGGTGTCGGGTTTAGCAATTTCCGCCGGCGACAAACGCAGCAGCGTGACTTTCCGAAATTCTGGTGTGCGGAAAAGCGCCTTCCGCTCTTCGAAGTATTTGCTCAGGACCTCCGGCGTCGGCGGAGGAATTTCGCCAGCCTGAGCCGGGCCGAGCACAACATATTCGATGCTGCGCTTTTCGTTTCGATACTGATTGAGGGCAGTCGCCGCGATGGTCGGGACCTTCATTTCGCCACCGACACTCTGGGCTATTTGCCGTCGCAACAGCCCTCGGCGCTGGTCGTCGACAAACCGAGTTTCCGTAAATCCCGCCTGGCGGATGAGTTGTTCGAAGCGGTTGCGATCGAATTGGCCGCTCGGGCCACGGAATGATGGATCGGCAGTGATGCGCTTGGCGATGTCGGCTTCCGAAACACCAAGGCGCAATTTCTTCGCCTCCTCGTCGAGGGTGGTTTCGGCGACCAATTGTCCGAGGATTTGGCGGTCGAGGCCGCGAGCCCGCGCATCATCGGGTGTAATCGGTCGGCCTAGCTGGCGCCCGAGTTGTTGCAGGCGGTCGTTGTAGAACTGACGGAACTGCTCAACGGAAATCTCGGTGTCTCCTATGGTGGCCACGGCGTTGCGTCCGAATCCCCGGAAGATGTCGCCGATGCCCCAGATCGCGAAACTGATGACAAGGAAGCCCATGACAACAGCCATGACGGCTTTGCCGAGCCAGGTTGAAGAAGCTTTGTGAAGTCCGCGGAGCATGCGCGTTGTTTTGGTTCAATGTTCGGTTGGTTGCGTGGATGACCGCTGTCTAGCTCAAGCGGGGCGAGGGCACCATAGTGACCGCGCCAACTCATTGCAACTCAAGAGGGATCAGCTCTCGGAGCGGTGCGCTGGCGTTGCCCGGTCGGGTCTGATACCGCACGCCTAAGGGGATTTTCTATGGCGGCGGGCAGCCCAATTCCGCTGGTGGCGGGTAACTGGAAAATGAACGGGTTCGCTGCGTCGCGGGCCGAGTTTGCCAAGATTCTGTCCGGTGCGGCGGAGCTGAGAGGCAAAGCCGAGTTGATGGTGTGTCCGCCCGCGACCTTGATCCGGGAATTTGCCACCTCCGCGCAAGGTTCAGCGGTGATAATCGGCGGTCAGGATTGCCACGCGGAGCCTGCTGGCGCCCACACGGGAGACATTTCGGCCGAAATGCTGGCCGATGCAGGGGCCGGCGCCGTGATCGTCGGTCACTCCGAGCGGCGAACCGAGCACCATGAGACCGATGCAATGGTGCGCGCTAAGGCGCAGGCTGCGTTCCGCGCGGGCCTGCAGGCCATCGTTTGCGTCGGCGAGCAGCGCTCGCAACGGGAGGCGGGTAAGACGCTCGACGTCGTCGGAACTCAGCTGCAGGGGTCGCTGCCCGATGGGCCCGGCGCCGTAAGGCTGGTGATCGCCTACGAGCCTGTCTGGGCTATCGGAAGTGGACTGACGCCCACGCCGGCCGACGTCGCTGAAGTTCACGCCTTCATCCGCAAACGCCTGGCCGAACGCTTCAACGCGGCAGGCGGTCGCATTCGGATCCTCTATGGGGGCTCGGTCAAACCGAGCAACGCGGGGGAGCTTTTGACAATCGCGGACGTGAACGGCGCTTTGGTGGGCGGCGCGAGCCTCAAAGCCGCCGATTTCCTTGGAATTGCGGCGATTTACCGCTAGCGGTCACAAGGGTGGAAAAAGCCAAACCGATCGTGTAGAGACCGCGGCGAATTCCTATATGGACAGTGAGCGCCAGCCTGGCGGAAAGCCCGGACTGGCGATGTTTGGACGGATATCGAACGAATGCAGCATGTGATCATCGTCATCCACCTGATGCTGGTGCTCGCTCTGATCGGGGTGGTGCTTCTGCAGCGCTCTGAAGGTGGTGGACTGGGGATCGGTTCAACGGGCGGCTTCATGACCAGCCGGGGAACCGCAAACGTTCTTACGCGCGCGACCGCGATCCTGGCAGGTCTGTTTTTTGTCACCAGCCTGCTGCTGTCGATCCTGGCCGGTATGAACCGCAAACCGACCTCTGTGTTGCAGGGCGAGCAAAGTACGCCGGCAGCCCCGGGTACGCCGGCGCCGCTCGGAAGTGGTGGTGGTGGCTTGCTCAATCAGCTGCAAGGGGGCACACCGCCGGCCGCACCAGCGGCCCCCCCGGCACCCTCTGGGCCGCAGGTGCCACAGTCAAAATGAAGTCGCTAGCGAAGGGCCGGGAACTCCGGCCCTTCAGCGTTATGAGAAGTCCCCTACGAACTAGAAATCGGAATGAAGATCGTGGCCCAAGCATTTGGAAAGTCGAAAATTTATCGAACTACACACAGGCGCAGGACAGCTCTGTGCTTTTCGGGCTCGTCGAATCGATTCGCGCGGGCTAAAGGTTAGGTCCCATGGCGCGGTATATTTTCATCACCGGCGGCGTGGTCTCCTCACTTGGCAAGGGTCTGGCCTCTGCGGCACTCGGCGCGCTCCTGCAAGCGCGCGGGTACAAAGTTCGCCTGCGCAAACTGGACCCATATCTAAACGTCGACCCGGGAACGATGTCCCCTTACCAGCACGGGGAGGTCTTCGTTACCGACGACGGCGCTGAGACCGACCTTGACCTCGGCCACTACGAGCGCTTTACCGGGCGCCCCGCTACGCGCCACGACAACATTACGACCGGCCGCATCTATCAGGACATCCTCACGCGCGAGCGTCGCGGCGATTACCTCGGCGCCACCATTCAGGTCATCCCGCACGTCACCAACGCCATCAAGGATTTCATCAGAGACGGCAATGAAGGCTACGACTTCGTGCTGTGCGAGATCGGCGGCACCGTCGGCGACATCGAAGGTCTGCCGTTCTTTGAGGCGATCCGCCAACTCGGTAACGACCTGCCACGCCGGCATGCGCTGTACGTCCATCTCACTTTGATGCCTTTCATCCCCAGCGCCGGAGAACTCAAGACCAAGCCCACCCAACACTCGGTGAAGGAATTGCGCTCGATTGGCATCCAGCCGGATATTCTCCTGTGCCGGACCGACAGGCCTATCCCTGAAAGCGAGCGGCGCAAGCTCGCGCTGTTCTGTAATGTTCGCGAAAGCGCGGTGATTGAGGCTCGCGACGTCGACAACATCTACGCCGTACCGGAGGCCTATTCGGCTCAGGGACTGGATGCAGAAGTGTTGGCCACTTTCGGAATCGAACCGCGTCAGGCCCCCGATCTCGATCGTTGGAGCCTCATCAACGAGCGCGTCCGTAACCCCGAGGGTGACGTCACGATTGCCATTGTCGGCAAATACACCGGCATGAAGGATGCCTACAAATCGCTGATCGAGGCGCTGTCGCACGGCGGCATCGCCAACAAGGTGAAGGTCAATCTCGACTGGATCGAGTCCGAAGTGTTCGAGAACGAAGACCCGACGCCGTTCCTCGAGCACGTCAACGGCATTCTCGTTCCGGGCGGATTCGGTCAACGCGGCGCCGAGGGAAAGATCAAGGCAGCACAGTTCGCGCGCGAAAGGAACGTGCCATATTTCGGGATCTGCTTTGGCATGCAGATGGCGGTTGTGGAAGCCGCGCGCAATTTGTGCGGCATCGAAAACGCCAATTCCACGGAGTTCGGCCAAACGTCCGAGCCGGTGGTCGGACTGATGACCGAATGGCTCAAAGGCAATGAGTTGCAGAAGCGCAGCGCGAGCGGCGACCTCGGTGGCACCATGCGGCTTGGCGCTTATGATGCGGTCCTGTCCCGCGGAAGCCGAGTGTCGCAAATTTATGGTGCGACGGAGATCTCAGAGCGCCACCGTCACCGCTACGAAGTCAACACGGCGTACAAAGGCCGCCTCGAGCAACGGGGAATGCGTTTTTCGGGCATGTCGCCCGACGGAATCCTGCCCGAAATCATCGAGTATGACGATCATCCTTGGTTCATTGGCGTCCAATTCCATCCTGAGCTGAAATCGCGGCCGTTCGAGCCACATCCACTGTTCTCGTCATTCATCGGGGCAGCAGTCGAGCGTAGCCGGTTGGTGTAGTATCGCAGCGATGGCTCGCAGCCTCGATCATATCGTCCACGCCGTACGCGACCTCGATGCGGCCGCCGATCTTTATCGGCGACTTGGCTTCACCGTAGGTGCGCGCAACGAGCACCCGTGGGGTACGCACAATCACATCGTTCAGCTGCCAGCCTTCTTCATTGAATTGCTGACATTGGCAGAGCCGGAGAAGCTCGGCAGGGACGGGTTTTCGACGATGTTCGGGGCGTACAATCGGGATTTCATCGCGCGCGGCGAGGGCTTCTCGCTGCTCATTCTTGAATCGAAGGATGCCGCCGGAGATGCAGCAACGTTCTCCGACGCCGGCGTCGGTGAGTTGGATGCGCTGCGCTTCGAACGTGAGGCAAAAAGGCCGGATGGATCCTCGGTGAAGGTCGGCTTTTCTTTAGCATTTGCCGAGGACAGTGGCGCGCGCGACATTCACTTTGCGGCATGCCAGCAGCACTATCCGGAGAATTTCTGGAATCCAAGCTTTCAGCGACATACCAACGGCGTCTCCGCAGTAGCCGGTGTTGTGGTTGTCGCCGAACAACCGGAAGAGCACCGACGATTTTTTGAGGTCTTTGCCGACGCTCGCGTCAGCGCTGCCAAAGACGGCTTTGCCATCGCTACGCCGCGCGGAACAATTGAGGTGGTGACGCCCGCCGCTTTTTTGCGGCGCTTCGGCGTGAAGGCTCCCGACATGTCGCGCGGAGCGCGACTGGCGGCACTTCGCTTTGCCGTGACATCGCCGAGCCGATTGCAGGCGTTACCCGAACTTGCCGGCATTGCGGGGCTCTATGTCGGCAACGATGCGATTATCGGATCGGAAGATGCGATGGGGGCGGTCCTTGTGTTCGAGCCAGCGACACGGAAGCCCGGTTGACCAACAGCTTGCGTCCCTTCATGGTCCGCCCCGCAAGGATTTAAATCTTGGACCAGAAACCCAATTCCATTGCCGTGGTGGGCGATGTTCGCTTTGGCAACACTTTGCCATTGGCGCTGATCGCCGGGCCCTGCGCGCTTGAGAGCAGGGCTCACGCCCTCGAGACGGCGACGGCGCTGAAGGAAATTGCTGCGCGCGTCGGTATTGGGCTCGTCTACAAGACATCGTTCGACAAAGCTAACCGGACGTCAGCGAACTCGGCGCGCGGCATCGGTCTCGAACAGGCGCTGCCGATCTTTTCCGAGATTCGCGACAAGCTGAAGGTGCCTGTACTCACCGATATACACGATGCAGAGCAATGCGAGCGTGTCGCGCCGGTCGTCGACGTCCTGCAAATCCCCGCGTTTCTCTGTCGCCAGACGGATCTTCTCCAGGCAGCCGCGAAAACGGGCAAGACCATCAACGTCAAGAAAGGTCAGTTCCTGGCGCCATGGGACATGCGCAACGTCGTTGAAAAGATCACGGGCGCCGGCAATCGCAACGTTCTCGTCACCGAACGTGGCGTGTCGTTTGGCTACAACACGCTCGTGTCGGACATGCGCGCGCTGCCGATCCTGAAGCAAACGACGCAAGCTCCCGTGATCTTTGATGCCACCCATTCGGTGCAGCAGCCGGGCGGCAAGGGCACATCATCCGGTGGTGAACGAGAATTCGTGCCCGTGCTTGCGCGGGCGGCAACCGCGGTGGGAGTGGCGGGTCTATTCATCGAGACGCATCAGGATCCCGACAAGGCTCCTTCCGACGGCCCCAATATGCTTCCCGTGAAAGAGATGGAGCCACTCCTGCGCAAGCTGGTCGAGTTTGATCGGCTGGCCAAGAGCTGAGGCGCGCATACCGTCTCCATGGGACGCGTTCTCAATCTCATGGCGTTCGTCATCTTCGCGACGACGCTTTTCATGCGCTCGGTCGATCCTGTCATTCCGCAGATCGCGCAGGATTTGAAGGTAACGACGACGACCGCTGCAATGCTCTCAACCGGCTTCACTTTGCCTTATGCGCTTGTGCAGCCAGTCCTCGGCGCATTGGCCGACATGTTCAGCAAGACGCGCTTGATAGCGCTTTGCATGCTGATCGTTGGCGTCGCAACATTGGCGTGCGGGCTCGCCACGAATTTTGAAACACTGATGGCGCTACGCGTGGTGGCGGGCGCTACCGCGGGCGGAGTATTTCCGATTGCGCTGGCCGTAGCCGGCGACCGGGTTCCGGTGCAGCAACGCCAAGTGGCGATTGGTCGGCTGTTATTTGCGGCGATGAGCGGCAACCTGCTCGGGGCGTCGGGCGCAGGTGTGGTCGGTGACATCTTTGGATGGCGCGCGGTGTTCTTTTTCACCGGCGCAATTGATCTCGTCGCACTCGCCGTTGCCATTCCCGGATTTCGAAATATGGGCGAGAAGCCCGGGCGTTTCGACCTGTCGACCTTGATTCCGAATTATCGCGCGATCTTCAGCAATCCGATGGCGAAGTATTGTTTCGGCGCGGTCTTCATTGAAGCTGTGTTTCTGTTTGGTGTGTTTCCCTACATGGCGGGATTACTGCGCACGGATGGCGTGGAGCGCTCTTCGGTAGCGGGTGTGGTTCTCGCCGGGTTTGGCATTGGTGGCGTCATCTACACTTTTCTGGTCGCGTGGCTGCTTGCAAACGTCGGCGAGCATCGGCTCATGGGAGCGGGCGGCATGACGATGGGGTTTTGTCTCCTCGTCATCGCACTGCGCATGCCGTGGCCGATCGAGTTCGCGAATTTCGTGATCATGGGTTTTGGATTTTACCTGCTGCACGGCTGCATCCAGGTCCACGTCACGGAATTGGCGCCGACAGCACGCGGTTCGGCGACGGCCGCCCATTCCATGTTCTTCTTCCTCGGTCAGGCAGCAGGTCCCGTGGTCTACGGCATCGGGCTCAAGAGCATTGGCGTCAATGCTGTGCTGCTCGTCGGCGCGGTCGCTCTCGCCGTAACGGGATGGGTCTGTGCCCTGCAAATGCGCCGACAGACTCGGGCGATCTAGCCGCGGCCGCGATAGGGGGCAACGCCTTGTTCCGGTACCCAGACGTCTTTCGGCAATCTGCCGGTCTGCCAGAACACATCGATCGGCATCCCACCGCGTGGATACCAATATCCGCCGATCCGTAACCATTTCGGCTTGAGCAGCGCCGTCAGCTTCTTTCCGATCGCTACCGTGCAATCTTCGTGGAACGCGCCATGATTGCGGAAGCTGTTGAGATAGAGCTTGAACGATTTGGATTCGACCAGATAGCGCGCCGGCAGATAGTCGATCACCAGATGCGCAAAATCTGGTTGACCGGTGATAGGGCAGAGGGTCGTGAACTCAGGGGCCGTGAATCGTGCAATATAGTTCGTGCCCGTATGAGGGTTCGGCACGCGGTCGAGGACGGCCCGGTCCGGGGAACCAGGGATCGGGGTTGGGCCGCCCAGCTGCAGTTGTTTCTTCGCCATTGGTCTGACCGACCCTTTAACCACAAGGTGACATGTAACTGCATCGGCCCTGGCTTCATATCAAGCCAAGGGCCGGTTTCTTTTTGAACGCCCGTCCCCGCCTAACTGCTGTGCGTTGGCCCAAGGTCCAACTTAAAAGCCCGTTCACGCCGTGTCAGTGTTGAATGGTTCAAACCTGTTCTATTATCAACCTTGGCCCATGACGGTTGGTCCCCTTTCCGTTGCGGGCCACTTTCTTTCGGCACTCACCAAGCAAGAAACTTTTCGGCTTTCGGAACTAGATCGAACGCGCGTCGTGCATTTGTCCATGACGCCTGGACTGTGCATTTTCCTCACGCAAATCCGGCAACCGCATATGGGCACCGTAGCGTTCAATTAATTTCTGTTTTCGATATTGCCCGAGCGTCCGCATTCCGCACAGGACTGCCGAACTAGCTCGCCTGGATAGTCAAAAAGTTGAAGCGAGCCATTCATGTTCGACTGTTCTCTAGCTCACCGAGCCATTTATCCAATTAACGATGTTCCGGGCTTTGGCCGGAACATTTTTTCACTTGAAACGTAGACATTCACAACTTCCAGAGAGGTGGAACATGCGCACGATTTTGGTTGGTTTGTTGGCGGCTGCGGGTATCGCAATCGCCACGCCTGTAGTTCCCGCGTTCGCACAAGTGACTGTTGATACCCCGGTCGGGGGCGTGAGTGTGGGTCACCGCGACCACTACCGGGACTACGACAGTCCTAGGTATCGTGGGTATCATGATGGGTATCGTGGCTACGCCCGGGCTGGCGGATGCCGCACTGTCACCATTACTCGCGACGATGGCTCGTTCAAAAGAATTCGGCGTTGCGGCTAAACATTCCTGATCGCCAACGCAACATGATGCACCCTGCAGGCGTCGTGCTTCTGTCCATGACGCCTGCACTGTGCAATTTCCTCTCGCATATCGGCACCGTAGCCCTCAATTAATTTCCGCTTTCGGTAGTGGTCCCAACGTCCGGCTTGTAGGTTGTGACGGCGGTTAAGGAAAAATAACGACAAAATTATAAAGCGTTTTGAACATGCGCCCCTGAACTGAATGCGGTCTGATCCTTAGGCGATGTTCCTGCGCAATTGCCAAGGCTCGCTGTGCAAAGGGCTGGAAGCTGAGCAAAGAACGCTCGCTATCGTTTGGGGCCGATAACATGCGCTGGCCGCCCGGTGTCGTTTCAAACTTATAGTGCGGCGACGTTTTCTTGAATTCGTCTAGGGGATCTTTCTTGACGACTGGAGGGAGAGCGACTTTTCTAGGTCGCAGCTTCAAATGGGCTTTGGTCTTCCGTGCCATTATATGAAAGCAGCAGCCGCGTTTAGTGGCCTGCCGCGAGAGGTACGCCACAACATGTCTCCGATATAGCGTGTGCGACCCGAAAAATGAAGAAGGGATTTTGCCCTACATACGCCGTGTGACGGGCCTTTATTGGCGTACTTTCGACCAACGGCCTCAAAGCTCCCCAGTGTTGTAGCTGTCAGCAGGGGCCGCCGTTTTTCACCATCGCGGCGGCCCCTAGTGACCGAGCGATACGGCGATTTGTTCACTGCCAACCGTTTCCAATCCCATCATCACGATTTCCGACGTATACGGCCATTTGTTTTTGCGCACCGATGACGGTAGCGAAACAGCGCTTCTCCGCGTGAGTTGAGGCTGGACGCGACATAAACGCCACATGCAGGGAATTTCTCCAGTGCAATGAGCTATAGATACAAGATAATCGATCCTGTAGAAGCCCCGCATTACCAATATCGGACCCATCCATGACCGCCATCACCGACATCATCGGCCGTGAAATCCTCGACAGCCGGGGCAATCCGACAGTGGAAGTCGATGTCATCCTGGAAGACGGATCCAGGGGCCGTGCCGCTGTCCCGTCGGGCGCCTCGACCGGCGCGCACGAGGCGGTCGAACTGCGCGACGGCGACAAGAAGCGCTTCGGCGGGAAGGGGGTCGGCAAGGCGATCGATGCGGTCAACGGCGAAATCTATGACGCCATTGGCGGAATGGACGCCGAAGCGCAGACAAAAATCGATGAAACTTTGATCGCTCTGGACGGTACGCCAAACAAAAGCCGGCTCGGCGCCAACGCAATTCTCGGTGTCTCCCTCGCCGTTGCGAAGGCCGCGGCGGCCGCCAACAAGGCACCCCTCTATCGCTATGTCGGTGGCACGGCCGCGCGCACGCTGCCTGTGCCGATGATGAATATCATCAACGGCGGTGTGCACGCCGACAACCCCATCGATTTTCAGGAATTCATGATCATGCCGATGGGGATGAAGACGTTTGCCGAGGGACTGCGCGCCGGCGCAGAGATCTTCCACACGCTCAAGGCGCAACTTCACGCCGCCAAACTGAACACCAATGTTGGTGACGAAGGCGGCTTCGCTCCCAACCTCAAATCGGCGGAAGCTGCGCTCGACTTTATCATGCAGGCAATCGATAAGGCCGGGTACAGGGCCAGCGGTGACGTGATGCTGGCGCTCGACTGCGCGGCGACGGAATTTTTCAAGGGCGGAACCTATGTCTATGAGGGCGAAGGGACCAAGCGCTCACGTCAGGATCAGGCGAAATATCTCGCCGATCTGATCGAGCGTTATCCTATCGTTTCGATCGAGGACGGAATGTCGGAAGACGACTGGGAAGGTTGGAAGCTTCTGACCGATCTCGTAGGGAAAAAGTGCCAGCTCGTAGGCGATGATCTTTTCGTGACCAATGCCACGCGGCTGGCGAAGGGGATCAAGGAGGGCATCGCCAATTCCATCCTTGTGAAGGTCAATCAGATCGGCACCCTCACTGAAACGCTCACGGCAGTCGAAATGGCACACAAGGCTGGCTACACGGCGGTGATGTCGCACCGTTCCGGCGAGACAGAAGACTCGACCATTGCCGACCTTGCGGTGGCTACCAACTGTGGTCAGATAAAAACCGGGTCGCTTGCCCGTTCCGATCGAACGGCCAAATACAATCAACTACTTCGGATAGAGGGGGAACTCGGCTCGCAGGCGAAATACGCAGGACGCGAAGTTCTCAAATCGCGACGATAATTGCGGCGAGGGCACCTTGCCTTCGCCGCCCATTTCGCCGCACATTGCTATCGAAACACAAACTCGAGTGGGTGCGATGGACAAGAGCACGACGCTTTCAGCCTATGATCGCCGCCGAACAGCCGAGCGCCTGGCCAATTTCATCGTGGGGTCGATTGACGGGTCACGGGCGGTCGAAAAACCATTCTTCCATCTGGAATTCGATCGCGTGTTTCCCGACGACATATACGCGCAGATTCTGACTCTGATGCCGGAGTCCACCGACTACCGGCCGATGCACGGCCGAAGCAAGGGGCACGATCTCAGGGACGGCACGCACACGCGTGTAAAGATCGATCTGTTTCCGGAGTACATTCGAAATCTGCCGCCGGAGAAGCACGCCCTTTGGGACGTGGTCGGTCGCGCACTGTGCTCCGAGCCGGTCAAGCAAGCCTTCATTCGGCGCCTGGCGCCCGGACTTTCGAAACGCTTCGGTGAGCAGTTCGCCAAGGTCGGCATGTACCCGATCCCGATTCTCACTCGCGACATTCCGGGATATCTCATTACGCCGCACACCGACACGCATTGGAAAGGCATCACTGTCCAGCTTTACCTGCCGAAGGACGATGCCAACACCGACATCGGGACGATCTTTCACGAGAAATTGCCTGACGGTTCCATGCCGAAGAAATCGCAAATGCGGTTTGCACCCAACACGGGTTATGCCTTTGCGGTCGGCAAGAACACGTGGCATTCCGCCGACCCGGTTCATAACCGAGTGAAAACGCGTGATTCGATTCTGCTGACTTATTTTGTCGATCACGGGGTGCTGAAAGTTCTGCGCAACCGTGGCAAGCGGCTGGGCAATTTCGTACTCAACGAACTTCGTTACAGGATCTAACGCGATTAATACGAACGGGCGCGACGCGACCGCCGCGGCTCGGAAGCTCCGACATAGTACGGGTTTGGATTACAGAAGCCGCGATTGCCCGCAAGGATGGTCGTCCGGCATTGCTCAATCGATCGGTAGATGCACTCCCAGTGCACATCGCCGGCCCCGAGCGATATCACCGCGCACCAGGGCGCCGAGGTGTAATACTGCGTCGTTGCGGTTGACGGGCGAATTGCAGAGAAGCAAGAACAACGGCCACGGCAAAAATGCGGAACATGGTCGGCCTCTGGCGTCGATTGCCCTCTATAACACCGGACGACCCGTGCGGCATTCATGACCCGGGCGGCTTGCGGTAAGATTTGCCGTCGTCAAAAAGTTTCGAAATTTAAAGGCGCCTTAACGGGCTTGGGCGATCTTGGCGCATCATGGTCACGCATCGCCGCCGCCGCACTGTTCTGACTGTCCTCGGTCTTTATATCTTTGCCGCCTTGTTTATCGGCTATTTCGCCGCGAATGCGTTCACCGGCAACCATGGGTTACGGGCACAACAGGACCTCGAGCAACAGCTTGCCTCCATGAAGAGCGAGCTCGCCGGACTAAAGGCCGAACGAGCGCATTGGGAGCGACGGGTTGCACTTTTGCGCGCTGACAGCATCGATCCCGACATGCTGGATGAACGCGCTCGTGCCCTGGTCGGCTATGCCGACCCACGCGATCTGACCCTCCTCTTGCGACCCCGATAGCAACCGCAACCGGGCATCGGCGTTATCCACCGGACGGTTTGAAATTTTTGGCCATTTTCAACCTGTTTTGCGCAATTCCCGCGACGGTCTCGCGCTTTCGCGGCCGCGCAATTTAAGCTATTGGGAGCTTGGAAAGCCCACCGACGCCCTGTCACAATAGCCGGACGCTTTCGCAGGGAGAGCCAATGGCGGTCGCCCAAAAAACTCCGAGCGCCGACACCAGACCCGTCGCTGATTTCAGCAAGGAGCAGGAGCTCTCCGCCTATCGCACCATGCTGACCATCCGCCGCTTTGAAGAGAAAGCGGGGCAGATGTACGGGATGGGACTGATTGGCGGCTTTTGCCATCTCTACATCGGTCAGGAAGCCGTAGTCGTCGGCATGCAGATGGTCCTCAAGGAGGGCGATCAGGTCATTACCGGCTACCGCGATCACGGACACATGCTTGCGACCGGTATGGAGGCCAAAGGCGTAATGGCTGAGCTGACCGGACGCGCGCACGGCTATTCCAAGGGCAAGGGCGGCTCCATGCACATGTTCAGCGTGGAGAAAGGGTTCTACGGCGGTCACGGCATTGTGGGTGCGCAGGTGCCGCTCGGCACCGGCCTTGCCTTTGCCAATCGTTACCGCGGCAATGACAACGTCTCGGTCACCTATTTCGGCGACGGCGCAGCCAATCAGGGTCAGGTTTACGAGAGCTTCAACATGGCGGAGCTCTGGAAATTGCCGGTCATCTACGTGATCGAGAACAATCGTTACGCCATGGGCACCTCGATCTCGCGTTCCTCCGCTGAAGTGAACCTGTCCAGGCGCGGTCTGTCGTTCAACATTCCCGGCGACCAGGTCGACGGCATGGATGTGCGCGCCGTGAAAGCCGCAGGCGAGAAGGCCGCGCAATGGTGCCGATCCGGAAAAGGTCCTTATATTCTTGAGATGCTGACCTACCGCTATCGCGGACATTCGATGTCGGACCCGGCCAAGTATCGCACGCGTGAAGAGGTCGACGAGGTCCGCACTCACCATGATCCGATCGACATGGCACGCCAACGAATCCTCGAGAAAAAATTTGCCAGCGAGGACGCGCTCAAGAAAATCGACAGCGAAGTGCGCGATGTGATCAACGAGGCTGCCGAGTTCGCCACCCACGATCCCGAGCCTGACGTATCCCAGCTTTATACCGACGTTTATCGCTAGTTCTGTTGTCCGGAAAGCAATAACGACCCATGCCGACTGAAGTCCTCATGCCTGCACTGTCTCCGACGATGGAGAAGGGCAATCTCGCCAAATGGCTCAAGAAGGAAGGCGACAAGATCAAATCGGGCGACGTGATTGCCGAAATCGAAACCGACAAGGCGACGATGGAGGTTGAAGCGGCGGACGAGGGCACGCTCGGAAAAATTCTGGTACCCGAAGGCACCGCCGATGTCGCGGTCAACACTCCCATCGCTGTCATTCTCGGCGAGGGTGAGGACAAGGCCGCGATAAAAGCGACAAAACCCGCTCAGCAGCGGAAAGCAGCCGAGTCCGCTGCGCCGGCCAAAGCTGAAAAAAGCCAGGCGAAAGCACCGGAAACGCCGGCGCCAAAAGCAGCCAAGGCTCCGGAAGCGCCCGCCCTGCAGATCGCAAGCGATCCCGACATTCCCGAAGGCACCGAGATGGTCAGCATGACCATGCGCGAAGCGCTGCGCGACGCGATGGCCGAGGAAATGCGCCGCGACAAAGACGTCTTCGTGATGGGAGAGGAAGTCGCCGAATATCAGGGCGCCTACAAGGTCACGCAGAGTTTGTTACAGGAATTCGGCGCCAAGCGGGTCATAGACACGCCGATCACCGAGCACGGATTTGCAGGCCTGGGGATCGGCGCAGCGCTCGCCGGACTGAAGCCCGTCGTCGAATTCATGACATTCAACTTCGCCATGCAGGCGATTGATCAGGTGATCAATTCAGCCGCCAAGACCTTGTACATGTCAGGCGGACAGATGGGCTGCCAAATCGTGTTCCGCGGTCCGAATGGTGCCGCCGCGCGCGTCGCGGCGCAGCACAGCCAGGACTATTCCGCGTGGTACTCCCACGTTCCTGGCCTGAAGGTCATTGCTCCGTCCACCGCCGCCGATGCCAAAGGTTTGCTGAAGGCTGCGATCCGCGATCTCAATCCGGTGATCTTCCTCGAAAACGAAATTCTGTACGGCCATTCTTCACCGGTGCCCAAGCTCGATGACTTCGTGCTTCCAATCGGCAAGGCAAAGATCGTGCGCCCGGGGAATGACGTGACGATTGTCTCCTGGTCGATGGGGATGAGCTACGCGCTCAAGGCCGCCGACGAATTGGCCGGCGAAGGGATCGATGCCGAAGTGATCGACCTGCGTACGATCAAGCCAATGGACACCAAGACCATCGTGACCTCGGTTCAGAAGACTGCCCGGCTGGTGACTGTAGAGGAGGGCTGGCAACAAAGCGGGGTGGGCGCTGAGATCGCAGCGCGGGTCATGGAGAACGCTTTCGATTATCTCGACGCGCCAGTCGCGCGCGTGTCGGGGAAAGACGTGCCGATGCCTTATGCCGCCAATCTCGAAAAGTTGGCGCTTCCGTCGGTGGCCGAAATCGTCGAGGCGGCGAAGGCCGTTTGTTACCGGTAGGTCGCGCGATGCCCACCAACATCCTCATGCCGGCGCTGTCGCCCACGATGGAGAAGGGCAACCTGGCCAAATGGCTCAAGAAGGAAGGGGACAAGATCAAATCGGGCGACGTGATCGCTGAGATCGAGACCGACAAGGCGACCATGGAGTATGAGGCCGTCGACGATGGCACGCTTGCCAAGATTGTCGTGCCCGAAGGAACCCAGGACGTGGCGGTGAATTCGGTCATCGCCGTGCTCGCAAACGAAAGCGAAGACGTAAAGGCAGCGGCGAGCGCAAACGTCAAAGCGCCGACGGCTCCCAAGGCAGAAGAGCCCAAAAAGGGTGACACGAAGCAATCTGCTCCGGCACCGGCAATTCAGGCTGCGCCTGCGCCTCGCGCTCCCGCTGCAGCGGTACCAAGCGCTCGCCCCGCGGGCGCCAATCGTGTTTTCGCTTCGCCCTTGGCCCGCCGCTTGGCGAAAGAAGCCA
This sequence comes from Pseudolabrys sp., assembly GCA_035538755.1. Lineage (GTDB taxonomy): Bacteria > Pseudomonadota > Alphaproteobacteria > Rhizobiales > Xanthobacteraceae > Pseudolabrys. The sequence goes on from DATLJR010000275.1 coordinate 95,037, forward strand.
ACCTCGACCTGAACAGCGTTCAGGGCTCGGGCCCAAATGGCCGGATCATCGCTCGCGACGTCGATCAGGCGAAGTCAGGCAAGGGATTGCGCGCGCCAAGCGGTCCCCCTGCCGCTGACGGCCTCGCCGCGCGGGTGATGTCGGATGCGCAGATCCGCTCGCTCTATGAGGAAGGTTCGTACGAACTGATCCCGCATGACGGCATGCGGCGTACCATCGCACAACGGCTGACGGCCTCGGTACAGTCGATCCCGCATTTCTACGAAACGATGGACTGCGATATCGGTCGGCTGATGGCCGCGCGCGAGGAGATCAATGCCGCCGCGCAGAAGAACAAAGACGGCAAACCCGCGTACAAGCTTTCGGTGAATGACTTCGTCATCAAGGCGTTGGCACTCGCGCTCCAGCGCATCCCGGATGCCAATGTCAGTTGGACCGAAGCGGGTCTGCTCAAGCACAAACACTCCGATATCGGTGTGGCTGTGGCGTTGCCCGGCGGTCTCATCACTCCGATCGTACGCAATGCCGAGACCAAGTCGCTGTCAGCAATCTCAAACGAGATGCGCGATCTCGCCGCGCGCGCGCGTGACCGCAAGCTCAAGCCACATGAGTACCAGGGCGGAACATCGTCAGTTTCGAACCTCGGCATGTACGGCATCAAGGATTTCACAGCCGTGATCAATCCGCCGCAGTCGACCATTCTGGCGGTCGGCACGGGCGAAGAACGGGCCGTCGTGCGCAATGGCAAGATCGAGGCGGCGACCATCATGAGCGTGACGCTGTCGTGCGATCATCGCGCAATCGACGGCGCGCTCGGCGGTCAGCTCATCGTTGCGTTCAAGACCCTCATCGAAAACCCGGTGATGATGGTGGTCTGATGCCACTGGTCCGCATCGACCTGCGCAAGGGCAAGCCAGCCGCCTACAAGAAGGCCATCGGTGAGGCAATCTATCGCGCCATGCGCGAGACCTTCGTCGTGCCGGAAGAAGATCGTTTCATGGTCGTCACCGAGCACGACCACGACGGCTTTTTCTACAGCACGACCTACCTGAACATTCAACGCACCGATGACCTGGTGTTGATTCAGCTCACCGTCACCAACTCACGCAACGTCGATCAGAAGAAGGCGCTATTCGCGCGCATCGTCGAGTTGCTCGCGCAGCAGCCCGGCTTGCGGCCGCAGAACGTCTTCATCAATCTCCTCGAAGTTCAGAAGGAGAACTGGTCGTTCGGCAACGGCGTCGCCCAGTACGTTACTTAACCGCGGGCTAGGTTCCCTTCGGCGCGTCCGCCGGCTTAAGGCCCTTCGCCTTGAACACGGCCTGCGCTTCCGGAGTGTGCAGAAAACGGATCAGTGCATTGGCCGCATCCGACTGCTGACTGCCTGCTCCGATGCCGGCGGCATAGACTGTGATGTTGTTAAGATCGCCAGGCAGCGGGCCGACCATGTCGACACCCGCCACCGACATCACCTCGGGTTCCTGCTGGACGGCGAGTTCGGCCTCGCCTGCAACGACGAGGTTGGCCGTATTGCCGCTCGGGGGCGGATGCTTGGTCTTGGCTTTGACCTGATCCGCAATACCCAAGCGATCGATCACCTTAGCGAAGTGGACGCCGCTTGCGCCTCCGGCCGCCGGATCGGACCAAGCGATGCTCTTTGCGTTGAGCAACGCCTGCTTGAAAGCATCCGGCGTGGAGATATCCGGTTTGGGTGCGCCTTTCTTCACGACTACGGCCATGCCTGAGTTCGCGAAGATCGCATCGCTGCCGGTGGTCGCCTTGTTGTCTTTGGTTAGGGCGTCGAGGCTTTGCTTAGTCAAAACCATTAGATCGGCGGTTTCACCAGCCTGTACACGTTTGACGAGGATCGCGGCTGTGGCCCAGGTGATATTGAGCTTATTGCCGGTTGCCTGCTCGAACTTGGGCGCCAGTTCTTCGAGAGCCGCCTGCACGCCGATAGTGCTGAAGACTTTGACTTCGGCAGCGGTCACAACGTCCGCTTGCGCAATCAAAAAGACTGCGATAGCCGCAAGGCGGCTGAGTGTCCTGCTCATGACGTTTCCCCTGTTATGACAGTCATTACATGCCTAATTTGAGATACATTCAATCGGGGCGCGAAGGAGGCAGACGGGCCTATGGCTGACACCAATTTTGATGTCCTCATCATCGGTTCCGGGCCCGGCGGCTACGTCACGGCCATTCGCGCGGCGCAACTTGGCTTCAAGACGGCGATCGTCGAGCGCGACTATCTCGGTGGTATTTGTCTCAACTGGGGTTGCATCCCGACCAAGGCGCTCCTGCGTTCGGCTGAAATTTTTCACTACCTCCAGCACGCAAAGAATTACGGCCTGAAGGCCGATAATGTCGCCTACGACCCCAAGGCTGTCGTGCAACGCTCGCGCGCGGTGTCGAAGCGACTGAACGATGGCGTCGGCTTCCTGATGAAGAAGAACAAGGTCTCGATCATCTGGGGCGAAGCCGCAATCGATGCACCGGGCAAAGTGTCGGTGAAGGCCTCGAAGAGCGAAGCGCCAAAAGGCGCGCTCGGCGCCGGTCAATACCAGGCAAAGCACATCATCATTGCGACAGGCGCGCGACCGCGCGTGTTGCCTGGCATTGAGCCTGACAAGAAGCTGGTGTGGACCTATTTCGAAGCCATGGTCCCCGATCACGTGCCGAAAACACTCCTGGTGATCGGCTCGGGGGCCATCGGAATGGAGTTTGCATCTTTCTTTCGGACGCTCGGCTCGGAGGTGACAGTCGTCGAGGTATTGCCGCAGATTCTTCCGGTCGAGGATCAGGAGATTCAGACTTTTGCGCGCAAGAGTTTTGAAAAGCAGGGCATCAAGATCCACACTAACGCGAAGGTGACCAAGCTCGACAAGAAGGCTGACAGCGTGACCGCCTCCGTCGAGGAAGGCGGCAAGACGCAATCGATCACGTTCGAGCGCGTCATCTCGGCCGTTGGCGTCGTCGGAAATATCGAGAACCTTGGGTTGGAAAAGCTGGGCGTCAAAACCGATCGCGGGATCATCGTCGTCGATCAATTCAACAAGACAAATGTTCCGGGAATCTATGCGATCGGAGACGTGTCGGGACCACCGATGCTTGCGCACAAGGCTGAGCATGAGGGTGTCGTCTGTATTGAGGCGATCAAGGGGCTTAACCCTCACCCCATGAACAAGCTTATGATTCCGGGCTGCACGTACTGTTCGCCGCAAATCGCCTCAGTCGGCCTGACCGAACAGGCGGCGAAAGAGAAGAAGTTGGACGTACGGGTCGGGCGCTTTCCATTCGTGGGCAACGGAAAGGCGATTGCGCTCGGGGAAGATCAGGGCCTGGTCAAAGTCATCTTTGACAAAAAGGCAGGCCAGCTGCTCGGTGCGCATATGGTCGGTGCGGAAGTTACCGAGCTCATCCAGGGCTACGTGGTCGCAATGAATCTGGAGACCACCGAAGAAGAGCTGATGCATACGATCTTCCCGCACCCGACCTTGTCGGAGATGATGAAGGAAGCCGTACTCGATGCCTACGGTCGCGTCCTGAACATCTGACCGGACACTATCTGACGTACTTGCGCCAGAGCGCGCCGGCCACGTTGGAATAGTCGTCGGTCCAGGTTCTTATCGTAGGATTGGGCGTGTTCAGCACCCAGGAGCTGTCATGGGCCAAGGCGCCGATATCCTCGGCGTTCTGCGCAGAAATTACGACATCAGATGAGAAGACGTAGTTTATGTCGTCGGAATCATCCTGGTCGCGTCTCCAGACCCAGGTTTTCAGGCCGTTTGCGCCAGCGATGCCTTCAACCACGCTGTGCAGTTCGAGGTGGCGGTTTGAGATGTGCATAACGACAACGCCCTGGGGAGCGAGCTTGGATTTGTAGAGCGCCATTGCCTCTGCCGTCGCCAGGTGCACCGGAATCGCGTCTGACGAGTAAGCGTCAACAATGATGAGATCGAATTGGCGATCCGGCTCCCTGGCCAGTGTTAGTCTGGCATCCCCTATGACTATCCCCACTTGCGGAGAACAAGACGACAGGAAAGTGAAACGGTTCGGGTCGCGTGCGATCTCAACGATGGTGGGATCGATTTCGTAAAAGCGCCAGGTTTCATCGGGAGTGCTGAGGCACGCCAATGTTCCGGTTCCGAGGCCGATAACTGCGACGTGCAGAGGGCCGCCTTTCCGGGCGCGCACCGCTTCAATCACCCGGCTCATCGCCGACTTGTCGTGGTAGTAAGTGATCGGTTTCGGCCGGCCGTTCATCGGCTGGCCTTCGTCATCTTCGATCTGCTGCGCACCGTGGATGGTTGATCCGTGCTTGAGAATACGAAAGCGGCCGTCGTCGCTCTCGTAGATTTTGTGGACACCGAAAAAGCTGCGCAGGGTTTCAGGCCGCGTCTCACTGGCCGGGTATAGCCAGATCATGGCCAAAGCCATGGCCACAGCGAACGCCGATTTCGGAGGATCCCGGAGCAGGACAAGTGATATCGCGACCAGAGCCAGAATGACGACCTTGAGAAGCTCGGGATCGCCGCCAAAATCAAAGCCGATCGAACGCGAGAACAGCAAGCCGAGCCCAATCACAACGGCGACCGGCCAGAACCGTGCGCTGAGCTGCGGCCAGTAGGTCGGATCGAGTGGCCATAACAGACGTTCAAAGGGCCTCCAGGTCTCTTGTCCGAAGGGACGGCACAAGACAGCCAGGACAGCAAGAGTAGGGTACTCCGCGACCCATGAGAATGCGTAAGGTGCCACCAGGCCGGAAAACAATCCGCCGATCATTCCACCGAAGGACAGTGAAACGTAAAAGGTCGTCAGGTATTGCGGAGCTGGTCGTGTTCGCGCGAGTTCTCCGTGGCAGGCCATTGCGATGATGAAAAAAGACACAAGATGCCCGCTCAGGCTATCGAGCAACGGAATCCAGCCGGCGTAATAGAGCAAGACAACAATTCCAGCGATTGCAAAGGGCTGCAAAAACAGCGTCGTGCTGTGCGGGATCAATGCGTGCCGTTGAAATACAAGAGTCCAGGTCAGCAGGTAGAGCGACAACGGAATGACCCACAGCAAGGGCGCTGCCGCTATATCGGTTGAAATATACGCAGTCACCGCGACGAGGAGGCCGGACGGCACGGCCGAAATGAATACCCAGCGACCAATCACGGGCCAGCTTGGTTTGTCGCCAGCGACAGTCTTTGCTCCTGCCACGGTGCGCCGCTGGTTGCGAAGCATCAGAGCGCCGCAACCGGCAATCAGTGCGATCAGGAGAATAAATCCAAGGGTCCAAAGCCGGCTTTGTGCGCGCAGAGTAAAAACCGGCTCGAACAACACCGCATAGGAGATCAGCGCGAGAAAACTGCCGACGTTGGACGCCGCGTAGAGAAAATAAGGGTCCTGCGCATCGCGGTGTCGCGTCCGGGCAAACCACGCCTGCGTCAATGGGTTGTTCGCAGCGAGCGCGAAGAACGGCAGACCGGTCGACACGGTGAACAAACCAAGCAGCCAGAAAGGTGCAGCCGCGCCTGTCGGAGGCGACCCCAAGAAGTCGCCAATCGACAGCGGAAGGGTAAGGGCAGCGGCAATGAGCAAAGCAAGATGGACGGCGACTGGGACGTATCGATTGCGCGCGGTCATCAGAATGTGCGCGTACGCATAACCTGCAAGCAGCATCGACTGGAAGAAAACCATCGCCACCGACCAGACGGATGGCGAACCGCCAAGCCGCGGCAACACCATGCGCGTGAACATCGGTTGGACGCCGAACAGAAGTAATGAGCTCAGGAAAACGGCGGCGGTATAAACACCGAGGATAAATACATAGCCACGCGTTTTCGAACGTCGTCTTGGCGTTTTCGTCACGGCATTAGTAGGGCGGCAGAGAGCCGGGGAGCACTCGCATTTCACCGCCAGTTGTATAGATTTCCGATTCGCGCCGCACCTTAATTCGGGAGAAGGTCATGGGCGTCATCGCATGGATCATTGTCGGATTGCTCGCCGGATGGCTCGCCACGAAGATTCTCGGCGGGCGCGGAGGCTTGTTATACAATCTTGCCGTCGGTCTCGTGGGCGCGATCGTCGGCGGTTTTCTTTTTGAAAAATTGCGTCTCGAGGTCGTGCCGGATTTCTGGGGGAATCTGATTACCGCAACGATCGGCGCCATCGTATTTCTACTGATCTGGCGTGCAATTCGAAAAGCATAGCCGCATGACCTTGCGGGGACGCACCAGCAGCCGTAAGTAGAAGCCATGGCGGTCGTCCTTGACCTCGTGAACAATCCGCGCCCGCGCCACCCGGAAAAGGCGCACAGACCGGATTCACCCGTTCTGCCGAAGCCAGACTGGATTCGCGTCAAGGCGCCGGTCTCGGCGGGTTATTTCGCCACGCAAAAGCTTATGCGCGAAAACGCGCTCCACACCGTGTGCGAGGAGGCGGGTTGCCCGAATATCGGCGAGTGCTGGGAGAAAAAGCACGCTACCTTCATGATTATGGGCGACACTTGCACGCGCGCCTGTGCTTTCTGCAATGTCAAAACCGGTCTTCCCGGTGTGCTCGATCCCGATGAACCGGTGCGCGTTGCTGAGGCAACGGCCAAGCTCGGCCTCGCCCATATCGTGGTGACGTCGGTCGATCGCGACGATCTCGCCGACGGGGGAGCGCAACATTTTGCCGATACGATCCGCGCTATTCGGGCGCGTTGCCCACAGACAACGATCGAAGTTCTGACGCCGGATTTCCTGCGCAAGGACGGGGCGCTCGAGCTGGTCGTCGAGGCCCGGCCCGACGTATTCAACCACAATCTGGAAACGGTGCCTTCGCTTTATTTAACTGTACGACCGGGTGCGCGCTATTTTCATTCGCTGCGGTTGCTGCAGCGGGTAAAGGAGATTGATCCGACGATGTTCACCAAGTCCGGAATCATGGTCGGTCTGGGCGAAGAGCGGAATGAGGTCCTGCAGGTCATGGACGATCTGCGTTCCGCACAAGTCGACTTCCTCACGGTCGGACAATATCTCCAGCCGACCCGCAAGCATCATGAAGTCAAGCGCTTCGTGCCGCCCGGCGAGTTCAAGAACCTTGAAACCATCGCGTACAGCAAGGGCTTCCTCATGGTCGCTGCTTCGCCATTGACCCGGTCGTCGCATCACGCAGGCGAAGACTTTGCGCGGCTGAAAGCTGCGCGCGCTGCCCGCTAATCACTCAATGCCCCAGTTTTCCACGAAGCGACGCGTCCGTCACGCCGCCACCGACATGTTCGATCTGGTGGCGGACGTTGAGAAGTATCCGCAGTTCGTTCCTTTGTGCGGCGCGCTTGCAGTCAAGAGCCGCATTGAGAAAGACGGAAGAACCGTTCTCGTTGCGGATATGACCGTCGCCTACAAGATCGCTCGCGAGACATTTACGAGCCGCGTAACGTTGGATCGGCAAAGCCTGAAGATTTTGGTCGAATATCTGAACGGTCCATTCAAGCGGATGCAGAATCGGTGGACCTTTTATCCGGTCGATACCAAAGCCTGTGATGTTGAGTTCTTTATCGATTACGAGTTCAGAAGCCGAACGCTTGCTGTGTTGATGGGGGCGATGTTCGATGCAGCTTTCCGGCGATTTGCCATTGCTTTCGAACGTAGAGCGGATGAAATCTACGGCCGCTAGCTCTTTCCGGCGGGCTGTTGGGGCTCTTCCTTTTCGGCCAGTTCCTGAAGCATGGCCAAAGCCTGCAGGACGGCTTCTCGTCGTACGTTTGCTCGGCCGATGTCACCATATTTGCGATCGTGCGCGATGACGCGACCGCTGCGCGACGCGGCGCAGAAATAGACAAGGCCGATCGGCTTTCCGCGAACCGCGCCCGTTGGTCCTGCTATGCCGGTAATCGAGACCGCAAGATCGACCGAGGCGTGCGCCAGAGCCCCTCTGGCCATTTCCTCGGCGCACTCGGTGCTTACCGCGCCGTAGACGTCGATCGTGGCCGGCGTCACACCCAGCATCTGCTGTTTCGCCTCGTTGGAGTAGGTCACGAAGCCGCGGTCGAGAGCCACCGAGGAACCAGGAATTTCACTGAGCGCTGCAGCCACCAGACCGCCCGTGCATGACTCTGCTGTCGCGAGGGTCAGCTTCTTCGATTTGCAAAGCTCCAATAAGGCTTCCGCTGCAACGAGCAAATCCTTGTCGGGCATCATTTGCCCCACGGGAGGCGGACCGTTGCCGTTGCATAGGCCACAATGCCTTCACCCCGGCCGGTGAAGCCGAGCTTTTCGCTGGTCGTCGCTTTCACGGCGACGCGCTCTGTGTCGATACGCGCGATTCTTGCGATGTTCGCGCGCATTGTATCGCGATGCGCGGATATGCGTGGGAACTCGCAGACGATCGTGAGATCGAGATGCGCAATAAGACCACCTCGGGCTCGCACGCGATCGACCGCGAAAAAAAGAAACCGGTCTGACGACGCGCCGCGCCATTGCGGATCGGTCGGCGGAAAATGCGTGCCAATGTCTCCGTCGGCAAGCGCACCTAGGATCGCATCGGTGAGCGCGTGAAGCGCAACGTCGGCATCGGAGTGTCCGGTTAGAGCGCGATCGCAAGGAATTCGGATACCCCCTAAGGTGACGTGATCGCCTGGCCCAAAGGCATGCACGTCAAAGCCAGAGCCCGTACGCACGTCGCCGAGCAAAGCGCCCTGGATGGCTTCTGCGCGTGCGAAATCGTCCGGTGTGGTGAGCTTGATATTGCCTGGCTCACCTTCAAATACGCTGACCTTCATGCCTGCCCACTCTACGAGCGCCGCGTCATCGGTGAAATCGTCGCGGCCGTGTGTGACGGCGCGCCGATGAGCTTTTAGCAGGGCTGGAAAGGCGAACGCCTGCGGCGTTTGTACCAGTCGGATGGAATTGCGATCGAGTGTCGTTTCAATGGTTCCTGTTTGGTCGATGCGCTTGACCGTGTCGGTCACGGGCAGTCCGGGAATCGCTGCTCCGGTTTTTTCTGCAGCCGCAATTGCGCGTGCAATCAGTTCCGAAGTGGCAAACGGCCTGGCCGCGTCATGGACCAACACGATGTCAGGCTCACGCGGTTCGAGGGCTTCGAGGCCAGCCCGCACCGACGCCTGGCGTGTGGCACCTCCTGAAACGGGCGGGAGGATGTCCATACCGTCAGTCAGTGTGCGTACGAGTGCGAGGTCGTCCGGCCGTATCACTGGCTGCACCAGGGAAACAGCGGAAACGCCGGTAAAGGTGGAGAGGGCGCGTTGGAGGAGCGTATCCCCACCGAGGCGGCGAAATTGCTTGGGAAGATCGCCACCGGCCCTTACGCCGTGTCCGGCGGCTACCACAATGGCTGCGACACGCGCCATCTGCTGCTCCTTGATGTCGCACTGCTTTAGCGCTTTCCGGGCGGCGCGGAAACGCAGTAACCATTATCCGGAATGAACAGTTTTTTGCATTGCAGCACTTGCGCTGCGGAGCAAAATGGCTAATCTGTGAGCACTAAAACGGACAGCCTAAATGGTAGGCAAGAGGCCTGTAACACAGAAAACGAACTATTTGCTTGGCGATCCGCTCGCCATTGGGCCCGTCGTGGTTCCAAATCGCGTCGTTCTAGCCCCGATGTCGGGCATTACCGACGCACCTTTCCGTCGTCTTGCGGAGCGGCTTGGCGCGGGGCTGGTGGTATCAGAGATGACGGCTTGCGCCGGCTTGGCGCGCGGAGAGCGGGAGGCAAGCGTTCGCAGTGAGGGTGGCGGGATAGGGATCCACGTCGTACAGCTCGCCGGCTGCGAGCCGCAATGGATGGCCGAAGGCGCCCGCATCGCGGAGGCGCAGGGCGCAGACATCGTCGACATCAACATGGGCTGCCCTTCCAAGCAGGTTACCAACGGCGCCGCCGGTTCAGCCCTGATGCGCGACCTCGACCACGCTTTGAGCTTGATCGAGGCGACGGTGTCTGCCGCGCGTATACCTGTGACGTTGAAGATACGGCTCGGCTGGGACACGTCGACCATCAATGCGCCCGCCCTTGCACGGCGCGCGGAAGCGGCCGGCATCAAATTGATCACCGTGCACGGCCGCACGCGATGTCAATTCTTCGACGGACGAGCTGACTGGCGCGCGGTCCGAGCAGTCAAACAATCTGTTTCAATTCCCATCGTCGTCAATGGCGACATCCAGACATGCGCTGATGCCGTTCAGGCTTTGGTCGATTCCGAGGCCGATGCAGTCATGATCGGACGCGCCGTTCAGGGTCGTCCCTGGTTGCCCGGTCAAATCGCGCAATACTTCGCAACGGGCGCGCGCGCCGGCACGCCGTCACTTGTCGAGCAATTCAATTTGATCGATGCGCTGTATGACGAGATGCTGAGTCATCACGGACTGACGATCGGCCGCCGTCATGCTCGAAAGCATCTCGGCTGGGCGCTCAATGCGGCAGCCGTCACCGTCGAGGCGCCGGCCGAGCAGCTCAAACACCATCGCAACCGCGTGCTGACCGCCGAGGAGCCAAAGCGTGCACGGCAGATGTTGGCCGAGGCTTTTGACGATTTCGGCCGGAGGGCTACGGCATGACGCGCGCGCAAGCTCTTTCCGCAATTGTCCATAGTCCAGCCGACGCGATGCTGCATGCGCTACCGCATCCGGTGATCATGGTGGCACCGGATGGAAAGATTGCTGACGCCAACGTAGCCGCCGAACAATTCTTCGATGCATCGACGTCAATGCTGCGCCGACACTCGCTGCGCGAGCTCGTACCGTTTGGCTCGCCCTTGCTGACCTTGATCGAGCAAGTGCGCCACCGCGGTGCGGCCGTCAATGAATACAAGGTCGACCTGGCCACGCCGCGAAATCCTGGCGAACGACTTGTCGATCTGTACGTGGGTCCGCTTCCCGAATATCCGGAACACGTCATCGTCATGCTGCAGGAACGCACCATCGCCGACAAAATGGACCGACAGCTGACACATCGCGGCGCTGCGCGTTCGGTGATCGCGTTGGCTGCCATGCTCGCCCACGAAATCAAAAATCCACTGTCCGGCATTCGCGGCGCGGCGCAGCTTCTCGAGCAATCCGCAGGCGACGATGATCGGCCGCTCACCAAATTGATCTGCGACGAAACGGATCGCATCGTGAAGCTTGTCGATCGGATGGAAGTCTTCGCGGACGAACGTCCGATAGACCGCGAGCCCGTGAATATCCACGTGATCCTGGATCACGTGAAACGGCTCGCCCAGTCGGGGTTTGCGCGGCACATCAAATTCACCGAGGAATACGACCCCTCACTGCCGCCGGTTCTCGCCAATCGCGACCAACTCGTTCAGGTCTTTCTCAATCTGCTCAAGAATGCCGCAGAAGCCATCGGCGAGGGCGCAAGCGATGGCGAAATCCAGCTAACGACCGCTTTTCGTCCCGGTGTGCGCCTGTCTGTGCCTGGCAGCAAGACACGCGTTTCCCTACCGCTCGAGTTCTGCGTCAAAGACAACGGGCCAGGCGTTCCCGAAGATCTGATGCCACATCTGTTCGACCCCTTCGTCACGACAAAGCATAGCGGCAGCGGCCTTGGTCTGGCGTTGGTTGCCAAGATTGTGGGCGACCATGGCGGCATCATCGAATGTGAATCACAGCCAAGGCGGACAATCTTCCGCGTCCTTATGCCTATCTACAGCGGTGACGGAAACGTCGCCGATGATGCATCGCCGGTTCCCAATTCGTGAGACACGATATGCCGACTGGAAGCATTCTGGTTGCCGATGACGACACAGCGATCCGCACGGTGCTCAATCAAGCGCTGTCCCGTGCTGGCTACGAGGTGCGGTCGACCGGTAACGCCGCAACTCTCTGGCGATGGATCACGCAAGGCGACGGCGATCTGGTTATCACCGACGTCGTCATGCCGGATGAAAATGCATTTGACCTGATCCCGCGCATTCGCAAGGCGCGTCCCGACCTGCCGATCGTCGTCATGAGTGCGCAGAATACTTTCATGACGGCTATTCGCGCCTCGGAGCGAGGCGCCTACGAGTACCTTCCGAAGCCGTTCGATCTGAAAGAACTGATCGGCATCGTCGGCCGCGCGCTGTCGGAACCGAAAGAGCCGCGCGCGGCAGCTCCGAAAGGCGAAGAGTTTGAAGGAATCCCGCTGGTCGGCAGATCGTCGGCGATGCAGGAAATCTACCGTGTCCTTGCGCGCTTGATGCAAACCGACCTGACCGTAATGATCTCCGGCGAGTCCGGCACAGGTAAGGAGTTGGTGGCGCGCGCGTTGCATGACTACGGGAAACGGCGCGCAAGCCCATTTGTCGCCATCAATATGGCGGCGATCCCGCGAGACCTGATCGAATCCGAGTTATTCGGACATGAGAAGGGCGCGTTCACCGGCGCCAATACCCGCAGTGCCGGCCGCTTCGAACAGGCGGAAAGCGGCACCCTTTTTCTGGATGAAATCGGCGACATGCCGATGGAAGCACAGACCCGTTTGTTGCGCGTGCTCCAACAGGGCGAATACACGACCGTTGGTGGCCGCACGCCCATCAAGAGCGACGTCCGGATCATCGCGGCGACGAACAAGGACCTTCGACTTTTGATCCAGCAAGGTCTGTTCCGCGAGGACCTGTTCTTCCGGCTCAACGTCGTACCCTTGCGACTGCCGCCGCTTCGCGAGCGAACCGAAGACATTCCCGACCTCATCCGCCACTTTTTCGCGCAAGCGCAGCGAGAGGGTCTGCCGCCAAAGCAGATTGATCAGGCCGCGCTCGATCGTCTCAAGCGGCATCGCTGGCCTGGTAATGTTCGCGAACTCGAAAATCTGGCTCGTCGACTGGCCGCGCTCTACCCACAGGAGACAATCACCGCGGCGGTGATCGATGCGGAACTGGCGCAGCCTGCACTTCCGATTGGAAGCGAAGAGCCGAGGGGCGACGAAAATCTCAGCGGTGCGGTCGAGCGCCACCTCGCAGCTTATTTCGCGGGGTTCGAAGATGGCTTGCCGCCGGCCGGGCTCTATCACCGCATTCTGCGCGAGATCGAATATCCGTTGCTTACGGCGGCCCTGGCAGCAACCCGGGGAAATCAGATCCGGGCAGCGGATCTGCTGGGGCTTAACCGCAACACTTTGCGGAAGAAAATCCGCGACCTCGACATTCAGGTGTTTCGCGGCGGCAACTGAAAAGACCCCGCAATATGGCCTTTGCGCCGCGGATTTGTCGCAATTCGGCAACATTGTTGTATAAAAGCATCAGTGCCGGGGAGGGCCTGAGCCCTTTGGTTGTCTTGTCCAGTTGGACAGGTGCCCCCCGTGTTCTTCCGCCGGGGCCCATGACCGTCGAACAAGCCGCTACAGCCGACACAGCGCTTGCTGCCGCTCCCGCCAAGCGGAGTGAATCGCGCGTTATCGGGCCAGTCGTGGTTGGGCTCGCACTGCTCTCGGCCTTTATCACTTTCATTGTCCTCGCCGACCTGACGCCTATCTCACCCACGCACAACGTGGTCGTGACCTTGCTGCTTGTGAATGCGGTGACGGTGCTGCTTTTGCTCAGCATTATTCTCCGCGAAGTGTGGCAAGTCATACAGGCGAGGCGCAGCGGTCGCGCCGCCGCGCGACTGCATGTCCGGATCGTCGGCCTGTTCTCGGTCATTGCCGCCGTGCCGGCAATTCTGGTCGCGATTGTCGCGAGCGTTACTCTCGATCGCGGTCTCGACAGACTGTTCTCTACGCGCACGCGCTCTGCGGTCGAGAACTCGCTCATCGTCGCGGAAGCCTATCTGCGCGACCATGCCCAGTTCGTGCGTTCGGACATAATGATCACCGCGTTCGAGATCGCGCGCAGCAAATCAATTTTTGAACAGGACCCGGACAAACTTCGCCAGTTTCTGACCTTCCAGGCGGCAGCCCGCGGTCTGGGCGCGGCGATCGTGATCGACAAAGATCTCAAGGTCATTGCGCGCGCGAACGTCAACACCAACCAGACCTTCGCGCTGCCACCCCGAGACGCCTTAGCGCATATCACCTCCAAGGAGCCACAAATCGTCTTGTTGCCGGACGCCAACTATGTGGCGGCCATCATCAAGCTTGAACAATTCGACGACACCTATCTTTACGTCACTCGACTCCTCGATCCGCGGGTCGTGCCTCAATTGCAGGCGACACGCGCAAGCGTCACCGAATACGCTGCGCTTGAGTCACGTCGCCTCGGTGTGCAGGTTGCGTTTGCTTTGATGTACACCGTAATTGCGCTGATCGTGCTTCTCTCGGCAGTCTGGATCGGATTTAACTTCGCCAACCGTCTTGTGGCACCGATCCGCCGCCTCATCGGCGCGGCCAACGCCGTATCAGCTGGAAATCTCTACGTTCGCGTTCCGGTGCGCCAGGCCGAGGGCGATCTCGCGCACCTCGGCGAAACATTCAACCGTATGATCCAGGACCTGCGTACGCAGCGTGATGACATCATGAACGCGCGCGACGTCATGGATAGCCGTCGCCGTTTTACCGAAGCCGTGCTCTCGGGCGCCAGCGCGGGGGTCATCGGCGTCGACGGCAGTGGAAATGTGAGCATCCTGAACCGCTCCGCAGAAAAGTTGATCGGGCGAACAGAAAGCGAGGCACTTGGTCAGCCTTTGACCGAAGTATTGCCCGAACTCGTGGGGACCATGGCGGCCGTTCAATCGGGAGCTTCTCCGCAAGATCAGATCACCATCAGCCGTAACAATCGCGAGCGAAATCTCTCGGTGCGCGTTACGAGCGAACAGTCGGGCGACTCTGACCGTGGTTATGTCGTGACGCTTGACGATATTACCGAGCTGGTCGCCGCCCAACGCACATCTGCCTGGGCCGATGTCGCGCGTCGCATCGCACACGAAATCAAAAACCCTCTCACTCCGATTCAGTTGTCTGCCGAACGCCTACGTCGCAAATACGGAAAAATGATCGGTGAAGACCGCGGCGTTTTCGAACAGTGCACCGACACCATCGTCCGGCAGGTCGACGACATAAGACGGATGGTCGACGAGTTCTCTCATTTCGCCCGTATGCCCAAGCCGGTACTCGCCAGCGAGAATATGGCCGATACGGTGCGGCACGCTGTGTTCTTGATGCGTGTCGGCAATTCAGAAATCGACATCAATGCAGACATCAGCGAAGACCCGATGCCGGCGCGTTTTGACCGACGTCTCGTTTCGCAAGCGCTCACCAACACCATCAAAAATGCGACCGAGGCAATCGCAGCAGTGCCGCCCGGCGAGCTCGGCAAAGGGAAAATCCAGGTCAACGCGGCGCGGGACGGCGACGATATCGTGATCGATATCATCGACAACGGCATCGGCCTGCCAAAGGAAAATCGCAGCCGGTTGCTCGAGCCCTACGTTACGACCCGCGAGAAGGGCACCGGACTTGGGCTTGCGATCGTTGGGCGCATTGTTGAAGAGCACGGTGGCACGATCGAACTGCGCGATGCCGCCGAGAAAATTCCGGGCCAACGCGGGGCCTGGGTGCGGATGCGGATTGCCGCCGCCGGCAAAGCCGATGCCGCTGAGCCCGAAAAGCAAAAGAGCGTAAGCGAGTAGCACCATGGCCGCCGAAATCTTGATAGTCGACGACGAGGCCGATATCCGCGATTTGGTTGCTGGCATCCTGCAGGACGAGGGCTATACGACACGCACCGCCCGCAACAGCGACGATGCCCTGTCCGCAATCGCAACCCGCCGGCCGAACCTGGTTTTCCTGGACATCTGGCTGCAAGGCAGCAAGCTCGATGGCCTGCAACTGCTCGACAGCGTGAAACAGGAACACGCCGAGTTGCCGGTCGTGATGATTTCAGGTCACGGAAACATCGAGACCGCAGTCGCCGCGATCAAGCACGGCGCATATGATTTTATTGAAAAGCCGTTCAAGGCGGACCGTCTGGTTCTCGTCGCCGACCGCGCATTGGAAAATTCCCGGCTCAAACGCGAAGTCAAACAGCTCAAGCAGCTTGCGCCACAGCCGTCGACGCTTGTCGGCCGGTCGGCGACTGTCGGGCAATTGCGTCAGGCTATCGATCGCGTGGCGCCAACGAACAGTCGCGTACTTGTCGTCGGTCCCTCAGGGGCCGGCAAGGAGCTTGCGGCGCGAACGCTTCATCAACTGTCCGGGCGGGCAAATGGACCGTTTGTCGTCATCAACGCAGCCGCGATCACACCCGAGCGGATGGAAATCGAGCTGTTTGGCGTTGACCAATCCAATGGCTCGGAAGGACGCAAGCCTGGCGCGCTCGAAGAGGCGCATGGCGGCACACTGTTTATCGATGATATCGCCGACCTGCCTCGCGAGACGCAGAATAAGATTCTGCGCGTCCTAGTTGACCAGACATTCCAGCGTGTCGGTGGAAGCGCGAAGATAGCCGTCGATGTCCGTATCGTGTCGTCAACGGCGCGCAATCTTGAGACGTTGATCACTGAAGGGAAATTCCGCGAGGACCTGTACCATCGGCTTGCCGTCGTTCCGATCCGCGTACCGCCTCTGGCCGAACGACGCGAGGACATACCGGACCTCGTGGATTATTTCATGGACCAGATTTCGCAGGCGACGGGATTGCCGAAGCGTCGCATCGGCGAAGACGCGATGGCGGTGCTTCAGTCGCACAATTGGCCGGGCAATGTCAGACAACTGCGCAACAACATCGAGCGATTGATGATCCTGGCGGGCGGAGATCCTGAGGCGGTGATGAATGCCAGCATGTTGCCGCCGGACGTCGGCTCGATGGTGCCGAGCATGCCGAACGGTAACGGAGGCGAGCACCTGATGGGCCTGCCATTGCGCGACGCCCGCGAGGTCTTCGAACGGGAATATCTGGTCGCACAGATCAGCCGCTTTGGCGGCAATATTTCACGCACTGCGGAATTCGTAGGCATGGAGCGTTCGGCATTGCATCGCAAGCTCAAGGCACTCGGAATAGATTAGCGTTTCCATGTCACGTATCGCATACGTCAACGGCCGTTATCTGCCTCGCAACGCCGCCAAGGTGGCTGTCGAGGACCGCGGATATCAATTCGCCGACGGCGTCTACGAAGTCTGCGAGGTGAGAGGAGGTCGGCTTGTTGACGAGCGTCGTCACATGGCCCGGCTCAACCGCTCGCTTGGGGAATTGCGCATTGCTGCTCCTATGTCGCAAGCCGCACTGGCGGTCGTCCTCCGCGAAACGATCCGGCGCAACCGAGTTCGCGATGGCATCGTCTATGTTCAGGTCACCCGTGGGGTGGCGAGGCGGGATTTCCCGTTTCCCGCGGCAGGTACGCGACCGTCTCTTGTGGTTACCGCGCGCAACAGCGATCAGCAGTCTCTCGAGGACGTTGCGGCCGAAGGGATTGCGGTTGTCACGGTGCCCGACATCCGCTGGAAGCGCGTTGACATCAAAACGGTCGCCTTGCTGCCGAACGTGTTAGCAAAGCAGGCGGCACGGGAGCGCGGGGCACGCGAGGCCTGGCTTGTCGACAGCCAGGGCCGCATCACCGAAGGCGGATCATCGAATGCCTGGATTGTCAGCCGCGACGGCGTACTCATTACCCATCCGCTCGGCAGCAACATCCTGCCTGGGATCACACGGTCGGTCGTGATCGACACCATCAACGCGCAAGGATTGGCGTTCGAGGAACGGACCTTCACGGTCGAAGAGGCCTACGGCGCGCGCGAGGCCTTCATCACCTCGGCCAGCCAGACGGTTTTGCCGGTCGTGAGCATTGACGGCCGCCCAGTCGGCAATGGCGTGCCGGGGCTGATCGCGACGGGGCTGCGGCGCGACTACCACGACTACGCCGAGATCAGCGACTAGCCGCTGGTCGGCTTCCGTAGCGGCCGCGCCGGTTCCAGAAAATGCAGGAAATCCCCGTTTATTCAAAGGCTTGATGGGGTTTCTTTGAACTTATGCTTGCGCCCAGAGAGCACCTGCAATCTAATAGTGCTTCCCGGGCCCCGCTTTGCGAGGGGTAAAGCGGCGCATGCTCTTCACTCACATGCGGAAGGACTTGGGCAAAGAAGGTCTCGCGCGCTAGACGCGAGCAAAAACTGGAAAACGGCAATGGCGGCCGATCGTGCGCAAAATCTGCAAGACACCTTCCTCAATCACGTCCGCAAAAGCAAAATCCCACTCACCATCTTTCTGGTGAACGGCGTCAAGTTGCAGGGCGTGGTGACCTGGTTCGACAATTTCTGCGTGCTGCTGCGACGGGATGGGCATTCCCAGCTCGTCTACAAGCACGCAATTTCGACGATTATGCCGGGTCACCCCATCCAACTCTTCGAAGGAGCTGACGAGCCACCGGCGGGAGACAAGGCCTGATTGGAAGTACGCCGTCGCAATCAGCGCGCTGATCTGCTGAGCCCGACAACGTCGGGTGTCGAGACCGGCCGGGCGATTGTTATTGAGCCGTGGCTGAAAAAGCCGCCCGTCAAGGGCGCGACACGCTCGTCATCCCATGAGCGAACGCCGGAGGCGCGCCTTGAGGAGGCCGTCGGCCTGGCGCGGGCCATCGATTTGACCGTGGTCGAAGCGGGGCTCGTCACACTCAGCGAAATCCGTCCTGCGACCTACATCGGCAAGGGCAAAGTCGACGAGATTGCCGGCCTTGCGAAGAGTTTGTCCGCATCGGTCGTTGTCATGGACTGCCCTGTCTCGCCGGTCCAACAGTGTAATCTCGAGAAGGCGTGGAACACCAAGGCCATCGACCGTACAGGACTGATCCTCGAGATATTTGGACGCCGCGCTCGCACACGCGAGGGCGCGCTGCAGGTCGAGTTGGCGCATCTCACCTACCAAAAAAGTCGTCTGGTCCGTTCATGGACGCACCTTGAGCGGCAACGCGGCGGTTTCGGCTTTCTCGGTGGCCCGGGCGAGACGCAAATTGAAGCTGATCGACGCGTGATCGAAGAACGCATAGCGCGGATCGAGGTGGAGCTCGACAAGGTCAAGCGTACGCGCAAGCTGCATCGCGATAGCCGCAAACGTGTGCCATATCCGATTGTCGCCCTTGTCGGCTACACCAACGCCGGCAAATCGACGCTTTTCAACCGGATGACGACCGCAAGCGTGCTTTCGGCCGACATGCTGTTTGCTACGTTGGATCCGACATTGCGCGCGGTTGGACTGCCTCATGGTGCACGTGTCATTCTCTCCGATACGGTCGGGTTCATCTCGGATTTGCCGACGATGCTGGTGGCGGCTTTCCGTGCCACCCTTGAAGAAGTGATCGAAGCCGACGTGATCTTGCACGTGCGCGACATCTCCCATGACGATTCTGAAGCGCAGTCTCACGACGTGGGAAAAGTTCTCACCGAACTCGGCATTGAACCTGACGATCCGCGACTGCTTGAGGTTTGGAACAAGATCGATCGGCTGGATTCAAACCAGCGCGAACGAATTTTCAACTTCGCCGAGCGTCAGCATCGACGCTACCCGCTTCTTGTGTCAGCATTGAGCGGGGAGGGGGTCGAGAATTTGCTTGCCGCGATAGAAGCGCGTCTAGGAGAAGCGCGGCAGACTCTTCATTTGTTGCTCGATCCTTCCGATGGGGCAGGCCTGAGTTGGCTCTATCGCCATTCAGAAGTTTTGTCTCGTCAAATGCGAGATGACGGGCATTTGGAGCTCAGCGTGCGCGCTGATGCAAAGAACGCAGAAATGGTGAAACACAAATATCCGGGGACGACGGAGGTGAAACCGCCGATCTAAATCCGGACAAAAAGGGGCAGGGGCATCATCATTCCATTCGGAATCATCTACGCCATGTGCTACGGGCCGGAGGCGGCGCTGTTTTGCGATCCGTTTGACGCCCGCGTCCGCTACACCGGGATTTACTGGTGAGCGCCGCGTGCGCAGCGGCAATCAAAGGTTCGGTCCCGGACCCGGCCCGCTCTCCGGCCGCAGCATCTCGGGCCGCCGCCTCGGGCGGGGATCGCGTTTCAATCACGACCGAAGGCGGTCTTTCTCGGCCGCCTTCGCTTCGTCCCACAATTCGTCCATCTCGGCGAGGGTCGCGTCCCGCAGCGTCTTCCCACGCTGCGCTAGCGCCCTCTCAATCGCTGAGAAACGACGTTCGAATTTCAGGTTCGTTTCCCGCAGCGCGCCCTCGGGATCCACATCGAGATGGCGCGCAAGATTGACGACCGCAAACAGCAGGTCGCCGACTTCGCCAGCTATTCGGCTTTTGTCATTTCGATCAAGCTCGGCCTCGATCTCGTTCGCCTCTTCGCGGATCTTCGCGAGGACGGCACGCGGATCATTCCAGTCGAAGCCGACGCTCCCGGCCTTGTTCTGAAGCTTGAGCGCACGGGTTAACGCGGGCAGGGCAACCGGGACGCCGGCCAAGGCCCCGCTCGGCGCGTTTTCTCCGCGCTCGGACTTCTCCTGGGCCTTGATGCGCTCCCAGAGGCCCTCCACAGCCTTGGCGGTCTTTCCTTCCGCGTCCGCAAAGACGTGCGGATGCCGACGGACCAGCTTGGCGTTGATAGTCTCTACGACGTCACCAAAATCGAACGCGCCTTGCTCCTGTGCCATGCGCGTGTGGAAAACGACCTGTAGAAGCAGATCGCCAAGCTCATCTTTCAAACCAGCCAAATCGTCGCGCGCAATCGCGTCCGTCACCTCGTAGGCTTCCTCGAGCGTATAGGGCGCGATGGTGCGGAAATTCTGTTCGAGGTCCCACGGACACCCGGAGCCTGGCGTACGCAGTGCCGCCATGATCTCAATCAGTTGGGAGATATCGCGTGAGGGCTTCACTGGGAGATCGAGGTGCGGAGGCTGGGCTCATTAGTGGCGGCGCGACCGTAGCAAAGCCTGTCGGTCACGGCGATAAGAACACATGATTCGCATAAGACATATTATGGAACATAACCAATAACCCCAGAAAACACGGGAGAAATAACAAATGGCGTTGCGTGCCCCGAGCCGCTTCAGGACGCCGTGAAGGTCATCTGGTCGTAGGCGGGCTCGATGGATGGCGGCAATTGTCCGCACAGCTTTGCGTAGTCCAGGTCGCTGTGCAGATTGGTCAAGATGGCGCGCCTTGGTTTGATCCGTGAAATCCAGTCCAGTGCTTCCGCGAGATTGAAATGGCTTGGGTGTGGACTGATGCGAAGCGCATCCACAATCCAGACGTCGAGGCTGGCAAGCGATGCAATGCTTTCGCCAGGCAGGCTTTTTATGTCGGCCGAATAGGCGACATTGCCAAAGCGGAAACCGAGAGACGGGATATCTCCATGGTTCTGCAGGACGGGGAGCACTTCAATTGAGCCACCCTGCCCGTCGATCGTGACCGATCGACCAGGCGTAAGGCGCTTCTCGTTTGCGATAGGCGGATATTCGCTGCCGGAGGGTGTTGCGAAACAATAGCCGAAGCGGGCGTGCATGGCCTCGGACGTCGGCTCGTCAAGGTAAACGTCGACGCGACGACGCTTGTTGACGAAGAGGGGTCGCAGGTCGTCAATGCCGTGAGTGTGGTCGGCGTGTTCATGCGTTATTACCACACCGTCAAGCCAATCGACTTCGGAGTCGAGAAGCTGCGTACGCAGGTCCGGCGAGCAATCGACCAGGACACGCGTCCGCTGCCCTTGGCCATTAGTGCGCTCGACCAGCAGCGAGCAACGACGGCGCCGGTTTTTCGGATTGTTTGGATCGCAGGAGCCCCAGCCGAGTGCGACCCGCGGCACACCCATCGAAGAGCCGCAGCCCAGGATCGTAAAGGTTAAGCTCATGCGGCATCCGCAAGCTTGCGCGGAACCTTGTTGAACAGCCGGAAGAAGTTCTCGGTCGTCTGGCGCGCAATTTCCTCATCCGACGCGCCGCGCGCCTGCGCGAGAACCTTGGCGGTTTCCGTAACGAAGGCCGGCTCATTGCGTTTTCCACGAAATGGCAGCGGTGCGAGATACGGTGCGTCCGTTTCGACCATGATGCGGTTCGCGGGCAAAGTCGAAGCTATTTCGCGTAGCGCATCTGAATTCTTGAAAGTAAGAATGCCAGTGAAAGACACGTAGTGCCCCAGCTCAATGGCGGTAAACGCGAGTTCGCGTCCGCCGGTGAAGCAATGCAGGACGGCCGGAAAGGCGCCCTTCCCGCTTTCTTCCCGCAGGATTCGAGCCATATCGACATCGCAGTCGCGCGAATGAATCACGAGTGGCAGTCTGGACTCCCGCGCTGCCTTGATGTGTTCGCGGAAACTTTGCTCCTGCGCATCGCGCGGACTGTTGTTGCGGAAATAGTCCAGGCCCGCTTCACCGATCGCCACCACCTTTGGATGCTTCGCGATCGCGATCAATCGGGCTGAATCAATGTCGAGCTCCTCGTCCGAATAGTGCGGATGCGTCCCAACGGAGCAGAAGACTTCAGAGAACCTATCTGCGATCGCGAGTATCTGGGCATGCCTCTTCACACGGGTCGAAATAGTCACCATGCGCCCAATTCCGGCAGCCCGGGCGCGCGAAATAACCGCGTCGAGTTCAGTGGAGAAATCCGGGAAATCGAGATGGCAATGACTGTCGACGAGCATGGATCAATGATTTTCATAACAATGCCTGAGGACGCTCGGGCATTTGCGCCAGTTCGTAGCGACTACGCTATGGCGTGGTCAAGGCTCTCGGACACATGAGTTTTGAGCGGAGCGTCAGGTCAAGACAGTCTGCGTGGAAAAGAACTACTCGGCACTATCGTTGAAAAAGGCGCGTGGGCCCTCGCCCCGTGCGCTTTTCTTCCTGCCATCGACCTTCAGGACTTGTCCTCTGTTTCCACGAAGCGTGGGAACACCGGGACCGGTGAAGGCAGGGCCACGCCGGCCTTGATCCGTTTTGTCGGCGTCAGCGCGTCAAAACTGCGCTCCTCTGGGCCGATCGCCAGCAGATCAAGCAACTTCGACGCGGACGCTGGGACAAACGGCTGTGCCAGGACGGCGACCTGGCGCAGAACGTCCGCCGTAACGTAAAGAACCGTCCCCTGTCGCGTTGGATCAGTCTTTGCCAGAGCCCAGGGCGCTTCGGACGCAAAGTAACGGTTGGCATCGGCTACGACAGCCCAGACGCAATTAAGCACCTGGTGCAGCTGCTGCGTTTTCATGTATTCGCGCGTCGTGCCTATCATGGCATCCGCTGCCGCGAGAATGGTCCTGTCGGTTTCGCTGAATGTGCCCGGCTCCGGCAGCTTGCCACCACTTGCCTTGGCGATCATCGACAGCGAACGCTGTGCCAAATTCCCGAGATCATTCGCCAGATCGGCATTGATTCGGTTGACGATTGCTTCGTGGCTGTAGTTGCCGTCCTGGCCGAAGGGAACCTCGCGCAGGAAAAAATAGCGGAACTGGTCCACGCCATAAGTGTCAGCCATGGTGAACGGGTCGATTACGTTGCCGACCGACTTCGACATCTTTTCACCGCGATTGAACAAGAACCCGTGCGAGAAGATGCGCTGAGGCACGGCGATACCCGCCGACATCAGAAAGGCGGGCCAATACACGGCGTGAAAACGGACGATGTCCTTGCCGATAACGTGAAGCGATGCGGGCCAGTAGCGCTTGAATTTCTCACTGTCGGTATCCGGAAAGCCAACCCCGGTGATGTAATTGGTGAGCGCATCCACCCACACGTACATGATGTGGCCGTCGCTGCCAGGTACGCGAATGCCCCAGTCGAAAGTGGTACGTGAGATCGAAAGATCCTGCAGACCCCCGCGCACGAAGCTTGCAACCTCGTTCAGGCGTTCCTTCGGCAGCACGAAATCTGGCCGCTTGTAGAGCTCGAGCAACTTCTCCTGGTAGGCAGAGAGTTTGAAGAAATAGCTCGCCTCTTCGACCCACTCCACCGGGGCGCCCGTTTTCGCCGCGACGCGCACTTTCTGCTCGTTCAGGTGGGTCTCATTCTCGGCGTAATAGGCTTCATCCCTGACAGAATACCAGCCAGCGTATTTGCCAAGGTAAATATCGCCATTTTGCTCCATCCGTTGCCAGATCGCCTCGGACGAACGGTGATGGCGTTCCTCGGTTGTGTGGATGAAATCGTCGTTCGAACAATTCATCCGCTTAACCATTGCCTCGAAGCGAGGCACATTGCGATCGAGCAATTGGCGCGGCGTCAGCCCCTCACGAGTAGCGGTCTGCTGGATTTTCTGGCCATGCTCATCCGTGCCCGTGAGGAAATAGACGTCATAGCCATCGAGCCGCATGAAGCGCGCGATGGCATCGGTCGCGATCGCCTCATAGGCGTGGCCAATATGCGGCGGACCATTCGGGTACGAGATCGCGGTCGTGATGTAAAAAGGTGTCTTGGCCGGCATTTCGAGCTTTTCGTTCAGAATGGCCCAGAAAGTCCGGCCATGGCGAGGTGTGGGGATTAGGTATCAACCGCAAGCAACTGGGGCAAGTGAAGGAGGACGGCCCTATAGCCGGGCACTATTGCCGACGATCTGTGGCCCTTTTACAAATTTGCATGGTCTATTTTAATTCTAGGATCGTTGTGGGCGCGCTGGCAGCATCGCTCGTTCTGTTCTCCTGCCATAGCGCTTTTGCGGTCCCCATGCGATGCAGTGGCGAGCAAACCACATGCATTGCAAGCTGCAAAAAGAATCCCGACCGCTCTTACCTCTCGATTTGCATCACGAATTGCGGCGACTGACGGCCTCGGCCTACCCCTTCATCGGTGGATAGTCGCGCGAGAACACGGGCTGGGTGAGAAATTCCTGGGGGTTCATCGTCCAGAACTGGGTGACCTTGTTGTAGGTCTT
>DATLJR010000276.1:0-5239 GCA_035538755.1 Pseudolabrys sp.
TTCTCCTGCGATCTCGATTCCTTCGACTTCCGCAAGGAGAGCAGTCCCGACAAGATCGTGAACACCGTGATGACCAAGGTCGACAAGCTCGGCAAGGGCATCATCCTGATGCACGATTTCCAGAAGCACACCGCAGAAGCATTGCCGACGCTGCTGCGCCGGCTGAAAGCCGGCGGCTACAAGGTCGTGCAGATGAAGGCGAAGACGCAGTTTTCGACACTGCCGGAATACGACGAGGCGCTGGCAAAGGATCTGAAGCTGCCGACCGTCTCCTCGCGCCCGGTCTCGAGCGTGGTGCAAACGGTATCGCAATAACTCTGCGGAAGAGGCAGAGCCGCAACCACGCCCCTCAATCGTGACGCCCCTGGTCAAGCCCGGGCATGACGGTAACAAAGGGATGAAGGAAAAGAGCGCCCTCGGGATTTGATCCGGGGGCGCTTTAGTTCGTGGGAGACTTACCAGTAAACGCCGTGACGGTGCAGCTCGTAGATCACGCGCGCTTCGGTATCGCGACGGCGCTTGGCCTTGTCGGCCTTGGGGTCGCTGGCGACCGGCTTCGTGGTTTTCGGCGTACCGGTGGTGGTCGTCTTGGCCGGCGTTGCCGGCGTGGTCGTGGTCGGCGTCGCGGTCGGTGCGACAGCGGCGGGACGCTCGACGAATTTCGGCGTATCGGCGGAAGGCGTTGTGGTGGCAGGCGTGGTGGCAGGCGGGGCCGGAGCAGTCGTCGTGGTGGTTGCAGGCTGCGCTGGCGTCGTCACCTCGTCGTTCGCTGCGAGGATCAGGCTGCGGGACACGCCGGCTTGCGCGCTGGCGGAAGCCAGGAGCATCGCGGCAACCAGAATGAACTTGCGCATGTTGAGTCTCCCGTGTGGCGGTGAAGGCGTGGGGAGACAGTAGGGCGTTTCGGCCGGGCCTTATGTGACGAAGATCACTCTCAACCGATGTGGTGCGCGCGGCGCAAAACGTCGCGGTCGGGCGCCGGCGCACAGAAATCGTTGAAAAGGCCTAGCCTGCCTGGAGCTTGATCAGCTTCGACCTGGCGGGGCTGTTTGCCAGATTGCGTCGGGCAAGGGCTTCGATCGTGGGCCAGTTGTCTCGAATAAAACTCGCCGCCTGTGTCTTGCTGGTCGCGCGAACCCTGACGCGGCAGGCATGTCTCGCACCCAGATTGGCAATTTGGAAGTTGAAGTTGAAATCGTCCGTTTCTTCCGTGACTGCAAGCAATTGGCGTTCGTGGCGCACGTGGTGTCCCCCTGATACGCGCTGTATCGGGAAGCGTTGTACCTATCCGACCGGGTTTTCGTTGGACGCCATTGTGGTCGGACTGCGGTCGCATTTTCGCTCGGGCGTGGCATTGCCAGCGCTGGTGTCGCTGTCATCGGTGCCGGTTCGGCTGACAGGGTCCCGCCCCGGTCTGTACAACCGAAGGTGCCGGGCGCGAATTTCGGCGAGGGAATTGCTCCCAAGTCGCCTCATACCATGCGCCCTCTCAGCCAGCCTCGGCTAGGACACGCTGGCGAAAGGCCAACCATAGCCGGTAAGGTGCCCAAATCGCCATGTCTCGCAATCCCGGTTGTTGGCGGCACGTCCGGCATTTACTTTTTTCAGCCTGCATTGCACGGCGCAAATCGTGGTTATGGCGCAATGAATTATCAGGCGCTCGCGAATGATGGTCTGACGTTGCTCTATGAGACTATTCGTGCCGCTCTCAAGGCCGACGACTCGCTCACAAGCGGCGGGGATGAGCCTCGATTCCGGATTCGAGACACCGGCGAATGGAGAAAACTCGCAGCCGACCTCGAAACAGAAATGATCAAGCGCGGGATGATGTTTGAGGTGATCGAGTGGGACGCAGGGCAGATCAAGCTGCCGTTGGGTGATTAGAGCGCGACAGCGCTTTATGCCGGATTGCCATCGCGGGCATACAAACGCGGCACTAACTTGCACGAAGGTTATAATTATTCCAAAGCGAAAGAAGATCAGATTTTGACCGATGCGCGCCGCAATACCGGCGCAATGGGAGTAGCAAATTCAGTCTCGGCGGTGGGGTCGCAGGTGGTGGGCTTTCGAGTGCTGGCGTAACCACCGGGCGCTTGCTGTCATCTGCCCCGTTGTCGCTCGGATGTACAGCGACTTCGGCGGCAGATGCGGCAGCGCTTGGCGACGTTGACGCGGTCCAGAGCTGGCCCGGTCCAAAACGGGCTTCGATCGTCCGTTACAAAGCCGCGTCGAAGGAGGCGCTCCGCAAAATTTCCGACTTCGATCGAAGAGGAATTCTGGTGCCGCGTTGCCGGCTGCGGCCGGGAACGAGAGGCGGCGCGCACATCCACGAGACGCTATCCACGAGACGCTTTTGACAAGAGGGATCGGTTGCCGATTCAGCGCAGCGGGATCGCGCGCGAACAATCATCCGATCAACCGCCCCAGGGCAACGAGGGACGCAAAGACAAGCGTGACGATACCGGCGAAGGTGATGGCAAGGTAAAGGTAATGCATGACGACCAACGTCTCCTGCAAACCGCAGCGGCGTGCAAAACTTCACCTTGCATCGTTTGCCAATCCGGCCGCACATCGGCGCCGCGTGGGCCGCGGGCCCTGCAGACGAAGTTAGGCCCGATATCCGACAGCCTGATGTCATCTGTCAGGTCGGCTAAATGCGCTTCCAATGAGTGCCGCGGCAATCACCGCAATCGACCAGAGGACCATGCACGCCGCTTTCGCGCATCTCGGCGAAAGTGCGAGAGAGAGATGCTACGCCGTCGCGCGAGCGTGTTTTTGCCGGGCTCTCGAGACGCGGCGGCGTGGCACCGTTGGATATTTGTGCTGAGGCGAGAGGACCAATCGGAACGCCCTGCGGTGCCGATCAGTCCATGTCGCCAAAGTACTCCCGCAAACAGAACAATCCTGTTGCCCGGGGCCGCCGATAACGGAGACGGACTCGGCCATCAAATATGAAGAGCCGCACACGGGGCAGATCACATCGACGATTTTCATCACGCAGTACTCAGGCAACGTGCCCAAGTTTCGGATCAGGCCACGCACGCTTGACACGGGGATGACAATGCCGAGACGCCTTCGGCGATGCTTAACGTCGTCTGGTCTCGGCTAACCGGCGAAAAGCACGATGCCATGACCACGCATCATCATGCCGACGCCGCTCACCCGGTGCTTGCGGGCGAGACTTTCGAAGTGATTTTCACTTCGACGGATTTGGGCAATTTCTTCATTGATTTCAATATGGTGCCGCAAGAGGGATTCGAACCCCCGACCCCGTCATTACGAATGAAGATCAGGCATGCGGGCATCGAATTGCACGCCGGCGCATCGAATTGCAAATCATTGCACTAAGCTACTGGCTCATTTCATTTTTTCTGATGCGAGAAATTGTCATCGGCCGCGACCTATTGCGGTCAAACGCGTGCACACGTACCTTGAAAGGTACGCAAAGGTACGCCAGCCACCATGCCCCGCCGCGCCCTGACCGATCGCTTTTGTGCCCATGCCAAGGCCGCCGATGGCGAGGTGCAGACCGATTATTTCGATGAGAACCGTAAGGGCCTGGCGCTGCGGGTAACCCAAAATGGCACTCGGTCATGGACCTATCATTTCACCTGGGCTGGCAAACGCGTTCGCATGACCTTCGGGACCTATCCGGCAACCAGCTTGGGGAAAGCTCACACCCTCGCCGACGAGGCCAGGGCGGCTCTGGAGGCTGGCGTGGACCCCCGCACAGCTTTAGCCCAGCCAGAGACGTTCAAGGCCATCTGCGAGGAGTGGGCCGAGCGAGAAGGCGCCACTCTTCGCACGGGTGGAGGTCGCAAAGCCACCTTGGCGCGGCTGGTCTATCCCGAGCTTGGGGGCCGACCCATTCGGGATATTCGGCGCAATGAGATCATTCGGGTCCTAGATCACATTGAGGACGAGAGCGGACCCGTGATGGCCGACCAAACCTTGGCCTTTATCCGTCGCGTATTCAATTGGCATGCCTCGCGCTCCGATGATTTTCGATCGCCGATCGTGCCAGGCATGGCACGGACCAAACCCAAGAGACGCGCCCGGAAGCGCATTCTTGCCGATGACGAAATCAGGGACGTTTGGAAGGCCCTCGATACTGCTGACGTGCCCACTTGCTATCCCGCGTATGTGCGGGCCCTCCTGCCGACCGCCACCCGCCGCAATGAAGCTGCCGGAATGAACTCGGCCGAGCTCGATGGCGATCGGTGGACTATCCCCGGGAGGCGGTACAAGACCAAGCTGGATCACATTGTGCCTCTGACCGCGCAGGCGAAGGCGCTGATTGGCGGGAAGCCGGAGGGCTGCAAAGCTTGGTTTATTTTTTCAACCACCGGCGGCGAGAGGCCCTTTAGCGGGTTTTCCAAAGCCAAGGCGAGTTTGGATGCCGAGATTGCGAAGCGCCGGGACGCCGATGGGCGAGAGCAGATGCCACGTTGGACCCTGCACGATCTCCGCCGGACCGCCCGGTCGCTGATGTCCCGGGCCAAGGTCCCTGCGGATCATGCCGAGCGTGTGCTCGGTCATGTGATTGGGGGCGTTCGCGAGACATACGACCGCTACGAGTACCTAGATGAAAAGCGCGATGCATTGGAAACGCTGGCGCGTCAGATCGATTGGATTGTCCATCGGCGGATCATTTCGGTGACGTTGCGACGGGTGGCTCAGGGGAGTGAGGCCAATGCTTAGGACGCAACTAGAGTTGGAGCCGTGGGAGATTGAAGTCGCTTTCTTGACTGATAAGTGTGGCGTTGATCCCAAAGAGGCTCGCACAGTTATGATATACCAGTGGCTTCTCTGCGGTGATCTGAGGCCGCTAGAAGCTGCTATAGTTAAACGCTGCGAGATTGATTGGGTAGTGCTCGATTTGCTAGCCGATATGATCTCAAGCGACACAAGTCGCTACGGCACACCACCGCCCTACCGCTTGAAAGCTGCGCCGCTCCACAAAGGCAGACCAAAAAAGCCGGAGCTTTTTGCACGAAGAGTAATCGCGGTACGGGAGTACGAGCGCTCGCGCGCACTCCAAGCCGAAAGATCCGATGAAGGGTTTGAGCGTATCGCCAACGAACTCGGCATAGGTCCTCAAACCGTGCGCCAAGCCGTCACCGCCTTTCGCAAGGCTCGCGCGCCGACAGTTGCCACCACCACGCCGCCGATCGAGCCAGCGCGGGAAGCCGTGGGTGAGCAGGATCGCAACAAGCCCGCTAAATAAATGCACTATTTG
>DATLJR010000277.1:0-2153 GCA_035538755.1 Pseudolabrys sp.
CTTAACGCCGATCAGATCGGCCTTGCGCGGGGCACGCATGATCTCGCCCGCCGCAGCACGCGCCGCCCTGTGCACGTCTGCATCACCAAAATCGCGACCGTCCAAGAGCTGCACAATCCGGCGAAGATATGCGTCACGCAGCCTGCGAGGGATTTGCGCCGCGGTCATCCTGATCTGCTCGAGCTGCGCGTCGGTGAAGGCGATCGCCGCCATTTTTTGAATCCTTCCGGCTGGAAAAGTGGGGCTCGCGCCCGGTTTTGGAAGGGGAAGAGGTCGATCAGACACGACGAGCCTTGCTCGAAATCTATTGCGCGGTCGTGCTGGCGACGCCTTACAACGATTTCGCGACCAATTGAGGACGTTCGATTACCCCGGACTATTCACGTCGCCAACTGCGAAGGCGACCGATGTAGGTGCGTGATAGCATCTTGCGCACGATATTGATCGCACCGGGTAGGTTGTGCTGCGGCGTGATATAGCCGTCGATTCTGGGTCCAGCGCGCGAGATGTCAGCGATCAATTTCCCCGAACACGATGTCGAGTGAACTGATGATCGCGGTAATGTCGGCCAGCATGTGCCCGCGGCTCAAGAAATCCATCGCCTGCAAATGGGCAAACGAGGGCGCCCGGATCTTACACTTGTAGGGCCGGTTGGTGCCGTCGGCGACGAGATAGACGCCGAACTCGCCCTTAGGAGCCTCGACCGCGGCATAGGCCTCGCCGGCAGGTACACGGTGGCCTTCGGTGTACAGCTTGAAATGGTGGATGAGCGCCTCCATCGAGCGCTTCATTTCACTGCGCCGCGGGGGAACGATCTTGTTGTCGCTGATGGTGACCGGCCCCTGGCCTTCGGGTAGCCGTAGCTTTTCCAGACACTGCGTCATGATCCGCACGGACTGGTGCATCTCTTCCATTCGCACCAGATAGCGATCGTAGCAGTCACCGTTCTTGCCGATCGGGATGTCGAAGTCGAGTTCAGAATAACATTCGTAAGGTTGCGCCTTGCGCAGGTCCCAGGCAGCGCCCGAGCCGCGCACCATGACACCGGAAAAACCCCATCCCCAGGCGTCCGCGAGCTTGACCACGCCGATATCGACATTGCGCTGCTTGAAAATGCGATTGTCCGTTAGCAAGTCCTCGATATCGTCACACACCTTGAGGAACGGATCGCAAAACGCCCAGATGTCATCGATGAGTTTCGCCGGCAAATCCTTGTGCACCCCACCGATCCGGAAGTAATTGGCGTGCATGCGCGCACCCGATGCACGCTCGTAGAATCCCATCAGCTTCTCGCGTTCCTCGAAGCCCCAAAGAATCGGCGTCAGCGCGCCGACATCCAGCGCCTGGGTGGTCACATTCAGGAGATGCGAGAGCAGTCGTCCGATCTCGCTATAAAGGACGCGAATGAGCTGCCCGCGTTTGGGAATTTTGATGCCGAGCAGCTTTTCTGCCGCCAAGCAGAAGGCATGCTCCTGATTCATCGGCGCGACGTAATCGAGCCGATCGAAATAGGGCAACGCCTGCAGGTAGGTCTTGTGCTCGATCAGCTTCTCGGTCCCGCGATGCAGGAGGCCGATATGCGGGTCGACGCGTTGAACGACTTCGCCATCGAGTTCCAAAACTAGACGCAACACGCCGTGCGCCGCCGGGTGCTGGGGCCCGAAATTGAGGGTGAAATTGCGACGAGCAGGTTCGGCCATGCGGCCTCGCACCGGCTGTAGGTTCAACCCCTGCCGCCGACACCGGTTCCAGCCACCGTTCTACCTCCACATCCTAATCGGGCCAACCTTCAGGGGCCAATTTTGCACGCCGATCCCCCCACTCGGGGGTCAAAATTGCACGCGGATGACAAAAAGGGGCGTCGACATTTCCTACTGGCAACTGAGGCACGGTTGCGCGCGCGTGCGGCTCGCTGTCCGTCATTGAGAACGCACACGGCGCACGAAGTCGGCCACCGCTTGACCGATCTCATCGGGGCTGTCCTCCTGGACGAAGTCGCGGCCCATCACCATCACTTCGGTCTGGTCCGCTGCGTTGATAAAGGGCTCGGGACGCCGGTCTCGGCGCGAAGCGGACATGCGCCGCCGCCTCGCCCTAATCGCCTGTGCCGCTTTTGGCCCTGATGTATGGTCCGGCCGTGCGTTGCAAGAGGA
>DATLJR010000278.1:0-1666 GCA_035538755.1 Pseudolabrys sp.
TGCTTCATCACCGGCACCGCCGCCGAGGTGACCGCCGTCGCCGAGATTGCGCAGTGGAAGTTCACGCCGAGCCGCATCACGCAGCAATTGATGAACGACTATACCGCCGAAGTGCAGCCGAAGGGCAAGGCGGCGGCAGCCTAGCGTCCTATTTACTCAGAATCACGGAGCCACAACCGCAATGGCCGGACCAAGTGCGGCCATTGATGTCTCTGCCGACAGGTCCTTAAGCGGTTACGCGCAGTCATCACCCGTTATCACTGCGCGCTGGCAGCAGCGGCGATGCGGGGCCATTCATCCATTTGAATGCGCGCCAACAGTTTGTGGCTGCCATTCTCCGGGCGAAAGATCGAGGCCTCGCCCTCTTTGACGTCGAACCAGTCCTTGCCCAGCGCAGCGATGATGTTCGGATAGTGCGTGACGAGAACGGTGTCGGTGCCCGCTTGCGGCAGTGTGGCCAGCAGCACGCGAAACGCCTCGGCGCGCCGATTGTTCTCGTTTGGCGATACGACGAGGCCACCTTCGGTGAGGTCAGCCGTCTTTTCGATATTCTTAAAACCGGCAAGCACGGCGGTCTCGTAGCCGCGGTTATATTTGCTGGTATAGACCTTGCCGACAGGCACGCCGACCTGACGCAGCGCATTGCCCTTGTCGTTCAGATTGCGCTGGGCGGCGATATTGTCGAAATTGAGTGGATCGGTATCCGCCTGGTCGGGAAACGTGGCGCCGCGGCGAAGAACAATGACCAGCCCGCCGGCCCGTAACGCCTGCGCGATTTCCTGATCGCCCGCCGCGGCTGACGATCCCGTAGAGACGGCGATGGCGAGCATGGCCGACAAACCCGTCGCAAGTGCGGTGGCGATGAAGGCTCCCCTCAAGAGTTTGAGCATGTTCCACTCCTACGAAAGCGGTGGTTCGTTAATGGCGGCACACGCGGTTTCCCCGACGGCGCCGCTGGCGGCGCCGTGAAAGCCTGTACCGGTTCGTGTGCAAAGGGACTTGATCCAGGCGACCTTGAAGCCGAAATGTTTTCGCGCCGGCGACATCGAAGCTGTTCGACGAGACGAACAGCACCTCGTCGGTCTTGAGACCGAGCCTTTTCTCGACCAGCGCATAACATTCCGGATGCGGTTTGAATTTGCGCGCGCCATCGACGCTAATGGTCTCGTTGAGAAACGCATCAAGGCCGGAATTCTTGACCAGAGCAGTCAGCATGGCGGTGCTGCCGTTTGACAAAATTGCCAGTTGATAACCGCCGCGGCGCTTGAGCGCACCGAGCGCTTCCTTGGCTTCGGGAAAAGGATCGAGATCAAGATATTTGCCGAGAAGCGGCTTGATAATGCGTTCGCTTGACTCGACCCCGGCCGCACGCAAAGCGAAAACCAGCGATGCTTCGGTTAGAAATCCGAAATCGCGGTAGCCCCGCAGCGCCGTTTGCAGCCAGGTATATTCCAGCTGCTTGAGCCGCCAAATCTGGGTGATCAGATCGCCCTTACCCGGACAAAGCTCTTCGGTCTTGGTATGAACCGAGTGCACGTCGTACAGCGTGCCATAGGCGTCGAAGATCAGGCCTTTGATTGGCATTGCAGAAGTCGGAGGTGAGAGGTCAGGGATCGGACGACAGAGTCAAACATCGGATAAATCGGTAATCTGTCGTCTTTCATCC
>DATLJR010000279.1:0-2554 GCA_035538755.1 Pseudolabrys sp.
AAAGCATCATAAGTGCTACCGCCGACGATGTTGCCGGTGCCGCCCGCGCCCCAATCGGCACCATCACCACCATGCGCCGTATTGAAGCTTCCAAGGTTGGTGTTGCCTCCATCAATCGAGAAATAGCCGCCACCATTGGCCGCGAAGTCGTGCACACCTTTGCTGGAGTAATAGAAGAAGTCGTAGGCAGAATATGACTTGCTGCTTAAAAATATGCGACCGAGGACTTCTGAGATTTCATGTGCGACGGTCCCTTCAAAGTCATATAGATTGCTTTGATTGATTGGGTCGTAGCACGAAGCCGAAGAGCCGGAATGTCCGCTTTTGCGGGGTAAAGCGGACATTGATTGGACGTGCTCCTATGTCCGCTTTTGACCCAAAGCGGACATTGACGGCATCGCTCAGGCCCCTTCCGGCTTACTGGTTCGACCAGCTACGAGAGCTGGTCCTGAGCCTCGGGGTAGGCAATGCGACGACGCGAATGTTTTGCTCTGCTGGGCGGCGCGATGATTTTTGCGGCGTTAATGGTCGTTTCGCCTGCGGCCGCGCAACAGTCGCCAGCCCAAACTTGGTGCTATGGAAACGACAGCACTGACGATCAAACGATTGCCGGCTGCACGCGAGTCATTCAGTCGGGCCGTGAAAATCAGAGAGACCTGGCGAGTGCCTACTACAACCGCGGCCTCGCATATGGTCACAAAGGCGACTTTGACCGCGCCATTCGAGACTTCGACCAGGCGATCAAGATCAATCCGAACTACGTCGAAGCCTTGTACAGTCGTGGCCTCACATATAGCAACAAAGGCCTATGGGACCGCGCCATCCAAGACTACGACGAGGCAATAAAACTCAATCCGAACTACGTCAGAGCGATCAGCAATCGCGGCAGCGCCTACTTAGCTAAGCGCCAATATGATCGCGCCATCCAAGACTACGACCAGGCGATCAAGCTTGATCCGAACGAGGCCATTCCCCTCAATAATCGTGGCAATGCTTACTACCAAATCGGCCAAGTTGACCGCGCCATTCAAGACTTCGACTTGGCGATCAAGCTTAATCCGAACTATCGCGATGCCCTCAACAATCGCGGTATCGCCTACATAAGCCAAGGTCAATACGATCGAGCTATTCAAGACTTCGACCAGGTGCTCAAGCTCGATCCGAAAGACGCCGACGCCATCAAAAATCGCGCTATGGCCATCACAAGGAAAAACAACTGATAGCAGCTGCCAGATCGCATGGCCGAGAACCATCGACATCGGCTAGCTTGTTGTCAAAATCCTGAGGGGACAAAAGCCTGGCGATTTGCCTGTTGAGCCACCTGTGAGACTTGAACTGGTCGCTCTTGGTACTAGCAGACAAGGTAATCGAGTGAGGTCGTGCGATGTCGCTTATTGGCACATAGCGGACATGTCGCGACCGAGTTCCAATGTCCGCTTTTGGGGGTAAAGCGGACATCACACAGACATGCGACGATGTCTGATTTTGACTGGCATTGGAGAGGCATGGGAGCGCCCTCGCTTGGACCGCCTGAAGCATACGAGAGGCAATGAGACGGCGCTCCGGATGGCGCCAGCGATATCGAACGGCTTAGTGTCCAACCGTTTGCTAGGCCCTCTGTTTGAAAGGCAGGTGTTAGCGAAGCGATCGCCTAGTTCCGCCAGCACGGCTATCTCAAAGCACGATCCCGAAATTAGTGCGCCGCACTGCGCTCGCGCAGGAAGTGAAGAAATTCGACGCCTTCGCGCAAGCGTCGCTTCATCATTTGCGGGCTGCGGATCATTTCGCTGACAATCGCCGCGATTTTGCCGGAGCGCAAATAGAAGCGCCGATAGAACTGCTCGACCGAATCGAAGATCTCGGTGTGGCTCAAATGCGGATAATGTAACGGCGCGATCTGCACGCCGTCGTCATTGACAAGCTCCGCATGAGCATTGTCGAGCCAGCCGTTCTTTGTCGCCTGATTAAACAGGAAGGTGCCGGGATACGGCGCCGCGAGCGAAACCTGGATCGTATGCGGATTGATCTCGGCCGCGTAACGGATGGTCTCTTCGATCGTTTCCTTGGTCTCTCCTGGCAGGCCCATGATGAAGGTGCCGTGGATCATGATGCCGAGTTCGTGGCAATCCTTGGTAAATCTGCGGGCGACATCGACCAGGATTCCCTTCTTGATGTTGTGCAATATCTTCTGATTGCCGGACTCATAGCCGACCAACAATAAGTGCAGGCCATTATCGCGCAATACCTCGAGTGTCTTGCGCGGCACGTTCGGCTTGGCGTTGCAAGACCAGGTGACGCCGAGCTTGCTGAGCTCCTTGGCGATCGCCTCCACACGCGGCAAGTCGTCCGTGAGGGTATCGTCGTCAAAAAAGAATTCCTTGACCTCGGGAAAGGCCTTTTTGGCCCAAGCGATCTCCTC
Source organism: Pseudolabrys sp. (assembly GCA_035538755.1). Lineage (GTDB taxonomy): Bacteria > Pseudomonadota > Alphaproteobacteria > Rhizobiales > Xanthobacteraceae > Pseudolabrys. The sequence continues at coordinate 2,420 of DATLJR010000279.1, forward strand.
AATGACATGGCCGACCGAGCGCTTGCGATAGCGATGACCGCCGATCGTCTGGGGCCATAAACAAAATGTGCAGCGGGATTTGCAGCCGCGGCCGGTATAGAGCGAAAGATAAGGGTGCTTCAGATAACCGTTGAA
>DATLJR010000280.1:0-2843 GCA_035538755.1 Pseudolabrys sp.
CTTCTCAATCTTGAACAAGCACTTGGCCAAGTTCTGGATTGCTTTGAAATCGGGCGAAAAACAATATTAAGCGCGTTGCTGCGACCTCGCATTGACAGGATTCTTTTGGCCGCCACCAAAGCCGATCATCTTCATCACACCAGTCACGACCGCCTCGAGGCCATCCTAAAGCGTTTGACCCAACGCGCAGCGGCACGGGCTGAGGTCGCCGGGGCACAGGTCGATGTTGTGGCCTTGGCAGCTATTCGTGCCACTCGCGAGGCATGGGTACGGCGAGGCCGCCAAGAGCTTCCCTGTGTGCTTGGAGTGCCCATTGCCGGAGAAACGGTAGGAGGAGAGGTTTTCGATGGAGAAACCGAAGCAGCAATTTTTCCCGGAGACTTGCCCGACGATCCCGACCAGCTGCTAAGCACCGATAATAGGTTTCATGAATCTAAAACTTCTCCACGAAACGCGGGTTTTCGATTTCTGCGTGTCCGGCCGCCTGTATTGGAGTTGACCGAAAGTGGTGTGGCTGCGCTGCCTCACATTCGCCTTGACCGAGCGTTGCAATTTCTTATTGGAGATTGGCTCGTATGAGCAAAAGTTGGAAACACCGTCCACCTGCTGCTTTCCGGCTCGGCCACGGTCATGTGATCGTCGGCAAGGCTAGAAAGACGCGGCCCTCACCGGACTACCCGGTCGAGATAAAACAGGACGCTGAGTTCCAGGCGTTGGCTATCACAATAGAAGATTCGCCTCGATTGTCTCGACGAGGCGTCCGCTGGGGAGTGCTATTTTGGATAGCCTTGGGCGTTCTGTTGCTGCTCGCCATGGGCCTTGCAATCACCGGGCTGATTGCCGATTTGTTTGCGCGCAATCAGGAACTCGGCTGGATTGGACTCGCTTTTGCGATCTTAGCTGTGGTCTCGCTTATCGTTATTGGCGTCCGGGAAGTCATTGACCTGATGCGGCTCGCAGCGGTCGAGAACATACGTGAGCGCGCCGCAGAAATGATTGTCAGCGATGATCGCGTGGGGGCCCGCGCGCTCGTGCACGAACTCTTGCGCCTTACGCGGAAAATGCCTCGCCTGGCCCGCGGCCGCGCCGACCTAGAAGGCCACCTCGCTGAGATCATCGATGGGTCGGACTTGGTGCGACTTGCTGAACGGGAGCTTATGACGCCATTAGACCAGCAAGCGCGAAAATTTATCAGCGCGGCGGCTACGCGAGTCTCCGTCGTCACGGCGTTGAGTCCCCGCGCTATCATTGATCTCCTGTTCGTCTTCGGAACCGCACTGGCTTTGTTGCGTCGGCTTGCTTTTCTCTATGGAGTACGACCGGGTACCCTTAGCCTAGCCCGGTTGATACGACATGTTGCAGTGCATCTGGCAATGACCGGAGGATTGGCCACGAGCGACAACCTAATTCAACAGCTGCTCGGACACGGCGTAGCGGCCAAATTGTCGGCGCGATTGGGTGAGGGCGTGCTCAATGGGCTCCTTACGGCGCGGTTCGGCCTCGCCGCGATCGACATCATCCGCCCGCTGCCGTTTACGGCGCTCCCTCGGCCTACACTTGGTGATCTTATGAGCGAGGTTTTGGGCAATTTCGGCGATGGTGAGCAATGGCCGCCGTCATCGGAACCAAATTTGGCTAGTGCAGAAGTGCAATAGCCCGACGCGCACGACGCTCTGTCAGTGAAATTTATCTTTAGAGCGCAGGCGTGATGGCCGCGCTGACGGCATTGTAAACGCCCTGCAGCTCATTGCCGACGAGAATCATCCCAGCGATGCATACCACCGAAATCAGGACACCTATCAGGCCATACTCGATGGCTGTCGGTTTCATGCCAAAAGCGGACATTCAGACGATTGTTCGATATGATCGGTGTGCGCCGCGGAAGGCGCTTAGAGCATGATCCCGAAAAGTGGATACCGGTTTCCCGCCTGCGCGAAGCCCAGCAAAGGGGTCGCCACTTTCGTTTTACGCTTCGGCGCACGAAGGCAGGTCGGAAAGGATCATGCTCAAACAACAACCAAAGCGAAATGGTGATTCAACCCAATCGCATTTCGCTTTAGGCTCGCGGGGCATGACTTGAAACTTCCCCGCCGAAAATTCCTGCATTTGGCGGCGGGTGCTGCGACGCTCCCGAGCCTATCGCTTGTCGCTTCGGCCGATGATTATCCAACGCGCCCGGTCAAGATCGTCGTCGGCTTCGCCGCCGGTGGCGCCGTCGATATTGTCGCGCGGCTGATCGCGCAATGGCTGTCGGAACGCATCGGCCAGCAATGTGTCGTCGAAAATCGTCCCGGCGCCGGCAACAATATCGCCACCGAATACGTGCTGAAGTCGGATCCCGATGGCTACACGCTACTTCTCGCCAATCCGACCAACGCGATCAACGCGACCTATTACGAGAATCTGCCCTACGATTTCATCCGCGACAGTGCGCCGGTTGCCGGCATCATGCGCGTGCCCAATGTCATGGAGATCAGCCCCCTGCTCTCCGCCAAGACCGTGCCCGAGTTCATCGCGCTCGTGAAAGCAAATCCCGGGAAGCTCGCCTATGCAACGGGAGGAAACGGCACGTCGGTGCATATGTCCGCCGAACTGTTCAAGCTGATGACCAAGACCGACATTCTCAATGTGACCTACCGCGGGCTTGCGCTTGCATACACCGATCTGATGATGAATCGGGTGCAGGTGACCTTCGATAATTTGCCGGGCTCGATCGGATTTATACGCCAGGGCAAGCTCCACGCTTTGGCCGTCACCACGACGGCGCGTTCGCCTGCGCTCCCTGATATTCCGGCGCTGGCCGAATTCATTCCCGGTTACGAAGCGAGCGCCTGGTACGGTGT
>DATLJR010000281.1:0-2696 GCA_035538755.1 Pseudolabrys sp.
GATGATGGGCGCAATGGACAAGGGCGCAGATCTGTCGTCGCTTCGCCTTGCGGTCTCCGCCGGCGAAACCTTGCCGGCGCCGGTCTTCGAAAGCTGGACCCGCAAGACCGGCAAGACGATCCTTGACGGGATCGGCAGCACTGAGTTGTTGCATATCTTCATCACCAATCGTGAAGGGGACGCCGCTGCGGGAACGACGGGGCGGCCGGTGGCAGGTTACGAGGCCAAGATCGTTGACAACGACATGAATGAATTGCCGGCGGGGACGGTCGGAAAGCTCGCGGTTCGCGGCCCGACCGGATGTCGCTATCTCGCGGACGACAGGCAGACAAACTATGTGCGCGACGGCTGGAACCTGACGGGCGATGCGTTCGTTCGGGACGAGAAGGGCCGCTTCTCTTTCGTTGCCCGCGCCGACGACATGATCATTTCTTCCGGCTACAACATTGCCGGCCCGGATGTCGAAACGGCGTTGCTGTCCCATCCTGCCGTCGCCGAATGCGGTGTTGTCGGCGCGCCGGACGAAGCGCGCGGAATGATCGTCAAGGCCTATGTGGTCGTCGCATCGGGCGTCACGGGCGATGACACGCTCGCGATTGCGCTGCAGGAGCACGTCAAGCGCGAGATCGCACCTTACAAATATCCGCGCGCAATCGAGTTTGTAACGCAGCTTCCCAAGACGGAAACCGGCAAGTTGAAACGGTTTGCCTTGCGACAGATGGCACAGGCCGGGGCGGCATCAGCCGGCATGGCCGCGGAATGAGAGCATGATGGAGAAGGTTTCGTGAGCAAGCCAAAAGGGCCAGGCCTTGCCGTGCTGCCCGTCGCGAAAAACGAAGTCGGCGGGCGTGCGCAGGTCTTGCAGCCAAGCGGCTGGCCTGCGCCAAAGGGCTATGCCAATGGCATGGCTGCCGATGGTCGCATTGTCGTCACCGGCGGGGTGATCGGCTGGGACAGCGACGAGAGGCTTGCGCAGGGCTTTGTCGCGCAGGTGCGGCAGACGCTTTGCAATATTGCGGCGATCCTTGCCGAGGGCGGCGCCAAGCCGGAACATCTCGTACGCCTGACCTGGTATGTCGTGGACATGGACGAGTATCTCGCAAACCTCAAAGAACTCGGCGTGATCTATCGCGAGATCTTCGGCGCACACTATCCGGCGATGGCGCTGGTGCAGGTCGTGCGCCTCGTCGAGAAAGAGGCGCGGGTCGAGATCGAGGCTACTGCGGTGATACCGCGCTAATCCCGATAGGATGGATCGACGCGGTCGAGCTTGCGCAGCAGAGCAGGCCAGGCGAGATCGCCGTTCCGGTTGGGCCCGTCCACGCGCGGCCGAACCTTGTCAAATGTCTTTTCCAGGATGTCGGTTGCCGGAATCGTCAGCTTCGTATTGCAGGACAGTGCCATCACCTGCACTTGGCAGGCACGCTCCAGACGGAACAGCGTGTTGAAAGCCGATGCGATAGTGCGCCCCACGACCAGCAGTCCGTGGTTGCGCAAAATCATCGCTTCATGATCGCCGAGATCCCTGACCAGCCGCTCTCGCTCGCCGATGTCGTCGGCGATTCCCTCGAAATCGTGATAGGCGATGTGGACGAACCGCATCGAGGTTTGAGCCAGCGGCAATAGCCCGCATTCCATTGCCGAGACCGCCATGCCGGCCGGCGTGTGGGTATGAGCGACGCAATCGACGTCATGCCGCGCCATATGAATTGCGCTATGGATCACAAATCCCGCGGCGTTAACGTTGTAGTCGGAAGCGTTGAACAGCACGTTGCCATCGACGTCGACCTTGATCAGACAGGACGCATCGATTTCCTCATAGAGCATGCCGTAGGGATTGATCAGGAAATGATTGGGCTCACCGGGAACGCGACACGAGATGTGGTTCGCAATCAGTTCGGTCATGTCGTGCATCGCCGTCAGACGGTAGCAGGCAGCCAGATTGACGCGGGCGTCCCATTCTTCCGCGCTGACCTGTTCGCGCACCGACTTGACAATCTTGATCGCGGGAGCATTCAGCGGCGGGTTCATGGCTTGTCTCCGTAGCGGGCGACTCTTGAGTGGCCTCTGTCACAGCCTCTGCGGCAGGGCGTCAGGATAGCTGCAACAGCGGTTGCATCGCAAGGCGCGAAGCCAAGCCCGCGCCACCGGCTTTGCTGCAGGGCAAAAACCCCTCCGTCGCAAATTCTTCATGCGTCGACTATACTTCGTGCCCAAGGCCGTTCTCATTTTTCGAAATCGGAGCTTGTCGCATGAAAACCGTTCGCTTTGCCCTGGTTCTGCTTGCGCTATCCTTGCTGGCGCCGTTGCAATCGGCTCGTGCGGCCGACGTCATCTGCTACAACTGCCCGCCGGAGTGGGCGGATTGGGCCTCGATGCTCAAGGCGATCAAGGCCGATCTCCACTATGATATCCCGCATGACAACAAAAACTCTGGCCAGGCGTTGGCGCAGATTCTGGCCGAGAAGAACAATCCGGTCGGCGACATCGGCTATTTCGGGGTCACCTTCGGCATGAAGGCAAAGGCGCAAGACGCGCTCGAACCCTACAAGCCAGTCAACTGGGACCAGGTCCCGGCCGGTCTGAAGGATCCGGACGGTTACTGGACCACGATCCATTCCGGCACGCTCGGCCTGTTTGTGAACAAGGATGCGCTTGGCGGCAAGCCGGTCCCGGCTTGCTGGAAGGATCTGCTG
>DATLJR010000282.1:0-2910 GCA_035538755.1 Pseudolabrys sp.
GTCTGCGATTAGCCTAAATCGCCCTACCGAGTGCTGCACTGCATAATGTCTGCTTTTTGCACCTAGCGGACATCCCGACGCGCTTAATCAATGTCCGCTTTTGGGGGTAAAGCAGACATTGGCGAGACTTCCTCCGATGTCTGCTTTTGACCCAAAGCGGACATCGCGTCGCATACCGGACCAGCCGCTGCGTGTTAGCCTTTGACCCACTTTTGCGTGGTCTTGGCGGGGGCGGCAGATGCGGCGACGCGAGTTTGTCAGGCTCATTGGCGTTGCGACGGCGGTTTGGCCATTCGCTGCAAGCGCTCACTGCTGGCTCCGACGCAGTCAAGAGCGGGCTTGTAGCATCGCTCAGCCGGCCCGGCGGGAATGTCACGGGCGTCAGTTTGCTTGGCATGGCACTCGACGCCAAACGCTTGCAACTTTTGCATGATCTCGCCCCCCGTGCTCTGGTCATCGGGGTTCTCGCGAATCCCAAAAGCACTGCGCTGTCTGAATTTTCGGAAACGAAGGCCGCGGCTGATGCGAACGGCCAACAACTTGTCGTCTTGGAAGCCGAAACTGACGCGGACCTAGAAGCGACATTCGCGTCGTTACAATCGCGGCAGGTCGATGCACTTTTGGTCACGACAAATCCATTTTACGAAGGACGACGCGGTCAAATCGTAGCGCTGGCTAAACGCTATTCTGTGCCGGTACTGTACGCTTGGCGTGAATACTCGGTTGCTGGGGGATTGATCAGTTATGGTACGACCTTCACAGAGTCATATCGTCAAGCTGGTCTATATGTCGGCCGTATTCTCAAGGGCGAAAAACCGGCCGATTTGCCAGTGGTACAGGCCACGAAGTTCGAACTTGTTATCAATGCCAAGACGGCCAAAGCACTGGGACTGACCGTGCCGCCCTCAATGCTGATAGCCGCCGACGAGGTGATCGAGTGAGGCGGCGCGAGTTCATCGCGCTTATTGGTGGTGGGGCAGCAGTATGGCCGTTCGCGGCGCAAGCGCAGCAGCAAGCGGCGCCGCTCGTCGGATTCGTCAATGCCGGATCATCCGATGCGCCCCTTGCGGCCGCGTTCCGCAAAGGCCTCAACGAAGCCGGCTATGTTGAGGGACAGAACGTCACGGTCGACTACCATTGGCTCGAGGGCAAATTCGATCGACTTCCGGCCCTGATGGCTGACCTTGTGCATCGTCGCGTGGCCGTTATCGCTACACCAGCCGGCAACTTTGCTGCGCTTGCAGCCAAATCTGCGACCACGCAGATCCCGATCGTCTTTGGGGTCGGCGAAGACCCGGTCAAGCTTGGGCTTGTTGCCAGTCTCGCTCGGCCGGGCGGAAATCTGACCGGGATCAATTTCCTCGCGAATGAATTGGCCGTGAAGCGATTGGCACTTCTGCACGAATTGGTGCCCAAGGCTGTTCGGATTGCTGTGCTGGTCAATCCAGCCAATATCCCAGCTACTGAGAGCGCGCTACGAGACATACCGGATGCCGCTCGTGCAATCGGACTGCAAGTTCAAATCCTCAACGCCAGCACCAGGGGGGAGATCGAAGCGGCTTTCGCCACTCTCGTACACGATCAATTCGACGCCCTGTACGTCGCTGGCGATACGTTCTTCACGAGTCGGCGTGTGCAATTTGCGACGCTCGCGGCGACCTATCGGATTCCCGCGACCTATCCCTCGCGCTAAGCTGTCGAAGCTGGGGGGCTGATGGGCTACGACACCGATCGTGTGGACATGTATCGTCAGGTCGGTGCCTACACCGGTCAAATCCTCAAGGGTGCCAAGCCCGCCGACCTGCCGGTCCTGCAGTCGACCAAGTTCGCGATTGTAATCAACCTTACAACCGCCAAGGCGCTCGGCCTCACCGTGCCGCCCTCACTACTCGCCCGTGCCGACGAGGTGATTGAATAGGGTTCTTTTTGCTGCGCTACAGATAAGAACCTGGAGAAAAATCTGATGCAATTTGCAAAATTTGTCCGCGGTGCCCTTTTGCCAATGCTGGCTTTTCTTTTTATCTGCACGGCGCCCAGATCCACGATTGCAGAAGAGCCCTACAAGGTTCAGATCGATTCGTTACGCAAGTCGCTGGAGAAATACCAGGACTATACGGCCGCTGTGCGTGATCTTTACCTTTCGACTGTGGGCTGCGTGCATTACGCCGGCGAGAAAATAGCCGGATACATGGAATACCCAAAAGGCGCCATGGGCATTCACTTTGTCAATCCGACGATGGGGGACATCCCCGACCCGATGAAGCCCAATGTGTTGATTTACGAACCCGTGAAAAAGAAACTGAATCTGGTCGCGGTTGAGTGGCTGGTGCCCTTGACGGCAGATACCAAGAAGCGGCCCGCTCTCTTCGACCGCCCATTTATGGGCCCGATGGAGGGACACGAACCGCTCATTCCAAAAAAGTACGTGCATTATGATCTACATGCCTGGTTGTTTAAGAACAACCCGCTCGGCATGTTCGCGCCCACGAATCCGGATGTGAGCTGCGAGGGCTACGACTTCTCCCTTCTGGAAATGCCGACCAAGATGATGCCGGGGCCCTAGAGTTATGTAGATGTCCGCTTTTGGGGGAATAGCGGACATCGATTGCGGCCGGCAATCGAAACGGTTGCCGCACTCCTTCGCGCATGCGGCTCCCGCTCCGAGCGAGCGGTCGCGGCGGCTACGCTTCGCTTGACGCTACGCTCCACCGCGCCGCGCGCGATCGCCACTATGTAGTGGCGGCGCTGCACCTAACGCGCCTGCAAGGCGAATAGTTGAAGTTCCGACGCAAGGCGATACCAGGTGGCTTTGCCTGCTTACGTATCCTCGTTTGAGCCCTCAATTTCGTCGAAGCTGAGTGCGGGCGTAAAGACGTAAATGCAAAATCCTTTCTGATCGATGTGCCTCTT
>DATLJR010000283.1:0-1618 GCA_035538755.1 Pseudolabrys sp.
AATTTCTCCAGTCACCTGTGCTTCACGCAGAAAATTCTAATTCAGAACTTACATATGTTCAATGGCACTGCAAAACCATTGTACAAAGCAAGAACAATGTTTTTGTATTGACAGTGCTAAAATAGAACTATAGACAATCCACCACCTCACGACGGTCCGTCGCTGGAAGAACGAAAGGGAAGGGCATTTCATGGCCGCTCCGCTCAAGGTCGAATTCCATTTTGATTTCGGTAGCCCCAACGCCTATCTCGCGGAACGAGTGCTGCCGGAGATCCAGCAACGTACCGGTGTGAAATTCGACTACATCCCGGTGCTGCTCGGCGGCGTCTACAAGGCGACTGGCAACATGTCGCCCGCCGAGTCTCTCCACGGCATCAAGAACAAGCCCGAATACAATGCGCTTGAAACCGAACGCTTCATGCGGCGCCACAACATCACAAACTTCAAATCGAACCCATTCTTTCCGGTGAATACGCTGACGCTAATGCGCGGCGTGGTTGCTGCTCAGTTCGAAGGCCTGTTCGAGCCCTATTTCCGCGCCGCTTACCACCACATGTGGGTCGAGCCCAAGAAGATGGACGACCCGCAGGTCTTCCGCGACGCGTTTCTCTCCTCGGGTCTCGATATTGATCGCATCGTCGCCCGCGCGCAGCAGGACGACGTAAAAAAGAAGCTGATTGAGAACACCAGCAACGCGGTGGCGCGCGGCTCGTTCGGTTCTCCTACCTTTTACGTCGGTGACGAGATCTTCTTTGGCAAGGATCGCTTGCCTGAAGTCGAGGAGGAGATCGTCGCGCAGCTCGCCGCCAAGCGGCGCAAAATGGCCTGAGCGAGGCTCGGTCCGAAAAAGAGCCAGGCCCAAGAGGGCCGTTGCAGGGAGGTTTCATTGGTGGCTTCGAAGCAGGCGGCACAAGAAACTTTGGAAGGCTTGCCGGGCCGTATTCACGAAGTGATGGATCGGCACGTGGCCGCGACGCCGGATCGCCCGGCACTCATCGACGACCGTACGACGTTGACGTATAGCGCGCTCGATCGAGCGGTGCGCCTCGTTGCGGCGAAATTGCGCGCGCTGGGTATCCGCGCCGGCGACCGCGTGATGATCGTTAGCGAGAACTCCATTTCGCTTGCTTGCTTACTGCTCGCTGCGAGCCGACTCGATGCCTGGGCGATCGTCGTCAACCCGCGACTATCGCCCCGTGAGGTAGATCAGATCAGAGATCACAGCGGCGCCCGCCGCGCCTTCTTCACCACGGATGTATCGCAGGAGGCAGCGGCCCACGCCACGCGATATGGCGCGCCCGTGCTGGATGTCGGCCCGCTCCATGGCATCGGCGTCTCTGCGCTGAGGGAGACTTCTGCCGAGCCGGTCGAGGTCGATGGTGCAAAGCAGGTCGCAGTTCTCATTTATACGTCGGGGACGACGGGTACGCCAAAAGGCGTGATGCTGACCCACCGGAATCTGCTGTTCAGTGCCAAGGGCACAGCTGCCCTACGCAACATGACGGCGGACGACGTGCAGTATTGCGTGCTGCCGATCTCGCACATTGTCGGCATCTCGCTGCTCACCATGACACTGATGGTCGGCGCCACTGTGCGTTTGGTCGCAAAGTACGATCCC
>DATLJR010000284.1:0-2369 GCA_035538755.1 Pseudolabrys sp.
AAGGCCGCCGCCAAGGATAGGTCGCGATGTGATGACGCCAAGGTGCTCGATTGCGCGGGAAAATGGAGCATCCTTGTTGAGTGAGCGATGAATTCGCGATTCATTATAATAAGCGGCATACTTGCCCAGAATCCAACGCAGGTGTGCTTCCAAAATAATCATGTGGTCGAGACATTCCCGTCGGATCGTGCCGATCAGCCTCTCCGCGTACGCATTCTGCCAAGGCGAGCTCGGGGCAATGGGCTTGTCGCGGATGCCCATGGCTCGTAATCGGCGCGTGACCGCAGCAGCGTGGACCCCGTCTCGATCGCGGACCAGGTAGCGTGGGGTTCCAGGGGAATGCTTCGGTAAGTTGCTGCATGATCCATTCTGCCGTCGGGTGCACTGTCACATTGATCGAGACAAGCTCGCGCCGAGCCAGCCGGACAATGACCAGAGCAGAGTAGCGCAACCATAGTCGCCGACGTTATGCGATTCTCTTACGCAATCAAAACGGATGAGATTTTCGATACTCACACGGGCCGGATTCGCCGCGATAACAAGGCCGAAACGACCATTTGCCATAATTTCAATGTTATATTAGCTTCCGTGCGCTTCTTGTTGTTGGGGAACACCGAAATGAGAACCTTTACGATAGCTGCGATAATCGCGGTACTGGCGGTGCCCGCTCACGCCCAGATGGGGCACAGCAAGGGCGGTAGCAAGCTCGGGCAAAAAAGCGACGAGCAAATAGCCGCAGAACAACAGAAAAAGAAGAACGAAGAAAACGAATACAAGGACGCGCTCAAGAAAATTCCGGATCAGACGGTCAAGCAAAAAGACCCGTGGGGAAACATGCGTTAGGTTTTATTCCTGAACCGGGACAGGCGAGTGCCCATGGACAGGCGAGGGCCCATGATCCAAACTCCTTCGCTAGCGCGCCACTTTGAAGATGATATTGCCGACCACCGGATCGGACTCGCCTTGTACCTTGGCCGAAATGATCAAGAGCCAGCGCCCTGCCATCGTGAGGGGCGCCTTGAAGGCATAAACGCCGGGTTCGGGGCTGGGCAGTGGAACGTGCGCGGCGGTCATGCTGGCCATCCCATCGGGCGCCATGTCGAGGCGCGTTTGGACGATCACCGCGTCCGTGACCGGCTTTCTGCTGGGTTTGTGCACCAGACGCACGGCGACGGTGGCCACGTTGCTCGACTTGATTTCCGTCTTGACGGGCTCGAATTCGTAGTCGTTGGCGCCGGCGAAAGCGGCGCGGGCCAGGCTCGCTGCAACCGCGAAGGCGGCGCCCGCGCGCACGAATTTCCGAATCATGCCTAAACTCCTCATGGGGGTCGATTTATCCGCAGGCACCACACATAGCGGTTCCCGTACCCAGCCGGTATGCTACCGGTCGTTGGGGGTGAGTCTGCTACGCAACTCGAACGGTGCCGGTCAGCCTGGCGACCCTCTTCAAATGCGCGACTGCAGCGCGCGCACCCGTCGTGTTGGTGAGGAGGTCGAGCGTCATATCCTCGTCGCCGCTGACCGGTGCTAGCGCGATATCCATGTACGTTCTAGCTGCGGGATCGCGCATGATGGCGAACTTGAGCAAAAGGAGGCGCGCGATCATTCCGATGATCACCGCGTGCTTGCTGAGCGTCTCCCAAACAAACCGTGGCCAGAAGACGAAGGCGCGCTCGCGTGGCAGGCCCGGGCGGCGCTCCGAAGGATATTTGAGCCGGAGAATGCCGCCCTGGAGCGGATGCACGTTTTCGAGCCGGACCGTTGTCGCGAAATTAACGAGTACCTTGATAAGGCTGTTAACCGGTACGCCAGTCGCCACCGCGCGGCGTAGCAGCGTCTCCATGTGTTTCGGCGTGTAATAGATGGACCAGGATTCGCGATAGATTGCCTCCCACTGCTCCCGGCTCATGCGCGGATGCGCGGTGCAGACGTGCTCGACGTCGTACTTGTTGAGATCCGGGTCCATCCCGACGCCTTTTTTCCAGAGAGCCTGATGGTCCTCCGAGCCCGGCAGCGGCGTTAGGCAGAAGAACTCGAGGATATCGAGCGGCAGCTCCTCCTGAATGATCGCGATGTCGCGCCGAATGGTCTCGGGCGTATCAGACGGAAACCCCAGGATGTAACCCGCAAGCGTGATGATGCCCTGCGCCTTCCAAGCCTGCAGCATTCTTCTGTATTCGGTGATCTTGTTCTGCCGTTTCTTGGCGGCAGCGAGGTTGTCCGGGTTAACGTTCTCGAGGCCGATGAACACGCGCGTGACGCCTGCGCGCTTCGCCTTCTCGATGAAATTCGGGATCTTGTGGCACAATGTATCGACCTGGATCATGAGGCCGAGCGGGATTCCGTCTCTCTCGCGCAGCGCGATCAGG
>DATLJR010000285.1:0-1559 GCA_035538755.1 Pseudolabrys sp.
AACATGCAGCTCGCTCCGACATCTGCACTTTTCCGCACCTGGCTGTAGCTGCGCACGGCCGCTGTCACGATTTGATTTCGAGTAAGCAAAGCAATACATTCTTCGGTCGACAACGATCCGAGCGCAGCAGTCAGCTCGACGAGGAGCGCTGCTTTGTTCGATACGCGCGCCGAGTTGGTCGCGAATCGGGGATCATTGATCAAATCCGGGTGCTCAATGGTCCTGCACAGGCGGGCCCAATGGTCCTGCGTGTAGGCAGAAAGAACGACCCAACCGTCGCGGGTCTGGATCAACTCCGCCGCCGGCGCCGCGGTGGTTTGTCCCGATCCCTGCCTCGTCGGTTCCTTGCCCGTCGCCGCGTATTCACTCCAAGCTGGGGCCTGCAGATGAGGGGCGACTTCAAGCAACGAGGTTTGTATCGCATCCCCGTAGCCCGTACGCTCGCGCTTGAATAACGCGGCAAGCACAGCATGCGCCGCCACGTGGGTTGTCGCGGCGTCAACGATTGGGAATCCGACTCTCTGCGGAGGTCTGTCGGGCTCACCGGTTACCGACATCATGCCGCTTTCGGCTTGAGCCGCGATATCGAGGCCAGGTCGTTCGCGTGACGGGCCGTCCACGCCGAAGCCGCTCACGGAAACATAAATCAATCGCGAATCGGCGGCCCGCATCGCTTCGGAACCGATGCCAAGCTCTTCCACAAGACCGGGACGTAGGTTTTGTATGAACACGTCGGCCCAAGCGATGAGCCGCTTGACCACCGCGATACCCTGCGGGCGCCGCAGATCCAACGCTACGGATCGCTTGTTCCGATTGTATGAACGTACCATTGCCTAGCCGAACGGTCCAATATTGCAGGCAACGTCGCCAGTCAGCGATTCAACTTTGATCACGTCGGCGCCAAGCTCGGCAAGGATCACCGCCGTTCCAGGACCAGCAATGTAATTGCCGAGGTCAACCACCCAAATGCCTGCATGCGGCGGCGACTGCTCGCCTTCGCACTCTGCGCTTCGAGATTGCCGCGCACCTCGCGCCATAGCTATTGCCTCGCTCAGCTATCTTTCGTTTCTCGGTTTCTGCTTTGCTCAGTATCCCCAGGATACGCCGCCATCGACGACGACAGCGGTCCCGACCACGTAGTCGCCCGCGCGACTTGCGAGGAAGACCGCTGCACCTGCGATGTCCTCCGGGCGGCCGATGCGCTTCGCCGGAATATGCGAGTCGTAGAACTCCGGAGTGTCACGCGCGACGCGGTTCATGTCGGTCGGGAACGCGCCGGGTGCGATTGCCGAGACGACGATGTGATCCTTGATCAGGTGCATCGCCATCTTCTTCGTCAAATGTAACACGCCGGCCTTGCTGGCGTGATAGGAGTAGCTCTCCGCCCGGTTGACGAAGAACCCGTCGACCGATGCGATAACGATCACCTTGGATGGACGATCCGCCGTAGCCTCCGCCTTCAGCGCATCGTGAAGGCCCTGGGTCAGGAAGAATGGCGTCTTGACGTTCAGGTCCATGACCTTGTCCCAGCCGTTCTCCGGGAACTCCCTGAACGGAGC
>DATLJR010000286.1:0-13795 GCA_035538755.1 Pseudolabrys sp.
TCGCGCTTGAGTGCGAGAAACATGAGCACACGCAATGAATAGTCCGTATAGACCGTCAGTCGCACCTTAAGCTCCCTCAATGCGTGGCTGGCAACGCTCTATAACATGCATTTAACATATTGCTTTCGAAAACGAAATATAATATGCCGAGCCTGGACCGGAAAATTGGCTAAAACTAAATCGCGATTATTCGACCAAGTGGCCTAACATCACGCAGAAGGGAATACCGCCCGCTGATGCGAAAGGGTGGGCCGGCATTCCCGGCAAGCTTACCCAATTTAGCCCAATGCCACACGACGAGGCGACCCCAGCGAAGATGGCGGAATCTGCGAACGAGGTTGTTAAATGGACGATGATATCCTGTCCGCTTTGAAAACGGTCATCGATCCCGAGCTCGGCATTAATATAGTCGACCTTGGGCTTGTTTATCACGCCGTGCGCAATGCGAATAAAATTGATATCGCGTTGACGATGACGACACCCGCTTGTCCTCTTGGCGAGATGATGAGTGAGGAAATTAAGTTGGTGCTGCGCAATCGATTTCCGGACCTAACGGACGTGCGGGTCGAACTGGTCTGGGATCCGCCCTGGTCTCCCGAGTTGATGAGCGAGGAATCGCGCCGGCAACTCGGCATGCTTTAGGGGCAACAATCGCTCCGCGGTGATGGGCTCGTCCGCGCGTTGGTAGCAATCGAAAAATGGCGAAGGCTACGCCTGATCCCGCTCGCGGCGGGTGTGGGTTCGTTCCTCGTTGGCCTCTGGCTTGGTCTTGCTCGACTTGGCCTGACGTTGCCGGGCGGAACGCCCGCCGTGGCCGAGCTCCACGGTGCCCTGATGATCAGTGGCTTTCTTGGAACAGTGATCTGCCTCGAACGTGCAGTGGCGATCGGACGATGGTGGGCTTATGCGGCACCCATACTTTCCGCCATCGGTGCGGTCGGGCTTATTGTCGATGCGCCGGAATTCGCCAGTGGCGCCTTTCTGCTCGCGAGTATCGGCCTTACTGTTAATTCAGGGACAATCGCCGCACGTCAACCCGCACTCTTCACGGTCCTCCTAACCGTTGCGGCGGCGTGTTGGGTATGCGGGACAATCATTTGGATCCAGGGGGCTGGAGCAGCAAACGTCGCCGGATGGTGGCTTGCATTTCTAGTTTTCACCATAGCTGCTGAACGTTTAGAACTCAGCCGCTTACTGTCACCGCCGCGTTCAAGCCAAGTGACTTTCGTACTCGCGTTGGCGCTAATCATCATCGGAATGGTACGGGGCGAAATTGCCGGCCAAGGGGCGCCATTCACCGGCGTCGGTCTTCTTGCGGTGACAGTGTGGCTTGTCAAGCATGACATTGCCCTGAGGACTATCCGCCTCTCTGGACAAGCGCGCTTCTCGGCAAGCTGCCTCCTCGCGGGGTACTTTTGGTTGGGCATTGCCGGTCTATTGTTCCTCATTGCGCTGCCCGGCACGATCATTTTTTCGTACGATGCGGCCGTCCATGCCGTCGCGATCGGCTTCGTTTTATCAATGATTTTCGGACACGCTCCTATCATTCTGCCTGCGGTGATTGGATTGCGGGTTCGGTATAATGCCGCTGTTTATGGGCCACTCGTCCTTTTACACCTTTCTCTTCTCATGCGCACGACAGCGGATCTCTTTAACCGCGTAGATATTCGTACGATCAGTGGTCCTGTGACGATCGTTGCGATCATAAGCTATGCAGTCATTTTGATCGCATCACGAAATTAATGAAGCTGATGTAACGCCACCGCCCCAATGGTGTCGAGAGTTGTCCTTGTGCTATTTTTGACTGGATAAAATAGAAAATGGGACGATCCTAATGGACCTAAGATCGATTGTTGTCATTTTGATAATCATCGGCACATCGGTGTCTGCACTTGCTCAAGAGCCGAGTGCCGCAAATTTGAAGACCGACACGCAAAATGTCGTAAAAATAATCAGCAGCGACAAAGCTAAGGTGCAGGCCTACTGTGATGCGGTCAAGCTCGGCGAGCGGATGGATCAGGCTGAGCAGAACAACGACAGTAAGATGGCCGAAGAGCTATTCAAGAAACTGGATGAGCTAAGCCAGAAGCTGGGTCCAGAATATGCCGCATTGATGGAGCGGCTTCAGGACCTAGACCCGAATTCCCCTGTTGGTCTCGAGATCAGTTCGACGCTGGCGACACTGGATAAGTTATGTAATCAGTAGGCATATCCTAGTGGCGCGGCTACTGAGTCGTTAGGGCGGGACGACGCCGTCTCGGCCGACATTGACACGGTTGATGTCGAAACTGCCGTCCGGCTTCTTCAATGCCCGGAACACTGTGAAGGCGACCCCTGGCTTAATCGCGCTCGTATCGCCAACTTCAAACCGCACGATCGGTACATCCGGTGTCACGATGATATCCTTTTCACCGTCCTTGTACTTTACCGTAATGGTCGGTCCAAGCGCGGTTGTATTGGTCGTGTCGACCGTGCCGCCAATCAGCGTTCTCTTGGGCGCGCTGACTGTGCCGTTGGTCATGGTGCCATGGGGAGCCCCGTCCCATGGCCGGAAGCCCTCTCCGGTGCCGCGCATGGACTCCGGAAAAATGTGAACTTCGATTGCCTTCTGCGAGCCGTCCGCTTGTGGCACCGCTCCGCTGCCGATGAATGAGCCCTCCCTGATATCCGCTATCGACGCCTTCACCACCTCGACAACCAGAGTCTTGTCAGCAAGGTTGAGCTTGAGTTCGTCGCCTTTCTCCGATCTCGCCATCACCGTATTGCCATCGACCTTATCGATGACACCGCGCAAGCGTACGGCCTGCGGCTCCTGTGCCTTCGCCAACGTCACCGCGGCTATGGCGCCGGCTAGAATAGCAAGCATCATTTTGTGGCCCGGGTTCATAAGATTTCTCCACTCTGTGAATGCCGTATGTATTCGGCGCGGGTCATCCGATTGGAATTTCAAAGCTGCTTGCCGATTACCCTATCGAGCGAGTAAGGCCCGCCGCCACGAAGCGCAATCGCGAAAAAGAGGATGCCCCAGATGAAGGTCGGCTCCATGCGTCCCCAGCCTTGCGGCAAAAAAACGCCGAAGGTTATGCACGCCATTTCAATTGCTAAGGCAGCAGCGAAGAAACGTGTGAACAGGGCAAGGATCACGCAGGTTGCTCCGACAGTCTCCAGAAATATGGCGGCGTAGGCGAAGAATAGACCTGGCACAAACCCGGCTTTGGCCATGGTGACGGCAACGGCAGCGGGACCGTTGTGGAGTTTTGGCCACGCATGAACGAACAGAGGTGCCGCGGCGACAATCCGCAGCATTGGATACCAAAGGCTCGAAACCGCCTCATAAAAATTCGCCAGCCCCGGAATGAGTAGTTTTGGCTCACCGCGATCCATCGGCGCTTGCCTAAACGTCGAGTGCTGGATGGCCTCGGCTTGCTGAGATTGACGTTGCATGGTGGCACGGCCTCCGCTGCGGCCTTAACCCCCCAAAAGGAAAAACACCGATGTGCCGAAAATGTTCCTGCGCCGGGCAAGCACCGAATCTCGTCGGAAAAAGATCGAGCGATCGTCCTGACCCGCTGCCCACCCCAAGCATGACGGTCTGGTTCTTGCCGCTCGAAGACTTGTCTTTGCAAAAAATCGGTGCTCCTTCGACTTTTGACCTGAATTTAATTCTGATCAAATCGACAGTTGCTCAGTCATTTATTGCTCAACAAGTCATCAGACCGTCCGCAACACCGCGGGTGCGGCAAAGCGCCTCGCCCCTTTGAAAAAGGGCGACTGATGCCTTTTTATGGTGAAACGGACTAGGAGTCTTATGTGATGCGTATTCTTTTTGAAGATGGGTCTTGCGATCGTCGCTGGCGCCGGGCTAGCTGCGGCCGTTGCCAATGCGATGACGTTGCTGCATTAGCCGATTCCACAGATTTTCGTCTGGGTTTGCCAGAGCTTGGGCGCTCAATAGACGGGGCCCACCCCGCCTTGGGGACCCAGTTTGGGGATTTAGGCTGAAGATGCGCCCTTTGGCTCAATTCGCAGGCGATAAAATGGGGGCTTTCTTTATGCGGACAGTTGAATGCAGCGTCGCCGTTTTGTAATCTGTTGGTCTAGTGGGGGGTGATACATGCGTATGACTGGGGCAGTTGCGCTCGTATTTTTACTCGGCTTCGCCAATGGCTGTTTTGCGGGCGAGAATGAGAAAAACAAAATCGAGGCCGCGACCACCACAAAATTAGGCAACTATTCGTTGAAACTAGAAACTGATCGACCGCAGAGCAACAATGTTCCGCTACCGGCGCCCCTGACTGCTCCAAAAGAGGATGCGGTCAAACCGTATGTGGGCTTCAAGCTGTTGCGGCAGCTTCAATAAGTTATTTGATACCCAAGAATAAATGTTCTTCTGTGATGCGTTCTGAAGTCCTGCGCCCGCTAACGTGAGTGCCGGGAGAAAATGCACTCTTGGAAAAGCTTTTTGCTGCAATCGAGGACTAATCCAACCATAACTTATTTGTGGTCAGTCGTGGTTCAAAATGGCGCGATAGCAAGCACAATGCCGCCGATGGCGCTGACGGCAACGGCCACGAGTGGCGGGGCTTCCCACACAGTTAGAAGCACGAACCCCACGAGCGCCAGACCGAAATCCATCGGCGCGTTAACCGAGCTCGTCCATACTGGATTGTAGAGCGCCGCGCCCAACAGACCGACAACCGCGGCATTTACGCCGCGCATCACGGATTGTACCCAGCTCTGTCGGCGGAAGGTCTCCCAGAACGGCAGCGTCCCAATGAGTACAAGGAGGCCAGGCATAAATATTGCGATGAGGCTGATCACTGCGCCCGCTGTCCCGTTCGGCGATGGACCCATGACAGCCCCGAGATAGGCGGAGAAGGTAAACAAGGGTCCGGGCACTGCTTGCGCGGCACCGTAGCCAGCGAGAAATGCGTTGTCGCTTACCCACCCGGGGGAAACTGTCGCCTCACGCAGTAGCGGCAACACGACATGTCCGCCGCCAAAGACGAGGGCCCCCGATCGATAGAAAGCCTCAAACAACGCCACGCCCTGCGAATGGGCCAACGCCTTCAAAACGGGCAGCCCGGCAAGGAGCAGGAAGAAAACAGCGAGGGCGAGCAGTCCGACTTGGCGCGAAACCGGCACCGGCATATGCCCCTGATCTGATGGTAGCGACGACCCTGCGCGGCAAAGTAAAAAACCAAGAACGCCGCCCAAAGCGATCGCGCCGATCTGAGCAACGGACGAGGAGCTAAACAGAATTGTCAGCGCCGAGATGACAGCGATGGAAGCGCGTTCGCGATCGGGGCAGAGCGCTCGCGCCATGCCCCATACCGCCTGGGCGATGATTGCGACTGCCACAAGCTTGAGACCGTGAAGCAGACCGGTTCCGACCGGGCCTTTCAGGGCGCTGGCGCCATAGGCGAATAGTACGAGGGCAATCGCAGATGGCAGCGTAAAGCCAACCCAAGCCGCGAGGCCGCCAAGGTAACCACCCCGCATGAGACCAAGAGAGAAACCGACCTGGCTACTGGCGGGGCCAGGTAGAAATTGGCACAGCGCTACAAGGTCGGCATAACTACGCTCATCGAGCCAACGACGACGGATAACAAACTCCTGTCTGAAATAACCGATGTGAGCGATCGGCCCGCCGAAGCAGCTTACTCCGAGTTTTGCAAAGGCGGACAAAACTTCGGCTGCCGATCCCGATTGATCATGTTTTCGGATTGATATGTCCTTTGCCATTTCTTCTCTGGTCAAGAAGCCTTGTTGATGGGCCGTTGCAAGACATTAAGGTCCGCTCTGGCGGGGAAACGATCATCGGCTTTCCGGAAGCGTCACCCGATAGACCAGCACCATTGTATCGACGTCGACGCCGCTCGGATCCTTGTATGCTTTGCCCGCATGGAGTCCGTGCTGTGTGATGAAATCGTTGTCGTTGGAAACGAACAGGAAGTAGTCGCGCGGATTTTTTGGATCGAGCGCCGATAAAAGGGCCATGCCCTCCCATTTCTCGTAGAGGTCGTTGCGATCGTTCGGTTCGCCATTATGCAGGCCGAATTTGTTGAGCTGCGAATTGTCGTTGATGTCGATGAAGGGGGTCAGTAATGCCGGCACGATGCCGTCGACAAGCTGGCCTTTGGGTGCCACCGGAACCAAGCCGTCATATTTTGATCCTGCGATATCAGTCGCCTTAGAAATATCGAGAAGCTCGATCCTGCGATAAAGCGAGGTCGAACCTTGGAGCCCGTAGCCGTTTCCCGTATCCCGGCAGAGCAGGAGGAAATGTGTATCGTCGAGCGCAAGCAATTCGCTCTGTGCCGCGACCCTACGCTTGCCCGGTGTATTCGTGAAGACGGGCAGTGGTACGACATACTCGTGAACCAATTTTGCGCGATCCGGATCGGTAACGTCGTAATAAAGAAGTCGAGCGTTATGCCGCGTCTCCGGCGAATCGCCCCCGTCCTGCCGCGTGGCGCTTTGCAGCACTGCTGCTAAATATTTTCCGCTCGGCGTTACCGACACGCCTTCAAAACCCTGGTTGTTTTGGCGGCCGGTTTCCGGATCAGGCGGCTGCGCTGGTGGCGCGCCCGGACCCGGATTATTCGATGAAAAACTATCGTAGCCGTGACGCTTGGGAATAAAGGCTTCCGGCGGTCTTATTGCGGAGAGCATGCGGCCGATCATGGAGAAGTGGTAGATGTAAGGCCCATAGTCATCGCCAATGAAGAATGTGCCATCGCGCATCAGCACCAAGGCTTCGGCGTCAAGGCTGATTTTGCCATTCGTGGCCTGCGGCATCACGGGAAATCCATTGCGTGCGCGCCGCATGCTATCAACCGTCGGATCAAGCCCGCTTAGTGGCCCGCCGCCTGAATCCTTCAGCAGGATTGTGTCAGCAAGCGTCAAGTGCAAGGTGTCCTGGCGCGCTTTGACCGGAAGGGCACTTGGATCTGCGGGTGGCTTAAATACAAACGTCAGTTTGTACAGTCGTGTGCGATAGTCCTCCGTGCCACTGATGTTGTAGCCGCGGTCAGGCAGCATATAGAGCGTGCCGCGGTAGTTGCTTCCTGCTCGCGACCAACTTTTTGGGTCGGCGGCGAGACCCGAACCAGAGCCAAACGTTTCGCCGAATTTATCGCGCAAGTCCGCGGCTAGACGTCCAACTCCGACCAATCCCTTGTTGACGTAGGTGAGGCCGCCGACCGTGACGGTTTCGGCAGCAGCCGCGTCTTGGACGTCCAAGACCGTGCATGCTAGTAGCATCGCAAAGCCGATACTGCGGGACAGAGCGGAAAAAGCGCACGCTGTAGCTCTGGGTCGGTCTCTAGACATGACAGGCTGTCAGGGATTGCCAGTGCCGGTACTCATTGCGTCCTTGTAGGCTTGCTCTGCGATTTCGGCGTTCAGTCGTTTCGGCTCGCAATTACTGATTGCTTCGCCGCTGCCTGAATTTAAGCACTCCTGATAATCTGCCTGCGCCTCAAGGAACCGGGTTCTCGCGCCGTCGAGAGAGGTCGTATGCGAGGCGCAGCCGCCGAGCAGGAGGGCCACCAACGCATAGGCTCCATTCCGCATCCTTCATCCCTGCTGCGCTATATGCTTTTAGGTTATCAGTAAGCTGCCCACACAAAAACCCGGATGAATCCGAAACCGCACAATCATTGACGCTGCCTAAGCCCAGGCAACCGCGAGTAGCGGCCGCGATTTTTTCACCGGCGGCATGGAGAAACGATTGCATCGCTGTAATATGATCCAGCGGCGTTGGTATCGGATGAAAGGCCTCAGTGCTGGCGGTCGATATGCGAGCGCCGAGTGCGGTCTAATCGAACCATGAACTTTCGCAGAAGCAACTGATACAGCATTGCAGCAGTTTTGAGGGGGTCAACGGAAGTATTATGTGATTCAGGAACGGCGTCCCGCGCGCGAGATCTGTTCAAAAAAACCACCGATCTAAATTCTAATGCTGTGCGCACGTTAATCGGCGGAGACGCTTCAACAACGTCGACCCAAAGCGAACTTGAGTTCACCGAAGGTCAGGCCGGCTGTGCTTCAAACTCTTCCCCAACTGCTATCGGGTGGGCCATCGTTTCATGAAGCTTTTTCAGGTCGAGTTCGCCCTCCCATCGACTAATGACGACGGTCGCGACGCCGTTACCGACCAGATTGGTAAGAGCTCGACACTCGCTCATGAACTTATCGATGCCGAGCAAAATGGCGAGGGACTGTATTGGTATGTCGGGGACAATCGCAAGCGTCGCTGCGAGCGTCACGAATCCGGCGCCGGTCACGCCAGAGGCACCTTTCGACGTAATCATTGCGATGGCGAGAATGCCGAGGAGGTGTCCGAAACTCAGCGGAGTATTCGTGGCCTGTGCCAAAAATAGCGTTGCTAACGTCATATAAATGTTCGTGCCGTCAAGGTTGAAGCTGTAGCCCGTGGGGATCACTAAGCCGACCACCGACTGTGAAGCGCCAAGGCGCTCCATCTTCTGAATCATGTGGGGTAATACGGTTTCCGACGACGACGTTCCAAGGACAATGAGCAACTCATCCTTGATGTACGCGATGAAACGCAGAATGGAAAAGCCGGCAAGGCGTGCAATGGCGCCAAGGACGAGCAGAACAAAGAGCAGGCTCGTCAGATAGAACGTGGCGATCAGCTCCACTAGGTTCACCAGAGAAGCGACGCCATAGGCGCCAACGGTAAAAGCCATCGCACCAAAGGCACCAATTGGCGCCGCCCTAACGATAATGCGGATCATGCCGAAAAAGATCTTGGCCATAGCGTCGATGACCCGGCTAATCTTTTCACCGAGCTCGCCCAGGCGCGAGATCGCAAAGCCCGTAAGAATCGATATGAGTAGAACTTGCAACAGGTCGCCTTTGGCAAAGGCTCCCATGAATGTGTCCGGAATTATTGCAAGCAAGTGAGCAACGATGCCCTCTTCCTTGGCCTTGGTGACGTAACTAGCCACTGCCTTCGGATCGAGGGTTGCCGGATCGATATTGAAACCTTTGCCGGGCTGCAGGAACTCTCCGACGATCAGCCCTATAGCCAGCGCGAGCGTCGAAACTGCCTCGAAATAGAATAACGTTTTGACACCAACGCGCCCAATTTTTCTGAGGTCGCGCATCGAACCGATCCCATGCACGACAGTGCAGAAGATCACGGGTCCAATCATCATCTTGATCAGCGAGATAAAGCCGTCGCCAAGCGGCTTAAAAGCTTTGCCTAGATCAGGCCAGAAATGGCCAATCAAAATGCCAATAGCGATCGCAATTAGCACCTGTATGTACAGAACTGTATACCACGGACGGTTGGTTTTGGTCATTGCAGCTCCCAGCGCACGTTAAAATGATAAACACTTCTTAGCTTTAGGGGAAGCGTCGTGGCGCTTCTGATGCTGTGGGCGCCTGTTCCGCCGGTACGTGAGTGCCACGAGAGTAGGCGCTGTTGAGGCCCCGGGATTCGTGCGCAGACGGGGGTGTATGGCCGGTCATGAAATTCCGATTGCTTTTTGTTGCAGGGCCGGGCATCGCGTTTCTCGATGAATCTCGGTAGTCCCGAGGACCCGAGGTCTTTTGCAACCACTACAAGCCTCCGGTTCATACGTGATCCGCATCCCCCGGCCGCGACGAGATTGCGAACATTTGAGCATGAGGTCAGGGTGCCAGGAAGAATGAATTTCGCTTTTTGCGATCATTTTTCATTGACAGATTGCGATAGATGGGCGTAAGGCCAAAACGTTCGGGGGGAACCTCGAACAACTCGTGTCAGGACAAAATGGACAGCTACCCTAGTCGCGCCGCGGCAGTCAGAACGTTGGCTTGCCGGGCGCTAATTTGGCTTAAACGGATCGCTCCCGGTGCTCGGCCGGTGAGGAAAGCTAAGGCCTAGAAAGCCTCGCTCTCTCACCTCCTCGGTCAACCGGGACCGATAAGGAGGTGAGCCATGAAGCTTACACGCGCAAATCTTTTCATCGTCCGTAACGCCTTTTTGGATCGGGCGGCCTCGCGTCGCCGGCCCGTCCCAGTGGCTAGCGTGCGTTACCAAACCGTAAGGACCCGTGTTGCCATTCGCCGGGCGCCTGGCCGCCTGGTCGCCAAATGGCATATTTGCCCTGAAACACAGCGGCTTGAATGCTGTTGGTCCTTGGAGGCAACAGCTGCCGAGGGCCAATTATGCGGTTTCTCCAGGCACAGACGACGCATTCTGATGCGCCGGCTGTCACAAATCCGTAAAAGGGTCCTGTGACAGTGAGGTCACGTGCAGTTGCGCACACGTCATTCCGTGCTGTGTGCCGATGCACAACTCCGATGTAAGACGCTATGAATAAAGAACTCACCACTACGCCGCTTCCGTCGGGGCGCAGCAATGGTAAGCGCCAGCCGTCCGTGCTCCCTGAGCTATGCGCCTGCGCGCCAGAAGAGGCACTTGCGCGGCTCGAAGCCAACAAGAGCGGGCTTACGGAAGAACAGGTCGAGGCGCGGCTGGAGCGATATGGCCCCAACGAAGTCACGCATGAAAAGCCACCAACCTGGTACGCGCAGCTTTTTCATGCCTTCCTAACGCCATTTAATGGCGTGCTGTTTGCGGTCAGCCTGGTCTCGCTGTTTTCTGACGTCATTTTTGCGGCGCCGGGAGATCGCTCGTTCCGAACGATCATAGTCTTAATCACTATGATTCTGCTCAGCACGCTGCTGCGATTTTGGCAGGAATTTCGATCCAACAAGGCGGCCGAAGAACTCAAGGCGATGGTCACATCGACCACCGCCGTGCTGCGCGCGGGAATGGAGCGGCCGCAGGAAATGCCCATCGCCATGCTCGTTCCGGGCGACATCGTCTATCTGTCGGCCGGGGACATGGTGCCAGCTGATGTTCGCCTGCTGTCAGCAAAAGATCTGTTCGTCAGCCAGGCCATGTTGACGGGCGAATCCCTTCCGCTCGAAAAGCACGCTGTACCACCGACCAAGACGACAAAGGCTCAACAGGCGTCGCAAGGCGTTCTGGAACGCGAGACAGCATGCTTCATGGGTACCAACGTCGTGAGTGGCACGGCCATCGCAGTGGTCGCGGCGACCGGTGACGCTACTCAATTCGGCGCGATGGCGAAGGACATTGTCGGCGCACGACCGCTTACCAGCTTCGATAAGGGCATCAGCAAAGTGAGCTGGATGCTCGTCCGTTTTCTGATGGTCATGACGCCTTTGGTGCTTCTGATCAACGGGATCAGCAAAGGCGATTGGTTGGAGGCTCTTCTGTTTTCGGTTTCGGTAGCGGTGGGGCTAACGCCGGAAATGCTCCCGATGATCGTCACCACCAACCTCGCCAAGGGCGCCGTGATGATGGCACGGCGCAAAACCATCGTTAAGCGGCTCAACTCGATCCAGAACTTCGGTGCTATGGACATCCTGTGCACCGACAAGACCGGCACGCTTACCCAAAACAAGATCATCCTCGAACGGCATCTCGATGTGCATGGCCACGAGGACTTGCAGGTGCTCGAATATGCTTGGCTAAACAGCAACCATCAGACCGGCTTGAAGAACCTGCTCGACGTTGCAGTGCTGGAATTTGCGCAACAACACGAGTTGACTTGGAAACTGCAGCATTTTCGAAAAGTCGATGAAATCCCCTTTGATTTTGTGCGTCGGCGCATGTCAGTCATCGTGCGTAACGGCGACAATCAAAATCTTTTCGTCTGCAAAGGCGCCATCGAGGAGGTGCTCCCGCTTTGCAAATCCGCTGCGGATCGAAACGCGGAGGGGGGCGTCGTGCCCTTCACGACCGAGATGCGCAAGGAAGTGCGCCGGGTCACCCGCAAGCTGAACCAGGAAGGCCTTCGCGCGCTCGCTGTAGCGTATAAGTGGCTACCGGCCGAAGAGCGGACTTATACCGTTGAAGATGAAAAAGGCCTGACTCTGTCTGGATACGTTGCATTCCTTGATCCGCCGAAAGAAACCGCGCGTGAGGCCATCGCGGTCCTGCGCGAGCATGGCGTTGCGGTCAAGATCATCACTGGCGACAACGAGGTGGTTACCCGCAAGATCTGCAAGGAAGTCGGGCTGCCGATCGAGCACGCCATGCTGGGCAAAGATGTAGAGAAACTGGCGGACGCCAAACTCGAAGAAATGGCAGAAGAAACCACCATCTTTGCCAAAATGTCACCCATACAGAAATCGCGCGTGATCCGGGCGTTGCAAAAAAAGGGTCATACCGTTGGCTATCTCGGTGACGGCATCAACGATGCCGCAGCCCTAAAGGATGCGGATGTCGGGATTTCAGTTGATACCGCCGTCGATATTGCCAAAGAGTCCGCGGATATCATCTTGCTGGAGAAAAGTCTGCTTGTTCTCGAAGAAGCGGTCGTGGAGGGGCGCAAAACCTTTGCCAATATCATCAAATACATCAAGATGACGGCAAGTTCGAACTTCGGCAACGTATTCAGCGTGCTCATCGCCAGCATCTTTCTGCCATTTCTGCCGATGCTGCCGATTCAACTGCTCGTCCAGAATTTGCTCTACGACATCTCTCAGGTCTCCATCCCTTGGGACGACGTGGACCGTGACTATCTCAAGCTGCCGCGCAAGTGGGATGCCGGCGGACTTGCGCGCTTCATGATCTTTATCGGCCCGATCAGCTCGATTTTCGATATCGTGACTTTCCTTGTGATGTGGCACGTGTTCCTCGCCAACTCGGTTGAACACCAGTCACTATTCCAGTCTGGCTGGTTCATCGAGGGCCTGTTAACGCAGACGCTGATCGTGCACATGATC
Organism: Pseudolabrys sp.; assembly: GCA_035538755.1. Classification (GTDB taxonomy): domain Bacteria; phylum Pseudomonadota; class Alphaproteobacteria; order Rhizobiales; family Xanthobacteraceae; genus Pseudolabrys. The sequence goes on from DATLJR010000286.1 coordinate 12,781, forward strand.
CGTACACAGCACGTTCCCTTCATTGAGAGCCGCGCAGCTACACCAGTTATCCTGCTGACCGCCAGCATCATGGCGATCGGCATTTATCTGCCGTTCTCGCCGATCGGTGCGCATCTCGGCATGGTGCCACTGCCGTTGTCTTATTTCGGGTGGTTGGCTGGCATTCTGATGAGTTATTGCCTGCTCACCCAACTGATAAAGACCGTTTACATCCGCCGCTTCAAGCAGTGGCTGTAATCAAGGTATGCAGAGCCGTCGGTCAGACAGTAGACCTGAGGAAACGCCGCAGTTCGTCAACAATAAGTTTTGGTTCGGTTGCTGTCGGGAAATGACCACTGTCGGGGCACACCACTAGCTTGGTTTTCGAAGTAAATGCCCCAAGAAATTTCCGTTCAGCCGCGGCGGGAAACCTCTTGCTCATGCCGCCGCGAAAAATGAGTACCGGGCACTGAACCGCTTTGGCTTTGGCGAATAGATCATAGTCGCTCGCGCCCGAGGCGGTAAAACCCCGCAAGCGCCGCAGACGTGCGGCGGAATAGGGAAAGCACCAACGCTGCCCATCTTCGATCATGATGTCTTTAACAAAGCGCATCAGCGCGGCGTCTTCCCATTTTCCTTCTTCCGTCTCACGGAAATGATGCTCGGCCTCGCTGAGCGAGCCAAAGCTGTCGGGCACCGGAAGGGATGGCGCGCTCGGCCGAGCTCCCATAGAGATGACAGGATCCACCAAGACGACCGAGGCTATATGAGAGGGAGAAAGCCGTGCCACCTGCAGCGCAATCGAGCAGGCGAACGAGTGGCCCATGACCACGCAGCGGTCCGGCAACAAAGTGTGCGCCAGCGCTACTGCGTCTGCGGCAAACTCTGCACAGGAATCACCATCCGGATCTTCGCTTCGGCCAAAGCCACGTTGGTCCGGGCACAGCAGGTGAATCGAGCCTGCCATTTCCGCGGGCACAATCCACATGCCGCTCTGCGTGAGCGAGCCGTGCAACGCGAGAACTGGCAGATAGGG
>DATLJR010000287.1:0-1759 GCA_035538755.1 Pseudolabrys sp.
GGACAGGCTGGTATCATTCATCACAAGCCCGCGTCTTTGATCTAAATCATGCTTTCATTAACGAGGCGCGCAGCTCGCCCGCGCCGACCACGTGGCCGAATAGACGATGCATTTTGCTGGGGTGAATGAGTCCGCTTTGGCACTGAGCAGACATCCCGGCAGGCTCAATTAAATTCCGCTTTTGGGGGTAAGCGGACGTTGATCGGACCTGCCGCGATGTCCGCTTTTGACCCAAAGCGGATGTTGCCGAGCCTGCCTAGCCACTTCCTGTCTGCCGGTTGACCCCGCTACGATGCTTGTCTTGACCTTGGGTGAGGCAATGCGACGGCGGGATTTCATCGCCCTGCTCGGCGGTGGGGCAGCGTGGCCGCTCTCAGCGCGGGCACAGCAGTCAACTAGAGTTGCCACCATCGGATTTTTGGACGCGACGTCGCGTTCCACGCAAGGGCAGATTGCTTCGGAGTTTGTACAAAGGCTCCGCGAACTCGGCTGGCGCGACGGTCAAAATCTCGTTGTCGAAGTTCGCTGGGCGGAAGGGCGGCCTGAGCGGTACGCTCAAATCGCCGCCGAATTTGTCAGGCTCAAAGTAGATGTGATTGTTACCTATGCGCTGCCAGCGATTTTCGCCGCAAAGCAGGCAACATCAACCATTCCGATAGTGTTTACGGCGGCAGGTGATCCTGTCGAAAATCACTTAGTTGCAAGTCTTTCACATCCAGGCGGAAATGTTACTGGCCTTTCCAACCAGACCGGGGAACTGGCCGGCAAGCGCATCGAAATCCTACGTGAAATTGTCCCCACGCTTCACCGCCTTGCAGTCATAGGGAATGTGACGGCTTCAAATACCGTCATTGAAATGCAGAAAGTAGCTTTAGCCGCACGCACTCTTGGCATTGAATACATTCCGCTCGAAATTCAATGCGCAAGCGATATCGACACAGCTATCATTGGCCTCACGAACCGTGCCGATGCCCTTTATGTAGCCCTTGATCCGCTGATCAATACTAGCCGCCTGCGCATCAACACCCTTGCCTTGGGCGCCCGTCTGCCGACGGCAGAACCCTTTCGAGAGTTCGTCGAAGCCGCCGGTTTAATGTCCTATGGTCCAAATCTACCGGACCTGTACCGGCGCGCTGGAAATCTTGTTGACAAGATCTTAAAGGGCGCGAAACCTGGCGATATTCCAATTGAGCAGCCAACCAAATACGATTTGATCGTAAATCTGACCACTGCGAAGGCTATCGGCGTTACGTTCCCGCCCGCCCTACTCACCCGCGCCGACGAGGTGATCGAATGAGGCGACGCGAGTTCATCACGCTTCTCGATGGGACTGGGTTGGTGTGGCCGCTTGCGGTGCGAGCGCAACAGGCGACGATGCCGGTAGTCGGATTCCTCGGCAGCGATTCTCCGGAACTCTATGCCAACCGATTGCGTGCGTTCGGCCGAGGCTTAAAAGACGCCGGATATGTCTAATCTGAGAACTTGAAGATCGAATATCGCTGGGCAAACGGCGATAACAACCGACTCGCTGCGCTTGCTGCCGAATTGGTTGGTCTGCGGGTTAATGTTCTGGTTTCGGGAACGACACCTGCAGCACTCGCGCTCAAAACCGCCACCACTTCAATTCCGATTGTCTTCTTTATAGCGGGCGATCCAGTCGCACTCGGACTTGTCGGAAGCTTGAACCGACCCGGCGCCAACATCACTGGCACCACAGCACTGACGTTAGAAGCTGGAAAAAAATGGCTACAGCTCTTGC
>DATLJR010000288.1:0-1970 GCA_035538755.1 Pseudolabrys sp.
TTTCTCAAAGTATGTGACGACATTGAGGTCCTGCTCACGGAGAACCGCATTTTCAAGCAACGGAACGTCAACATCGGTGTGGTGAGCCTCGACGAGGCTTGGGCTCGGGGCTTCTCGGGCGTCATGGTACGCGGCTCCGGCGCTGCCTGGGACTTGCGCAAGGCGCAACCCTATGAATGCTATTCCGAGTTCGATTTCGACATTCCGATCGGCAAGCACGGCGACTGCTACGACCGCTATCTCGTGCGGATGGAGGAAATGCGCCAGTCCGTGCGAATTATGAAGGAATGCCTCGATAAGCTGCGATCACCGCAGGGGCAGGGGCCTGTCATCATCGAAGATCACCGGATTGCCGCACCGCGTCGGCCAGTGATGAAGAGTTCCATGGAAGCGATGATCGAGCATTTCAAGCTGTACACGGAGGGGTTCCGGGTGCCGAAGGGCGAAGTTTACACCGCTGTCGAAGCGCCAAAGGGCGAGTTCGGAGTTTATCTGGTCTCCGAAGGAACGAACCAACCATACAAATGCAAGATTCGCGCACCGTCATTTGCACATTTGGCTGCAATGGATTTCCTGACCCGCGGGCACATGCTCGCGGACATTTCGGCGATCATCGGTTCTCTGGATATCGTGTTCGGCGAGATCGACAGGTGAGTTTGATAATTGTCTCGGTCAATGCCGATGATCTATCGCTGAATTGCATGTTGGTGGTGTGGTAATCACCTCTTAGGGGCGAGAAGCCATCCGACCTGCCTGTGCAGCAGTCGACGAAATTCCAATTCGTCGTCAATCTCAAAACCGCCAAGAAGGTTGGGTTGACTGTTCCTGCATCATTCCAGTCACTTGCAAATGAGTTGATCGAGTAGCGATCTAAATTGGTGCGCTGCATGTATCCGCTTTTGGCACATAGCGGACATCACGACGGTGCTCGGCGATGTCTGCGGACATCAACCGGCAATACAGACCCCTCAAGCGTGCTACTTTGACCCGACCTGCTGTTTTGACAAAATGTTTTTGGTGTTCGTCTTCTACGATCGTTATAATCGACAAAAGCCGGTCGACCCGGCCGCCCTCCACTTAAGTCACTGAGGCGTAGGAGGAGCACATATGGCGACAAACTTGAAAGAGATGATGGACGCCGCCAATGCGGCAGTGCCACGGATCACGACGGCGCAGGCGCAGGACATGATTGCGCAAGGCAATACCCTTATCGTCGATGTGCGCGACGCACTGGAAGTGGACAAAAGCGGCAAGATCGCTGGCGCCGTGAACGTCTCGCGCGGCCTGCTGGAATTTCGCGCCGATCCGGATTCGCCCTCGCACGACAAGAGTTTTGCCAAGGATAAGAACGTGATCGTCTATTGCGGCTCCGGCGGTCGTGCGGCGCTCAGCGGCAAGGTTCTCAAAGACATGGGCTATGAGCGCGTTTACAACCTCGGCGGCTTCAAGGACTGGGCCGAAAGCGGCGGCGAAGTGGAGAAGTGAGCGACCGTTTCGCGACACCCATCGATGTCCGCTTTTGGGGGTAAAGCGGACATTGGGCGAAGGCGCTTGAACGTCTGCTTATGACCCAAAGCGGACATCGACAGCTCCATTTCGCTGTGATGCACAAAAGCTGACATTCCCTGTGATAGGCTGTTGTCCTCAGGCTCGGGGACAAACTTATGAAGCGGCGCCAATTCATCACACTATTCGGCGGCGCGGCGGCAACGTGGCCGATTACTTCGCATGCGCAACAGTCGGGCAGGACGCGGCTGATAGGCGTCCTGATGGGCTATGCGGAGAGCGATCGGACCGTGCAGTCTTGGCTCGCAGCGTTCCAGGGTGGACTGGCGAAGCTGGGGTGGACGGAAGGCAGCAATCTCCGAATCGAACTGCGGTGGGGCGGCGCTGATCCGGATAGGATTAGGACGTTAGCAAAAGAGCTGATCGATCTGCGGCCCGATGTGATCCTCAGTCACACCACGCTC
>DATLJR010000289.1:0-1790 GCA_035538755.1 Pseudolabrys sp.
GCCGCTTGCGCCTGGGCGATCGCGCGTGATTTCGTGTTCGATGCGACCGATTCCGTCCACATCCCGAGCATGGAATAGGTGTGCGAGGGCATGTGCTGGGCATGCTGCGCGGCGGGCGCGACCTCGGCATATCTGTTCGCGGCATCAAGACCGCGTTGCGCAAGCGTCGGGTAATCGTAGGTGTGGATCAGATAGTGCAGCACACCCGGATGGTCCGGTATTTTCGCCTCAACCTTTTCCAGGATCGCCCCGGCCTTGAGCTGATTGGCATAGGTCTTGTCGCTGTGCAGCGCCGTCTCATTGAGAGCGAGCGCGTAGAAAATCGCCGCCTCCGGATCATCGGGATATTTCTGCATCAGCGCTTCCATCGCCTTTTCGTAGGCGAGACCGCGCGTCGTCTGATCGACCTTGTCGTAGTCCTTGTAGTAAGGCTCGATCGCCAAAAGCCAGTCGCGCTCGCGTTCAGTCTTGGCGCCGACCGCCTTACCCTTCTCGACCGCCTCCAACCCGTTCTTCAAAACCGTTGTTGTCAGCGGCAGGATCATTGGGTTGGGGCGATGGCTGATCGCGATGCCCCAGTACGCGATCGCGCATTGCGGGTCGGCGGCAGCGGCGTCGGTAAAGGCCTGGACGCTGTCCGGATAGAAGAATGAATGCACCATCGCCAGGCCACGGTCGAATTTCTCCTGCGCCTGCGGCGTGCACGAGGTTTCGAAGTGTACGTGGCCCAGTCCTTGCGACCAGGCCGCCGTGGCAAATGCGCTTGCCAACAGCGCCGTGGCGAATGTTCCAAGATTTGGTCTCATCGCGTTCTCCCATTGCGGTCGAAGTAAAGTTTCGCGCAATCATCGCCGTGCACGCGTGCGCACTGCGAATGCTCAGTGAGAGACCGGCACAAAAGGCTTGTCGGTATTCAGGAAAATGCAATGCCTGCCGACCGCGACCCCTGCCCATTCGGCTATAACGGAGATGTCGGCACATCCCATCTCGAAGAGCAGCTTATGGAAAGATTACACGATCCCACGCCCACTCAAAAGAGGTCCTAAATGGAACCGGAGCCGGCCAATTTGGCCGGGGATCAAAAGCGCCGGAGCCGTCGGGCGAGCACTAAATGGGTTTCGGCGCCTTCACTGCCGTTCGACTTATCAAGCTGGCAAGGTCAAAGGTTGTCGAGCGTACCGGAGTTCAGGGGTTTTACCTTGTTACCCTCCAGTCGTCATCTCTGGACAAAGCGGTCATTCGCGCAGCGAGTAATAAATGGGTTTGAGGGTTTTACCTTGTCACGCCAGCGGCGAGAAGTCGGATTAGTTAATGTCCGTTAAGCGGTGGATTCGGACATCGCGCGCAGATGGCACCACTTCCGAGAAGGGCCATTTCCAGACTCATGCATCGCAGCAAAGCAAACCCTATTCGATCACTTCGTCCGCGCTCGCGAGCACTGATGCCGGCAGATCGAGGCCGAGCGACTTGGCGGTTTTCAGATTGACCACCAGCTCGTATTTGGTCGGCGTCTGCACCGGCAGATCAGCCGGCTTCGCTCCGGCCCTTATCAGCGCAATCCTGGGCCGTGCAGGATCGGCCCCAACGTCAGCGTCCTCCTCGTTCAAAGCTCGGACGAAGTTGCCGGGCGGTCCTCGCCGGGGCCTCGACCTCAGTCAAAGCGGACGCCAAATGCACGCGCTGCTTAGCTTTACATTTCTGGATCTGAAATGCGGGTCAGCATCTTCACGCGCGGTCCCGCCCGTTTGAAGACCGGCTCCCAAAAGGCATAGGCCTTCTCGGCGAAACTC
>DATLJR010000290.1:0-88777 GCA_035538755.1 Pseudolabrys sp.
CCGCTTCTTCGGTCTCGACGACATTGATGCCCATCTCGTTGAGCATCGCGTAGATGTCCTCGATCTGGTCGGAGGACACCTCGCCAGATGGCATCACTTCGTTGATCTGATCGATGGTGACGTAGCCGCGCTTCTTCGCGGCCTTGATCATCTTCTTGACGCCGGCATCCGAGAGATCGAGCAACGGCAGCGGTGTATCGGGCGCGCCTTCTTCCTTCTCGGGGGCTTCTTCTTTTTCTTTTGCCTGCGTCGCCTTTGCTTTGCTCGCCATTCCGTTTCTCCTGGACCGTCCTGGCCGTCTCACACCTGGCCCGCGCCCCTCGGCGCCACGGCCAAAAAGGGCCGCGCCGGCGAGGCGCCGCCCCGAATCAGGTCTTTAGTCTCCTCGGAACCCGCTAAGCTCCGATTAACCCAAGAATACCGCTGGAATCGACCCTTTATTCCACGCCGACCCTGATTTCCCGCCCGCCCAAAAAGGGTGGCGGGACGTCATAAGCTACGAACGCCCCGACCGGAAGAGGCTCCGAACCCTTCAATCAAGGCCTCGGTGCCTTCCATCTTTGACAGGCGGGCTTTGACGTCGCGCAACCACAAATAATTGGCTTCGCTCGCGTCCTGGCCCAGGGCCTGCTCGGCGTCCTTGAGCTCCTTAGTTAGTGAATGCCACTGCCGATGCAAGGCGACGAGCTGCTGCCAGGTCACAAGAACGTCGTCCGGCGCGGCCTCTTGCCGGGCCCCCCAGACCGAGGGGGTGGTGATCGACTGGGCGACCCGCGTCATGGCCTCGGCCAGATTGCGCCCCGCGAGTTCCGCCCGCAGCGCCTCGGCGTCGAGCGCCGAGGCATGGGCCGCGATATCGATCAATGCGCGCTTCAGGCGCTCGGCATCGGCATGGCGGAATTCGAGCGAAGCGAGTTCCTCGAGATGATCGTGTAGCAGCCAGGGGTGGTTGAGCGCGGCCAGCAGGATCAGCGCCTCGCGCCGGGGCACGGCCGTGCGGTGGCCGCGATGCAGCGGGCTTGAGGCGAGTTGCTGGCTCGCCACTACATAGGGCACTGAACCCGCGCCGCGCGGTGGCGCCTGCCGCCGCCAGTCGCCATTGTTACGGCGCGCGCGCCAGTCTCGGCCGCCGCCACGCGGCTCGCGCCATTCGCTCCGCCCGCGCGACTCACGCGGTGGCGGCGCGAAGAAATTCGTAAGGCGCGTCGCGAAATCCTGCCGGTAGTATTTTCGCACCGCTTCGTCGGTGATCTGCCCCGTCAACTCGATGATGCGTGCTTCGAGCGCCGCCCGGCGCTCTGGCGTGTCGAAGGAATGCCCTTCCGTCTCACGCGCCCACAGCATGTCGGCCAATGGCCGAGCCCCGCCAATGACCTCCTGCACGGCCTCCCGCCCGCCCGCACGCACGAGATCGTCAGGATCCTGACCCTGCGGCAGCAGCGCGAAGCGCAGGCTCTTGCCCGGCTTGATCCGCGGCATCGCCAGATCGACCGCGCGATAGGCCGCGCGCACGCCGGCACCGTCACCATCGAAGCAGAGCACCGGCTCGTCCGCCATTTTCCAGAGCAGGCCGAGCTGATCTTCCGTGAGCGCGGTGCCGAGCGGCGCGACCGTTGCGCCGAAGCCCGCGCTCACCATCGCGATCACGTCGACATAGCCTTCGACCGCGATCAGCGTCGCTCCATCGTGGGCGGCCTGACGTGCAGTGGCGATGTTGTAGAGCGTCCCGCCTTTGTGGAAGAGCGAGGTCTCCGGCGAATTGAGATATTTCGCCTGCGCATCCTTCTCGAGCGCCCGGCCGCCGAAGCCGATCACGCGGCCGCGCAGGTCGGTGATCGGAAACATCACGCGGTCGCGGAAGCGATCGAACGGCACCGGAATGTCGTCGCCGGAAATCAGCAGGCCGGTCTCGACCATGTCTTCGACCGGAATGCCATGCGAGCCGAGATGCTCCTTCAGTGCGAAACGTTCGCCCGGTGCATAGCCCATGCGAAACTTGAGTTGGGTCGCCGGATCAAGGCCGCGGTCGGCGAGATAGCCGCGCGCTTTCGCGCCGGTGCGGGAGGCGAGCGTGTCCTGAAAGAATTTCGCCGCAAGCTCCATCACATCGTGCAGCGACTTGCGCCGCTCGGCGCGCGCCTCGTCCTCGCGTGAGATTTTCGGCAGTGCCAGGCCGGCCATCTGCGCCAGGCGCTCGACCGCTTCGGGGAACGTGATGCCTTCGCTTTCCATCACGAAATCGAAGATGCTGCCGTTCTTGCCCGAGGAGAAATCGAACCAGGCCTGCTTCTGATCGTTCACGAAGAAGGACGGCGTCTTCTCCTTGTTGAACGGCGAGAGACCCTTGAACTCGCGCCCGGAGCGCACGAGCTTGACGCGCCGGCCAACGACCTCCGAAACCGGAAGGCGGGCTTTCAGCTCGTCGAGGAACTGGGGCGTGAAGCGCATGGGGTTAAGGCCGAATCGTCCTATCGGTTATTCTATGATCCAAATCGAGCCATGCTTGAGGCGGCCAGAACGTCCCCGTTATCCCAACGGCAGGCCGGCGGGCGCCAATGAGTTTTCCACAGGCCCATCGGATTAGCCGGTCATTCCGGGACGGCGCATAGCGCCGGACCCGGAATCCAGAAACATTCGAGGCCACGCTAGATTCCGAGTTCGCCGCTTTGCAGCGCCCCGGAATGACGGCCTTGGAGGATGCTCTATACATGCAACCCGGAAACGCAAAAACCTTCATCCTGGTCCACGGCGCCTGGCATGGCGGCTGGGCTTGGCGGCACGTCGTCGACCGGCTGAGGGCGCGTGGACGCATCGTATTCGCCCCGACGCTGACCGGCCTCGGCGAGCGTGCGCACCTGCTCCGCCCCGGCATTGATCTTTCCCTGCACATCGCCGACGTGCTCGGCGTGATCAAATATGAACGGTTGCGAAACTTCGTACTGGTCGGCCATTCCTACGGCGGCTGCGTAATCTCGGGCATTGCCGAAGCGGTACCGGATGCAGTCCACGCGATGGTCTTTGTCGACGCCTTCATTCCGGACAATGGCGATTCAACGCTCGACCTTGTGCAACCGGCCGTGCAGGAGGTCATCCGTGGCGCGCTCGCGCGCGGCGAGATCACCGTGCCGGTGCGCGATGCCGCGGCATTCAAGGTGAACGAGAAAGACCGCGCCTGGGTCGATTCGCTCGCAACGCCGCAGCCGATTGCCACCATGACGGAAAAGCTCATGCTCACCGGCGCGCGCGAGCGCATTGCGAAGAAGACTTACATCCGAGCGTCCGGCTATCCGAATGTGTCGTTCGAGAAGGCGCACGCGCGTACAAAGGCCGATCCGTCGTGGCGCACTTACGAAGTGCCCTGCGGCCACGACGTGATGATCGACGAGCCGGAGCACCTGACGGAAATCTTGATCGAAGTGGGGTGAGGGCTACGCGCCGTACGGTGACTGCTTCTGGATTCCGACGCTTCGCTCGCGCCCGGGATGACGAGGGCGCACCCTACTGCGGCTGCATGCCGGAGGCCTTGACCACTTCCTGCGCGGCGGAGCGGTCGGCCTTGATGTGCGCGGCGAACTGCTCCGTCGTGCTGATCGCCGGCACTTGGCCGCGGCTGATCACGTATTTCGCGACGAAGTCCTTATCGGCGAATACGCGTTTCACCTCCGCCGCGATCTTGTCGATGATCGGGCGCGGCGTGCCAGGCGGAGCAAACAGGCCGTACCAAGTCTGTGACGGTGCGCCCTTGTAGCCAAGGTCTTCCAGCGTCGGCACGTCCGGCAACAGCGGCGTGCGGATGTTGTTGATCAGCGCCAGCGCCGTCATCTTGCCGGCGCGGATGTTCGAGATCACGTTGCCAAGCCCGAGCAACCCGATCGGCGTCGAACCGCCGAGGATCGCATTTGTCGCCTCGCCGCCACCCTTGAACGGCACGCGCACCCAGTCGGCGCCCTTTTCGTTTTTGAGGCTGTCCATGTAGGCGACCATCGGCACCGAAGCCGTGAGATAGGAGAGCGTGCCCGGCTTCTGTTTCGACACCGCGATGAGTTCATCCACTGTTTTGGCGTTGAGATCGGAATTGATCACCAGGACCTGGATCAGGTGGAAGAGATTGATGATCGGAGCGAGCTTGTCGGGATCGAAGGACAAATTCTTGAAGAGGTACGGGTTGTAGATCATCGGATCGGCATTGATGATGCAGATCGTGTAGCCGTCCGGCGGCGCGTCCTGGCAGGCGCGCGCGGCGATATTGCCGGCACCGCCCGGGCGGTTGTCGATGATCAGCGGCTGGCCGAGGCTCTTGTGCAATTCCTCGCCAAGCACACGCATGAAGATGTCGCTGATGCCGCCGGCGCTCGAGGTGGTGAGCACGTGGATCGGCTTGCTCGGGTAGTCGCCGGCGCGGGCTACTTGCAAACACACAGTCGCGACTAACACGATGGCGGCGGTGAGTATTCGTTTCATGCATTCGCCTGGATCAAATTTCCGGTCATTCCGGGACGGGCCTGCAAGGGCCGGACTCGGAATCCAGATACGCGTACGGTGTCTATTTCTGGATTCCGTGTTCGCTCGCTGCGCTCGCGCCCGGGAATGACAACGCTCACACGTTCCACCGCCGACCCTTGTTCAACCCGACAGCCGCGCCTTCACCATGCCGCTCGCCTTGGCCATGTCCATCTGTCCGGCAAACTTGCCACGCAGCACGCCGATGACCTTGCCCATGTCCTTCATGCCGGCGGCGCCGGTTTCCTTCACCGCCGCCTCGATCGCGGCCTTCATTTCATCATCTGACATCTGCTTGGGCAGGTAGCCGGAAATGATCGCAATCTCCTCCTGCTCCTGTTTCACCAGGTCAGCGCGACCACCCTTCTGATAGAGCTCAATCGACTCCTGCCGCTGCTTGATCATCTTCTGCATCAGGCTCAGCACTTCAGCATCGCCGAGCGGCGGCTTGCCGGTCCCGCGCGCCTCGATATCGGCGTTCTTGAGCGAGGAATTGACCATCCGCAGCGTGGAAACCGCCCGCTCATTCTTGGCCTTCATTGCTTCGGTCAAAGCCTTATTGATGTCGTCGCGCAGCACCGCACATCCCTTTCCATTGCTTGCGCATAGTCTTTATCCGAAAACCGGAACCAATTTTCGGGACCATGCGCCCATTGATTGGGGGCGGCACACCGCGGCCCCTTGCCTCGCACACTATAATACGCAAGTAAGAGGCCATGACCCAGACGAAAGCCGCCCCCGCCGGTCAATGGGCCGAGCCCAAGGCGACGGCGTTATTGGTTCTGGCGGACGGAACCGTCTTCGAAGGCTTCGGACTGGGTGCGACCGGACAAGCGGTCGGCGAGGTCTGCTTCAATACCGCCATGACGGGTTATGAGGAGATCCTCACCGACCCGTCCTATGCCGGGCAGATCATCACCTTCACCTTTCCGCATATCGGCAATGTCGGCACCAACGAAGAAGACATCGAGACCGTCAACATGGCGGCAACGCCGGGCGCGCGCGGCGTCATCTTGCAGACCGACGTCACTGCGCCGTCGAATTATCGCGCGACCCGAAACCTCAATGACTGGCTGAAGGCGCGCGGCATTGTCGGGCTTGCCGGCATCGATACGCGCGCGCTGACATCGCTGATCCGCGTCAATGGAATGCCCAACGCCGTCATTGCGCATGAGCCGTCGGGCAAGTTCGATCTCGCCAAGCTAAAGAAGGAAGCGAAGGAATGGCCGGGCCTCGTCGGCATGGATCTCGTGCCCATGGTGACGAGCGGTCAGCGCTTCACTTGGGACGAGACACCGTGGGCCTGGGACAAGGGATATGCGCGGCAGACAAATCCTGAATTCCACGTCGTCGCGGTCGACTACGGCATCAAGCGCAATATTCTGCGGCTGCTCGCTGGCAGCGGCTGCAAGGTGACGGTCGTTCCGGCCAAGACTTCGGCCGAGGACATCATGGCGCTGAAGCCCGACGGCGTATTCCTCTCGAACGGCCCCGGTGATCCGGCGGCAACCGGCGAATACGCGGTGCCAGTGATCAAGAAGCTGATCGACTCGGGCACGCCAACCTTCGGCATCTGCCTCGGACACCAGATGCTCGGCATCGCTGTCGGCGGCAGGACGATGAAGATGCATCAGGGCCACCACGGCGCGAACCATCCGGTGAAGGACCTGACCACCGGGAAGGTCGAGATCACCTCGATGAACCACGGCTTCGCGGTGGACAAGGAATCGCTGCCGAAGAATGTCGAGCAGACGCACTTCTCGCTGTTCGACGGCTCCAATTGCGGCATCGCGCTGAAGGACAAGCCTGTGTTCTCGGTGCAGTACCATCCGGAGGCTTCACCGGGTCCGCGCGACAGTCATTATCTCTTCACGCGCTTCGTCGAAATGATGCGGCAGGCCAAGCGCAAGATCGCGTAGTCTTCTCTGTCGTCATTCCGGAGCGCGAGCTTTAGCGAGCGAACTCGGAATCCAAAAGCAAGCCTGCGGGCCGTCCCGGAATGACAAAGCAGTATCGTCATGGCCGGGCTTATCCCGGCCATCTCGCTTAGTCGGGCAGTGCCATCCTGATCGGGATCGCCGGGACGAGCCCGGCGATGGCGGCGGCAAGTTTGAACGGAACGACTCGCACGGATAGTGGGTTTTCAATCAACATGTCGATCGAACCCCTCACCTACCTGTTCAAGGACGACGGCAAGGTGCCGAACAATCCGGCGCTGCCTGTGCTCGTCTACAAGGGCGCGGTCGAAGCGTCCGCACGCGCCATCGAAACGCTGTTTTCGGATAACGGCTGGGGCAATGGCCAATGGCGCAACGGCATCTATCCCTTCGTGCACTATCATTCGATGATTCACGAAACGTTGGGCATTGCTCGCGGCCACGCCAGGGTTCAGCTCGGCGGGCTCGGCGGAGACGTGTTCGAGCTTGCGGCCGGCGATGTCGTCGTGCTGCCGGCGGGCACGGGCCATCAGCGATTGTCCGGTAGCGATAATCTTCTCGTCATCGGCGCCTACCCGCCCGAGGGAACATACAATCTATGTCGTGGTGATAACCCGGCCGACCGCGACAAGGCGTTGACGATGATTCCGAAGGTGCCGTTGCCCGGAAGCGATCCGGTGCTCGGCAAGGAGGGACCGCTGCCGAAGCTCTGGCGGCGGTGAAAACCGGTCATTCTGGGGCGCGAGCGGAGCGAGCGAACCCGGAATCCAGAAGCAAGCACAGGACAGCGATCTGGATTCTGGGTCCGGCCCTCCCGGGCCACCCCGGAATGACGATCCACAACACTCGTGCGCTGGCGCCGCCTGACCCCGCGATATAGAAAGCGCCATGAGCGACTGGATCGATTTTTACGATTTCAAGCACTCGGTGATTTACGTGAACGCGCGTCACCGCGACGTGCACTACCGCACGATCGCGCAGGACATGCGCGCCTATGTGCCTTCATCAACCGCGCATGTGCTGGACTACGGCTGTGGCGAAGCGACCTCAGCCGATCTCGTTGCCGCGGCCTGCGGCCGGCTGGTTCTCGCCGAAGCCGCCCCCAATGTGCGCGCTTCGCTCGCCATGCGCTACGCCGGTGACCCGAAGATCGCGGTGATCGGTGCCGAGCAGGCGGCAGTGCTGCCGAAGGCTTCGCTCGACCTGATCGTGATGCATTCGGTCGCGCAGTATCTGAGCGAGGCGGAACTCGAGCGCCTGCTTGCGATGTTCCGCTCGCTGCTCAAGCCGGACGGCCTGTTCATCCTCGGCGACATCGTGCCGCCGCATCTCGCGGCGCCATCGGCGGCGCTGGCCTTGCTGCGCTTCGGCGCGGCCAACGGTTTCTTCTGGGCGGCATCATCCGGACTGATGCGGATTTTCGTCTCCGACTATCTGCGCCTGCGCAAGACGATCGGGCTCTCGCATTACAGCGAGGCCGCGGCGCTCGAAAAGCTCTCGCGCGCCGGCTTCAACGCCAAGCGCGCCCCGCGCAATATCGGCCACAACCAGCGCCGGATGACGTTTATTGCTCGGGCCTAGAGCTCCATCAATCATCCACCGTTGAGGTGACTGAAGCCCTTCCCTGCCCGCCGATTCTGGTCTAAAGGACCCCCGCGCGCGAGGCTAAAGCTCTCGGCGCAGTCCGAGGGACGCGCATCAGCGCGCCCTTTTTTTGTGCCTGGAGTTCCTTGTCATTCCGGGGAATGACGAAAAGGAAACGCGTCATCGAATGCCAAAACGAACCGACATCAAATCGATCCTGATCATCGGCGCCGGTCCGATCGTGATCGGCCAGGCGTGCGAGTTCGACTATTCCGGCACGCAGGCGTGCAAGGCGCTCAAAGACGAGGGTTATCGGATCGTCCTGGTGAACTCGAACCCGGCGACGATCATGACCGACCCCGATCTCGCCGACGCGACCTATGTCGAACCGATCACGCCGGAGATCGTTGCCAAGATCATCGAACGCGAGCGCCCGGATGCGCTGCTGCCGACCATGGGCGGACAGACGGCTCTCAACTGCGCGCTGAGCCTGCGCAAGATGGGCGTGCTGGAGAAATTCAACGTCAAGATGATCGGCGCGACGGCGGATGCGATCGACAAGGCGGAGGACCGCGAACTCTTCCGCAAGGCCATGGAGCGGATCGGGCTGCCGACACCGCGATCACATCAGATCAAGACGCTGCCGCAGGCGCTCGAAGCGCTCGACGATATCGGCCTGCCGGCCATCATCCGGCCGTCATTCACGCTCGGCGGTACCGGCGGCGGCGTCGCCTACAACAAGGCCGAATTCATCGAGATCGTTGAGCGCGGCATCGACGCCTCCCCCACCAACGAAGCGTTGATTGAGGAATCGGTGCTGGGCTGGAAAGAATTCGAGATGGAGGTGGTGCGCGACAAGAAAGACAACTGCATCATCATCTGCTCGATCGAGAACGTCGATCCAATGGGCGTGCATACGGGTGATTCAATCACCATCGCTCCGGCACTGACGCTCACCGACAAGGAATATCAGATCCTGCGCGACGCCTCGATCGCCGTGCTGCGCGAAATCGGCGTGGAGACCGGCGGATCAAATGTGCAGTTCGCCATCAATCCGGCCGACGGACGGCTGGTGGTAATTGAGATGAATCCGCGCGTGTCGCGCTCCTCCGCACTGGCGTCGAAAGCTACGGGTTTTCCGATCGCCAAGGTCGCGGCCAAGCTCGCGGTCGGCTATACGCTCGACGAAATCGCCAACGACATCACCGGCGGGGCAACGCCGGCCTCATTCGAGCCGACGATCGACTACGTCGTCACCAAGATTCCCCGCTTTGCCTTCGAGAAATTCCCCGGCGCCTCACCCGTGCTCACCACCTCGATGAAATCGGTGGGGGAAGCGATGGCAATCGGCCGCACGTTTCAGGAGAGCCTGCAGAAGGCACTGCGTTCGCTCGAAACCGGTCTCGCGGGGCTCGATGAGGTGGCGATCGAAGGTTACGACGCGGCCAAAGGCTTGGACGACACCGACAACAAGGCCGCGATCCGCGCGGCGCTCGGCACGCCGACGCCTGATCGCCTGCTCAAGGTGGCGCAGGCCATGCGGCTCGGCGCCAACGATGAGCTCATTCACAATGCCTGCCGCATCGATCCCTGGTTCCTCGCGGAAATCCGCGGACTGGTGGAGATGGAAGCCGAGATCGCGACGAAAGGCCTGCCGACAACCGCCGGTCCGTTCCGCCGGCTCAAGGCAATGGGTTTTTCCGACAAGCGCCTTGGCAATCTGACCGGCACTGAAGCCGGCGCCGTGATGGCGAAGCGCCGCAAGCTCGGCGTGCGGCCGGTGTTCAAGCGCATCGATACCTGCGCGGCCGAATTCGCTTCGCCCACGGCGTATATGTATTCGACCTACGAGGCGCCGTTCGCCGGGAAGCCCGTCGATGAGGCGGCGCCGTCGGAGCGAAAGAAGGTCGTCATTCTTGGCGGCGGCCCCAACCGCATCGGCCAGGGCATCGAGTTCGACTATTGCTGCTGCCACGCCGCCTTCGCGCTGAAGGAGGTCGGCTACGAGACCATCATGGTCAACTGCAATCCGGAGACGGTCTCGACAGACTACGACACATCCGACCGGCTCTATTTCGAACCGCTCACGCCCGAAGATGTTCTCGAGATCATCGACACCGAGCGCTCGAACGGCACGCTGCATGGCGTGATCGTACAATTCGGCGGTCAGACACCGCTCAAGCTTGCCGAGTCGCTGGAAAAGGCGAAAGTGCCGATCCTCGGCACTTCGCCGGATGCGATCGATCTCGCCGAGGACCGCGACCGCTTCAAGAAGTTGCTCGACAAGCTCAAGCTGCGCCAGCCGCAGAATGGCATCGCCACCTCGCCCAACGCCGCCCGCGCCATAGCGGACGAGATCGGCTACCCGGTCGTGATCCGCCCATCATACGTGTTGGGTGGACGCGCCATGGAAATCGTGCGCGACGGCGGTCAGCTCGATCGTTACGTCGCGCGTCTCGCCGGCGACCTCGACCGGCCGAGCGAGCTTGCGGTTTCAAAGAAGAGCCCGCTGCTGATCGACCGCTACCTGTCCGACGCAACCGAGGTCGACGTCGACTGTCTCGCCGACGGCAAGGATACGTTCATCGCCGGAATCATGGAGCACATCGAGGAAGCCGGCATCCACTCCGGTGATTCCGCCTGCGCGCTGCCGCCTCACTCGTTGAGCGAGAAGACACTCGCCGAGCTCGAGCGGCAAACGCGCGCGCTTGCGCTGGCGCTCAACGTCGGCGGATTGATGAACGTGCAGTACGCGATCAAGGACGGCGAGATTTATGTTCTGGAGGTGAACCCGCGCGCATCGCGCACAGTTCCCTTCGTTGCGAAGGTCATTGGTCTTCCCGTCGCCAAGATCGCTGCCCGCGTCATGGCCGGCGAGAAGCTTAAGGACTTCAATCTGAAATCGACCCCGCCGACGCACCGGGCGGTGAAGGAAGCGGTCTTCCCCTTCGCGCGTTTCCCCGGTGTCGACACCGTGCTCGGTCCGGAGATGAAATCAACCGGCGAGGTCATGGGAATCGATGGGTCGTTCGAGATCGCCTTCGCAAAAAGTCAGATCGGCGGCGGTACCAGCCTGCCACGCAATGGAACTGTCTTCGTGTCTGTGAAAGATGCCGACAAGGCGCGCATCCTGCCGGCGGTCAAGCTCCTGGCCTCCCTCGGTTTCAAGACCATCGCGACCTCTGGGACCCAGCGTTACCTCGCGGAACAGGGCGTAGAGGCAGCCAAGATCAACAAGGTATTGGAAGGCCGTCCGCATATCGTGGACGCCATCAAAAACGGCGGAGTTCAGCTGGTTTTCAATACCACCGAGGGGGCTGCGGCGCTGGCGGACAGCCGTTCCCTGCGCCACGCCGCCCTCTTGCATAAAGTGCCGTACTACACCACTCTTTCAGGGGCCGTCGCTGCTGCGCAGGGCATCAAGGCCTATCTTGAGGGCGACCTTGAGGTGCACGCGCTGCAAAGCTACTTCGGCGGCCGGGGCTGAAGGCATTTCTGGCCTATGAGACCCGGGCGACGGCACGAGTGACGCCGGCAAGTTCATGGTCGCGGCATCAGGTTAAGCTGGCCGCGACAGGGCTTTTTTGCCCGGCCCCTCGTTAACATGACTCCGGTTTCGCGGGTGACCGTGGCCGGAGTCGAATTACGAGTCGAATTGACGGGATTGAAAGGGGCTTGGTGGCGCGCAGATGGTCGTTCAGGTTGTTTCGGGCGCCCGCCAGGAGGAGATGAGACGATGGAAAAGATTCCGATGACCGCCGCCGGTTATGCCGCGCTCGAGTCCGAGCTCAAGCATTGCCAGCAGGTAGAGCGCCCCCGCATCATTCAGCAGATCACCGACGCGCGCACGCACGGCGACCTGTCGGAGAACGCCGAGTATCATGCCGCCAAGGAGACGCAGTCCCTTAACGAAGGCCGCATCGCTGAGCTCGAGGACAAGCTCGCGCGCGCCGACATCATCGATGTGTCGAAACTGTCAGGCGATACGATCACCTTCGGCGCGACCGTGACGCTGGTCGACGAGGACACCGACGAGAAGAAGGTGTGGCAGATCGTCGGCGAGCCCGAGGCCGATGCGAAGAAAGGCAAGATCTCGATCACCTCGCCGCTCGCCAAGGCGCTGATCGGCAAGACCAAGGGCACGTCGGTGGAAGTCAACACGCCCGGCGGTGCCAAGGCCTATGCGGTGAAAAAGATCGAGTGGCGCTAGATTTTCGCCCGACCTAGTCACTTCAGCCAGATCTTCAGCGGCATCGGCGAGCGCGCCGGGCAATTCATCGTTCCCGAATAGAAGTCCGACAGCTGGCCGCTGTAGGTGCACGCGACACCGTCCAGCACCAGCGTCGCCGATAATCGCGACGCCGGCTGCGAAATCTGCAGACGGATTTCGCCTTTCTTTTCTTCCGGACCATCGACCGTACAGATGCCGACATGTGTCATGGTCAATGGTCCGGCAAGAACCTTCGCGCTGTCATCGCCCGTGACATTGGCGGTGAGCTCCCAGATTTTTCATGAGACGGTCCCCCGGATGGAACGGTGCGATGTTTCGGCAGCGATCTCGACCGGAATATCCAGCACAAGGAAAGATAGCGACTTGCCGTGGCCATCGAGGCCGAGGCTGGCATTGACGCCACCTTCGAGGACGTCGTCGAGAACGAAATTGAACGCCGCGAGTTTCGGCAGATCGTAGCGCACGACGCGCGTCGGCTTGCGCGCGGCAAACGCCTGAGTCACCCGTTCGGCCGTCACCTGCGCGGCTACTACCGGATAGTGCGCCGGATCCCGGCAAACGAGAACGAGATTGAGCCGGTTGCCCTTGTCGCCCGTGCGCGCGCTCGCAATCTCCTGCAGGCGAACGGTGCGCGTCACGTTGGTGCTCCCAACATGGTCACGCGCGGCTCCGCGAACCGCCTTTCGATGAGACAGGAGGCACTGGCAAGCCGGGGCGTGATGCGTCGGCGGACCCCTGCCCCGCCCGCTGGCCCCGCGCAGTAAAGCGCTTCGGCCTCGTCGAGCAAAATTTCGACCTCGCTCGCGTTCGACGACTCGGCCGCAAAGCGCAGTCGCACGTCATCGGTCTGAGCGCCGCGCAGATTCGTCGTTGCGCTGGCGGCGCCCCAAACGCTGCGAACACCGATCGCATCGACCCGGACATTGAGATGTGGCACGCGCGTGCGCACGCGCGCCCGAACAACCTCAGCGGCAAGCTGCGCACGGGCCGGAGCGTTCGGACCGGCATAGGAAATTTCGGCTTCGCCGAGGAAACCGCCATCTACGCAAACGGTCGCCTTCAGCGTCTCCGGTGCGGGCCCGCCGCGCGCACCGGACACGCGCACACGATCCTTGCCGATCTCGGCGACCTCGACATTCGTCAAGTCGAGAACGACATCAGGCGCGAGATAGGCGGATGGATCGTGAATCTCGTAAAGCAACTGTTCGATCACGGTCAGGCGACTGACCACACCACCGGTGCCGGCGGGCTTTGTAATCACCATTTCGCCGGCTTCGTCGACCTCGGCGATCGGATAGCCGACTTCGGCCAATCCGGGCACGTCCTTGTAGCCGGGGTCGGCAAAATAACCGCCGGTCACCTGCGCACCGCACTCGAGCAAGTGGCCCGCAAGGGTGCCAGCGGCAAGTCGATCCCAATCATCGGCAGACCACCGGAACGCATGCAGCAAGGGCCCGAGCGCGAGCGCAGAATCGGCAACGCGTCCTGTCACGACAATGTCGGCACCCTGGTCGAGCGCCTGTGCGATCGGCTGCGCACCGAGATAGAGATTGGCCGAGAGGATTTCGCGCGCCTGCGCGAGGTCGACGCCGTCGATCCTGCGTGATGCGAGATCGCTCGCCGAGAGCCTGCCTGCAATGTCGTCGCCTTCGACTGCGGCAATGCGCGGCGGGCGAACACCAAAAGAGCGCGCCATCTCTTCGACGCGGCGCGCGGCTGCTGCCGGATTGGCCGCGCCGAAATTGCCGATGATCTTGATGCCGGCCGCAAGACAGCGCGCAAGCACCGGTGGCAGCATCCGACCGAGTGCGGGACTGTAGCCGCGCTGCGGATTTTGGCGGCGCTCGAGCTGGCATAGCGCCAGTGTGCGCTCGGCCAGCGTTTCGTACATCAGAAAGCGCGGACCCGATTGCGCGGCGAGCACCTCCACAATGGGCACGCCGGCATCGCTTCGGTCACCGGCAAACCCGGCAGCTGCGCCGATGAAAGCCTTCGCCATGCGGCGATGCTAACGGGACGGGTCTACTCTGTAAAACGGCGCGCGGGTCGTGAAGAGCACTAGTCTTCCATTGGCACCATAGCCGCATCCTTGGAATTGCGCAGGGTCAGGGACGTCTTCACATTGCGCACGTTGCGCGCGGCGGTGAGCGTTTCGACGAAGGCCTGAAAGGTTTTCAGGTCGGGCGCCACGCATTTAAGGACGAAATCGATTTCGCCCGAGAGCATCCAGCATTCGCGCACGAGCGGCTGCGCGCGCACGAACTCCTCGAAGGCGACAAGGTCGGCCTCCGCCTGGCTCGCTAGATGCACCATGGCGAAGACCGTGACTTCGTAGCCGAGCTTCTTTTCATCGAGCAGCGCGCGGTAACCCTTGATGTAGCCGGCTTCCTCCAGCGCGCGGACCCGGCGCAGGCAGGGCGGCGCGGAAATACCGACGCGGCTTGCCAGCTCCACATTGGTTATGCGGCCGTCCGCCTGTAGCTCCTTGAGGATTTTGCGATCGATCGAGTCGAGTCGGGCTGGCACAGGCGCTCCTTTTGGCCGAACGGTACTGTTCATACCGCGAAACATTATTTCGCGAAACAATGTTGCGCGCTCTTGCGATCGTGATCGGCCGCTTTGCCGCAGACTGTGGGTGTGGCGGGTTGCGTATCTTGCATAGCTCGGCTGAAAGCCATACATCCTGCAGAGCAAAAGAGCCGAAATCTCCGGCCGCTCAGGGTGATAAGCGCCCAAAAAAACGCCCGTCCAGGGGGGCGTACAACATGGCAAAGACGACCCACGCCAAAGTCGTGATCATCGGCTCGGGACCAGCAGGCTACACCGCGGCCATTTACGCCGCGCGGGCAATGCTGGAGCCGGTTCTGATTCAGGGCGTGCAGCCAGGCGGCCAGCTGACGATTACCACTGATGTTGAGAACTATCCCGGCTTTGCCGATGTCATCCAGGGTCCCTGGCTGATGGAGCAGATGCAGGCGCAAGCAACGCATGTCGGCACGCGCATCGTCACCGATCACGTGAACAAGGTGGAGCTGGCGCAGCGCCCGTTCAGGCTGATCTGCGATTCCGGCGACATCTACCTCGCCGATGCGCTGATCATCGCAACCGGTGCGCAGGCACGCTGGCTCGATTTGCCCTCGGAACAGAAATTCAAAGGCTACGGCGTGTCGGCCTGCGCAACCTGCGACGGCTTCTTCTATCGCAACAAGGAAGTGGTCGTGATCGGCGGCGGCAACACTGCTGTCGAGGAGGCGCTGTTCCTCACCAATTTTGCTTCGAAGGTCACGGTCGTGCACCGGCGCGATGCATTCCGCGCCGAGAAGATCCTGCAGGACCGCCTGTTCAAGCATCCCAAGATCGAGGTGATCTGGGACAGTGTGCTCGATGACGTCATCGGCGGCGACAATCCGCTGAAGGTGAGCGGCGTGCGGCTCAAGAACGTGAAGACCGGCGCGGTCTCCGAGCGCAGGGTCGATGGCGTCTTTATCGCTATCGGTCACCAGCCGGCATCGGAACTGTTTGTCGGCCAAGTGCAGATGAAGCCGTCCGGCTACATCATCACCGGCGGCAATTCGACCGTCACCTCGGTGCCCGGCGTTTTCGCCGCCGGCGACGTAACCGACGACATCTATCGCCAAGCCGTCACTGCGGCCGGGCAAGGCTGTATGGCCGCACTCGAAGCGGAGAAATTCCTGGCCGCGCACGAACATCAGCGTGCGGCGGCGGAATGAACATGGCTGCACCCAATAATACGATGGACTGGGACAAGCTGAAGGTGTTTCACGCCGCAGCGGAAGCCGGCTCGTTCACGCATGCCGGCGAACGATTAGGCCTTTCGCAGTCGGCGGTATCGCGTCAGGTTTCGGCGTTGGAAGCCGAACTCTCGGTGTCCCTCTTCCACCGCCATGCGCGCGGCCTGATCCTCACCGAGCAGGGCGAATTGCTGTATCGCACTGCGCACGAAGTCTTCATGAAGCTCGAGGCGGCGCGCACGAAGCTGACCGACAGCCGCGAGCGGCCGAACGGTGAACTCAAGGTACAGACCACCCCGGGCATCGGCGTGCATTGGCTGACGCCGCGGCTTGGAGAGTTTCTCGATCTCTATCCGGACATCCACATCACGCTGATTACCTCCGATGAGGAGCTCGATCTGGCGATGCGCGAGGCCGATGTAGCCATCCGCCTCCGCCAGCCGACGCAGCCCGACCTGATCCAGCGCAAGCTCTTCTCGGTGCATTTCCACGCCTATGCGTCGCCCGATTACCTCAAGCGCTTCGGCACGCCGCGCGCGCACGACGAACTCGACAAGCATCGCATCGTTCTTCTCGGCGGCGGCGTAGTGCCCGCGCACCTGCAGAACCGGCGCTGGCTTCTCGAGATCGGTCGCGACGGCAAAGATCCGCGCACGCCGCATCTAACGGTCAACAATGTTCTCGGCGTTCTGCGCGCGTGTCAGCGCGGACTCGGTATCGCCGTGCTGCCGGACTATCTGGTCGAGGAAAACGGCGGCCTGGTTCAATTGTTCGGCGAAGCCGACACGCTCGCGCTCGACGCCTATTTTGTTTATCCGGAAGAACTCAAGTCAGTAGCACGTATTCAGGTTTTCCGAGATTTCCTTGTCGCCAACGCGCAGCGCTGGCACTTCTGATTTACCCACGAAAAATCTTGCGGTAAAATTTTCGCGAGCGGGCGCGCGAAGGTGGGCAAGTTACGGGTTTCTTATGAATTGCGTATGCGCATGGCAGTCATGCGGCGCCTGACGTTGTGGCGCCCCAACACGCTTCGCATACTGATGGTTCGCTGTTTCGCCGGATAGATATCCTCCCAGAATCGCCGGCGGGCAGCATGTTCCCCTCTGGAAGATATTGCCGGCCCCCACGTCGGCAATCACTGAAGCCGGGCCCTGCAGGGGCCCGGTTTTTTATCGCGCCCTCTTTTTTTCAGATCAGCGGAACCGCGCGATGAAATAGGCCAGGTCGAGGATCTGCTCATCTCTCACCGGCGCGAGCGCTTCCGCCATTGTACCGTCATAGCCGCGCCGGTCATTGGTCTTGTATTCGCGCAGCGTCTTCAAGAGATAGTCCTCACGCTGGTTGGCGATGTGCGGAACATTGTCGCGACCCGCGAGATCCAGCCCGTGACAACTATTGCAACGGTGCTGCGTGATCAGCGCGGCGGCGCCCTGCATGCGCGCGGCATCGCCCGTTTCGGCCGGAGGCTTCGGCGCCGGCACCTTTGCGAGAAAGTCGGAGAAATTTCGTAAGTCATCATCGGTGAAGCCTTTGGTCATCTCCGTCATGACCTGGATCATCTGATCGTTCTTTTTTTCCGGCGAAGCGCGTTGCTGCTCGCGAAACATGTACAGCTGGATCAATAAGTACGGCGCCGGCTGCCCACCCAGCGAGGGAACCTCCGGAGTTTCCGACTGGCCGCTTTCGCCGTGACAAGCAAGGCAAGGCACCGCGCGTTCAGCAACTGTCTCGCCAAACAACGGCTGGCACGCGATACCAACGAAAACTGCCGCCGCAGCGATCCGGGGCGCGAGATGGATGGGTCGCATTGTTGATCAGCTTGAAAAAAAGGCCGGGGGCAAAGCCCCGGCCTTGCGCGCGTTTCAGCGGCCGGCGACTCGTGGCGTCTTGCCGTAGGTGATGCGGTAAATCGCGCCGTTCCAGTCGTCGGACAACAGCATCGAGCCATCTGCCATGAATTCAACGTCGACGGGGCGGCCGATGTAGTTGTTGTTGTCGAGGAAGCCTGTGATGAACGGTTCGGACGATTTCACCGTGCCATCCTTGTTCAGGAAGATAGCGATGACGTCACCGCCGAATTTCGTCGTCCGATTCCACGAGCCGTGGCGGGCGAGAAAGATCGCGTTCTTGTATTTTCCCGGGAACATCTTGCCGGTGTAGAAGCGCATGCCGAGCCCCGCGGAATGCGGACCCGTCAGCATGATCGGTGGTTCGAATTCACGGCACGAATGACCCCAACCGAATTCCGGATCGAGAAGGTTGCCCTGGTAACAATAGGGCGCGCCGAAATGCTGCCCGACCTTGGTTACGCGGTTGAGTTCATCCTGCGGCGTATCTTCCGACAGCCAATCGCGACTATTGTCGGAGAAGTACAGCTGCTTGTTTACCGGATTCCAGTCGAAGCCTACCGAGTGGCGCACCCCTCTTGCGACGACTTCCGCACCGCTGCCGTCCAGATTGATGCGACGGATCTGTCCGTGCGCCGGATCGTGCAACACGTTGTTGCCGGGCTGGCCTACCTCAAGATAGAGCTTCTCGTCGGGCCCGACGGCAATGAACTTCCAGCCGTGCGCCTCGTCTTTTGGCAGATCGGTGTAGATCACCGTCGGCTTTGGCGGCTTGTCGAGATTGGCCTCGATGTTGTCGATTTTCGAGATCTGCGAAAGCTCGGCGATGTAGAGCGTGCCCTTGTGGAAGGCGAGCCCATTCGGGCGATAGAGACCTTCGGCAATCGTCTTGATTTCGATATTGCCGTCCTTCTTGACGATTGCGGTGACCTTGTTGCCGAGACGGGTGCCGACAAACACCGTGCCTTTGTCGCCCACGCGCAGCGACCGCGTGTTGGCAATACCGCTGGCGTAGACTTCGATGTTGAATCCCGGCGGCAGCTTGAGCTTGGCGGTCGGCAACTTGTCGGCGGCGGCCGGGAGCGGCGGCGGAGCAATCGGAGCGAGTTTTGCCGCAGCCGGATTACCCTCAGGCCGGCCGATCAACGGCGAGCCTGGCGGCAACGGCGTAGCCGGTGCTGCAGCGGGCGGCGATGCAGATGCCGGCGGCTGCTGCGCAAAGGCCGGCGCAGCCAACAAAACGCCGGCGACCGTGCCGGCAAGCAAAACAGAACATCGAACCGTGAAACACGGAGCCATCGAATTCCTCCCTGGTGCGGAGGCGCTTGACCCACGAGGCTGATCGAGAACGACCCCGGAGCGCTCCCCCTTGCCAGCAAGTCTCTACCTTTCGACTTTCCCTTGCAATCGGGAAGTCGACGATTCCGATAAATCAGGACGTCCGATACGCGTAAGCGGCATCTTTGCGGTCCGCCGCAAGTTCCGCGACCATGGCGTGATGCGGCGACAGGTGACATACCGGATCGGCGGCGCGGGCGTCGCCCGTAAGTAGGAAAGCCTGGCAACGGCATCCGCCGAAGTCCCGGTCGCGTCGTGCGCAGGATCTGCACGGCTCCTGCATCCAGTCAGTGCCACGAAATGCGACAAATGCCGGCGAGCTCCGCCAGATGTCGGCGAGCGAATGCTCGCGGACGTTCCAGAATTCGAGACCAGGAATGACCTCGGCCGCATGGCAGGGAAGCACCCGCCCTGCCGGCGTCACGTTGAGAGAGCGGCGGCCCCAACCGCCGACGCAAGGCTTGGGAAAACGGGCGTAGTAATCGGGGACCACGGCATCAATGACGATCCGGCCCTGGTGCTTGGCCCGCAGCAATTCGACCTGCCGCACGGCTTCCTCGACCTGCTCGCGCGTGGGCATGAGGGAGGCGCGGTTCTTCAGCGCCCAGCCGTAGAACTGCACATGCGCGATTTCCACCCGCGTCGCGCCCAACGACAGAGCAAGCTCGACCATCGCTTGGACGCGGCCAATATTGACGCGGTGCACCACCATATTGACGGTGAGCGGCAGACCCAGATTGACGACCTCTTTCGCAATCGCCCGCTTGCGCGCGGAGGCGCCTTTGTAGCCAGCGATATGATCGGCGGATGCTGCGTCGCTGTCCTGAATCGAGATCTGCACGTGATCGAGGCCCGCATCCGAAAGCGCCGCCAGATTTTGCGGCGTCAGACCGACAGCGGAGGTAATCAGATTGTTGTAAAGACCGGCTTCACGCGCGGCTTTGACGATCTCCGGCAGGTCGCGCCGCGCCGCTGGCTCGCCCCCAGATAAGTGCACCTGCAGAACGCCGAGCGCTGCCGCTTCGCGAAAGACCCGCGCCCAAGTCGCCGCGTCGAGTTCGTCGGCACGCTTGTCGAGTGTCAGAGGATTCGAGCAATACGGACACCCGAGCGGACAACGGTGGGTGAGTTCGGCGAGCATGCCGAGCGGTGCGGACAAGGCGACTCCATTCGTCGTCATCGCAGGCACTCAACCCAGATCCAGCAACTTCTTCTCAGCCAATCCGCTCAGCAGTTGCACGACATCGGTATGGATGCGTTCGCGTGGGGCGGCAAAGGTCGCTGCAAGATCGTCGACGATTGCCGCCAGAGTAGTCTCGCCAGTGCACCGCTTCAAAATCTCGACCGTAATGGCGTCGGCCTTGAACACGCGTTCCGGTGCGAGCAGGACCCAGCCGCCTTGGGCTTCATTGTGCGCCAGCCGCACGCCGCGGGGCAGGCGCGGACGCGAAACTTCAGACACCTGCATCGCCGAGCCATTCATCATTGTTTCTCCGGCACGAAGGCGCCCGGCGGAACGTGTCCGGGAGACACATAGGCGTGATAGAGCGCGTCCAGCATCGACCAGAGAATGCTGCATTTGAATTCGAGCGCGGCAAGCACAGCTTGTTGCTGTTCCGGTGTCCGCGCCTCGCGCTTCACGAAATTGAGCGCGAAATCGGCGTCGCGCTGAGCCTGCGGCGGACGCTTGTCGAAATAGCTGAGCGTCTCGCGCGTGATGAAATCGTAGTTCGCCAGCATGCCCGCCATGCGTTCGCTGATGGTCAACGGCGAAAACATCTCGGTGAGCGAGGAGGCGATCGCCTCGAGCAAGGCCTTCTCGCGAACAAAATGCACATAGGCCTCGACGGCAAAACGCGTGCCCGGCAGGAGTCCACGCAATGACATGACGTAACCGCGCTCAAGCCCGAGCCCGTCGGTAAGCTTGAGCCAGCGTGCAATGCCGCCATCGCCCTCACGCTCGCCATCATGATCGACAAGACGGGAGCGCCATTCGCGGCGCACAGCGGAATCCTCGCAACGCGCGATCAGGCTCGCGTCCTTGATCGGGATCATCGCCTGATAATAGTAGCGATTGAGCGCCCAGGCCTGCACTTGGCCTTTGCTGCACTTGCCGCCGTGCAGCAAGGCGTGAAACGGATGCAGGCGATGGTAGCGCTTCGCGCCGATGTCGCGCAGTGCAGCTTCAAGTTCGTCCGGCGAAAGCAATTTCACAGCACGATCTCCATACCATCCTCGGCGACCTGCCAGCCGGCATCTTCGACTTTTCGTCGTTCGGCCGAGCCTTCGATCAGGACCGGATTGGTATTATTGATATGCACAAAGATGCGCCTCGCCGACAATCCTGCCAAGGCGCGCAGCGAACCGCCGTCGCCGTCGATCTGCATGTGGCCCATGCGGCGACCGGTCTTTTGTCCGGTCTGCGTGCGGATCATCTCGTCATCGGTAAATAACGTGCCGTCGAACAGTACGACGTCAGCGCGCCCGAAGCGTTCGCGCATTGGAGCCGTTACCGCCGTGGTCCCCGGCACAAAAATCATGCGCGCTCCCTCACGCTGCAATTCGATGCCGACATTGGCCGCGCTTTCGGTATCGAGTTCGGGCGTCTCGCCCTCGAGATAGAGCGGAAGTTTGCCAGGCACCATGAACAACGTCGCCTCGATACCTCCCGCAAGCATGAAGCGTTCGCCCGGATTGATCGCGCGTCGCGACATCAGCCTCATTGCGCCGAACATGGCATTGGCCGCCACCGCCGCGTGACTCGCAGGCGTTGCGTAAAGCGTGAAAGGCGAGCTCTCGCGCAACGAGAGAAGTCCCGTGATTTGGTCGATTTCGGCGCCAGTAAGTACGACGGCATCGATCGGACTGCCGCGAAGCGTTCCCTGCGGGTGCAGCGCGGGCGTCGCCCGGATCTGCGAGGGGAGATCGGGGGAGGCGTTAATCAGCGTCCAGTGCCCATCGCCCGCCGATATGGCAATACCGGTCTGGGTCCGGGGTCGGACGCGCGAATCACCGGCCCACGCCAAGGCGCAGACCGGACACCGGCAATTCCATTGCGGAAAGGCGCCTCCGGCCGCCGACCCAAGCACAATGGCGGTGAGGCGCCCCATCTAACGGGGTTTTGAAAAAAGGCTCTGAAAATTAGAACTCGGCTGGCAGATAGCCGTTGATCTCGAGTCCAATGCAAATCTCTACAAGAACAGGGGTCGTCCAAGCCATGGCGTTTCCTTTCGACCGCGCTTCGACGGCGGTTCTTTCGGCACATTAGCGTAGCCCGGGGCCACCGCAAGGGGCTCCTAAATCATAGGAGCCATCACGCCTTTGTCATGGCACCCGCCATAACCGTGCCGTAGATAAGAGATATGGGTATAAGTGCTAAAAAGCGCCTGGAAACCTTATACCCAGCCACCTGTTGACTTACGCTCCGCCTGCCTGTCCAGCTAAAGCTCCCGATTCGTTTGCTCGTGCAAAATAGCCACAGTTGACGCCTGTTCTCGCTGGGCCGTTGGGAAAAACGTAACTGGGTGCGCGCTATCAGTTAAACTGGGCCGAACATTTTATCGGGGCTTATGTGCCCCTGACAGTCTTGGGAGAAAACGTGGTGAAAAATGCACGATTTGACCGTTTGCTGGCCTCCACGGCGCTGGTCCTGGTACTGGCCTTGTCCAGCCAAGCCGGCATCGCGCAGCAGAGCGACAACCCGACCACGGCGTCCGTGCCTGTGCCGGATACGACGCTCCCGCCGCCGCTGACTGCCAAAGACGTCGAAGCGCCCGCCAATCAAGCGACCCCGGCGGCGAAGGAAGAGCCGCAGCAAAACGCCACGACGGCTCCCACCGAGCCCGCCAAGGCCGCCAATAACGCGACGCCCACCGATCCCGTCGGCGAGAAGCTGCGCGAGCTGATCGCGGGCCGCCAGTTTGACCGACTCGTCGGCCGAAAGGCCGACCGCGCTGGCATCGAGGCCTATTACAATTCGCACAACTACGCGCCGATCTGGGTCAGCAACAATGCTGGTAATGACCGCGCCAAGGCGGCGATCGCCTACCTGGGTCAAGCCGATGCGGTTGGCCTGGATCCGAACGACTATCCGGCACCGGACTTCAAGTCTGCGACGACCCCCGACGCGCTAGCCGAAGCTGAGCTCAAGCTCACCGCCGCGGCGTTGACCTTCGCGCGGCATGCGCAGATCGGCCGCATCCACTACACCCGCGTGAGCCCGGATATCTTGTACGAGCTGAATGCACCTGAACCAGCCGATGTTTTGGCCAAGCTCGGCGACAGTAGCGATGCGGGCAAAGTGCTCGACGCTTACAATCCGCCGCAGGCAGAGTTCAAGGCGCTCAGGGCCAAGCTCGCCGAGCTACGCAAGGGACCGGCGCCATCTGAAACCAAGATTGCAGAGAAGCCCGAACTTCCGCGCGTGCACGTGCCGGATGGCAAGATCATCCGTCCGGGCATGAAAGATGCGCGCGTGACCGCTTTGCGCAAGCGTCTCGACATCGCGGGCGACAAAGAGAACCCGCTCTATGACGATGCGGTTCGCGATGCGGTTAAGACTTTCCAAACCGAAAACGACATCAATGTCGACGGCGATCTCGGGCCGAACACGGTCCGCACGCTCAACGGTGAACGCCGGGAAGCACGTCCGAGCGCAGCCGACCCGACTGACATGATCATCGTGAATATGGAGCGCTGGCGCTGGACACCGCGCGACCTGGGCAATCCGCATGTTGTCGTCAACATCCCGGATTTCACGCTCACGCTCTACAACAACGACAAAGTCTACTGGCACACGAAAATCGTGGTCGGCAAACCGAATTTGCCGACGCCGATGCTCAGCGCCGATATGAAGTTCATCACGGTCAATCCGACCTGGAATGTGCCGCCGTCGATCATCGAGAAGGAATACTTGCCGGCCCTGGAGGCGGATCCGCAGGCACTCGACCGCATCGGCCTTAAGCTGACGCAGGACGCCGACGGCACGATTCATATTTCGCAGCCGCCGGGAGCCGGAAACGCGCTCGGCCGCATCCGCTTCAACTTCCCGAACAAGTTCCTGGTCTACCAGCACGACACGCCGGACAAGTACCTGTTCTCGCGCGATAAGCGCGCGTTCAGCCACGGCTGCATGCGCGTGCAGAATCCGCTGACCTACGGCGAAAAGCTACTGTCGCTTGTGCTGCCGAGGGAGCGCTACACCGAGGCGCGCCTGGAATCGATGTTCGGCGGCAGCGAGATCAACATCAACTTCCCGAAATTCATCCCGGTGCATCTGACCTATCAGACCGCATTTGTAGATGATGCGGGCAAGCTGCAGCGGCGCGAGGATGTTTACGGACGCGATGCCAAGATGCTCGCCATCCTCAAGAGCAACGAGCGCAAGGTCGCCGATATTGCGGTCGAGCGTGTGTCGCCGAATTCCTCATCGAAGCCGGTACGTATGCCGGCCGGTATGTATGGTAGCGGAAGCTATGGCGGCGGCGGCAACTTCTTCAATTGGATATTCGGCGGACCGCAGGGTGGTGCCCGCCCCTATCCGCCGCGTAACGTCCCGACTCCGCCGCGCAACGGCAACGGCCGTTACAGCTGGCGCTAGCCGCTGGACGGACACCACAAAACGCCGGCGCATCGTCGCCGGCGTTTTTGTTTTGAAGATTTGCGAAGGTGGTACAGGCGGGTGGACTTGAACCACCGACCTCTGGTTCCACAGACCAGCGCTCTAACCAACTGAGCTACGCCTGCACGCGCGATCGGCTCATTCGATCCTCGATCCAAGCGGGCGGAACCTAGGTGCCGCCTGCCGTTTTGGCAAGCGTCCACGCAGGTCGCCGCCGCATAAACGAAAACCCGGGCGTTTGCGCCCGGGTTTCGCACCCTCTAATTCCAGGCATCAACGCGCTGGGGCGTCAGGCCGCCTTGTTGAACGTGCTGCTGATGCTTTCCTTGATCGGCTCGACCGTATCGGTCGCGACCTTCTGGGCGTGCTCGGAGAGTTCCTTGGTCTGAGCGATCATCGCATCGAACTGCTTGCGCATGAAGGCGCTGGTCAGTTCGACCACCTCGGCATAGGACTTCGCGCCGATCAGCTCGCCCATCAGGTCGAAGGCGGCATCGGTATTGGCGCGCGTGGTCTCGATCACCTTGAGGCCATAGCTCGCGCAGCCCTTGGAAGCTGTGGAGTAGGTGTCCTCGAGGACATCGGTAGCCTGCTCGGCCGCACTCTTGCACTTCTCGTAGTTTTCCTTGGCCTGCGCGATGCCCTTTTCGGCGAACTCGCGAAACACAGGCGGGACCTCGAATTTCGGCATTTCAAACTTGGGCATGTCGAACTTCGGCATTTCGAAAGCGGGCGCGGCAACGGCGATCGGCTTCGGCTTGGATTTCGTGGCCGAAGAAGCAGCAGTTTCAGGCATGAGAATCGTCCTTTGGCTGGCGGAGGGCGTGATCCCGCACGGACCACACACCCTCGGCAAATAGGCCCTATCTTGTGTGAGCCGCAGCGCACCTGCGTTCCGATGTGCTGCGATCTAAGGGTGCAGCGCTTATACACCCGATTTTGATGCATTGCAATAAAAATATTGCATTGCACAAAATCGCCACAGCAAATCGTCCCGGCGCACAGCACCAGGCGCAATGGATCTTCAGCTGGCGGTCGGCTCGTCAATGCTGCGGGTTTTGACCCGCCATTTTTGCCGCTCGCCTGCCTAGTTCCTTCCCCTGCTCCGTGAGCACCGCGATCTGGTTGTTTACGTATTCCGCATGCAACGCCATGACGTCATTAGGGTCTTTGGCCTGCAGCAGTTTTCGCGCGAACTCGAACGATGAAGTGATGTTCCGTTCGGCGAAACCCATCGCAAGCTCTCCGACCTCCTTGGCGCCGGCTTGTGCGCTCGCAGCCTGATTTTCCGCAGTGCTTACAGCGTGCTGCGCTGCTGAAATGAAAACATCGAATGCCTGCTTGGCCTGTTCGACGCTTTTTTCGGCCAACGCAAGCATGTCGGCCGGAATTTCAAAGCCGGCGTTTCCTTCCTTCGGCATGACATCCCTCCTGCATGTCCTTAGCCACCGATTCGCGGCCTCATGGATATCTAGGGCGGCACACCGACCGCGCCAGTGATGCGCACCCACCCGCATTAACGATATTGCGGGTTCGGACAGTGGAGCTGCCGTTGTCCAATGGACGCCGTTCGTTACCGGCCGTATTAAGACTTTATTAGCCGTGAATTCTGCGACCCCGGAATGACGGAAGCCAACCCGCAACTTGCATATCTTCGTGATCAGCGGCTGGCAGCGCATGCGCTCAGCCCCGCGCCTGTCTGGCTTTGGGGCACCGAGGATATTCTGTGGGCCAACCCCGCGGGCGCAGCAATTTTCGACGCCGCCTCACCGGGTGAAGCCTCGCGCAGACGCTCCTTGGTGACCGACGAGACCTGATCGCACTCGATGCAGAGCGGCTCGCCCGCGAAAGCGATTCACAACGGAGCTGCGGAAGGCGAGATTTCTGTGCGGCAAATCAGTATGCTCAAGCTCGGCGCCGGATCGACATTCACATTGCTCACCGTTTTCGCAACACCTGCGGAAACGTCGGCGGTTGGATTCAGAAGCAACTAGCATGGCGCCGAAAACGTCGGACCCCCCGTCATCGGAAACACACCCGCCCCGGCTGCCTTTGCGCTTTGTATGGCAGACCGACGCAGAGGGTCGATTCAGCCTTACGACCCAGGAATTTCCCGAACTCCTCGGGCCGAAAACTTCCGCCGTGCTTGATCGCACCTGGACCGAAATCGCACAGACCCTGAAGTTGGATCCGCAGGGTCAGATTGCTGCCGCCATGGCAGCGCGGCAAACTTTCAGTGGAATCGTGCTGCACTGGCCGCTCGACGATTCAGACGACCAGATGGTGGTCGAGATGTCGGGCCTGCCGGTATTCGACCGCGACCGGGAATTCACGGGCTTCCGTGGCTTCGGCATCTGTCGCGACCGCAAGGCTGCTCAGAGGGCGCAGGATCGCGCCGATAAGGTATCCGAATCCGCGCCTCCGTCGGAAGACGATCCGGCGGCGATGGTTCTTCCGTTTCCTTTCGAACCACGTGCGCATGAGCCGAAACTTGACGCACAAGAGCACAGCGCGTTCCGAGAATTAGCACGCGAACTCAGCGAACGGCTGAAGCGGGCGCCGGGTGATCGCACCGCCGCTGCCTCAGACGATTTCGGAGTCGAGCCGCCTGCTCCTGTGGTTCAGCCCGTGCCCGAACCGCCCAAACAGCTTCCTGACATCCAAGACAGTCGGCCGATCCTCGATCGGCTGCCAGTGGGTATCCTGGTCTATCGCCTGAGCACGTTGATTTACGCCAACCGGGCGTTTCTCGAGTGGACCGGCTTCGCTACTCTGGATGAGTTAAGCGACGCAGGTGGTCTCGACGGCCTGTTCATCGAGAGCAAGGACAATTCCTCGTCGCCGGACAGCAAGGGCAGCGGCAAATCGCTGACGATTGCCACCGTCAGCGGCACGCAGAAACCGGTCGACGGCCGCCTACTTAGTGCCGCCTGGAACAACGAGAACGTTCTCGTGCTGATGGTCGACACGCGGTCCGGCAATGGGGAAAAATCGCCGCCTGCACTGATCCCCGATGCCGATCGGGAAAATCGCGAGCTCAGGGCGATCCTGGACACAGCAACGGACGGCGTGCTGATGCTCGATGCACGCGGCGGCATCCTTTCCGCGAATCGAAGCGCGCAGGCGCTGTTTGGCTACGACGCGGCCGACTTCGCCAGCCACACTTTGGACGATCTGCTGGCCCCGGAAAGCCGCCGCGCCGCGCACGAACATTTGGAGCGGCTGACGAATAGCCGGGGCGCGGACGTACTTAGCGCCGGCTACGAGGCAATCGGCCGTGTGCGTCAGGGTGGTCTCGTTCCGCTTTACATCACGATGGGACGTATTGAAGGCAGCGAAAAGCTGTGCGCGCTGCTTCGTGACATCACCGCCTGGAAGCGCAGCGCCGAAGAACTAAACAGCGCCAAGCAGGCCGCCGAAAAAGCTTCGATCGCCAAGTCAGAATTTCTCGCCAAAATGAGCCACGAAATCCGCACACCGCTCAATGCCATTATCGGCTTTTCCGAAGTGATGATGGACGAGCGCTTCGGTCCCATCGGCAACGAACGCTACCGGCAATACCTGAAAGATATTCATGCGTCCGGTGGACACCTCATCTCGCTGCTCGACGATCTCGTCGACCTTTCGAAAATTGAGGCGGGAATTCTTGATCTCACTTTCGTTAGCGTTAATCTGAACGATCTGCTGCAGCAATGCGTAGCCATCATGCAACAGCAGGCCAACCGCGAGCGGGTCATTATCCGTACGGCACTGGCTGCCAACCTCCCTCACATCATCGCCGACGCGCGGTCGCTGCGTCAGATCGCGCTCAATCTGTTGTCGAATTCAATCAAGTATACGGGTGCAGGCGGTCAAGTGATCGTCTCAACCGCATTGACCAACGATCAAGAAGTCGTGTTGCGCGTGCGCGATACTGGAAACGGAATGAGCAAGGAGAATCTAGAGACCGCGCTTGAGCCATTCCGTCGCGCGGACGCCACAGGACAATGGGGTTCAACCGGGAGCGGGCTTGGCCTGCCGATAACAAAGGCCCTGGTCGAGGCCAATCACGCCCGTTTTCGCATTGCCAGCGACGTCGGGGATGGAACACTCGTTGAAGTAGCATTTCCGACCACGCGGCTGCTGGCGCCCTGATTTCGAAATCGGCTAGGCTTTGCGGATGAGCGAGATCTCCCGCCGCGCGGCCATCGTGCTGGCATTCGTGAGCGCACTCTTTGCCGCGTCGCCTGCGCAGACCGAACCTGTCGATCTGCTTCTGGTCCTGGCGGCCGATGTCTCGCGCAGCGTTGACAGCCAGAAGTTTCAGCTCCAGCGCGAGGGATATGCCGCGGCGCTGGCGGATCCGCGCGTGATTGACGCGATCCAGTCGGGCCGACGGGGCCGCATCGGCGTGCTGTTCCTGGAATGGTCGGGATTCGGCAACCAGAAGGTCGTGATCGACTGGACGGTTGTTGATGGCCCCAGGGCCGCCCAGGCATTCGGCGACCGGCTCCTTGAATCGCCGCGTTCCTTCGCCGACCGCACGTCGATCAGCGGCGGGATCGACGCCGCCGTGGCCCAACTTGCGCGCGCGCCGTTCGAAGGGCAGCGTCGAACCATCGACGTCTCGGGCGACGGGACCAACAATGCCGGCCGCGACGTCGGACTGGCGCGCGACGAAGCGTTGGCTTTAGGCATCAGCATCAATGGTCTGGTGATTCTTAGTGAAACCCCGCTGCCATGGAACCCCGAGCACACCAATCCACCCGGGGGGCTGACGAAATACTACCGGGACAATGTCATTGGCGGGCCGGGGAGCTTCGTGCTCGAAGCAAAGGACTTCAATTCGTTCGGAGAGGCGATCGTCAAGAAGATGATTGCGGAGATCGCCGATCTTCGCCAATAGCTGGTGGGTATCTTAACCCGTTGATCTCTCAGCCTTGAAAGGGTCACAGACGCCGTCCAAGTTGGCGGCCGTGGGACCGAGACCAAACACCGAAACAACCGGATCCTTCCCCTTTGACAACGGCTACCGGCTTGAAACGCCTGGGATTTGTCCTGCTCGCGGTCATCGCGGGCGGCTTGGCCGTGCTGACGACCGCGGGATATCTCATATCGGCCGACACAGTGCGCCAGCGGGTCCTAGCGGAGATCCGCGAGGTAACTGGCCTTGATCCGGTCTTGCGGGGAAAAGCCAGCGTTTCGCTTTTCCCGAGCGGCAGCGTCAACTTCGCTGATGTCGCACTCGGCGACGCCAAACAGCCCGCCCTTGTCGCCGAGCGACTGACCGCGCGCCTGAGGTTCTTCCCTCTGCTGATCGGCCGCGTCGAAATAGCCGACGTCTCGCTCGACCATCCGAGAATCGTGATCGAGTTCTTGAAGAACGGTCAGTCCAACTGGTCGGGCCTGATCGATGCCTTGACCCGCAGCCAGGCCACCGCGCATCGCGTCGCCGCGTTTTCCGAAATGCGCATCGATGGCGGCACAGTGACCATTCGCGACGAAGCGCGGCAATTCAACGAAACCTTGTATGGGGTGGAATTCTCACTGGCTTGGCCGTCAATCTCCAAGACCTTCGGCGCGACCGGCCGGCTCACCTGGCGCGATGCGCCCCTGGATGCGAGCCTGACACTCGCCGACTTTGCCGCCGCGCTTTCCGGCAGCCGCAGCGGCGTGAAGCTGCGGGTCGCCGGCTCACCGATGAAGGCCGCATTTGACGGCGCCGTCAGCTTCAAGCCCGCCCTGAAGATCGAAGGCACACTTGCCGCCGATGCGCCTTCGTTGCGAAACGCCCTGATCTGGTCGGGGCAGAAGCCGTTGCCCGGCGGCGGCTTCGGCCGGTTTGCGATCAAGGCACGAACGAATGTGGTGGGCGGCACGATCAGCCTTTCGAGTGTCAATGTTGAACTTGATGGCAACTCCGCCGAGGGCGTGCTCACCTTCGCCACGGATGGACGGCAGA
This sequence comes from Pseudolabrys sp., assembly GCA_035538755.1. Lineage (GTDB taxonomy): Bacteria > Pseudomonadota > Alphaproteobacteria > Rhizobiales > Xanthobacteraceae > Pseudolabrys. The sequence goes on from DATLJR010000290.1 coordinate 30,751, forward strand.
CGCTGCAGGGCACCCTTGCCGCCGAAACCCTGGACCTCACGGCTTATGTTTCTACCGTCCGCCTGATCGCGGCTAACGAGCGCGCGTGGAACAACGGTCGCATTACACTTGATGGTCTCGCCGGGATGGACCTCGATCTCCGACTGTCGGCGGCAAACGTCATCGTCTCGAACGCTAAACTCGGACGCACCGCGATCGCGGCGAACCTGCGTAACGGCCATCTGGTGCTGACCGTCGGCGAGGCGCAGGCCTACGGCGGCGTGATCAAGGGCTCCACGACGCTCGCCAATTTCGAGCAAGGGATCGACATCAAATCGCAGCTGAATTTCACTGACGTCGATCTTGAAAGCTGCCTCGGCCAACTGTTCGGTCTGCGCCGACTCGAAGGCAAAGGAAATATCGCGCTCACTGTCGACGGCAGCGGCGACAGCGTGCTTGGGGTGACGCAAACGCTCAATGGAACTGCCAACCTGACCGCGACGAACGGCGCGCTCGCGGGACTGAATGTCGAGCAGCTGCTGCGCCGCCTGGAACGGCGGCCACTGTCGGGTGGCGGCGAGTTCCGTACCGGACGCACGCCCTTTGACAAGATGACCGTCGCGCTGAAAATCAACCAGGGCATCGTGTCGGTCGAAGATATGAAGATCGAGGGCGCCGCAGTGGTTCTCGGGCTCATCGGCTCGGCTTCGATCCCGGCGAGAGAACTCGACCTGAAGGGCACCGCTGCCCTCGTTGCGCCACCCAAGTCCGGTACAACGCCGTTCGAGCTGCCGTTCATCGTCCAGGGTTCGTGGGACGACCCGATTATGCTGCCAGACCCGGAGTCCCTGATCCGCCGGTCCGGCGCAGCGGCTCCTCTGCTCAACGCGGTGCGCGAGCGCAGCACCCGAGACTCGGTTCGCTCCGCTATCGAACGCCTGACCGGGGGCGCACCGGCACCGGCACCGGCTGCCGGCACGGAGGCGGCGCCGGCAACTCCGGGGAAGACCCAATAACCCCCCAGGCCGCAGTGCCTGCAGACACCGCTTTTTCGACTATCATCCTACCATAGACGAATCACCCGCCGGCGGGGGCCGGTGCGATGGGGGTGCGGATGCTGCATCCCCTCTTTCGCACTCTGGTCAAGGTCATCTTCGCCTCGCTGATCCTGGGGACTGTCATGACCCATTTCGGAATCACCGTTGATCAGGTGATGCGCGAAACCGGCATGTCTCCTGAACGCATCCATGAATACGCAAGACTGGGCTTCGCTTGGGCACTGCCGTATGTCGGGCTCGGCGTGATCGTCCCGATCTGGTTCGTCGTCTTTCAGTTCCGCCCGCCCGGCAAGAGCAGCAGCGATTGGTCCCTAAATCGCCCACAAAATCATCAGACTTGGGCGCCGAGCGCCGCCCGCTCGCGCCGCGCAACGCCGCCCTTGGTTATCAGCGATGCCACGATCGTTCCGGCCGCAACAGCCGCGATCATGATCGTACACACCGCGTTGATCTCCGGTTTCACGCCCAGTCGCACCTCGGAATAGATACGGATCGGCAAGGTCGTCGCGCCCGGGCCGGTGGTGAAGCTCGCAATGACGAGATCATCGAGCGAGAGCGTGAACGCCAACATCCAGCCGGCGGCAATAGCCGGCGCAATCAGCGGCAACGTGATCGTCAGGAAGGTCTTCAGCGGTGGGCATCCGAGATCCATCGCCGCCTCCTCAAGGCTGCGGTCGAAACCGATGAGCCGCGATTGCACGATGACCGTGACAAAACACATCGTGAGCGTGGTGTGGGCGATGGTGATGGTCCAGAAGCCGCGGTCCACGTTGAGGGCGACAAACAGCAGCAAGAGCGAAAGACCGGTGATGACTTCCGGCATCACCAGCGGCGCGTAGACCATTCCGGAGAACAGCAACCGGCCGCGAAAAAGCCCGAGGCGCACCAGGGCAACGGCTGCGAGCGTGCCGAGAACGGTTGCGGCCGTTGCCGAAAATGCAGCAACACGCAGGCTGATCCAGGCTGCCTGCAGGACTGCCACATCGTTCAGCAGTTCGCGGTACCATGCGAGTGACCAGCCTCCCCAGACGGTGACCAGCCGCGACGCATTGAACGAATAGATAACCAGAATCGTGATCGGCAGATAGAGGAACGCGAGACCGAGCGCGACCGACACGATATTGAAGGGCGAAGCGCCGCGTTGCATCACCGCCCTCCTTCCAGTGATCGCTGCTGGAGGCGCTCGTAGAAAAGCATCGGCACGAGCAGCAGAACCAGCAAGGTCACGGCGATCGCGGAAGCGACCGGCCAGTCACGATTGGCAAAGAACTCGTTCCACAAAGTCTGTCCGATCATCAGCGTTTCGGAGCCCCCGAGGAGATCGGGGATGACGAATTCGCCAACGATCGGGATGAAACAGAGGAGCGCGCCGGCGGCGGCTCCCGGCAGTGACAGCGGCACGACCACGACCCAGAACGTTTTCCAGCGAGGACAGCCAAGGTCTGCGGCAGCTTCCAACAGAGTCTCGTCCATTTTTTCCAGGGCCGCGTAAAGCGGCAGCACCATGAACGGCAGATACGAATAGATCATGCCGATATAGATCGCGGTGTCGGAAGACAGCCAGCTGACCGGTGCATCGACGATGTGCAACCTCATCAGTACGTCATTGAGCAAACCGTCTCGCTGCAGGATGTTGATCCACGCGTAGACCCGGATCAAAAACGACGTCCAGAACGGCAGCACGACCGCCATCACCAGCAGCGGTTGCCAGCCACGCGGCGCGCGGGCAATGCCGTAGGCGAAAGGATATCCGATCAAGAGCAGGATAATCGTGGAAATTGCCGCAACCTGCAGGCTCTTGAGATAGGACAACAGATAGATCAGATCGGTGAACAGCAGTCGGAATGAATCGGGCGACAGCTGCGCAGCAAATTCCCGCAGACCCGCCCATCCAGTCGAAAGATCGAAGACCGGCAAGTATGGCGGCTGCGCCATCGTCGTTTGCGACAGGCTGATCTTGAAGACGATGACAAACGGAGTGAGAAAAAAGACAACGAGCCACAGATAGGGCAGAAGCAAGACAGCGCGCCCGCTCCAATTTCGCTTCTGCAAGCTCTCCTGCATCGTTACTCCGTCAAAACCACACCAGCTTCCGGCGGCCATGACAGCCAGACGAGGTCGTTCAGCGAAAAACGTGTTCCGCCTCGCGCACTGGCGTTGGTCAGTGCAACTTTCATCACCGACCGATCGCTGAGCAGGATCTTGTAGATCGACGTGTCACCGCGATAACCGATCTCCGACACGGTGCCCGAGACCGCATTGAAATCGCCCTTGGGCCGATCGGAGGCCATGCCGATCTTTTCCGGACGTAACGCCAGCCAGACCGTATCGCCTGGCCTGGCTCTGCCCGTACCGCCTGTGCGCAGGCGGCCGAGCGCACACTCGATATTACCGTCCGCGCCGAGCCGACCTTCCATCATGGTCGCTTCCCCGATGAAGCCGGCGACCCAGCGCGAGTTTGGTCGCTCATAGATTTCCGCCGGCGATGCAACCTGCATCAGGCGACCGCGATCCATGACCGCAATCCGATCGGCGACAATCATCGCCTCTTCTTGGTCGTGCGTTACGATGACGAAGGTGGTGCCCAACTTGCGTTGCAGCTCCATCAGCTCGAACTGGGTTTCTCCACGCAATTTTTTGTCGAGCGCCGCCAGCGGTTCGTCGAGCAAAAGCACCCGCGGACGCTTGATCAGCGAACGGGCGAGCGCCACGCGCTGACGCTGTCCGCCGGAAAGCTGATCGATCCGCCGTGCTCCGAAACCTTGCAGACGTACAAGCGCCAGCATTTCGGCAACGCGATCGGCGATTTCCCCCCGCGCGACGCTCTCCTGGCGCAGACCGAAGCCGATGTTCCCCTCGACCGTCAAATGCGGAAACAGCGCGTAGCTCTGGAACATCATGTTCACCGGCCGCCGGTGCGGCTGGACGGACACGATGTCTTCGCCGTCGAGGAGGATGCGGCCCTCGGTCGGCGTTTCGAACCCGGCCAGCATTCGCAACAGCGTGGTCTTGCCGCAGCCCGAGGGGCCAAGCAGCGCGAAGAACTCGACATGCCCGATATCGAGCGAGAGCGCTTCAACCGCCACGACCGAGCCGAACCGCTTGGTGACGGCCTCGAAGCGCACCAGCGGCTGCTTTTCGTTCTTTGCAGGTCCTCGCCCTGCCTTGCCGCCGTCCGCCATCGAATCCCCGTTTCGTGGCACGCTACCGGGCCGCGAGAACGCACTCAACTGTCAGTGCTGCTCCGTCAGCGTGCGTTGGACCGCATCACGCCAGCCGGAATACTTGCGCTCCCGCGTTTCGAAATCCATGCGCGGCTCGAAGCGACGGTCGAGTTGCCACTGCGCGGCAAAGCCTTCGAGATCGGGGCAGATACCGGCGGCTCGGCCCGCCAGATAGGCCGCGCCCAGCGCGGTCGTTTCCATGACGACAGGTCGATCGACGGGACTTGCAAGAATATCGGCGACATATTGCATCGTGATGTCACTCACGGTCATTCCACCGTCGACACGCAGCACCGTCGAAGAAGTCTTGGCGGAAGGCCAGTCGGCATGCATGGCCTCAAGAAGATCGCGCGTCTGGTAGGCGACCGCTTCCAGCGCCGCGCGGGCAAGATCGGCCGCACCAGAGCTGCGGCTCAAGCCAAAGATCGCGCCGCGCGCTTGCGCGTCCCAATAGGGCGCGCCCAGCCCCACAAAGGCCGGTACCAGATAGACCTGCTCGGCAGGATCGGCCTGCTGCGCCAAAGGGCCGACATCTGATGCCGCGTTGATGAGCTTCATCGCGTCGCGCAGCCATTGCACCGCGGCACCGGCGACAAAGATGGCTCCTTCCAGCGCATAAGTTCGCCGGCCTTCAAGTTGATATGCAATGGTCGTGAGTAGGCGGTTGCTTGAAGCGAGGCGTTCCCCACCGGTGTTGAGCAGCGCAAAACATCCTGTGCCATAGGTCGATTTCATCATCCCAGGCTTGAAGCAGCCCTGCCCGATCGTGGCGGCTTGTTGATCCCCGGCAATGCCAAGAATTCGGATCGGTCCACCGAACAAATCGGGCGTTGTTACCCCAAACATGCCAGCGCAGTTGCGCACATCCGGCAGAAGACGATGCGTTACGCCAAACAGGCGGCAAAGATCATCGTCCCACTGCGCCTTGCCGATATCAAACAGCAGCGTGCGCGCCGCGTTGGTGGCGTCGGTCAGATGCACCTTGCCGCCTGTGAGACGCCACAGCAGAAAGCTGTCGATCGTCCCGAAGGCGAGCTTGCCTTCCTCGGCCGCCGCCCGAGCACCGTTCACGTGGTCGAGCAACCAGGCAATCTTGCTTGCCGAAAAATAGGGATCGAGCAGAAGTCCCGTTCTGGCGGCAATGTCCGATTCGTGACCGCTGCGCCGTAACGCATCGCAATAATCCGCGGTGCGTCGATCCTGCCAGACGATCGCGTTGTAGATCGGCTCACCGTTTTGGCGGTCCCAGATCACGGTGGTTTCGCGCTGATTGGTAATGCCGAGGCCGGCGACGTCTTTCGTCGTAATGCGCGCTTCGGCCATGACGGCTCGCACCGTCGTGACCGCCGTCTTCCATATCTCCTCTGGGTCGTGCTCGACCTCGCCCGGCGACGGATAGATCTGACGGAACTCCATTTGTGCAGTCGCAAGCGGTCGCAAGGCCGTGTCGAACGCGATTGCGCGCGTGGAGGTCGTGCCCTGATCGATTGCAATGAGAGCGGTCGGCAAATGAAATCCCCCAGGTCGTCAACGCGCGGTTAGAGCCGCCTTTCCGACCAGTGATCCGATGAAACGATCGATAGCCGCACAATCCTCAGCTGTTGCCTTTAGCCCAATCTTGCTACGGCGCCAGAGCACGTCATCCGCATTCTGCGCCCATTCGTTGTCTACCACGTAACGTACCTCGGCCGCCGTGAGGTCGCCGGCAAAGCATTGGCCCAGGTCGTCTATGCTTTTCGCGTCCGCGAGAAATCGTTCGGCGCGCAGGCCATAGGCGTGGACGAGCCGCTGTGCGTGCGCGACCGACAAGAAGGGCCATCGCCTCATCGTCTCGGTCACCTGCGCGTTAAAATCCTCAGGCGAGAACTCGCCGCCCGGCAGTCTCGAAGTCGCCGTCCAGGGCGGTCTCCCCCCGAAGAAATGGCCGATCTTCAGCATGGCGGCCTCCGCCAGCTTGCGGTGCGTCGTGATCTTGCCGCCATAGATGGTGAGCAACGGCGCCTCCCCGGCTCCCTGGTCAAGAACCAGTTCGTAGTCGCGCGTGACGTCTTCCGGCCTGTCGGCGTGGTCGTCATACAGCGCGCGGACTCCGGCAAACGACCATGCCAACTCGTCCGGGATGACCTTGTCGCGAAAGTACTGATTTACGGCATCGCAAAGATAGGAAATTTCGGCCGGGTCGGGCGCGAGCGAACCGAGGTCGCCGACGAAATTCTGGTCCGTGGTCCCGATGAGCGTGAAATCATCCGCAAATGGGAGAACAAACACAACGCGTCGGTCTGCTGCCTGGAGCAGATAGCCGTAGTCGTGATCGAAGCGCCGGCGGATGACGATGTGGCTGCCCTTGATCAACCGCACAGGCGTCGGCAGCGGTCGGCGGATGACAGTGTCCGCAACTGGACCGATCCACGGACCGGCGGCATTGACCAGAACACGTGCGGTCTTTACTTCGCGACGTCCGCGCGCGTTCAGCACCAGTTCCCACTCATCCCGCCGTTCCACGCGCGCGCAGCGCGTACGGGTTCGGATGACGGCGCCACGCTCAGCGGCATCCAGTGCATTGAGCACGACGAGACGTGAATCATCGACCCAGCAATCGGAATACTCAAAGCCGTAGCGAAAGGTGCGCTTCAACGGCTGGCCGACTTTGTGGTGCGTAAGATCGACTGTGCGCGAGGCGGGCAACAGCTTGCGCGCACCCAGCATGTCGTAAAGGAGCAGGCCAAACCGCAACAAAAGCGACGACCGCCGCCCCGGTATCGGCGGCAACATGAAACGCATCGGCCGCACCAGGTGCGGTGCCATGCGCAGAAGCACCTCTCGTTCGTTTAACGCCTCGCGAACTAGACGAAAGGCTCCGTGCTCGAGATAGCGCAAGCCGCCATGTATCAACTTGCTCGAAGCTGAGGACGTGCCCGAACCGAGATCGCTCATCTCGACGAGCAATACTTTTATTCCGCGGCCGGCTGCATCGCGGGCGAGGCCCGTTCCGTTTATGCCGCCGCCGATGATGGCGAGGTCGAAATCGGCCATTGGCGATGATTCGCTTTATTCCGCAGAATGAGTGGCTTGAGCCGAGCACTCAAGGACAGAGCGTGTTAACTTTGGGTTTGCATGGCGTTCATCGCAATTGAAAAATCGCGTCGGTGTCGCCATATCGAACCAATTAATGCCCTATTTCGTTGCTTGAACGCCCGCTAGGGAAATTTTCAACCGCCAATGCCCTCTCCCCGCCTGCTTGTCATCGAAGGCAACTCACCGCAAACAACGGCCGAGCACGTGGCAGTCGGCGGCACCGCGGCGAGCAAGGGCTACTCAGATCTGCTGCGCGAACTTCTCCCCGGCGCTGTTGTGGATATCTGCTATCCCGGCGATCCGACGGCGTTGCTGCCGGAAGGCTCCTCGCTCGAAGGCTATGACGGCATCGCCATCACGGGCTCGGGTCTGCATGTTTACAACGGTGGCCCGGAGGTGATGCGACAGATCGATCTGGTGCGCACTGCGCTCAAGACCGGAACTCCGTTGTTCGGCTCATGCTGGGGGCTTCAGGTCATCACCGCAGCAGCCGGTGGCAGCGTCCGAAAAAATCCGAAAGGTCGCGAACTTGGCTTCGGCCGCGGCATCCGCTTGACCGAAGCCGGACGCAAGCACCCGATGTATGCGGGTAAGCTCGACGTGTTCAACGCACCAACCGTGCATCTCGATGAGGTCGAGATGCTCGCCCCCGGCACGACCGTACTCGCGACCAATGCCGTGTCTGACGTGCAAAGCGCGGAGATCCGGACCAATGGTTCAATCGCCTGGGCTGTGCAATATCACCCGGAATATCCGCTGCGTGAGGTCGCAGCGATCGTCCGGCGCATCGGTACGCGGCTCATCGAAGAAGGTTTTTTTGCCGACGCGGCGGACATCAAAACCTTTTCACACGATCTCGATACGCTCGACCGCGATCCTGGTTGCAAGCGGCTTGCCTGGCGGCACGGCATCAGCAAAAATATTCTCGACAAGAAATTAAGAGTCGGCGAGGTCGCCAACTGGATTGAGTTTCAGGTCCTGCCGACACGCGTAAAACGAGGGCGCGGCTAGCGATGGATTTTTCGGGCAAGCAGGTTGTTGTGAGCGGCGGCACCGGTGCGCTCGGAACCGCCGTGGTGACCAAATTGCTCGCGGGGGGCGCGGCCTGCATCATCCCCTACGTACTTGAAGCGGAAGCGCAGCGATTTCCCACTCGCGGCGACGCCAAGGTAACACTGGTTGCGGTTTCCGATCTGTCCGACGAAGCACAGGTCGCAAAGGTTTATTCGGGTGCAAAGCCCTGGGCTTCGATCCACATCGCCGGCGGATTTGCCGCAGGCAAAGTGGCCGAAACCGACAAGACAGCTTTGATGGCCCAGATCGACAGCAATCTCGTCTCGTGTTTCCTTTGCTGTCGCGCTGCCGTGAATGCCATGCTGGCTAGCGGTGGTGGTCGCATCGTCAATGTTGCTGCACGGCCGGCGTTGGAGTGGCGGTCGGGTGCGGGGATGAGCGCCTATACCGTGGCCAAGACGGGCGTCGCTGCGCTCACCGTGGCGCTGGCGGAGGAGGTCGCCAAGGACGGCATATTGGTCAATGCGGTTGCGCCCTCGATCATGGATACGGCCGCCAACCGCAAGGCGATGCCGAAGGCCGATTTTTCTGCTTGGCCGAAGGTCGAAGAAGTGGCGGCGACGATTGCTTTTCTGGCTTCGCCTGAAAACCAGGTAACGCGTGGGGCAATCGTTCCGGTCTATGGAAAATCCTAGCCGGTGACCGGAACAAGTTCGAGCGGCGGCCGCAGCAGGCGCTGCACGCCGCCGGAGGCGACGACCGTTCGGCCTTCCGCATAGGCCTCGTGGTTCTTCTCGATGTGATCGAGATCGTAGAGGTAGTTCACCATCAGGCCATCAGCCTGGGCGATGGCGCGATCGGACGTGTCGGCGAGCCAGTTGATGCGCTCGAGCCGTGCGCCATTGCCGAGATGGAATCGCGCGACCGGATCGATCGGGGCGCCGCGCTTGTTGCGCGCTCGCAGGAAGTACCACGCGGCGGCCCGCATCAGTGGCTCCTCAAGCTGGCTGAAGATTTCAGAATCGGTCCACCAATGCGGCCGCTCGAGCAGCTCGAAAGTCACGCGATCGCCGGCGTTGATAGCCGGCGAGTTCTCGTTCTTCAGTTCGTCCGCAAGCCAATGGGTGAAACCCGGCACCGGCGATAGCGTGACAAATGTCGTGAGCTTGGGAAGCTCCCGGCAGATTTCCTCGACGACCTGCTTGATCAGAAAGTTGCCGAATGAAACGCCGGTCAACCCGCGCTGGCAGTTCGAAATCGAATAGAACACGGCGGTGCGAGCCTTGTCTGGTTCGACAAACTGCTGACGACCACTGGCAAGAATCGGGGCGATTGCGCCGGGGATATCGCGCTCAACCGCCACTTCGACGAAGATCAGCGGATCGTCGACAAGGGCGGGATGAAAGAACGCATAGCAGCGACGGTCGGCGGGGTCGATGCGGCGGCGCAAATCGTCCCAGCCACGGATTTCGTGGACCGCCTCGTAACGGATAATTTTTTCCAGCACGATCGCTGGCGTCGACCAGTCGATGCGGCGCAGTACGAGAAAACCGCGATTGAACCAGGATGAAAACAGGTGCACGAAATCGGCATCGACGCTGGCAAGATCCTCGTGCCGGTGATCGAGCGAATCCATCAACTGCTCGCGCATGCGCACCAGCGCGGCGGTACCACCGGGCGCAAGGTTGAGCCTGCGAAACAGCTCCTGTCGCCGCGGCTCGGATGCGGCGTGGACTTCGGCAGCGGTCAGGTCCGAGGGATCTGCCCGCCAGGTCTCGATGGCCTGCTCCATTCGCACGGGATCAGATCCAAAACGTTCGGCCAGTGCTTCGAAAAATGCTATGCGCGGGCCAGTTGTGAGCTCGGAGTAGCGCGCAAGGATTTCGCGCGCGAGTGCGACGCCTGACGCCTCTCCCCGTCCGGACAGGAGGTCTTCGCACAGTTCGACCAGACTTTCGGAACGGGCCGACGGAGCTCCACGCCGGTCACGCGCCAGCAACGCGCGACCGCGCTCGGAGATAGTCTGCAGCAATTCCCCGAAAAACGACGTGTTCATTTTACTGCTACGGGACCCATAATCTGGTCTGAGAACCATGTGGCGATGCCCGGCGCCAGACACAATATCACGACGCCCAGAATCATCAGCCCTACAAAAGGTAGTACGCCCCACATCACGTCACGCAAGGGGATATCTGGTGCAATATTGTTAATGACGAAAATATTAAGACCCACGGGCGGATGAATTAGGCCCGTTTCCATGACGATCGTCATGATGACGCCAAACCAGATCAGGTCGAAATTGGCCGCCCGCAGCGGCGGCAGGATAATAGGCGCCGTCATGAGAATGATCGAGACCGGTGGCAGGAAGAAGCCGAGAACGACGACCATCAACAGGATCGTGATCAGCAGGACCCAACGCGAAAGATGCAGCGAAACGATCCACTCAGCGGTCGACTGGCTGATGTGGAGGTAGCTCATCACGTAAGAATAGAGCAATGACATGCCGATGATCAGCATCAGCATCGTCGATTCGCGCAGCGTCGACACAAGGATCGGCTCAAGATCTGTCGGCGACCACACGCTGTAAATGATGGCGATCAGCGCAAGCGCCAGCACCGCACCGAGGCCCGCTGTTTCGGACGGCGTGGCGAACCCGCCGTAGAGCGCGATCATCACACCAGTCAGCAGCACGACGAACGGAAGCACGCGCGGCAGCAGCGCGAATTTGTCGCGCATCGATAGCGTCTCGACACGCAAGATCTCGGAGTGAGTGCCGGATTTCTCGTAAGCGGCCTTGGCTTGCTGGAACTCCCAACGAAAGCGCCACATGGCGTAAGCAGTAAACAACCCGACCAGCAACAAGGCCGGCCCGATCGCGGCCAGGAACAGCCGGCCCAATGACTGCTCCGCCGCAACCGCATAGAGGATCATGGTGATCGAGGGCGGAAGCAGAATGCCGAGCGTTCCGCCAGCCGCGATGATCCCGGCGGCGAAACCGCCTGAATAACCATGCTTGCGCATCTGCGGAATGCCAGCCGAACCGATCGCCGAGCAGGTCGCCGGAGACGAACCCGCCATGGCGGCAAACAAGGCGCACGCGAATACGTTAGCGATACCTAGTCCACCGGGAATGCGGTGTAGCCACGCATGCAACGCGCCATAAAGATCCTGTCCGGCGCGCGAGCGTCCGATAGCCGCGCCCTTCAGAATGAAGAGCGGGATCGACAGAAGGGTGATCGATGCCATTTCCTCGTAAACGTTCTGCGTGATGGTATCGACGGACGACGAGGGCATGAAGGCAATCATGAAAATCGTAGCGACTGCGCCGAGCGCAAAGGCAATCGGCATCCCGGCGAACATCACCAATAGCGTAGACGCACCGTACAAGAGACCGATCGACAGGATGCTCATGCCTTCCCTATCCTCCAGCGGGAAATGTGATTGGCCACCTGCAAGGCCACCTGAATGCTCAGAAGCACCATACCGCACGTCATGAGCGAGTACGGAATCCACAGCGGCGGCTGCCACGTCGAGCCCGTGCGATACCCTTCGACGATCGCTTCTTGCAGCAAGGTCCACGACTTCCAGGAAAAGTAAGCGCAAAACATCAGTGTCGCGATGTCGACGAAGAACAGCCGGATGCGGTTTGCCCGCGGCGACATCATCGCGGAAACCGCCTCGATGGCGACATGACCGCGCCGCGCCTGCACGGCTGCGGCCGACATGAAGACCGCGCCGACAATCAGGAAGACCGAGAACTCATCCTGCCAGTCGGTAGAGAAATGGAAGAAATAGCGGGAGGCAACGCTATACGTGAGGACAAAGGAAGCAACGACCAGCGCGATCGATGCGACGAGCGTAACGATGTAATTAACCGGCGCCATGAAGCGCTCAAAGCCGGCGGCGTTCGCCTTTGCGGACACCGCCTCACTTGCGGTCCCGACGCTGTCGAGGCCGTGAACCATCGTGCTGGCCTATCGCGTCAGGAGACCGTCACGCCCTCAGCGAGTTTCAGCAACTCTGCCGACAGCGCTGTCTTTTGAGCGTAGTCCTTCCATGCTGTATCGCGTGCGATGGCCCGCCATTTGTCGACGATCTTTTCATCGAGATCGACGATCTTGGCGCCCTTCGCAGCGTAGACTTCAGCCACCTTCTTGTCGTCCGCGATCGCTTCGTCAGTGCCGAACTTTTCGGCCTCAAGACCAAGCGACATGATGATGTCCTGCTGATCCTTCGGCAGCGAGTCGAATACCTGCTTCGACATGATCACGGGCTCAAGCATGTACCAATAGGACTTGCCGCGACCGGAGGTGAGGCTCTTGGCGATCTCTTCGAGACGGAACGAGATCAGGCTGGTTGAGGACGTGATACCCGCGTCGCACGCGCCGGTCTGCATTGCGGCATAAAGCTCGTTCGATGGGATCGACAGCGTGGTCGCGCCCGCGGCCTGCAGGACCATGTCCATCTCGCGGCTGCCGCCGCGGATTTTTAGCCCTTTGCAGTCTTCCGGATTGAGAATTGCTGCCGATCGGCTGGCTACACCGCCGGCCTGCCAGATCCATGCAACGATAATGACGCCTTTCTCTGCCAGGAAGGCGCTGAATTTCTGACCGATCGGCGACGTTTTCCACGCGGCGCCCTGCTTGTAGGAACTGACCAGTCCCGGCATCAGGCCGATATTGAGCTCGGCGGCCTCACCGCCCGCATAGGAGATCGGATAAAGGCTCATATCGAGCGCGCCTTTGCGCACGGCCGAAAACTGCGCCACCGTCTTCATCAGCGACGAGTTCGGGTAAACCTGCGCACCAAGCGCGCCGTTGGTCTTAGCTTCGAGGTCGGCCGCAAACTTCCGGCACAGCCGGTCGCGGAAATCACCCTGATCGATGGTACCGCCAGGAAATTGGTGGGAAATCTTCAGAATCTTGGCCGGCGCTGCCGAACCCAGACGCGCATGCGCAATCACGGCCGGTGCAGCCAAGGCTCCCACAAGAACGCGCCGCCTGCTCAAACTCATGAAATCCTCCCTCGTAATCTTTGCTTTTTCGGTGGGAGCGCTGGGGCTCAGACCGATGTTTGTTGGCGACGTGAACTCTAGACAAATTTCTTCGCCCAAGCCACACAAACGAGCGAATAAGGCGCGCAAACGCGCCGCACGAGAGGTATGAGCGCAAAATGACGAAGCCGTTGACGGGTTTACGCGTCCTTGAACTGGCCCGCATCCTCGCCGGGCCCTGGGCCGGGCAGGTGCTGGCTGACCTGGGCGCCGACGTGATCAAGGTTGAGCGCGCCGGATCGGGCGACGATACGCGCGGTTGGGGCCCTCCCTTCGTCGAAGGGGCGGATGGAAACCACATCGGCTCCGCCTACTTCCACGCGACCAATCGCGGAAAACGCTCGATCGAGATGGATTTCGAAAGCGATGAGGGCCGGCGCATCGTGCGCAAACTCGCCGCGCGTTCGGACGTGCTTATCGAGAACTTCAAAGTTGGAGGACTGGCCAAGTTCGGGCTCGACTATAAGAGCCTGGCATCCGAATGCCCGAGGTTAATCTACTGCTCGGTAACCGGTTTTGGGCAAGACGGCCCCAACGCCAAGCGCGCGGGCTACGATCTGATGGCGCAGGGAATCGGCGGCATTATGGATCTGACCGGTATGGCCGACGGCGAACCAACGCGCGTCGGTATTCCCGTGTCGGATATCTTCACCGGTGTCTATTCCGTGATCGGGATCCTCGCCGCTCTCGCGCAACGGGAAAGAACCGGCAAGGGTTGCTACGTTGACACCGCGTTGGTCGATTCCACAGTCGGTATCCTCTCGAACCAGGCGATGAACTTCCTCGTATCCGGCAAGGTGCCCAAGCGCATCGGCAACGCGCACGCCAACATCGTGCCGTACCAGGTTTTCCCAGTTTCCGACGGACATGTGATCGTCGCCACTGGCAACGACAACCAGTTCGTCAAGTTCTGCAATGTCCTGGGTGCGAGCGAGCTCGCACAGAATCCTGCTTACAAAGACAATGTCGGCAGGCTTAAACACCGCGATGAGTTGATTGGAAAATTGTCCGGACTCACCGTGCGCATGAAACGGGATGAGCTCTTGGACAAACTCGAAGCACAGCAGGTTCCGGCGGGGCCGATCAACAATCTCGAGCAGGTGTTTAACGACCCGCAGGTCGTTCATCGCGGCATGAAGCTTTCTCTGCCAAGCAAAGCCGCAAAAGGCGGCACGATCCCCGGCGTGGGTACGCCGATCGTCATCGACGGTTGGAGGGCGGCATCCGAACACCCCTCCCCGCGTCTGGGTCAGCACACCGCCGAAATCCTGCGTGAGATCGGTGAAGGATAACGACCGCCCCTTGATTGCGGGGGGCTGAATAGCAGAGCATCGACCCACGCCGGCGCTTGTCGCCGCCGGCGCCGGGGAGACGTCCATGAAAATCGTTCCGTCGCTTTTCGTCTGCGCACTGTCGATTACCTCCGCTTTCTCCAACGACTTTCCCAAATTTCAAGTCGATGCGTCCTGGCCGAAACCGCTTCCCAATAACTGGATCATGGGACAGGCCGCCGGTGTCGCCGTCGACGCGCAAGACAATGTCTGGGTCATCCAGCGGCCGCGTACGCTGACCGATGATGAAAAGGCCGCGTCATTCACCCCACCGCGCACCAAATGCTGCGTACCGGCTCCGCCGGTGATGCAGTTTGATTCCGACGGCAATCTGCTCAAGGCCTGGGGCGGACCCGGCCAAGGCTACGACTGGCTCGAGAACGAGCACGGCATCAATATCGACTACAAAGGATTCGTCTGGGTTGGCGGCAACGGCAACAATGATGGCCACGTCCTGAAATTCACGCAGGACGGAAAGTTCGTGCTCCAGATCGGCAAGCCTGGACCGCAGACGGGCAGTGCCGATACGAGCCGTTTGGGCCGGCCAGCCGATACCGAGGTCGATCCGACGACCAACGAGGTCTTCATTGCCGATGGCTACGGCAATCACCGCGTCATCGTGTTTGATGCCGATACCGGCGCCTATAAGCGGCACTGGGGCGCTTACGGCAAGCCGCCAAGCGACGAGAAAGCCCCGCCCTACAATCCTGCCGGGCCTGCGCCGCAGCAGTTCGCCAACCCTGTTCACTGCGTGAAGATCGCCAAAGACGGTCTCGTCTACATCTGCGATCGCCAGAACGATCGCATTCAGGTCTTCCGCAAGGACGGCACCTTCGTGAAGGAATTCTTCGTCGCCAAGGATACACTGCAGCAAGGGTCCGTCTGGGATCTCGATTTCTGGCCGGACATCAACCAGACATTCCTGATGAACGCGGACGGAGCCAACAACGAAGTGCGGACACTGGTGCGCGAAAACGGCGAGGTGGTCGGCGCGTTCGGGCGCAATGGCCGGAACGCCGGCGAGTTTCACTGGGTTCACAACCTCGCCGTCGACAGCAAAGGCAACATTTACACGACGGAAGTCGACACCGGAAAACGCGCGCAGAAATTCCGCTATGTCGGTCCACCACTGAAATAGGAACTATGTCACGGCGGTCGGCGCCAGTGCTTCGATATCGGTTGCGACATCGATCACCGCCGGCCGCTTTGCGGCGAGCGCGTGCGCAAGCGCCGGCGCAATGTCGCTCGCATTCTCGACCCGAATGCCGAGCGCACCCATGTCTTCGGCGAGCTTTGCGAAATTCATCGGTTTGTAGGTCCACAATTCGCGCGCCTGCGCCGTCTGCTCACCGCCATAAGCACGGTCAAAGCCGCGTTTCGACTGGTTGCCGCCGCCGTTGTTGTTGATGACGGTCACCGAGGCAAGATTCCAGCGCACGGCCGTTTCGACTTCGGCAATGTGGTACCAGAAGCCTGCGTCCCCGGTGAACACGACCACGGGCCGCTCGGGGCACGCAGCCTTGGCGCCGATGCCGGCCGGAAAGGCCCAGCCGAGATGGCCGGCGCTGCGCATATAGCTTTGCGCCGGCGTACGCAGGTCGTACATGCCGCCCATCCACATGCCGGCATGGCCGGTGTCGACGACCACAATCGCATCATCGGGCACGTGTCGGCTCAATTCGCTGCAGATGCGCGCCGGATGGATCGGCACGGCATCCGATTCAAGCATCGACTTGTACTTGGCGTACCAGTCAGCGCGCAGCGCCGCGATCTCTTTGATCCAGGGCGCGCGCTTAACAGCGCTTGTTTTGTCGATCTGGCCGAGCATGCGAATGAGCACGCTTTTGGCGTCGCCCAGCACACTCGCCTGCAATGGATAATTGCGACCCAGAGCTTCTGCCTCGATGTCGATCTGAATGGCCGGCGTGCCGATGCGTGGGGTCGCCCAGAAATGCGTGGTCATGCCGCCAGTCTCGGTACCAATGAAGCAGACGAGATCGGCACTGTTCACCGCGCGATTGGCCGATTCCCTTGAATAGGTACCGACCACCCCGACCGAAATCGGATGCACGCCGGGGATAATGTCTTTGCCATTGAGCGAGGTCGCAACCGGAATCTGCAGGGCTTCGGCAAGCGCAACGAGTTCCTTGCCTGCGCCCGAAGCGCGGGCGCCGCCGCCCGCGACGATGATCGGCCGCTCGGCCTTCTGCAGCAGTTCGAGCGCGCCCTTCACGTGTGCTGCCTCCGGTTCGGGACGAAATGGTGGAACGCGCGCAAATTGGGGCTCGACAAGCGCATCCATGTCGGCCTCTTCCAGATCGACCTGTCCTTCGTTGCCACGAAACTGCAGGTGCACGGGGCCAGGCGCGCCGGTGGTAGCTGTACGAAACGCCTGCCGGATCATGTCGGGAATTCGCGCGACGTCATCGACGGTGACGTTCATCTTCGTCACCGGCTCGAACGCCGGCATATCGTCGATTTCTTGATAGACCTTGCGGAACTTTGTTTTTGGGTCGCGCCCCCCCGTCATTGCCACCACTGGGGCGTGTGCCAGATGGGCATCGCGCAATCCGGCGGCGAGGTTGAGCGCACCGATCACTTGGGCCATGCAGACGCCCGGCTTGCCCGACGCGCGCGCATAGCCGTCAGCCATGTAGGCCGCGGATTTCTCACCATGGCAATGGATACGCGCGATCTTCGTCCGACGCTCCATTTCGGCGAAAGTCCGTCGCAGGACCGCGGGCACCATGAACACGTGGGTTACGCCGTAGCCTGCCAGCATGTCGGCGAGCACTTCGGCGCCGACGCGCCGGGCATTATGTCCAACTGTCGCCATGCTCAGGCCGGCTCGAATTTCAGCGCAACACCGTTGATGCAGTAGCGCAAGTGGGTCGGTGGCGGCCCGTCATCGAACACGTGCCCAAGATGGCTGCCGCAACGGCTGCAGACAACTTCGTCACGGACCATGCCGTGGCTGCGATCGGTTGCTGTCTCGACCGAGCCGGGCAACGGATCGTTGAAGCTCGGCCAGCCGGTTCCGCTCTCGAATTTCACTTTCGAGACGAACAAAGGTTGATCGCAGGCAACGCAACGGAACGTCCCGGCACGCTTCTCATATAACAGTGCGCAACTTCCGGGCATCTCTGTTCCTTGCTCGCGCATGATCGCGTACTGCTCCGGGGTCAGTATCTTGCGCCATTCCGTTTCGGTGTGTGTGACAGGATATTGTCTGGCCATGATCGCGCTCCGCGAGTGCGTTACTTGATTGCCAAAGGATTGACTGGAGAACCCACCGCCCCGGTGATCGGAATGGCGGGCGCAACGAACAGAAATTCATAGACCTTATCCTGCTCGCAATCGTCCGCCAGCTCTTTCAGATTGAAGATTTCGCCCATGGTCATTCCCATGATGGGAATGGTGATCCAGTGCCAAGGCTGGTTGATGCCTTCCTCACTCTGATTCGGCCGGACTTCGCAACCCCACGTGTCGCTAGCGAGCGCGGCGAGTTGCGTGTCCTTGACGAAATCGAGCGTCTCAAATGCGAAGCCCGGCGCATCGCCGCCGGGATAACCGTCCCAGCTTCCCGCTTTCTGACATCGTTCCATCATGCCGGTGCGCACGATGACATAATCGCCAGGCTTGAGGTCGACCTTCTGTTTTTTCGCTGTGCCGTAAAGATCGGCATTGGTGATGCCATAACCGTCATCGAGCGACTCGACGCCCTTGTAGCGCGCCACATCGAGAAAAACGCCGCGGCCGACCATTCGGTTCTTGGTTTTCTCGATGCCGCATTTCTGTGCACCCGCCGAAGTAACCTCGCGACAGTCGTAGCCGTTCCACATGTAATTTTCATAGAACACGTGGCCAAGCCCATCCCACTGCGTGCCGCATTGCAGAGGCATGGTCACCATATCGTCGGCCGCGCGGATTCCGCGTTTGTCGAGCACTCCCGAATAGGCATCCGTTCCCGTGCGCAGCATGGTGTGGATGGGATTGGTGCGTCCCATCGAAGGATATTTGCTTTTCGCGCCTTGCGGACCCGTGTGATCGAAATTGAGGGCGAGCGAAATCACCTTGCCCTTCTTCACGAGGCGCGCCGCGGCGACAATATCCTCCGGCGTCGTATAGTTGAGCGTGCCGACCTCGTCATCCGGACCCCACTTGCCCCAGTTTTTGTACTTTTCGGCAGCGTTACGCATATCTTGACGATTGATCTTGCGGGCCGACATCGAATGTCCTCTGACGAAATGAAACTGTAGCGGGAATACAGCCTTTGGACGCGAGCGATGCAAGCCCCACTGGCAACGTCGTCGTGCAATGCTACGATGAATAAAAAGGGAGGAAACAATGGCCCGACTGCTGCGCCTCCGGGCGGCATGCACGCTGCTGCTCGGCGCGCTATTCGCAGGTTTTGGCGCACAGGCTCAGGACACCGCGGGATATCCCGCTCGACCGGTCAAGATCATCGTGCCCTTCGCTCCGGCGGGCCCGACCGACACGATGGCGCGCCTGATCGCGCAAAAACTGAGCGACAGCCTGGGCAAGCAGTTCTATGTCGAGAACCACCCGGGCGCGGGCGGCAATCTTGGAATGGCGATGGTCGCCAACGCCGCACCTGACGGATACACGCTGCTGCTCGTCAGCTCGAGTGTCGTCGTCAATCCGAGCCTTTATGAGAAAGTCCCGTACGACGTCTACAAGAGCCTAGCGCCGGTGACGCTTGCTGGTTCGAGCCCGAACATCCTTGTCGTGCATCCGTCGGTGCCGGCCAAAGACGTCAAGGAGCTCATCGCCTACGTGCAGGCCAATCCCGGCAAGGTGAGTTTCGCTTCACCCGGGTTCGGCACCACGGCAAGCCTCGCAGCGGAGAGCTTCAAATACGCACTCAAGCTCGATCTCCAGCCCGTGCCGTTTAATGGCGCGGGGCCCGCACTCAATGCCGTCGTCGCCGGACAGGTGCAGATCGGCTTCATGGCGCTTCCCCCGGTGACGCCTCACCTGAAGGCGGGAACGTTGCGCGCACTCGCAATGACAACGGAAACGCGCGTGACCGCGGCGCCGGAGGTGCCGACAATGGCCGAGGCCGGGGTGCCGGGCGATCAGATCTCGGACGTGATGCAGGCCGTGTTTGCCCCGGGCGGCACGCCGAAACCGATCATCGATCTGCTGCAGAAGGAAATCGCCAAGGCCGTGGCCGCACCCGACGTCAAAACCAAGCTCGATTCTCTCGGTTTTGATGCAATCGCCGATACGCCCGAGCATTTTGCAGCGCGCATCAAAGTGGAAGTGCCGAAGTGGGCAAAGGTGATCGAGGCGGCGAAGATCGAGAAAGTGAAATAATCGGCTGTATGGGGAGGAATTGATGAAAGTCGCAACGGGTCTGGTTGCAATTGCTGCCGCAGTATTGGCCGCCGGCACGGCCCAGGCTGCCAGCTATCCCGATCATCCTGTGAAGATCGTGGTGCCTTTCGCGCCGGCCGGCCCGACCGATGTGATGGCGCGCCTGATCGGGCAAAAACTTTCGGAATCGTTGAAGCAACAATTTTATGTCGAGAACCATCCCGGCGCGGGTGGCAATATCGGCATGGTGCAGGTTGCGAAGTCGGCGCCCGATGGCTACACGATCCTGGTCGCGAGCTCGAGCTTTGTGGTCAATCCGAGCCTCTATGCAAAGAACCCGTACGATCCGTTCAAGGACTTCGCGCCGGTCACGCTCGCTGCGGCCTCGCCGAACATCTTGGTGGTGAATGCTGACTTCCCGGCCAAAACGGTGAAGGAGCTTGTCGATCTTGTCGGGAAAAATCCGGGCAAGTACAACTATGCCATGCCCGGCACCGGCACGACACCACACCTCGCCGGTGAGTTGTTCAAGCTGACGTTCAAGCTCGATCTTGCGACCGTGCCCTTCAACGGCGCAGGCCCAGCCATTCAGTCGGCGGTCGCCGGTCACACACCTGTCGCCTTCACCGCCCTGCCGCCGACGGCACCGCAGGTGCAGGCCGGCAAGCTGCGTGGGCTCGCTGTCACCGCGACAAAACGTTCGTCCGCGCTGCCGGACGTTCCGACCATGACCGAAGCAGGCGTGAGTGGCCAGGAGTCGGAGACGATGCAGGGCATCTTTCTGCCCGCCGGCACGCCGAAGGACATTGTCGACCTGCTGAACCGTGAGATCGCAAAAGCCATGGCGATGTCCGATGTGAAAGAGAAATGTGCCCAGCTCGGTTTCGATGTCGTCGCCAACTCGCCGGATGAATTTTCGCTCTACATCAAGAAAGAAGTCGACAAGTGGGGCAAGGTGATCAAGGACGCCAATATTCCGCAGATACAGTGAATGCGTATCGTTGACATCCGCGAGACGGCGGTTCCGCTCAGGTCGACACTCGCCAATTCGAGCTTCGATTTCACCGAAATGACGACGTCGGTCGTTGCGGTGATCACTGACGTCATCCGCAACGGAAAGCCGGTCTGCGGCTTCGCGTTCAATTCTACTGGACGTTATGCGTGCGGCGCGCAAATGCGCACCCGCTTCATCCCCCGCATTCTTGCCGCCGATCCGGCAACACTGCTCGACCAGACTGGCGACAATCTCGATCCCGGCAAGATCTTCGCATGCATGATGCGGCGGGAAAAAGCCGGCGGACACTCGGAGCGCTCGATCGCGATCGGCACCATTGAAGTGGCACTATGGGATGCAGTCGCAAAGATCGCCGACAAGCCGCTGCACACCCTGCTGGCGGAGCGCTTCAATGGCGGCAAGGTCCCCGCCAAAGTGTTCTGCTACGTGGGCGGCGGCTGGTACTGGCCCGGGCAGACCATCAAGGATCTGCAGGACGAGATGCGGCGTCACCTCGGCGCAGGCCACGCAATGGTCAAGATGAAGGTCGGAGGCCTGCCACTCGCGGAAGACCTTCGGCGTCTTGAGGCGGTGCTCGAAGTCGTCGGTTCGGGAGACCGTCTCGCTGTCGACGCGAATTGCAAATTCGCTCGCGACGAAGCATTGCGCTACGCCAAGGCGCTCGCGCCCTTCAAGCTGCGCTGGTTCGAAGAACCCTGCGACCCGCTCGACTTTGCGTTGTTCGGTGAGCTCGTCGAAGCGTACGACCACCCACTCGCGACTGGCGAGAACCTCTATTCGACCCAGGATGTCGAGAACCTGGTTCGTTTTGGTGGCTTCCGCGCTGGGCGCGATGTTATCCAGGTCGATCCGCCGCAGGCTTATGGCGTTGGCCAATACGCGCGTACGATCGAGATGCTGGCCGAGCACGGTTGGCCACGCGTGTCTCTATTCCCTCACGGCGGCAATCAGATGTCACTCGCCATTGCCGCCGGTTTCGGCCTTGGCGGCGCCGAATCCTATCCCGGTGTCTTTGGCGACTTCGGTGGTTTTGCCGATGACGCAACAATCGAGAATGGCACGATTTCGCTGTCTGACCGGCCCGGGATCGGCTTCGAGGGACAGGCGCGGCTCTATCGGATCATGCGCGAACTGGCCTCCATTTGATGCATTGCGACCGACCCGCATGATCGCCCTCATGGGCATCATCCTGTTTGTTGTTTTCCTCAGTTGAGCGTCTGGGTCTTCGGCACATGGCTTGCGGGTCAGACGCCCAGGGCTGGACCTCGGTCATGTTGCTTTTCCTTCTCATCGCCTCGTTCCAGACCTTCGCGATTGCCGTCTCGGCAAATATGTCGCGAAGATCTATTTCGAGACGAAGGTCCGCCCGCGCGATATCGTGGAAGAAGAAATCGGCATCGTTCCGGCCATGCCTGAGAGGGAAATTGTGCGCAATCGCACAGAGGCAACGCAGACTTCGCGAAATGGGTATTCGCGTGTGAGCATGTAATCGGCTATTCTACAGGCGCCCGATCATGGAAAGTCCGCTCGAACAAGTCCCGATAGATACCGAAGCCCTCCGACGTTTGCACTATGCCGCCGCGATCGCGTGCGGTGTATTCGCGACGCTGGTGATGCACATCCTGCTGACGGTTTTTGGGCTTGGCCTTGATTCCGCACTTCGGTCTGCAGATCCCAGGCAGCAGTTCATTTCCGCAATCGCCTGGTGGGCGATCGCCGCGGCGGGCTTTGTCGGCGGATGGGCCTCAGCGGCCTATTTGATTGCAGCCGCTCGCGAGCGTGCCCTGATCTACAAGCTCGCGCAGTGGTTTCTGCTCGCGCTGGTGTTCGTGATAGCCACGGTCGGCGGAATCATGAGCAAGACCGGCGACCTCGGCGGCACCGTCGACGTGATCGCCGGTTTCGCTGCGCTCGGGCTTGGTGTGCTGTGCGCATTTTGTGGGGCGCGTTTGGCCTATCTGAACACCGAACAGGTCTAGCTTTCGCAACTATTCCCAGATCAGGACATTGGGAAGCGATCCATCGACCTGGCGCAGCGCCGTGTAGCCGACACCGGCGAGCCCGCGAAATAAACCCAGATTGAATTTGCTCTGACCGCTGTTCCAGCGGTAGTCGCCGATCGAGGCGGCATTTTCAATGACCGACAACAGGCGACGGGAGGCGAGTTCGCCAAGGTCCTCACGACCAAGGGTATCCGCAGCCTCGCAGATAAATTCGACATTGCCCAGTGTACCGCAGCAGAGCGTATCGACACTGCACGGCCAGCCCTTCGCCGCTCCTTCGACCGCGTGGGCAACGTCATCTTTCAACTGGGCTCGTCCATTTTTCCCGTGTCGCGCCATTGCGATACGCGCAAGTCCAATACCGGGCGCCCCGTGACACCATTGGCAAGGCCAGGACGGCTCCGCTTCGCCGCGCAAATCCGGCCAGTTGTTGCGGTTGGCATCGAAGCTCAAATCTTCAAAGGCAATGCACTCTGAAGCCGCTGCCACAAAATCCTTCCGGCCAGTCGCCGCTGCCAGCGAATCCAGCGCATAGGCAAAACCGGCGGCGCCGTGCGACATGCCGTTGAGCGGCCGCTTGCCCATGCCCTGCCCGACCCAGCTGCGAAGCCCCTCCGGCCCCGGGCGGGCTTGCGCAATCAGGTGTTCACCGCATTTGATCGCGCGATGCAATACGTCGGCCGATTGACTGTCCCTATAGAGGCGAAGAAGACCGAGAATCCCGCCCGCGCTGCCGCCAATGACATCCAGTTGCTTGTCCGCGGCAATCAACCCGTCGCTGAACAGCGCCGCTGCGACATGGGCGTCCGCAAGCACACTGTCGTCACGGAGCATCTTCGACATCACGGTGAGCGCGTAGACGATCGACCCGAGGCCCGTGGCGCCACCGATACCGAGCGAGCGAGCCATCCGGGCCGCATTGCGGCTTTTCAGCTTCTTTCGAAGATACGCGACGCCGGCGAGTGCCAGTTCGGCGGATGATCCCCGTCCGGTCATCGCTGCATGCGCGGCAAGAAACAGCGCGATGCCGGAGACACCGTTGTATAGATCCGGCCCCAGGCAGACGAGCTGGAAAACCTCCGCGTCGCCGAGCCAATCGAGGCCGATCCACGCGGCACCCGGCTCCCGGCGAATTGCGCACCTCGACAGTTCTTCAGCGATCCTGTCGGCTTCGGCAGTGAAGGTCTTTTTTGCCGCCTGAAGGTTGGCATCAGGCCGCTCAAGAAGCTTTACCTGACCAGCCGCCGCGACATCAGGCGGCTTCGTGAGCGATCGCGTACTTTCCCTGATCACTTCAATCTGCCAGTCGATCTCTTTTTCATCGAAGACCTGAATACGCTCGCGCGTACGATTGAGCCCGGAACTCGCCGCGACGCGCACGGAAAATCCGCTCGCATCGTGGATCTCGGTTTCATCGCTAGGTGACACGAAATGTGGGACGTTCAACGTGAGGAGCGCTGATCGTTCCGCGCGTTGAAGTGGCCAGAAATCATCTTTGTCCTTGTCCCACTCCGCGAGTCTTGCCATAAAGTCCGCCTGCGCAGACCACAGAATTCCATCGTCCATCGACCGGCAGTTTTTCAGCCGCTGCAGCAGCATCGAATAAAATCGTGTGGCGCGAATAACCTTGCGGACCGGAAGACCGGCAAAATCCTTGTAGAGGCTTTCTGGCTGCGAAGACCTAATGTGTCGCAGCAGAAAATTAGTGTAGTCGCGGAAACCCGAGACCAGGTCGTCGGTGTGGTCGGCCAGTTTGACGTAACGGCCGCCAACGAACGGCAAATTTGGATTGGTATTGGCGACCTCTTTTGACCGCGTCGGCCGCATCTCATCGGTGTTTATGTTGTCCCACTTGATCCTAATTTTTGCATTCCAGTCCGCCGTCATTCCGCCAATCGCAAAGACATTGTTGTCTGCCGAACGCCCGTAGGCGGGGAGCAGGCCGACCATCATGACCGAGTTGGCCAGCTTTTCCGTTGCAAGATCGAAGGCCTGCGCCTCCGGCTCCGCGGTTTGGCTTTCATCAACAGTCGACTGAAGGGTCGTTTCGAGGTCGATCGGCACCGGATACTCGCCGGCAGCAATCATGTTCTCCTGGTGCATGTCATTGGCAACGAAGCAATGAAATAGCGAGAGCCAGGCACCGGCGCGGCGGAAAAACCGCTGACAGCCCGCGCGATCCGTGCCCGCATGATCGATGAATTCGGTCCAGCCATAGCCGTCGGATGCGATTGTACGGACGGCCTTGAGGTCGATTGGTGGGGCATCCTGGTTCAGCCGCTCGACCAAATTGTGCCATGCGATGTCGAGCCGCAGGTCTTTCGGTTTGTAGACGATGCGCGCGCTATCCGCGAAGGTGATGATGCGCACCGAACGGCCGCCATTGTGCGGGTCGGAAAATTCTCCTGCGATGCTTACAACCGGACTGTCAGTGTTGGAACGCAGGATATCACGGCCGATAGCCGGAAGATCAGCATCGAGGCGGGTGACGAGTTCGCGCGACGTGTCGATCCATTGACGCGTCAACACGGCGATCAGGCGCAGAAGAACCGGCTTCTCTTCAAACAGACGCCGAAATCCACCCGATCTCATATCCTCGATGAAGCGCTCGTAAAGTGAGGCCCCCAAATTTGATTGTGCCTCACTGGCCTTGCGGGCAATGGCGAATGGCTCATAGAGCGCCGGTGCACAGAGATTGGACAACTCTTCAAGCAGCGAATGGCGTAAGCCCGCATGCGCGGATCCCGTCAGATTGTCGAAGGCCCGCCGATCGACGTCTGCCCACACGAGTTCCGCTGCACGCCCAACCACCGGGGCGAACAGATGCTCGAAAGCCACCGGCTCAAATCCATTTGAAATCCGCTCGGGATTTCTTCCCGGACTCTGCAGGACCGTCTCGATCCAGATGGCATCGGCAACCCAAGCAGGCAGCGAGGTCGATGTGCGACGAACGGTTGCAAATTTTTTCAGAACGTCGTCGGTTGTCCACCCGTCGCGGCGGAGCCTCTGGCTGAACAGCGACCAATCCCCGCTGGCAGCGGATTGGCACCAGGCGGCAAGGCGGTGGGCGGCAACGTCCGCATCGGCCTTCTGACCCGGCAAAGCTTCGAAATCGTCCGATAGGAGTTCATCGATGGTCGCCGCGCGAACAATCAGGCGATCATGGAAGGCATCCATCAATCTTCACTCCGATTTGGGTGATTATACGCACCCCCGGCCATTATTCGGCGCGCTCGCGTCGTGGCACGGGTCCCCACCACCTATCTCGTTTGAATGGCAAAGGGGACCGTCCAGCATTGGGTCGCCCCCGAATGAGCATTTTTATGACGTGAATTGGTTAATACCGGAGCCGATTTGTCTACAGAAATCAGCACGTCCTCCGTCATAAGTGCCTGCGGATATAGGCTTATTCCAATTGACTTTGCCTGGAGCGCATCAGATCATGGCCTATGGCGCTGGGAGGGGGCTTTTTTTTTGAGCAACTCTTAGCTGACTGCTGGCGCCGCTGGCGAAAGAAAGGATCGTGCCATGAAGACCATGTTGGGACTTGAAAAGACTGAAAAGGAGATCCTTGCCTTCGAAGTCTCCGATGACTCGTTGGAGATCGCGGCGGGCATGGCTAAAGAAAAAGCGGGCTTCACGCTGGGCGCTTGCACCGGCTTGTCCGTGTGTGAAGGCTAACCGGTCTTTGACTGGCTCAGGCCTCTAAAATAAATTTTCTGACCCGCGGGATTGCAAAGACTTGGGTGAGGCGCCGAATGCATCCGGCGCCTCGCTGCTTTTTTGTGTTCGCTCGTAAGGTGTATCGTAATACTGCCTCGCGCTGAGCGAGTGGAACCCGTTTTTATGGTGCGACGCGACACATTCTCCACTGTCGTCGCGCGCGAAAAGCACCTAGCATTGCCACAGATTGCCCGCCCGTATTGTGCCCTCCGTGGAGTTTTAGATGAATCGCCGGTCCTTGCTTACCTCTGCGCTCGTTATGTTTGCCGGGCAGCGGCTGCCCTTACCTGACTGGATAGGTCCTGCGGCGGCGGAAGAGAAAAAGCGCGTCTGGCGTCACGGCCTCGCGAAGTTCGGTGAGCTGAAATATCCGGCGGGCTTCAAGCAATTCGAGTACGTTAATCCGAGCGCCCCAAAGACGGGTGCGGCCTCGCAGGTCGCGCTCGGCACGTTCGACAATTTCAATCCGGTGGTCTCCGGCGTCAAAGGCACCCTCGTTCAGGGCATCGACTTCGTCTTCGATACGCTTCTCACTTCCGCGCTCGACGAAGTGTACAGTGTCTACGGACTGCTCGCCGAATCCGTAAGCTTCCCCGAAGACCTGTCTTCGGTGACCTTCCGGCTTCGTCCCGAAGCGAAGTGGCAGGACGGCAAACCCGTCACACCGGATGACGTCATTTTTTCGTTCAACGCGTACAAGAAAGGCAGCCCGCAGGCGGCCGCCAATTATCGCCACGTCGTGAAAGCGGAAAAAACCGCCGTCAACGATGTGACCTTCGTGCTCGATGGAACCGCAAGCCAGGAATTGCCGATCATCATCGGGCAGCTCACCATCATGCCAAAGCATTGGTGGGAAGGCTCTGACAAGGACGGCCGCAAGCGCAGCATCGAGGAGACGACACTCGAGATGCCCCTTGGCAGCGGGCCCTACAAGATCAAGGAATTCTCGCCGGCGCACGCGATCATCTATGAACGCGTGAAGGACTACTGGGGCACAAACGTCAACGTCAATGTCGGCCGCAACAACTTCGACGAGCTGAAGTTTGAATATTTCCGCGACGCGACTGTTGCCATCGAGGCGTTCAAGGGAGATCTGGTCGACTGGCGCGCGGAGAACAGCGCCAAGAACTGGTCAACGGCGTACGATTTCCCCGCGGTGGCCGAAAAGCGCGTCATCCTTCAGGAATTCCCGATCAACAATATCGGCGTGATGCAGGCCTTCGCCTTCAATCTCCGTCGCAACAAGTTCAAAGATCC
The DNA here is from genome assembly GCA_035538755.1 of Pseudolabrys sp. Lineage (GTDB taxonomy): Bacteria > Pseudomonadota > Alphaproteobacteria > Rhizobiales > Xanthobacteraceae > Pseudolabrys. The sequence goes on from DATLJR010000290.1 coordinate 58,823, forward strand.
TCGCGTTCGACAGGCGTTCAACTACGCGTTCGATTTCGAGGAGATGAACAAGAAGATCTTCTTCGGTCAGTACAAGCGCACGGGCAGCTATTTTGAAGGCACCGAGCTCGCCGCTTCTGGCCTGCCGACAGGCCGCGAGCTCGAGTTGCTTGAAACAGTGCGTGACAAGGTTCCACCCGAACTTTTCACCAAGCCCTACGCCAATCCGGTCAACGGCGATCCAAACGCCGTGCGCAATAATCTGCGTGAGGCCCTGCGGCTTTTCAAAGAGGCCGGTTACGAAGTGCGCAATCAGCAGATCGTCAATGCGGCGACCGGCGAACCTTTCGAAGTCGAATTTCTCGCCAATGCGCCGCTCTTCGAGCGCATCTTCCTGTTCTACAAGCCAGCTCTCGAACGCCTCGGCATCACGGTGTCGGTCCGCACGGTCGACCAGCCGCAGTATGAGAACCGGCTGCGCAAATGGGACTTCGACGTCATTACGTTTGCCTGGGGTGAATCTCTTCTCCCCGGAAACGAGCAGCGCGGTTATTGGGGCTCGCAAGCGGCAGATCAATCCGGATCGGACAATATCCTCGGCATCAAGAACCCGGCTGTCGATGAAATGATCACGCGGATCATTTCGGCGAAAACCCGCGACGAACTCGTCGCAGCCACCAGGGCTCTCGATCGCATCCTACTCTGGAACAATTACGTCGTGCCGCAATGGGGTTACGGCAAATTGCGAACCGCGCGATGGAATCGCTTCAGTTACCGCGACCCGCTCCCGAAATACGGCATGTCGGGCTTTCCGGCGCTCTGGTGGTGGGACGCGGAGAAAGCCGCCAAGACCGGCGGCAAGAGGTCATAATAAGATTTTCGCGGGCTTGCCCGACACCGTGCGGTGTCATGTCTTGCGCACTTCAGCGGCGGCCTTGATGAATTCGCGATGGTCGGGCGGATCGAAATCGAGCAATGTCCCACCGCGGGCAAAGTGCTCGACGAATGTCATTCCAATTACGTAAGTGGCACCGACGGACAAGGCCGGCGCGGTCATTGCGCCGATTGCCGTCCCGGCGATAGGCACGCTCTTAGAGATACTGGCAACGCCCAGCCCGGTGCTTGCCGGAATCATCGTTCCAGCAAGGCTCGCCACGATCGCCTTGCCGCGATTTTTCGAGAACGGAACATCGTAAAGTTGCGAAATGCGTCTCAGCATCTGCAACTGAACCCCGCCGACGGCGGCAACATCGACGACCGGCACCGGAAGCAGGCCAGCCACGCCTGAGTAAAGCGAGAAGCGTTCGACCAGCTTGCGGGCGCGCCCTTTACGCTCCGCCGCATCGATATCGGTGGCGACAAGATCCTCAGGCGCGATCGGGGAGGCCTGCTGCGGTTTTGCTGGCCGCTTCGCCTCCGACATGGGGTCAGCCAGCCTGGACTGTGCCTCGGGACCGCCCCTTTGAGTGACGTTGGGCCGGATTGCCTTCGGCAACTTCTTACTCATGATCACGCCGCCTTTTTGATGCCCACCAGATTATCCACTTCGGTTGCAATGGCTGCAATCTCGCGCGCCGCCGGTCCTTTCCAGCTGATGAGGCTGGGGGTTGCTCCCCACAGGCCCGCTTCCGCATAAGCGACGCGGTTGACCATCTCGTTTTCGAGCACCGGGAAGCCGGCCTCGATCAATTCCGCCCTAACCTGCTTGGCAATGACCGAATCCCGCGTGGTTTGTGTGAGGATGCAGCGGAAAGTCGGTCTTTCGCCGCCGGCGCCGTCGATCAGCGAATTGAGCGTGTCCAGCATGCGGTCGACATCGAGCGGCGATGCCTTGACCGGGACTAGAAGAAAATCGGCTGCCGCGATACAGGCGAGCGTCGCCTGTGAGCGGAATCCCGGGGTGTCGATGATGATCGGACGGCCCGAGGCCGCAAGGTTCTGCGCGGTCTTCCATGCCTCCGCAGTTGCGTCTTCCACCACCGGGACACCGCCAAGCGCCCGCTCCCGAAGGGCGAGCCGCGCTATGGACCGCTGGGGATCGGCGTCGATGATCGTCGGAGCCCGGCCTGTCAGATGCCAATGCACCGCAAGGCAACTTGCCAACGTACTCTTGCCACTCCCACCTTTCATTGTTGCTACAGTGATTATCTGTCTCATGGCCGACCTGCCTGTCCGCTCACGCGTTATGGGCGAATCACTCGCAGCCAATGCTACCGGATTCCCGGCCGCCATTCTTCAGATGACGCCGACCGGACGGGGATATATGCGGTTTTAGCCCCACCCAGCAAGGTCGAACGGTGCGTTCTCACCGCTATTGTGGCATCGAGGGATTATGGCGCCTGCGTGCAGGATGCGTTGAGAACCGCCTTGAACATATCGAAAGATTGGACGCGGACCTGGCAATTTGTCTTCGGGTCGAGTGTCAGACTGACCACATCGCCCGAGGCAACGGTCTGCTGTTTTCCATTGACGTTGATGGTGATGTTTTCGTTCGTCGGCGCGCCGACCAGCCCAACGGTCAGTCGCCCAGCGGCAACGATCATCGATTGGTTCGGCTTGATGTTATAAGTGTTTTTCGACGGAATGATCTCGTCTAACGCCGCCTCGAAAGTCGATAGCCTGTTTTGCAAGGCGACCTGCGTGGCGTTCAGATCAGCAATCTGGGTTTTGAGCTTCTGGTTCTCGGTCCGCAATTGCTGGATCAGCTGCCTCGCGCCGGCAATATCGAGGTACGCGACATTGAGGCCGATTATGTAAGCGACGACTCCGACCAGGATCGTAAGCAGGAAGAGCCATCGTCCAGTGAACATCCGGTACAGGAAAGACCTGGGCTGTATCGTTTGCTGTGCGTCAGTCATTCCGCTCACCTGCAATTCCTTCGCTTCCTACTGCTTGGGCGGCGTCCCTGCACCGGAACCCGGGCCCGTTGCCGCCGACTTGAGCCAATCGGGAAGCCGTTGCAGGTAGTCCTTAATCTGCGACAGGTCGAACGGCGAATGCCCGCTCGGCACTGCCGTCGTCGGGGTCTGAGTGACGTCAGGCGGCGTCGAATTGACGGCGGCCCCATTGTTCTTCGTCGGCGACGACGATCCGGTCGGCTTTGGCAGCGTGTTGATCGGGCCGGACGAGATTCCAGGTACTTTTTCTTTCGGCGTCACATCCTCCTCAGTCGCGGTGGCTTTCGAGGCGGATCCCGCCACTCCGTCGACGTTGCCGAGAATAACCGGCAGCCCATCCTTGCCACCCCCGATGATGATGATTTTCGAATTTTGGGACTGAGCGAGTGCAAGCGTCGCTTCGATGCCGCGCCAGCGCAGATACGAATCCGAGATCCCCTCGCTCACCGTCCGCTGGAAGGCCGCGATGCCGTTCGCTTCGATCTGCTTGCGCGTCGATTCCTGCGCCTCGCGTTCGACACGATATTTGTATTCCTGAATCTCATAGTACTGCTGGGTTTGCCGGTTAATGGCCGCAACGATTTCCGGCGGCAGTTCGATGCTGAGAACCAGAGCATCCAGCAGCTGGATCGAGTTCTGCAGGAAGTCATTGTAGTGCTTCGGGTCCGGCTGCTCCATCGCTTCCGGCTGCACGAGGCTGTTGAGATGCGTGCTCAAACTCTTTTGCGCATCCGCGCGGATTTTTGACTGAATCGATTCGCGCGACGTATAGACCTCTTGCGCCGTGTATTGAGCGATAATCTCCCGCGCCCGACTGCCGAGCTCCGGCTCCACAACAGAAGCGAGATACTGAGGGCCGATGAACTTGTGCAGCACGGCAACGTAGTTGTGCAGCAACTGGAACCGCACATTGATCTGCGCGCTCACATTTACGCCGTCCTTGGTAATTGCATTGTATGTCTGGGTCGAAGACTGGAGCCGGAGCGTGTAGATGTACAACTTGTCCCAGGGCCAGATAACGTGAAGACCTTCGTCTCTCAGCTCGCGCGGATCCAGAATCGTGCCGCGGCCGACAAAGCACCAGCAATAAAGGTCGTAGCCATTGAAGCGTTTCCAGAGAACGCCGACGCTGCCGCTTGGGACCGTGATCACGACATAGGGAAACAGGATGGTGGCCATGAGCAACGCCGCCAACAAAGTGACTGACAGACTCGGCAGGTGTCGCCCAATAAAACGCCTCCAGGTGCGCGGCCTGGTTGGCATTCCATCAAGAGACTCCCTATACTTCGCCATCAGTCCTTCTCCCGCTACCGACGTCTCGGTTTTGTACTTTTTATCGTACGCTGCTCGATAATCTTTCCCTCGTCCATCCGGATCCTGCGAGCCGGCAAGTCGAGCTCGTCGAGATAGCGATCATCGTGCGTGATCACCACGACGGTCGCCCCGGCTTTCATCAGATCCGGCAACAGTTCGTCGTAGAACTTGCGCCGGAATTCCGGATCCTGTTCGGCCGTCCATTCGTCCAACAGGAGGATCGGACGCTTTTCGAGGAGGCTGACGATAAGCGCGAGGCGCCTGCGCTGACCCCCAGACAATTCGAGCGTGCGAAACTCACCCTCAACCAATCCGGTCTTTTCAGACAGCCGGAACAACCCGAGCAGACGATTGACCTCGCCCGGGTCGGGATCGGGCACCCCGTAAAGTCGCCGGAACAAATGATAGTCGAAGAAAATCGCCGACATCAACGCGCGGTATTCGTCGCGCGTTGAATTATCGATGTGCCTTCCGTTAAGGATGATTTCGCCGGAATCAGCGGGATAGAGGCCAGAAAGAACTCTCAGGAAGGTCGATTTGCCCGAGCCATTGCCCCCGGTGATGAAAACCAGCTCTCCGGGCTGCAGGGTAAAATCGATCGGGCCAATCTTGAAGGCAGCCTCGGAAAACTTGTCGACGTAGCGAAAACTGATGTTGCGCATCTCGATCTTGTCGAAGTGCTTTACCGTGGGAATCTCACGCGGCTGTGCGGCCGTCGCCCGCAACGTGTTTTCCAGCTGCACCAGCCGGTCTGCCGACGCGTTTGCATTGAGAAGGATCGGGATCGACTGCACGAGGCCGAAACATGCTCCCACGATGAACATCAGGGCTGTCGTGGTCTTTGTCAGCGCCGCCCCGCCGAGCGTTTCGCTGAATTGAGGGGCCACAAAAACGACCGCGCCGAGCAGCACGTACATCGAAATCTGCGACGTCACGATCATCCTGAACGTTTCCGCCTGGGTATTGATTTTGATGTTGGCGGCCGTTCGCGACACGTCGACCGCATCAGCGAAGAGGTCGGCGCTGCGTGCGCTGTTGAGCCGCACTTCCTTAAACCCATCCAGGAAGTCTATGAGCCGATCGAACAACCGGCGCTCCCACGCGGCCGCCCGCTGCTTCTCGCTGACTAAACGGCGATTCTTCTGGTGAAAAATTACTGCAGCTATCGAGACGACTACGATGGTCGTGAGAATGGCCGCAACCGACAGGAAGGCCACATAAATCGCCACGAAAACGATCAGGACTGCGCCCTGTACGGTAAAGGCGAGCATGTTGCTCGCTTGCGTGAGCACGGCCGTATCGCTCGTGATTGCGGCAACGATCCGCGCTCGGCCGATATCTTCGATCGACAACAGCTCCGAATGCCTGATCTGGTCCATAAGTCGAATGCGAACCTTATGGATGATCGCTTCGATCTCAGCGGTCGTCGTAATAGTGACGTAGGATTGGGTTTTGATGAAGAGAAAGAGCGCGACGATAAACAGAGTCGCGGCCCACAGGGTCGAACCGTTTTGCAGGCCCGAATTGATGGCCCCCAGGATCGCCGCGGTGCTGATGCCTCCGAGTCCGGACATGAACAGTAGCTTCGGCAGCGAGCCGTGCATTTCCCGGCGGACGAGTTGGAGGAAGGACATAACGTCTTCTGTCTACACGTTCACAATGTGTCGCCGCCGGCCCAGCAAGATACGCCCCCCGCCGAAACAAAAATCACTTCTGCTAATTCCGGCGAGGCCATTCGGCACGACGGGATTGGCCGGTAAGAAGCAGGACAGGCAACACTACAAACGGAGTGGTGACGAGGGCCAGAACAAAAGTGCCGAAAAAGCCCATTCGGCGGTCAACACCGCATACTCCCGTGAGGGCGCAGAACACTATGTAGACGAAGGCTTCGAGCATGGGGCTCGGTCTCGCCGATCGACAGCGCTACGGCTGCGGTGGATGCATCTATCCAGTCGCCCAACCCGCGCCGGCGCGGCTATGGACCCGTTGCGGCTCCTGGTTCTGGAGACTTGGCGGCGCGGTTCTTTCGCGAATCCCACATGTCCCTTTGAGCTTTGATGAACTGCCGATAATCCGGAGGATTGAAGTCGAGCAGCGTGCCGCCCGTGGCAAAGTGCTGAATGAAAGCCTTGCCGATGGCGTAGGTGGCGCCGGCTGACAATACGGGCATGACAAATCCGCCAGCGATTGTGCCGATGACCGGAACCGCCTTGAGCACGCTCGCAGCTCCCAGGCCGCTGGTCGCAGGGATCATCGATCCCGCGAGACTCGCGATCAGAGCCTTGCCCCGATTCTCCGAAAAGTCGACGTCATAAATTTGCGAAATGCGGCGAACCATCTGGATCTGGAGGCCACCGACCGCAGCGACGTCGAGAACTGGAATGGGAACCAGTCCGGCCACGCCAGACCACAATGCAAACCGATCAACAAGCTTCGAAGCCATCTGCTCGCGAGTCTCGGGGGTATCTGCCGCGGCTTCGCCTGTTTCCGATGTCGCTGACGATTTTTCAGCCATGGCGGATCCCTTTCTGGTTGAGCGCGACCAGCACTTTGGTCGTTAAGTGCTTGTTTTTCGGCCCAAAACACCTCGTGGCGCAAAAAGCGTATCATGCGGAATCTGGGATGCCAAGCGGCTGCGACTTCACGTCAGAGCATGCAATGCAGCATTTTTTCTTCGTTAATACGCGTGAGTGAGACGTTTGCGTCGCACCTTTGTCGCCACGCCCATAAACGCGTGCGGCCCCCAATGGCGGCTTTGGTGCCGTCTTGCCACGCCGGATGCGATCTCATAGAACGCTTGCGTGGTTAATTTTGCGGAGGTCGGCCATGACAATAAGCAAAACTGGCCGCACCAGTAACGAGCAGCGCACGCCATGGGAGCCGCCGACCATCAGAAAGGTCGCGATCGGCGCCGAAACCAAATCGGCTCAAGCCGAAGATAATAATGCTGCGCTCACCGAGCCGCAGCCGCCATCTTCCCCGTCAACCAAGTTCGGGTTTTCGTTCGAGATGGCCATTCCGATGTCTGCCCGCATCGATAACAAGAACTAGCCTTGCTGAAGCGAACATGGGGTAGAGTCGGCGACGCCACGCAGCGGTGGAGCAGGACAGCAGCTTGAGCATTACAGTCGCCAGCGTTCTTGTCCGGGAAAAGGAATTGGCTGTGGCCGATGTCGACGGCCGCACCGTCGTCCTGAGCCTCGCCGCTGGCTCGTATTTCGACTTTAACCGGGTCGCTACCGAGATATGGGACATGCTGGCTGAGCCATGCCGTGTCGGCGAAATTTTCCGCCGCCTTTCAGACCAGCATGACGTGGACGCAGCGACACTCGCCCGTGACGTAACACCTTTCCTGCAAACGCTAGTGAACGAACAGCTGGTACAGGTGCTAGCCGCGGAAGGTTTGCGATGAAGCTGGCAGCGATCCGCCGCGTCTATCTGCGGGAAGCTTTCGTTGCAATTATTCTGGCACGGATGGCCGTGCGCTTTATCTCTCCCGCGCGAGTCTTCGCCTGGGCGAACCGCGCGCCTCGCCGTATCAATCGGTTTGCCGCCAATGAGGCAAACTGGATCTCCTGGGCGGTGGAGCAAATGGCCACCAAGCCATGGATCAACGCTCTGTGTCTGCCCCGCGCGCTCGCAACGCATGCCATGCTGCGTCGGCGCGGCATAGCAAGCCGCCTTTGCATCGGCGTTGCGCGGCAAGATCAAGCACTCGTCGCCCACGCATGGGTCGAGATCGGAGAAGGCGACGTTGTAGTAGATCGTGACGCCGGACGCTTCACGCCTCTGGCCCAGTTTGGCGGAGCACGCTGATGAGCGGAATCGCTGGACTGATCCGTTTCGATGACCGCAGCGTGACGCGGCGTGACCTCGAACGCGCCGCCAACGCGCTCAATCAATATGGACCCGACCGCGCCGAGATCATCGCAAAGGACGGCTGTGGTCTCGTACACGCCCTGATGCGGATGACTCCTGAAGACCGCTTCGATCACCAGCCGTACCACGACGGAAGCGGATCGATCATCACTGCAGACCTGCGGTTGGACAATCGCGACGAAGTGCGTGCCCGGGTCGGAATTTCCCAAGCGGAAGCAGCGGAGTGGTCAGATTCGCGTTTGCTTCTGAACTCCTGGCAAAAACTGGGTGACGATATCTGGCCAATGCTTCGGGGCCCCTTTGCAGTCGCGATCTGGGATCCGCGCAGCCGCCGCGTGACGCTGGCGCGCGATCATCTCGGATTGAATGTTGTCACGTGGCACAAAGGCCGGGGATTCTTTGCCTTTGCGAGCATGCCGAACGCGCTTTTTGCTTTCGATGATGTGCCGCGAGTGCTCTGCGAGGAAAAGCTCGCCGATTTCCTGGTGCTGAATCACGCGGACCATGCAACGACGTTGTATCGAAATGTGTTTCGGGTTCCTCCGGCGCACATCCTCCAAGTGAGGCCCGACGGATCGATATCACATCGCCGCTACTGGTCTCCCACGAATATCAAGCAGGTCAGACTCCAATCCGACACCGCCTATGCAGAAGGACTGCGTGATTGTCTCGATCATGCCGTGCGCCGGCAAATGCGCAGCATCCATCCAATCGGAAGTCTTCTGAGTGGCGGGCTCGACTCGTCTTCGGTGTCCGTTCTTGCAGCGCGTGCTTTGGAAGAAAAGAACCTCCGGCTCGCGGCATACACTGGAGTTCCCGGACGCGATTTCAACGGACCGGTGCCAGACGGGTGCTACGCCAACGAGACGCCTTATGTGGAGGCGATCCGGAAGAAGGCCGGCAATATCGACGTTGATTATGTTTACACCGACACGTGTGATGACTTCGCACAACTAGAGCGATTCTTTATCGCACTCGATGGACCGGTGCGTAACCCGACCAATTTCGGCTGGACGATGACGGCCCTTCAGCGCGCGCGTGCACAGGGACGGCGCGTGCTGCTCGGCGGTCTGCATGGCAACTACACCATCAGCTGGAACGGCTGGTCGCAGGCCTCCGACCACCTGGCGCGCGGTCGATTGCTGCTAGCCTATCGGCAGTGGCGCCAGTTTTATCGCAATAGCCCCTACTCGCGCTCGACGGCGTTGCGAAAGCTTCTCATCGAGCCCCTGATCCCCGGACAACTGGGCGATTGGATGCGCCGCCATCGGTCCGCAGCCTGGCGGGAGCATGCGCCAATCCGCGTCGATTTTGCAGCGGAGATGGCAGTCGAACGCCGCGCGCGAACAGTCGGGCACGACTTTCTTTACCGCATGCGACGCGATGAGCGCGTCAAAGGTCTTGCGCAGGTCGACTACCTTGGCGACTGGCAGGCCGCCGAGAAGGCTTTCACCGGTGTCGAGGTGCGCGATCCGACCGCCGACATCGATGTCGTTTCCTACTGCTTCGGCATTCCGCCGGAACAATATCTCGCCGAGGGCATCGATCGTTCGCTGGTCCGTCGCGCCATGTGGGGTCTGCTTCCCGAACCCGTGTTGACCAATCGCCTCAGCGGCCTGCAGGGCGCCGACTGGCATCGAAAACTTGAAGCGCGTCGTGGCGAACTTGCGCGGGAACTCAATGAGCTTTCCAAATCAGCCCTCGTCCGACGCGCCATCGACCTGGGCCGCCTCGAGAATGCAATCAAAGACTGGCCGCGCGGCGGCTGGCATAAAGCCGAGGTCTTCCGCGAGTACAATCTCGCACTGACGCGTGGGCTAGCCGGCGGCCGCTTTATCCGTTGGATCGAATCGGCAAATTGACGGCGCTCACAGGCCGTGGTCGGGGATGACCTCAGCGGCCACAAGACGATTCCACACAAATAAAATGACCAGCGCGCCAACGGTTGCGCCGATCAGGCCTGCGCCCTCACCGGGGCGATACAACCCGGCAAAATCGCCGATGATGGAAGCAAGCACTGCTCCTGCCACGCCGACAATCGTGCTGACGACGAAACCCTTCGGCGTATTCGGACCAGGCATCAAAAGCCGCGCGATGACGCCAGCAACAAATCCAATGATAATTATCCAGAGAAGAACACCCATCATCGCCCCCTTCTGATCAGACGCTTCGCCGCCCAGAATAGGCTTCCGGCGTGAGGAAACAACCAGAGAAGAAATTGCACTCGCGCGTCGTCAACGCTCGGGCCCCGTCAGGCTGAGATCGCGCTCGGCACGGAACACGTTGCTGTAGAGATTCGCGATCCATTGCCGGCCGCTTGACGTCACGTTGAGATATCTAATGGCCGTCTGGACGTGAGGGGACACTGCCTTCCAATAGAACTGTGGATATAGCTCCGTTAGATCGGCAGGCGACCCATACCCAAGCTGCCGGTTGAGCCCGACTTCCTCGAACTCATAATAAAGCGCGTTGGCCTTCCGCAGGTACTGCGGGTCGCCCAGCTGACCGATGAGATCTGCCGCCCGCACCAGCGAGCCCTCCTCGTTGCCACTATCTTCCGGTTCGACCGTCGACGCCGGAAAGCGCGTGAACTCGATAGCGCGCGCGATCCGCTCCGCGTCAAGGTGGTCGTGATCGGCAAGGCGATCCATGACGAAAAGCTTCGACCGGTCGACATGATACTGCAAAAGTGCAGCGTCGGATGATCCGCGCGGAACATTGACCTTGTTCCCGCGTCCATCGATGACATAGCCGTCGACACCGTCTCCCTTGAGAACGCCGCGCGCATAACCGATGTCGTGCAGCAGGCACGCAACGAGAAGATGCGAGTAATCGCCCGGTGTCGTGTGCGTGAGCAGCGCACGTCCCTTCATGATGTCGTATCCGACCAGCGTCACGAGCATCGTGTGCTCGATGTTGTGATAAAGCGCATCGCTGTTTCCAATACACTCGAGGGACAAGCGGGCGATCGATGGAATGAGCTCGGTCAGATGCGCTTCCGTCGAGTGAAAGCGGCGACCCAAATGAGTCGACAGGTAGGACCCCAGCGCCTCCGATGCCGGGCCCGGAACGGTAATCATGTCTGCCCCCTCTTACGAAACATTGGCGCGAGAGTGATTTACCTCACAAAAAGATTGGCAATACCGGGCTATCTAATGGAGCAGCGAAAGTCCCGAAAGGACATCCTGTGGTCAGCCTAGCAACCTCAAAAAGCGGCGTCATCGACCGGATGAGAGTGACTGCGGTCACCGCCATCACGCCGTGTGTCGGGGGGCTGGTGATTTGGTATCCGGACCACGACGACGTCGGGCACCCGGCGCCCGAGCAGCAGGTCAGCGACAATATGGGAGCCGAGGGTCGACAAAAGCGGCGCCAATAGGCACGCGTTTCTTTCGAACCCGTCCGCCGTCCAACCCACGAACGGCACTTTGCGTAAACCTCAAAAATAACAGCTATTGGCCGGCTAAACCCCGGGCGTTGGCTTCACCCAAGGTCGCAATTCACAAGCGCAGACGATGCTGATGGCGCGAGGCGCCGTTAAAGGTAGCATGCGTTGGATTGATGCAAACCAATGAAAGCCGGCTGTTGCCGTCAAAATCATACTGAAGCGGAAGACCGCGACCCACTAGGCGCAAGCAGATATGAACGACAAGCCTTCCCTGGACACTCGTTTAGCCTGGATCCCGGCTTTAAGCTGGATACGTACATACGCGGCGCAAAACGTTCGCGTCGACCTGATTGCCGGTCTGTCGCTTGCAGCCTTCGTCATCCCTGAGTCGCTTGCCTATGCATCGTTGGCACAGCTGCCGCCGGTCACTGGGCTTTATTGCTATCTCGTCGCCGGAATTGCCTATGCATTGTTTGGGACAAGCCGACAACTGGCGGTCGGGCCAACATCCTCGCTGGCGATCGTGCTCGCGACCAGCGTCGTTTCAATGGCCGACGGCGACGTTTCGCGGGCGATTGCGCTCGTAGGGGCCGTGGCTCTGATGGTCGGGATCATCAGCATCGCCGGCCGATTTGTCGGCCTTGCCAACGCCGCCTACTTCATCTCGGACCCGATTTTGGTCGGATTCAAAACTGGTGCGGCGCTTTATATCGCATCGACCCAACTGCCCAAGCTATTCGGCATTACCGGCGTGAGCGGCAATTTCTTCGAACGTGTCTTTCATCTCGTCTCTTCGCTGCCGCAGACTCACATTCTGTCACTCGTCGTTGGCCTCGCCGCGATCGCTCTTTTTATAGGCTTTGAACGGGCTTTCCCCGGCCGTCCGACAACCCTTGTCGTTGTTGTTGCCGCCATCCTCCTTATGACGATTTTCGGATTGGCGGACAAAGGCATTCATATTGTCGGCGACCTGCCAACCGGCCTGCCGAATGTTAGCGTCCCGAATATCCACGTATCCGACATCGCGACACTCGTACCGATCGCGCTTGCCTGCTTCCTGCTCGCCTACGGTGAATCGATCTCCGTCGCCCGGAGCTTCGCGCAGAAGCATGGCTATGACATCAACCCCGAGCAGGAACTCACGGCGATCGGCACGGCCAACATCGCAACCGGACTGACAAGCGGATTCCCGGTCGCCGGCGGAATGTCGCAAACTGCCGTCAACGACCTCGGCGGCGCGTCGTCTCCGGCCGCCCTGGTAATTACATCGGGCGCGATTGCTCTCACACTGTTGTACTTCGCCAAGTTCTTTCACAATCTGCCGGAGCCCGTTCTCGCGGCCATCGTTCTGATGGCAGCGTCACACCTCGTTAAGATCGACGATCTGCGCCGGCTGCGCCTCGCATCGCCGCGTGAATTTCGTATCGCTCTGCTCGCGTTTTTCGGCGTGCTGCTTTTCGGATTGCTCGATGGCCTGCTGCTCGCAGCGGCCGGTTCGCTGGTCATGCTCATCGCGCATGCGGCCCGGCCCAGCGTGGCGCTTCTTGGGCGAGAGCCGTTGACCGGCGAGTTCGTCAATCGGGCGAGATATCCCAACGCCAGAGATCCTCTGGGTGCGATCGTTATCCGCAGCCCGGGCGCGTGGTTGTATTTCAATGCCGAGCACATCCGCCGCAGCATCCTCGACCTGGTCGCCAATGCGCCGGACGGCACCAGGTTGTTGGTTATCGATTGCTCGATCGTTCCGCGCATAGACACAACGGCCGGGACAACGTTGCGCGTATTGGCACGGTCGCTCAAAGCGCGCGGGATCAGAATCGCTCTTGCCGGGCTGCGCGACGATGTTCTTGAAAATCTCAAGGCCGTGAACGCCGAAGAGGACCTCGGACCTATTTCGCCGCGTCGATCCATTGAAGATTGTCTGAAACAGACCCTACGATCGGATAGCTGATCGACACGACGGGAGATTCAACACGTGAAAACGGCAACGCTCGCCGCCGTCATCGTTGTAACCACGATTACACCTTCCCTCGCCCGCGAAATGGTTATCGTGCGGCGCTCTCCCGCGTGCCTCCAGCAACAGGATCTGTCCGAGTTCTACCGATTGGCGCGTGAAAATCCCAGCATGAGACAACTTTCTGATTTTCTGCGTCATCATCAATGCACGGCATTGAGCGCCGGTCGTCGCGTGACGATCGAGCAGGAGGATCCTTCGAAGCTTTATTTTTGTGTGCGCCTTCCTCACCGTGATCGGTGCGATTGGGTGGGGCGCGAGGCGCTCTATCGCTAGAGGGCTCTGACCACTATCAGCGGAGCAAATTGCCGCAGCATTTTTTTCGCAGCAGAAGGCGCTATAAAACCTCATTTGTCGAGATTCCGGCATGCCCATGATCCACCCTAAGTTGGGCCAAAGTCCAACTTTCTGGGCGGAGCCCCAAGTTATATCCACTTACAGAGGCCAATAACGTTTGGGGGAACAGATGGCCCAGCTTGGCAGCGCCAGCGACCCATCCGCACGCGTGCGTGATGGTATTTTTGACAAGATCGTACTGTCCGCAAACCCATCTTGGGCCGCACCGGACGGCGACCAAACATTGTTTCCGCGCACCATCACTGCGTACCGGCGAGGGCCGATTCGTCACCGCCGCGACCAGCTGATTGTCTGCGAAGGTGATCCGGCAGACTACATTTTCATGGTCGTGGACGGTGTCGTTCGAAGTTGCCGGACGCTTCAAAACGGCTCGCGTAACATCCTGGGCTTTTATCTGCCCGGAGAGCTATTTGGTTGGGCCAACCAGAAGCACGCTCTATCGGTTGAGGCGGCAACCGACGTGATGATCCGGTATCACAAACGCAGTGCGCTCCTCTCGGTTGCTGCGCGGGACAGCCGGATGGCGAATTTCTTGTTGGCGGAAACGACCAATGAGCTTTTGCGGGCGCAGGAACATGCCTTGTTGATCGGCAAAAGTGCGAAAAGCCGTGTGGCAACTTTCCTCATCGACTTGTCCCGGAGACTGGGAAAGGCAAAGTATCTCGAACTTCCAATGTCGCATCAGGACATCGCCGATCATCTGGGCCTGACGATCGAGACGGTCAGCCGCACCATCACCGAACTGGAACGGTCGCAAGTGATCGCCCGGCTCTCGCCTCGCTCTCTAGTCCTGCTGAGCCGCTCATCGCTTTTGCGCATGAAGAATTGAAGGAAATTCAGCGGATTGCCACCCGCGAGTTCCGCCCCGTTTGACCAACGTCAAAACATGACAGGCGTGCCGCAACTAGGTTTCAGGCAAGCGCTGTTCGCCTACGGGCGGCCTTTGGACGAGACACGCGAAAATGCTGGACTGGAAGACGAACAGCGCTTTGGCCGCCGGAAAAGGCGCCACTGTTCAGCAATTTGTCGCAATCTTGGGCGACGATCGCCTGGAAGCTGAAGTAGCGCCTTGGGGCGAGGGGCGCCTCAAGATCAATGGGCGAGACATCGCGCATATCGACGATGCCAAGGACCGCCGTCAGGCTTTTCGTGCAATCAAATTGATCGCGGAACGTTATGTGGAGACCCACATGAGTAAAAAAAATAACGGCCCGACGCTTCCCCCGGTAAAGGCGAAACTGCTTGAAGGAAAAAGAGGTCTTATTGTTGGAATTGCCAACGACAAGTCAATCGCGTGGGGTTGCGCGAAGGCATTTAGAGCCCTGGGGGCTGAACTCGCGGTAACCTATCTTAACGACAAAGCCAAAAAGTTCGTCGAGCCCCTTGCCCGGGCGCTCGAAGCACCGATCTTTATGCCGCTCGACGTGAGCGTGGCCGGTCAAATGGAAGCTGTTTTCGAACGAATTAGCAAAGAGTGGGGCAAACTCGATTTCGTGGTCCACTCCATCGCCTTTTCGCCGAAAGACGCGCTGCAGGGGCGCGTGGTGGACGTATCGCGCGAAGGTTTCGCGACGACTATGGACGTATCTTGTTGGACATTCATTCGGATGGCACATCTGGCCGAACCACTGATGAAAAAGGGCGGCACTCTGTTTACGATGTCGTA
The DNA here is from genome assembly GCA_035538755.1 of Pseudolabrys sp. Lineage (GTDB taxonomy): Bacteria > Pseudomonadota > Alphaproteobacteria > Rhizobiales > Xanthobacteraceae > Pseudolabrys. The sequence continues at coordinate 74,317 of DATLJR010000290.1, forward strand.
CTACGGCAGCCAGATGGTGGTTAAAAACTACAACATCATGGGCGTCGCCAAAGCTGCGCTTGAATGCGCCGTTCGTTACATCGCAGCCGAGCTCGGCCCAAAGGGAATTCGTGTGCACGCGATCTCTCCCGGACCGCTTGCGACCAGGGCAGCCTCAGGCATTCCGGAATTCGATGCATTGCTTGACAAAGCCAAGTCGCAAGCTCCAGCGCGCAGCCTGGTCAGCATCGACGACGTCGGCGTCGCGACGGCCTTTCTCGCGCACGACGCGGCGCGGCTGATCACCGGCGAGACGCTCTATATCGATGGCGGCTATCACATCATGGATTAGCAAAAGAGAAGGACCGCAACCATGTCGTCAAACCTTCCTTCAACTGAGCCGAACACGATGGCATTTGGCATCTTCGCGCCCGCCATGGAGTATTGGACCGACGCATTCCAACGCAGCGTCCTGTTCTGGGATGTCATGCGGCAGCGTGGGAATCAGTATCGCGAACACATGGCGGAAACAGCGCCTAACGTGCTCGATTATAAAGCTGAGCTGATCGTTGACGGGCGTACACTGGAGCGACCGGTGAATTACGCGCTTGTACGTATCGTCCCGCCCGCGGGCGTCGAAATCAATCCAAAGCTGCGGCCCTTCATTGTCGTTGATCCGCGCGCCGGACACGGTCCCGGCATCGGCGGCTTCAAAGCCGACAGTGAAATCGGTGTCGCATTCAAGGCCGGCCATCCTTGCTACTTCATCGGATTTCTGCCCGATCCCGTTCCTGGACAGACCATTGAAGACATCGCACGCGCCGAAGCCATTTTCATCGAGAAGGTAGCCGCAGCGCATCCCGAGGCGAATGGCAAGCCTTGCGTGATCGGAAACTGCCAGGCCGGTTGGGCGATCATGATGTTGGCGGCAATGCGGCCGGAGCTGTTCGGCCCCATCATCGTCGCTGGGTCGCCGCTCTCCTATTGGGCCGGTGTGCGCGGAAAATATCCCATGCGCTACTCGGGCGGATTGTTGGGCGGCAGTTGGTTGACAGCGCTTGCTGGCGATCTTGGTCACGGCAAGTTCGACGGTGCCTGGCTGGTGCAGAACTTCGAAAATCAGAACCCGGCGAACACGCTGTGGACCAAGCAATACAATCTCTATTCGAAGGTCGATACCGAGGCGTCCCGTTATCTGGGCTTTGAAAAGTGGTGGGGTGGCCACGTCAACCTGAATGCGGAGGAAATTCAGTTCATTGTCGATGAGCTGTTTGTGGGCAACAACCTCGCCGCCGGGCGCATCACGACGTCGGATGGCGCCACGATCGATCTTCGCAATATCCGCTCCCCGATCGTTGTGTTTTGCTCAAAAGGCGACAACATCACGCCGCCACAGCAGGCGCTCGATTGGATCCTCGACCTCTATGACAGCGTCGACGACATCCGGTCCTACGGGCAGACCATCGTCTATACGATCCATGAAACCGTGGGGCATCTCGGCATTTTCGTTTCCGGAGGCGTCGCGAAAAAAGAGCACGGCGAGTTCTCGAGCAACATCGACCTCATCGATACGCTCCCGCCCGGCCTCTATGAGGCAGTTTTCGAAGACAAGAGCGCGGAAACCACCAACCCTGATCTCGCGCTTGGGAATTGGGTGATGCGGTGCGAAGCACGAACCCTTGATGACATCCGCGCGCTCGGCGGCAACGACTTGGCAGATGAACGCCGTTTTGCCACGGCCGCGCGTGTTTCCGAAATAAATCTTGCGCTCTATCGTACCTTTGCTCAACCCATGGTGCGCGCGATGATCAGCAATCCGATCGCGGATTGGATGCGGGAAATGCATCCACTGCGTCTGCAATACGAGCTGTTTTCCGATCAAAATCCGGCAATGGCTCCAGTTGCCAAGCTCGCAGAGCAGATTCGCAAAGACCGAAAGCCGGCGGCCAGCGACAACCCGCTGCTCGCGATGCAGGGGCAGTTTTCCGATCAGATCGTCGCCGGCCTCGATGCGTGGCGCGAAGCGAGTGAAAAAATTGCCGAGCAGACATTCCTTGCGATTTATGGTTCGCCGACGCTACAGGCCGCGGTTGGCGTGGACCCCGCTGGGACACAGCGTTTGCGCAAAGCCCCGAAGAATCCCCTACATCGCGAACTTCTGAAGAAGCGGATCGCCGAGCTCAAATCCCGCATTCCGGAGGGAGGCCTTCGTGCGGCAATCATTCGCGGCCTCATCTATGCAGGTGTGGACCGAGCGTCCGTGGATGAACGGAGCTTTGAAATGGCGCGCCGCCTTCGCGAAGAACACGGCGACATGTCGCTTGCAGATTTCAAAACTCTGGTGCGTGAACAATTCAATATGCTGCTGATTGACCGGGAGGCGGCCCTCGCCGCGATTCCATCGATGTTGCCACCCGACGCAGAGATCCGCGAAAAAGCCTATGGAGTTATTCGGCAGATCATGAATGTCCGCGGCGAACTTTCGACAGAAGGCAAGAAAAGGATGAGCGAACTCGCCCGATTATTCGGAGTCAGCGGCAGCGCAACTCCGCCGCATCTGCGCGAGGTTGCAAAGAAACCGCAAGCCAAGGCATCCTGAGGCGATGGCGTTCCTGGGGGCAACGCGTGAGAGCAAATCGCAGTTGGGCCTGCCTGGCTTTTGTGGCCTTTCTTGCGTTGTTCAGCCTTTCGGCTGCGGCCGCCGACCCGTCTTGTCCCGATCCCGCGGTCCCGCTGTCAGTGCTGCTCATGCCGCCGCCAAAATCAGACAGTGCGCAAACCAAGGCCGAGCTTCAGGAGCTTCTGCGCTTGCAGGAGTCACGTACCCCTGACCAGGCGAAGCACGTGCGGGACGACGATCATCGAACGCTTGAACGATTCCTTGGCGGCATCGGCATAAAGGTGGAAAGCCTTTCGGCGTCCGCCAACCGCGAGGCGAAAAATACATTCAACCGGACACGCCCCTATCGCTTACCTCACAACAATCTGCATACTTTAAAGAAGTTGAGCGACCGCGACTCCCCCTCGTATCCTTCCGCGCACGCGACTTACGGCGCCGTCATGGGAATGGTGCTCGCTGAAATGATCCCGGAGAAGAAGGAAGAACTATACAAACGAATCCAGGATTATGGTTATAGCCGGATCGTTTCGGGCGCCCTCCGCGGCGACGTCTACGCAGGAAACGTCGCTGGCGCGGCACTCGCCGCGTCGCTCCTGAGCAAGGAAGCCTTTCGAAATGAACTTAATGACGTGAAGGGCGAGCTGCGGAAGGCAGCCGGCCTTGCGCCCTAAACAATCAGGCGGCAGCGCGTATCTTTACATAAGAGCCCGGAGCATCCTCGATCGGCCCGAGTTTTCCCCCACCGGGCTGGCGCGCGGGAATTAGGTCCCCTCCAAACTCGGCGACCCATCGCTCCCAGTCCGGCCACCACGAGCCTTCGTGGTAAGCCGCGTTCTTCAGCCACGCACCCGGATCGGCCGACAACTTTTCATTTGTCCAATAGCCGTATTTGTTGGCGGATGGCGGATTGATTACGCCGGCGACATGGCCAGACGCCCCGAGGACAAACCGGACCGGCCCTGACATCAGCTGTGTGCCGGCGTACGTTGAGTGCCACGGAGCAATATGGTCTTCGCGCGTGGAAAGAAAATAGACCGGAACGTCAATCTTGCGAAGATCGATGGGCACATTGGCGAGATTTATTTGGCCTGCGTTCTTCAGTACATTTTTGTAGTACATATTGCGCAAATAGTACGATTGCATGCGAGCCGGCATGCGCGTTGCATCTGAATTCCAATATAGAATATCGAAGGCGGCCGGGCTGCGACCCAATAGATAGTTGTTGATGACGAAGAACCAGATCAAATCGTTTTCGCGCATCAGGTTGAATGCCTCGGCCATGTGCCGACCCTCTAGATAGCCAAGGCGATTCATGTGCTTGTCGGCCAATTGAAGTTGGTCTTCGTCAATGAATACGGAGATGTCTCCGACGTCTGAAAAATCCACAAGCGTGGTGAACAACGTGGCAGACGCGACGCGCTTGTCCTTTCGAGCAGCCATGTAGGCCAGCATGCTCGCGACCAGGGTCCCGCCGATACAATATCCGATCACATTGACATCCGACTCGCCGGTCGCCTTTTCGATGGCATCGATGGCCTGCAGTGGTCCCTCAAGCAGATAATCCGCAAAACTTTTGTTGGCGAGTTCGGCACCTGGGTTGATCCAGGAGATCACGAAAACAGTGTGACCCTGATCAACGCACCATTTAATGAAGGAGTTTTTGGGCTTGAGGTCCAAAATGTAGAACTTGTTGATCCACGGCGGCACGATAAGCAATGGTCGACGCTGCACCATCGGTGTTGAGGGCGCGTATTGAATAAGCTGCATGAGTTCGTTTTGGAAAACGACCTTTCCTGGCGAACTCGCGATATTCTCGCCAAATCTAAACGCCGATAAATCGCTCATCGTGAGACTTAGACGACCGGCACCGCGCTCAAGATCCTCGACAAAATTCCTGAGACCATTGAGAAGGTTCGTGCCATGGGTCTCGATCGTTGCGTTAAGCACGGACGGATTCGTCAGCACGAAATTGGTCGGTGAAAACGCATTCACAAGCTGGCGGGTATAGAATTGTGCCTTGTGATGGGTGTGCCGGTCGACGTCTTTCACACCGCAAACCGATGACTCTACGCAGCGCGACGCCAGCAGATAGTGCTGTTTCACATAGTCGAAGTACCAATTTTCGGTCCAGGCCTCGTTTTTGAAGCGTTTGTCCTGCTTGGCCGGAGCGATGACCGGCTCCGCTGGAATATTGAAAAGTGCGCGCATGCTTGTTCGCTGCCAGAGCAACGCCAGATCCGCACAAAATGCGAATTGCTCCTTGATAATAGGAGCCGGATTCATAGCCGCCTTTTGCAGGAACTCCTGAAAAGTCGCGGTGACCGTCTTGAGGTCGATGACCTGATAACCGTCGTCCCTGCCGATCTTTTCGCCGTAAACATGAAGAAGATTGGCGCTTCGATTGGTGATGTCTGTCAGGGTCTCGACCGCGCCCGCGCTTGCCTTCTTTTCCGCCGTTGCACGCTCAGGTTTTTGTGCGGTCTCTTTCTCGCGAGGCTTTGTCTGGGCTGTCGGCTTCTCTGGCTTGTTCATGTGGATGCTCGTGCTTTCTCGTCAGCTTGCCACTTTGTCTTCCAGTTCGTGCAAATGCGCGCTGGCCTCTTCCGCATTTTCGTAGATATGGGGTGCGAGCTCACGGCGGCCCAAGGCGTCGCCAAGCTTGGTACGCAGGAAACCGTTGGTCGAATACCGAGTGGCGCCAGAATAGAACCGGTCTGCAAGATCCCGGACCATTGCCGTGTACTCGTCAATGATGTCGGGATAGATGCTGAAATTGTCGTAGTTGACGATCACATGGACTTTTCGCCTGGCGGACGAAAGCATCGATTCGACAATGCGCCGTATTCGTTCGACATCCTGAGGGCTGCGAACGACGTGCCCTTCGAAGTTGACGAAAAACTGATTCTTTTCAGGATGATATGTAAAGCGCTGTTCGAGCGGCATGCGCAGTAAATCATCGCGCAGTCCCATCGACTCAGGCAGAAATATGCGCCTGTCCATGATCGCAGGATTGCGGGTGATGATCGGTTTGAACTCCATCTTCGCCAGAATATCGCGTTCGACATCGATGCCGGGGGCAATCTCGACGAGCGCAAGACCCTCTGCTGTGAGCTCGAACACGCAACGCTCGGTAATATAGAGGACAGGTTGCCCACGCTTGGCTGCGTAGCTTCCTGAAAACGTCCTGTGCTCGACCTCACGAACGAATTTCTTGAGTTTGCCGTCGGTCACGATACGCAGGTGACCATCCTCGATCGCCAACTGCAGGCGGCCCGCCATGAAAGTGCCGACGAATACTACCTTCTTGGCGTTCTGGCTTATGTTGATGAAACCTCCGGCACCGGCGAGACGGGGGCCAAATTTGCTTACGTTCAGATTCCCCTGCTTGTCGGCTTGAGCGAGACCGAGGAAGGCTGCGTCGAGACCGCCACCATCGTAGAAGTCGAACTGATAGGGTTGGTCGATGACAGTTTGCGCATTGATTGCAGCACCAAAGTTGAGCCCGCCTGCCGGCACGCCTCCTATGACGCCCGGTTCGGCCGTCAAGGTCATCAGGTCGGCGATCTTTTCCTCGTTGGCAACGGTCGCAACACCTTCCGGCATCCCAATGCCCAAGTTGACGACGCTGTTGGCGTTGAGTTCCAGCGCGGCACGACGCGCGATAATTTTTCGTTCGTTCAATTCCAAGGGCGGGATCGAGCCCGTGCGCACCCGGATCTCGCCGCTGAACGCGGGGTCATATTGAGTTGCAAATGTCTGCCAATGGTTCTCGGGCTGGGCGACGACGACACAGTCAACGAGTATGCCGGGTATTTTGACCTGCCTTGGATTGAGCGACCCGCGTTCGGCAACACGCTCCACCTGCACGATCACGAGCCCCCCGGAATTTTGCACCGCCATGGCGATGGCCAGCACTTCCAATGTGAGTGCTTCCTTCTCCATGGTGATATTGCCGTCGGGGTCGGCAGTTGTGCCGCGGATGATGCCGATATTAATCGGAAACGCACGGTAATACAGGAACTCTTCGCCATCGATCTCGATCAGCCGGACGAGATCGTCCCTGGTGCAATCGTTTATCTTCCCGCCGCCGTGGCGCGGGTCCACAAATGTTCCAAGTCCGACGCGTGTTAGATGACCAGGCCGTTTCGCTGCGATGTCGCGAAACAGATGCGAAACTACGCCCTGCGGAAAGTTATAGGCCTCTATCCGGTTCTCGATAGCGAGACGCTGCAGTTTTGGCACCAGGCCCCAATGCCCGCCGATCACCCGCCGCACCAGCCCTTCATGTCCGAGGTGATTGAGGCCGCGCTCTTTCCCATCGCCTTGGCCCGCTGCGTAAATAAGCGTGAGGTTACGCGGCTTATCGATTGCGGGGACATCCTTCGACAAAAATTGCGTTTCGAGCGCGGCGGCAATTTCCTCCGCAAAACCGATGCCGACAAAACCTCCTGTTGCGATCGTATCGCCGTCGCGAATGAGGCGTACCGCCTCTTCCGCGGTGACAAGCTTTCCGGTGTCCGGTGCTCGGATTTGCGTAAGTTTCGATTGGACGGTGGCAATGGTTGACATGGTTTATTTTCCGAATCCCCCCGCTCCTTGTGCCATTTCCGTCAGTAGATGCCGGTCAGGAAAAAGAACCCAATCACAAAGAACACCGCGGCGGTCTTGATCAGAGTGATGACGAAGATATCCTTATACGAATCCCGATGAGTAAGGCCGGTGACCGCGAGCAATGTGATCACCGCGCCGTTGTGCGGCAAGGTGTCCATGCCTCCGCTCGCCATCGACGCAACACGATGCAGGACCTCGAGCGGGATCTTTGCCGCCTCGGCCGCCGCGATGAAGGTGTCGGACATGGCGGCAAGCGCAATGCTCATCCCGCCGGACGCCGACCCGGTGATGCCGGCAAGCACGGTCACACTGATCGCTTCGTTAATCAGAGGATTGGGGATCGCGCGCAGCGCCTCGGCGATGGCCGCGAAACCAGGCAGTAGCGCTATCACCCCGCCGAAGCCATACTCGGATGCGGTATTCAACGACGCCAGCAGCGCGCCTGCGACCGCCGCTTTGCTTCCGTCGGCGAATTTCGCCAGCACTGGCCGCCAGGCAAAAGCGAACACAGTCAGTATTCCGAGCAGCAGCGCGCCTTCCACCGCCCAGATCGCAGCGACGCCGGAGATCTGAGTGACGATCGGCTTGGCCGTGCCGAGGGTGATTTCGTGCCTGGTCCCATAGGCGCGCGGCACCGCAAACGTCAGCACGAAGTTTGCAACGCCAACCATGACCAGGGGCGAAAGAGCGATCCATGGGTTGGGTAATTTCTCCGTTTCGAACGGCTCAGGCTCGTTGCGAAGTTCGGTCCCGTAACCTTCGCCTTTTGCTTTGGCAGCACGGATCCGGCTCTCGATGTAGGTAAGGCCGAGTACAAGAATAAAAAGAGCGCCGATCAATCCGAGCCACGGCGCGGCCCAGGTTGTCGTCTTAAAAAACGTCGTGGGAATAATGTTCTGGATCTGCGGCGACCCGGGCAGCGAATCCATGGTGAAGGTGAATGCGCCGAGGGCAATCGTGGCGGGCATAAGCCGCTTGGGAATTCCGCTTTGCCGGAACATTTCGGCGGCGAATGGATAGACTGCGAACACCACCACGAACAATGACACGCCGCCATAGGTCAGAATGGCGCAGACCACGACGATCGACAAAACTGCCCGCTCCCGGCCCAGCACTCCGATCACCGCAGCGACGATCGATTTGGAAAATCCGGAAAGCTCGATGACTTTGCCGAAAACGGCTCCGAGCATAAACACTGGGAAATAGTTCTTTAGGAAGCCGACAGTCTTCTCCATAAAGACGCTGGAGAACATCGGTGCGACAAGCGCTGGATCCGTCAGCAACACCGCGCCAAGCGCAGCGACAGGTGCAAACAGGATCACGCTGTAGCCCCGATAGGCCACGAGCATGAGAAACGCCAGAGCGCCCAGGACAATCAGAAGGCTCATGACGATCGCTCCTGTTGTCGCCCGACGGCCGCGACGCGGCTCCCGGGAATTTCAGACCGTCGAAGTGAAGACCGTCAGCCGCTCTCGTTCGAGTTCTTCAATGATCTTTGCGTTGTGAACGACTGCTTCGCTCAGCAAATCTCGGATTGAAACTACAGCTACCGTCTTGCCGTTATCGACGACCGGCAGGTGGCGAATGCTATGCTGATGCATAAGTCGCAGACAATCGGCAAAGGTGTGTCCAATATCGACCGTCACGACATTGCGAACCATAATGTCTGAAACCGGCGTCGATTCCGGAGATTTCTTGGCGAGAACTACGCGACGCGCGCAATCTCGCTCTGATATGACACCAGTCAGAGCTTCTTTCTCCATCACGACGAGGAAGCCGACGTTTTTGTCGGCCATAAGCTGTAGTGCCATCAGAACGCTGTCGTTGGGGCCGACGGAGAACAAGGCCTTGGGCTTTGAGCTGAGAATTTTGCGCAACGAGCGGTACGCTAGAATTTCCTCAGGTCGCCTGATGGGGTTGTCCATTGTTGATCCCACCCTCGCGCGGCTTGACCGCGAGGGCCGCACTAGCAAACGAGTACGGCCCGTCGCGGAGCGTCCAGCATTATAAAAACGTCGGGATTCGGTCGTTTGACGTAAATCAACGGCAAAACGACCAACCAACCAAGCAGGCAGTCAAGCCGGCATTTCAGGAATTTTGGCCGGCAGGGCGAGTTCAGCTTCAGTGGCGGACACGACCTGCTCAACGGTAACCCCAGGCGCTGTTTCCATGAGAGTTGCCCGGCCATCAGGAAAAGCGATAACGGCCAACTCGGTCACTAGCAGGTTGATCGGTCTCGCTGAGGTGAGCGGTAACCCACATTTTTTCACGATTTTTGGTTTGCCTTTGGCGGTGTGCTGCATCGCAATAATGACACGTTTCGCCCCGGTTACGAGGTCCATCGCTCCGCCCATGCCCGGGACCATCTTGCCAGGAATCATCCAGTTCGCGAGTTGTCCTTTTGCATCGACCTGGAGCGCACCAAGAACGGTGACGTCGACGTGACCGCCGCGGATCAAGCCAAACGACATGGCGCTATCGAACGTGCATGCCCCAGGCAACGCCGTCACGGGCTTTCCGCCGGCGTCGGTAAGCAATGGATGCTCCATTCCTTCTTCCGGAATGGCTCCAGTACCGATCAACCCGTTTTCCGACTGGAAGAACACCTTCACGTTGCTCGAAACATAGTTAGCTACCAAGGTTGGTATCCCAATGCCCAGGTTCACGAGCATCCCATTACGCAACTCACGGGCAACACGTCTGGCGATGATTGACTGAGCATCCATTCTCATCACCCGTTCGCGACGAGATAGTCGACAAGTGGCGCCGGCGTGACGACGTGGTCTGGCGCAATGAGACCCACGGGGACGATGTGTTCGGCTGTGACGATCGTGGTCTCGCCGGCCATAGCAATGACCGGATTGAAATTGCGCGCAGTCAACACGTAGGAAAGATTGCCGAGATAGTCGGCGAGAAATGCACTGACTAGGGCAAAGTCGGCACGCAACGCCGTCTCAACCAGGTAGCTCTTTCCGTTCACGTTGATTTTCTGCTTGCCTTCTTCGACGATCGTGCCGACCCCGGTCGGCGTCAATATTCCGCCGAGCCCAAAACCGCCGGCGCGAATGCGTTCGATAAGCGTGCCCTGCGGGACTAGGTCGACAGCCATTTTCCCGCCGAGCATCTGCTTCTGTGTTTCGGGATTGAGTCCGATGTGACTCGTGACCGCTCGGCTCACCAGCCCTTTGTCGACGAGCTTTCCAATGCCTCGACCAGGAACCGCCGTGTCGTTCGCAATGACGGTGAGATTTTTCTTTCCCTGGCGCACTAGCTCGTCAATCACGCGTTCCGGAGTACCAACGGCCATGAAGCCGCCAATCATAAGGCTTGCCCCATCCGGAATCATGGCGACCGCATTTTCCAGAGATACCGTTTTCATGGCGACAACGATCGCGTTTTTGAACTCTTCGATTCAGCTACAAGCATCCTGTGGGAATAGGGATAGTTCTCATTGATGAAGATCAAACGACCGCGATCGGACTCTCGGCGATCGAACACGCTGCGGCGCCCGATCGGAGCATAGAAAACCGGCTTCTGTTCCTAGAACGAAGCGCTCTCACCCAGTTTTGATCGAAGCGTCTTACGTGCTCGCGCTCGGCCAACCGTTGCCCAGTGACTTCGCGATCTTTTGGGTCAGTTGCTGGTACTCTTCGACCAATTGTTTTCCATCCTCGGCGGCCATCTGCATTCGCTGCGATACACCTTTCGTGTAGGCGTCAAATGCTTCGGGAATGGATTTCGTCCCGCTCATTTTGTTGGCCAGATCCGACCAGAGTGACATTTCGGATTGGACGCGGGCAAGCCAGGCACGACTTGCCTGATCGCATGATTCAAGAAGCGTCTTTTGCAGTGCCATTGCCGCTTCACTCTGTTCCTGTCCCCAATTCATAAATGGAGGCGGAACTGCTTTTTGCGCCTGTGATCCCATCGTTTCCTTGGGTGCCATAACACAATACCTCTCAGCGTTTGGACAATTGTCGCTACGGTCAACCGCTTGTCATTGATCTGCGTCAACCGCAGAATTTCTGACCGCGCATTCGTCAGAGGCATCAAGCGCTTTCGCGCTCGTCGATCCATGAAACGAACAATTCCCAGATGACGGCAAGCACGATCGGCCCGAGGAAGAGTCCGGTGATCCCATAAGCAAGAGTGCCGCCGATCACCCCGATCAGAATGACGAGGATCGGCGTTTTCAGTCCCCGTCCCATCACAATCGGCCTGAGCAAGTTATCCAGCAAATTGACCGGCACCATGTACGCAGTGAACAACAGCGCAGGCCCAGTATTCATGAACGTCCACGCCCAGATGATGACCGGGATCAAAATGATCGATGGACCAATCTGAATAATTCCGAATACCAGAACGCCAAATGTGATCAGGCTCGCCTGCGGAATTCCCGCAACCATCAGGCCAATGCCTGCCAGCAGCGCCTGCAGCACGGAAATTCCGATAACGCCACGCGATACCGCGCGAATGGTTGCACCTGCCTGTTCGACAAACTCCTCGCCGCGCGACGGATTGAGTCTCAGCGCAAATTTCTTGATCGCTTCGGCGATCTTCGGTGCGGGCGAAAAGAGAAATCCGGCAATTACGATCGCGGCGAGGAACATGATGATGCCGAGGCCGGTATCTGCCCCGATACGCAGCAAGCTGCTGCCCAGCGGCTTCAATTGGGGGATGATCTGGCCCAGAGCGGCGCTGAGATTTGTTGAAGCCAGTTCCCAGAACTGATAGATCGGCTCACCGATCAACGGCCAGTCCTGCACCGAAGCCGACGGCGGGGGTATCGTCAAATTTGCAAGGTCGAGTCGTTCGGAAATCAGACGCAGGCTATCGACTAATCCCAACGCGAGCCAGGTCGCTGGCCCGACGATGACCAGCAAGCTCAGAAGCGTAATCAGTGCCGCGGCGATCCGACGGCGCCCGCCAAGCATGCGCGAGGTCCATTCAAAAATGGGGTAGAGCGCGACGGTGAGTACGGCGCTCCAGATCGCGATCGACAAAAAGGGTTGGACAAGAATCAGAGTCCAGTAGAGCAGCAACGCAAGCGCCGCGAGCCGGATCGCCACTTCGATGAACGAAGTTGCGGCCAGCTCGGGCCTGGCTTTTTCTTTCTTGTCGCGGGCCACTGCTCCAACCCCCCGGCCGGTTTGGCCTTGTCTCGAGTTATAGTAGCACGCAATTCTCCCCGTAACGGAGCATCGAAAAGCGGCCGATCAGTGCATTTGTTCATAAGTTTCAATCTGGAAGCGATCACAATTTAAGTACGAATCAGACGGGACCGCGGAAACTCCGTATCCGCACTGCGACCAACGAGTGCGCGAAATAGCGGTGTGAAGATCAGCGAAAAATTATCCGAGCTGGGTCAGGTCAGACCGTTACTGCCCAACTTTCAGCGCAGCGGCTCAGTGTCGGTAACCGCCTGCCAGCTCTTGTCGGGATTGAACGACGTCATGCGTTCTGCGAGCTGTACCGTGTTCGGTCCAAGATCTTTCTGAAACACAGTGCCGGCATGATTGACAATAAACGTCATCACGCCGGAATTTCTGTATTCCGCCGGATAGGCAACGAGTGCAAATCCGCCGATCATCTTGCCGTTCACAACATAATCGGCCTCGCCACCAGGCGCGGCAGGTCCTTGCCTCGTGAGGATCTTGAAATAGTAGCCGTGGAAGGGAGTTCGCCCGCCGCCAACGCGATATCCTTGTTTCGTCGCCTCCGCGATGAGTTCGCCAAGCGGACTTGGGTCTTCGCCTTGTGACGTCGGCCAGTAGAGGCCGTCTTTCTTTCCCGGCTGACTGATGATGCGCTGGGCATAGGTGTTTATGCCCGCGCCCGTGCGATCCTTCTCAGCGTATTCGTCCTGTGCGTCGACATAGGCGAGTGCCGACTGTATCGCGTCCAGTTCGTTTTCGCCGATGCGACGGAATAGAATTTCTTCGCGGCCCGCGGCCGTGTCGAACCGCCACTGTCCGTCCTTGCGAATGATCGGAATCGGAAGCGGGAAGTCGTCTGGTCCGATGACCATGACGGCCTTGCTGTCGCCTTCCATGGCAATCGTGTGCTTTGCGTCATAGGCGGTAACAAATTTTGCTCTCGTCGCTGCATCGGCAACCTCATCGCCTGATGACACGATGTCGTCTCCGTCAGGACCCAGGACGGTCGTGATCGCTTTCATGTCGCCGGATTTGGCTGCACCGACGAGCGCCGTAGCCGCTTCCTCAGGCGTCTTGAACGCCTGCTGGGCCGTTGCCACGGATGTGCTGGCACAAAGCAGCGCAACGACCGCCATCGAAACAAGAGTATTGCTCATCACTGCATCCTCGCGGTCGTCGGCACCCGGGCACCCGACGCAATCCAGTGCTCGTAGGTCTGGAATTTGACGCCGAGCCTGTCGTAGAGGACGCGCAGGGTGCCGTCGCGATCACGCACCACCGCCTTCGGCCTGACAGTTTGCACCTCCTGCGCCATCACGCCGACGTAGGGGCGGTCGCTACCGTTGTAGCTGAAGCGATAGTAGCCGAGCCCGTTGGGAAGATGGCCGAGCAGAACGATATCGTGCTTGAGCGTGATATCGGATCGTCGACCACCACCTCCGCGCCCCCCGCCGCCGCGACGACCACCGCCGCCGCCACGGAAGCCACCGCCACCGCGGAAACCGCCGCCGCCGCGTATGCCTCCGCCACGGAAGCCACCACCTCCGATGCTGGCACGACCACGCGCCGATGACCGATTGGCAACTCTGCCGGACCTGACGTTGCCCAGTGCATTACCGCCCCGCCCGCCTGAGGGCCGCTGCGCAGCCCGCTTCCCGCCTGACGGCCGCTTGGCGCTGGGTTTTCCCTTTGAAGGTTGTTGTCCCGCGCTGGGCCTGCCGCCCGCCGGTCGCTGGCCCGAGCTCGGCCTTTGGCCAGCGCCCGGCCTTTGGCCCGCGCCGGGCCGCTCGCCGCCTGGCCTGAGAACCTGATTGCCGCCCCGGCCGCGAAAATCCATCCGATCCGAGACTCCGGCACGATTGCCGGCGAATTTCTGGCGCACGTTATTGTTGTTGTATCGCACACCTTGCCGGTGCTCGGGTCGGTGCTGCCAATTCCTGCCATTCAACGGATTAACGCGCGGCCGATTGATGTTGATATTGCCGTTATTCCAATTCACTCCGCCGCCCCAATAATTTCCGCTCGATGCCCAGTTTCCGAGAGCCCAGCCGGCGCCAAACGCAAGTCCGGTCGCAATCAGTCCGGCGCCGATATA
>DATLJR010000291.1:0-1519 GCA_035538755.1 Pseudolabrys sp.
CGACGGCCCTCCTCAATCTCCTCGCTCGCCGCCCGGATCTGCGATCCCAAACCAATGGCCGCATGCAGGATCTGCGAGTCCTCCTGTGATGCCTTTCCGGCGATGTGGATCATGGGCAAGCTCCCTTCCGTTCCAATCCGCTATAGCGAATCAAGATTGAGTTGATCAACAGCACCGATGCGGCCGCCCACGCCTACAGCCTCGACAAGGCGATGAAGATGTACGCGCGCATCCGAGGCCTCGATCAGGTCACGGCGATGTAGAGAAATGAGGGTCACTAGCCAACCAACCACTTCGCGGCTTGGCGGTACAGGCGCTCTGAGGAACAGAACTGGTCGAGCGACACGCACCGGGTCAATGACCTCGGGCGGTTTTGCGAACGGTTCGAGAAAGGGGCGCTAGAAGAACACCTCGGACGGGCGCCGATCAGCGCTCGATCGATGATCTCTCAACGCTGCCGCGCGGCGCGGATAGCTGGCCGTTTGTCAGGCGACCTCTTGCGAGATGTCGCGGTTCGTCCGATCCGGCAGAAATATCGCCGAGGCGAAGGTGACGGCCGCACATAACAGAATATAGAGCGCAATCACGTAGCCCGATCCGGTCCACGCGAGCAGCGCCGTCGCGATCAACGGCGCCGGGCCGCCCGCGGTGATCGAAGCGAAATGGAAACCGAGCGAGAAGCCGCTGTACCGCAGCCTGGGCGTGAAGCATTCGGCGATAAACGCGCGCAGCGTCCGACGGCGGTGATTGCCGGTCGTCTCCCAATCCTAACCGTTCATTCACTGCACTTGGCGAGATCGGCGGCTCACAACCCCGAAACGGCCGTTCGCCGCGACTGGCCGCGATGGCAAGACCTGCCCGAGGCTGTGTGAAAACACAGGCATCCAATCTGCGCGTAGAAAGTCCTTCTCGATTTCGTCAGTCTAAAGAGGAATCGCGCTGTGGCTGCGTTCGGAAAAAGGGCAATAGAGAAAATAATTCTCCGCCTTGTTGGCTCTTGAGCGTTTTCACACAGGCTCGGGCATGGGCAGCCGCCACAGCCCCCGGGCGGGAAGGTCCGCGATATGATCAGTGAGGGGACCGTCGTTGGAAGGCGCAGCAACGCAAAAGATCCGCCGTAACCGGATATCACCGTCAGCCCAATCTTAGGCTGTGTCGGGCCGCGACGCGGCAGAGTATCGTGGAACATCACGAGAATTTGTCGTGCTTTTCAATGGGGTGACGCAGTAGCGTCCTTCACGAGAACGGTGCCTTGGCCCGATCCTGCGGGGACGGGCAAGCGTGACAGCGAACCGAGAGGGAGGACATCATGAAATACGCTCTGGGCAGTTTGTTGTTTGCCGGCGCTTTAGCCCTGTCGTTTGGCGCAGCGCGGGCTGATGTGCTCGTGCTGACTTCTTCGGCCTTAAAGGACAACGACCAGCTGGCAGTCAAGAACGCCTGCGCCGACAAACAGCGCAGCCCGAACTGCGTCGGGGAGAATATTTCGCCGCCGCTCGCTTGGTCGGGCGCGCCGGAA
>DATLJR010000292.1:0-71430 GCA_035538755.1 Pseudolabrys sp.
ATCAGGTCGACGTTCGAGTCGGCAATGCTGCGCGCAATCGCCCGACTGTTGTTCAGGAAATCGCCAGTCAGCTGTCGGTCCACGGTGTTGACGTAGAGGGCGGAGGTCAACGCCACAATGAGCCCTATTATGGCGAACATGCCGAACAGAGTCTTCTGATAGAATTGTGCAATCCTCATCGCTTCGCCCAAGCCTCCCACTCACCGTCGCGGATTGGCACGAACCGCCCGTCTCTAACCACGGTATAGTAGACTTGGTTCGAGGCTTGGCGGCGACCTGTGTCGCCGCCAAAGGACAGCGGCCGTCCCACGCCGAGATCGAAGTCGCCCATGGCCAGCACGGCCGTGGCCAAATCGGCACGTCTGGGATTGGCGCCCATCCGCTGAAGGATCGCCACGAAGAGTTTAGCATTCAGATAGCCCTCAAGGCTAATGAAGCCATCGGGGAGCGGCGCATACTTCCACTTCGCCGTCTTTCCGTGCGGATAAAGTAGTGAGTCCGGCGGCATGATGGCATCGCGGTAGCGATCCATCGCCTCGCGATACTCGCGCACCGCCGGGATGGAATCGTCGTTGTAGCTCGGGACGACCTGGGAGCTCACCAGCCGGGACGTGTAGTCCTTGTTTGACTCCTGCTCTGCCGCGGAGAGCAGCTTGAGCATGGCCTCACCGCCGACAAACGAAAGCGTCGCGATAGGGCAGTCGACATCTCTGTCGCGCATGTCGCGAACGAATCCAGCGCAGGCCGGATAGGTGCCGACACAGACAACGGCATCGGGCTGCACGCGCTGCATGATCGCCACCTGACGATCGTAGCTCTGGTCGAAGGGCGAGCCCCGCCGGTAGGTAGCTTCACCAGCGATCTCCAGGCCGTGCTCATCCAGTGCCTTGCGCAGGCCACCCCAGCCTGCCCGGCCATAGGCATCGGCTTGGTAGAAGACTGCAATGCGAGTTCGATTGACGGCGACGAAGTGATCGATGAGTCCCTTCATTTCCTGGTCGTACGAGGCGCGCAGGTTGAACGAAAGCTGGTCGTAGGGCGGAGTCCGGTTGGTAGCTGCCCCGGTGAAGGGGAAGAGCAGCAGAAAATTCTTGTCGTGATACATTTGCAGCAGCGGCAGGGTCCGGTTCATGGTCGGTGTGCCGACATAGCTGAACAGCGCGAAGACATCGTCTTCAGCCATCAGCTTCAGCGTGTTGCGGATTGCGAGGTCCGGCTCGTACTGGTCGTCATAGGCTTTGATCACGATCCGTCTGCCGTTGACGCCGCCGGCGTTATTGAGCGCCAGCAGGTAGGCCATGGCACCACGATAGAGTTCGATGCTGAGCGCTCGCGCGCTCGCCGAAAAATCCGCCGACATGCCGAGGCGGATTTCAGTCTGGCTGGCGTCCTGCCGATCAGTACCGGCGCCGGCCGTTTTGTCCTTCGCCGAGACCCGATCGCCGAATAGCGCGGCCGCCAGCAAGAGGGCTAGTGCGAGCATCCATCTCGAGCGGTGCGAGGTTTGCGCTTCCTCCTTCACGTATCGTTCCTCGCAAATGAAAGTTCCGAAACGGCACCAGCTGCTTCCGACCGGCGAGCCCCACATCGTGGTCGCCAAAACGGTCAATAAGATGGAAGGACTTCTCGCGGCCTGTGGCGCCAGTCTTCTAAATACGTACCCGCCGCACCTCCCGTAAAGTGGTCTTTTCTCGGCGGAAACGCTTCGCAGATTGGACCAAGGGTCAACAGTTCTAAATGTCAAACAATGTGTATCGTGTGAGGCTAGCTCTTATCGGGTAGCAGCGCACGACAAAAGTCCATTTTTTCTAGAGCCATGGCGATCTCGAAAACTTTTGATATCGGCCCGAAGCTCGTTTCGGCGGAGCGGGCGGTGTCGCCGATACGGGCGGGCAGTCGCATTTATATCGGCACGGGATGCGCGGCTCCCCACAGTCTGCTTGCCGCGCTGGAGACGATGGAGCCGGGGCCAGCCGACCTCGAATTCGTCAGCTTTCTCACGACGTCAGCGCTGCCGCAGGTTGAAGGTGCTTCCCGCACTCACTATGGCCACCGGACCTATTTCGTCGGCAGCGAAATGCGCGGCTTAGCTGCCACCGGCCAGCTCGACTACGTGCCCATCTCGCTAGAGGAGGTACCGCGTCTGTTGAGGAGCGGACGGCTGCCGATCGACGTCGCGTTGCTCCAGGTTTCTCCGCCTGATGCTCGTGGCTTTGTTAGCCTCGGGGTGTCAGTGGACCTCGCCCCCGCGATCCTCAGCGTCGCACGCATGGTTATCGCGGAAATCAATCCAGCGATGCCGCGCACGCACGGCGACAGCTTTGTTCATCTTGATCGTTTTGATGCACTGGTGAAGGTCGATACACCCGTCGCGGAATATCTTCATCCTAAGATTGGCGAGATTGCCGAGCACATCGCCCGCTATATCGCCTCGATCATCGACGATGGCTCGACCCTGCAGATCGGGCTAGGGCGCGTCCCAAATGAGGCGCTGCGTTATCTAAAGGATCGGCGCGATCTCGGTATCCATAGCGATGTCATCACCGATGGAGTTATGGACTTGGTCGAGGCAGGCGTGGTGACCGGTCGCCGCAAGTCGCGTCATCGCGACCGTATCGTCGCCAGCTACTGCCTTGGGACCCGTCGGCTTTATGACTTCATAGACGACAATCCAGGTTTTCAATTCCTGCCGATCGATCAGGTGTGTCATCCGCGGGAGGTCTCTGACCAATCTCGCATGGTCTCGATCACCCAGGCTTTCGCAATTGACCTGACGGGCCAGGTCTGTGTCGACCAATTTGGAGGCGAATTCTACGGCGGGGTGTCGACACAGGTGGGGTTCCTGCGCGGCGCGTCCCGGTCGCAAGATGGCAAGCCCATTGTCTGCCTTTCGTCCACCACCGACGACGGCGCGTCAAGAATCAAACCCATGTTGGAGGCTGGCGATGGAGTGGGGATCGCGCGATCGGACGTGCACTATGTGATCACAGAGTATGGCATCGCATACCTGTTCGGTAAATCGATTCGCGAGCGAGCCCTGGCATTGATCGAGGTCTCGCACCCACATTGGCGCGAAGATCTGCTTAAGGCCGCCAAAAAATTGGGCTATGTCCGGGCCGACCAATATCTCGCCTCCCAAGCGGCCTATTCCGTCCACGAGGAACGCATCGTCACATTGAAGAACGGCCCCAAGGTTATGATTCGTCCGGCTCGCGCCGCCGACGCAGGGGCCCTGCAGGGATTGTTCCATCGCCTTTCCGAGGATGACATCTACACACGGTTCTTTCGTCGCGTGCGCTCGCTGTCCCACCGGGAGTTGCAAACGCTTTGCAACGTCAATCACGAGACTGACGTGGCGTTCCTAGCCGTCACCGGGCCACGTGAGAACGAGAAGACCGTCGGCAGCGCCTGCTATTTTTTGAGTCCCACGACCAATCTCGCCGAGGTCGCCTTCATGGTTGCGCCCGAGTTTCAAGGGGCGGGCCTTGGAACCGCGCTGCAAGCGTGTCTTCAGGAGTACGCTATGAGGCGCGGCGTGCGCGGGTTTGTCTTCGAGATCCTGCCGCGCAACTCTAGCATGCTGCGGCTCGCCGCTCGCGCACAAGGCACAATAACAACCTCGCGCGACAACGATATAGTGCACGTGACCGTCCTGTTCTCTGATAGCGGCAACTCGAGCCGATCACCGTTGTCGGATTCCCAAGATCCACAAGCGGACGAAGTCGCATAATTAGCGAGAGAAGGCGGCTTACAGGGACTTCCAACCGTCAACCAACGTTGGCCCTACTTAATCGGTCTTGTCGCAGTCGCAGCAGCGCAACGCGCGATCTGCAATAGGTCGAGCGACCCACCTTCGTTGTACTCTGCCCCAAAAGCAAGCTTGGCGAAGCTTTGCCGCGCGAGTTCGATTTCCGCCGGTGTCATTTGTTTGTTCATTTTGTTCTCCTCTTCGCACTTTATGGCCATCGGTAATCGTCGTTCCGATGCTCATTTTGCAAGCTTGTTCTACATACACTTGGTATTGTGCGAATGTCGTCTCGCTTGCGTTTTGTATCGTTTGTATCTCGCTTAGCTAAAACGACGCTGGTGTGCGCGGGTCATCGCGATTTTGTTTGCCCACTGTTTACCCCGGAGCCTTTTTTCCAGCTGTACGACGGCAGGAAAATTTTGAAGAAGCCATTGCGGCACAGGCACAGGTGTCACCTACCGTCGATTGGTTGTCGAAATAGTGTATATATGCCGCCCTATTCTTTGACAGCGGCAGCGAGCCGATCACGGTCGCCGGATTTACTAGGTGCACAAGCCAGCGAAGTTGCACTCGTCCACCTGAGAGGCACTATGGAAAATAGAAAAACTCATCCGGTAAACGAATTCAAAGTCGTTGACGGTCACGGAAAGGAATACATAGTTTTTGAATATCAGGAAGGGACAGAAACGCAGTCTCTTAAATGGATCAAAGCCGGACCGACCTGGTATTGCTTGAGCGACGGCACTGCCGTTGACAAGATTGACGACAATACCTTCAAGATTTCGATGATAGACGGGGTCCTCCATAGGCAGCCCTAACCGCTCCGTTTGCAATGGCGATCTCAAAACTCGCATTAAGTCGAACAAGCGAGCCGTTATTCTATCGGGCGGCTTGCTCCTCCTACTTCTTTGAGCGACCACCGATACTAAATTTGGCGACGAGGGTCGTGGCCAATTGCTCGACCGTATAAGGTTTCTGTAGAAAGGCGGATTTTTCTACAAACAGCGCCTTCATACCATCGGTTACCGCCTGGCCAGAGGTGTAAAGCACCTTCAAATTAGGGCGAGCTTCAACCGCCTTTTTGGCGAGCTTCAAGCCGCCCTCCACGTCATCCTGAATTTTCAGGTCTACAAATAAAAGATCGACGGGTTCATCACCCTCGATAAGCGCCAGCGCCTGTTCGATAGTGGCTGCCGACAACGTCTTGTTACCCTCCAATTGAAGAAACGAGTCCGCGAGAACGCGTACCTGCTCTTCGTCCTCTACAAGCAGAATGACAGCCATCGTTTGCTCGGCCCTTAAACCGGTAGGTGTTTTATGGAACTAGCCTCCATTTTGAAATAAATCAATTCTTGGGCCTAACCAGAATCACGCGATGTCCGCTTGCGGCCAAATGCGGACATCTCACTACGTCCTTCAGGCCACGGAACCTTTCCGTCGAGGAAGCCCTCCCTGCCAAATAAAGAATCCGGCCGCTTGGGCCGGATTCTTGTTTCGCGTTCCACCAGAACAATCAATCGTAGTGGTGATGATGGTTCTTCTTAATGACCACGACCTTGGCATTGTGATTGCGCCATCCATAGTGATGACCGCGTGTCCACCCGCGATGAAGACCACGATCATAATCGCGGTGCTTCGTAACAATTACTGTTCGATCCTGCGCGTTCGCGGTTACGGTTGGCAGCGCAATTGCGACCGCGCCCAGAGCGGTCAGGGTGATAAGAATTGTGCGCACACGTTTCCTCCTCAGTCGACGATTACCCACCGTTAGTGAACTCACGAGCAGAGGTGAAGTTCCATTTTTTTTCTGAGGCTGCTCAGGCTGAAAGTGTCACCGTGCCAGAGGCCAATCTGGTAATAAAACCTGCGCTGCAGGTATCCGGAAAGGCGCTAGAACTCCGCATGTAGCCTCCCCGAGAAAATCGATACCGGTCCACGATCCGCATTGTATGCGGGATTCGTAATGAACTGATAGTCGAAGGTGAGCGCCATCTTTTTTTGAAGCGCGTACGAATAATACGTCTCCAGAATTTTCTCTGGGTGATAGTTGAGTGCGCCGTCGCCAATGAGAATCCCCAGGCCACCAGCCGCAATGAAAGCGCGATGATCGGCAGAAAGGGCATTGATAGCTCCTGCAAGCCCAATCCTGTCATCGGGACGGCCCCAACGATTGCCGTTTAAAACGCCGCCAAATGACGCGCTCGCGTCGATGTCAGTAAAGGACATAATTTCTGTTTTTCCGTTGTTCCAACTTAGACGGGAGAAAAGGCCGAACTCGTCGGAGAGCGCTTGCTCGAAGTCGGCAACAGCCCCGTACTTGACCCGGCCCTGACGGGTTTGACTTATGTCGAGGTTGAGCGCGGGACTGGCGAGCGTGTCAGCGTAGCTGCCCGAGTACGCCGGATTCACCCAACCGATTAGGCGTAATTTTCCAGGATGTGACAGCAGGGAATAGCGCAACTCCGTCTCAAGTAGATACTCACCACGTCCAAACACATCGGGATCGAAGTAATTAGAGTTGGATACCTTCGGCATCAGCAAATAGCCGGCGCGAACGGCCCAATCTTTTTGGTTGAGTTCTGCGAACGCGCCCCAGCTGTAGCCGGGCTGATCAGCTGGAAAATCGAATGCACCCGCGGCCCAGATCGACCAGTTAAGAAAGCCAGTGCGCGGCTCGTCGGCATAGGCATTGTTGTCGATGAAATCGGGAAGGAAGACCCGTCCAACCGTAAAGCTCAAGCGTGAGACATCTGTCTTTCCGCCAAAATGGATCAGATCCTCCTCGATGGACTCTTGCTCACCGCCCAGCCCGAATGTCTGACGAAAGAACAATCGAGAGGTGTTGTAACGCGGGTAGGGAAAGCCTGCTTTTTGCGCCTCTCCGTTGGAGAAGCCGCCAAGACCGAGCGTCCCGCTAAGGCCAAATCCTTGCGCTAACTCGGGGGCGTAGAAGAACTCTCCGCCTTCCCACGGTTGCAAACCAAGAAATGCTGTCCCACTCGCTGTATTTTTTGTTTGCGCGTTACCACCGAGGCTGTTTTGGCCTTCGTAAGGCGAGTGAAAATTTGGATACCCCTGCTGAATGTAAGTCGTTTGGCCGTGAATTTGCCAATTTGGCGATTTGCTATCGGCGTCATCTTTTCGTTCAAAATCCGCATCTGCTGACCAATTTAGCTTTCGGTTGAGGCCCAACCGAACCATGTTGAAATCAGTAGTCGATGCATAAGTCGCTCCGGATGGAAATGCGACGTTGGCGCTTGCAAAGCGGCCGTAAAGATATTCGAGCCGTAACCTCCAATCCCGATCAAACGCATATTCCGCGCCACCGCCTACAACGCCGCCGACGCGACTCCGTAGCTGTTTTTCCTCATCCCCGGATGGCAGGTCATTGAGAAATCGGCTGCCCATCAATGCAACGCCACCCGTTCCATAAAGCAGCCATGGGCCGCAAACGTAACCAAGGCGACCACGGGCTGTGGCCACATAATCTAGTTCTTCCCTAATCTGATTTTGTGGCGTCGCCACCGACGCAATCACTGCATTTGAGGCGATATAATTCGGAAAGGTAGCGTCGACTTCCGCTCCAAGCAAAATATGCGATGGCAATAGTACATTGTAACCAAGATGGGCACCACCTATTGGACCACCGAATGTGTTGCTCGTCGACATTGAGGTAGCATCCGAAACTTTTGCGTTTGCGTTGCCACCACCAAAGCCAACATGGCCGCCGAAATAGAAACCATCCCAGTTATGCTTTGCAGATGGGTCGGCTGTCGGCAGAGCATCGGATTTTTCCTGCGCCGCAGCGGCAACAGGGATCGCAAGGCTTAGCGCAAACAATACGGCATACCGCATGACGTGGTGCCACATAATTTTCTCGACCGGCCCCGAGAATTTTTTTAAATGAAGTTGAAAGCGATTCCGACGCATCCGTGCATCGTTCGTGTGATGTCGGCCTATTCAGAAATGTTCAGGCGAAGGGCGGAGCGCGGGAACGAAAATTAAGATGTCGCATCCCTGCCAGCACTGTCTCGGTAGGGACAGGCATTTTGGACTCACAGGAGGCAATTCTAGTCGGCAATGGCGGTGACGCAGCGATCTGCCCTGAAGCGATGAGATTGAGCGTTGCACACACATCGCAGATGTCAGCGAGAGGTCCGTCCGGATCCGTATCGAACGGCTTACTAACGCGAGTTCTATCAGTATGAACTGCTGGAGCCGACTCCAAAGCAACTGGCTGAATTCTCAGGTGGTTGAAATGGACATGTCCAAAGGACGCCACGAATTGAATCAGCGACGCGAAGAGCGCTGCAGACACGCCGAATTTACTGCGTATCAAAAGCCTGTTCATGTTCGAAAAGTCGAACCTTGTAAATTCGTCGCTGTTGGAAATGTTACAATGTAGCTTTTTAGGGAGTCGAGTCCCTAAACACACCTGATGTCCGCTAAGGGTCAAAAGCAACTACTTTTTTAAAAAGCTCACAACAGCAACCGCCGCAATCACGGCAATCACCACAATCATCCACATTAACTCTTGTGAGATTGTGTCGAGAGCCCAGCCGATCATTGCGTTTCGCCTATTCGATCACTTCATCGGCGCGGGCGAGCACGGACGGCGGAACTTCGAGGCCAAGTCCTTTCGCGGTTTTGAGATTAATCACCAGCGCGTACTTGTTCGGTGCCTGCACCGGCAGGTCGCCCGGTTTTTCGCCCTTGAGGATGCGATCAACATAGTCGGCGGCACGCCGATACAGGTCGATGTAATCAGTACCGTAAGAGACCAGGCCGCCGCCGGCGACGAAGAAGCGATCAGGGTATACGGTCGGTAGCCTGTGCCGGGCCGCCAGCGCAACAATTAGATCGCGATGGAGCGTTGCCAACCCGCCCGCTGTCACGATTAGGCCGCCGCCCGGGGAGCGCGCGAAGGCCGCGACGGCGCGCTCGATCTCACTGGCATCGCGCACGTTGATCGGAGTGACCTCCATCTTGAGCGACGGCGCGGCGGCTTGGATAACGCCGAACTGGGCCGGCCCCGAGGGTACGCCGGAATTCCGAAGCACTGCGACGCGCGTCGTACCTGGAGCGATCTGCTTGAGCACCTCCAGCCATTTGGCGCTCAGGCTGTATTCGTCCGCTATGAAACCAGTTGCATTGCCGCCCGGTCGCGCCAGGCTGTCGACAAAACCAGCGCCGACGGGATCGGTCGCGGAGGCGAACACGATCGGCACGATGCGGGTCGCCTGCATCAACGGTCCCACGACCGAGCTACCGCCAGCGGCCAGGATAACGTCGGGTGCTGACGCGACCAGTTCCGCAGCATATTTGCGAACGTCGTCGGCGTGGCTCGCGCTCCAGCGAATGTCGATCCGCACGTTGCGGCCGTCGGTCCAGCCTAACTGCTGAAGTTCCTGCAGGAAGGCCCTGATGCGGGCCTTCCCTGCGGCATCGTCTGCTACCAAGCTGGAGAGCACGCCAATGCCCCGCATGCGCTCGGTCTGCTGTGCCCGAATCACAACTGGCCATGTCGCCGCCACGCCGCCGCCAATAACTTTGATGAGATCGCGCCGTCTCATTGCCTCCCCCCGAGGCTTCGGCCATGAGCATCCTAGCGGTTCAAATAAGGGCCGTTAAGGGATGCCCATGTCGCTTTGGGTTAGAAGCAGACGTATGCAGTGCAAAACGCCATGTCCGCTATGGGCCAAAGGCCGACATTTTCCAACTATTCGATCACTTCATCCGCCTGCAACAACATCGAGGACGGCACAGCAAGGCTGAGCGCACCAGATCGGTCCCGTCGGCTACTGTCTTTTGCTAGTGCCAGATTTTCATGACTAAGCTATCGTTGTCGGATACAAAAATAAACTCCGGGAGGAATTCATGAAAATGCGCTACTTTGCTGCCGTTCTCTGGGCAGCAACAGCTGCAGTGTGCGCCTACGCTCAAGACGCGGGCGTCGTTAAGTTACCGCAGGACATAGAATTTAAGGGGCCGTTTTCAGGTCCACCACAAACTGTTGTTCTCTACGGCGATCCCACTAAGCCCGGTCTATTTGTCACTCGCGTTAAGTTCTCAGCCGGTTGGAAAGATGCACCGCACTGGCATCCGGACGAGGCCCGCACCGTCGCAGTCCTTTCCGGGACATTCTACTTCGGACGCGGTGAGACCTGGGATGAGAGCAAGTTTACAGCGTACCCCGCTGGAACGTTCTACTCTGAACCTCCGAAAGCACCTCACTTTACTTGGGCAAAGGACGGCGACGTTGTCATACAAATTACCGGTATTGGCCCGTCGGGTAAGACATTTGTTAAGCCGGTGAACTGACAGTGCCGACAAAGGCCGCTTTCATTAGCGGCCTTTTACTCGTCACCCTTCCGCAAAGCCAATGTCCGCTATTGGCCCACGCAGACTTGAGTTTATGCGCTGCACATTTCTACTTTTGACCAAAGCGGACATCCTTGGCTCCTCCACGGTGCCAGATTAAGTCGCTACACTGTTCCTTGGTCAGCCTGGGGCAAACATGAGGCGCCGAGAGTTCATAACCCTTATCGGTGGCGCAGCAATTGGCTGGCCCCGCGCGGGGCACACGCAGCAGCTCGCATCGCCCGTTATCGGGTTTCTCGATCCCCGAACGCCCGAGGTGGTGGCGGCCCGGCTGCGTGGATTCCGACAGGGTCTGAAGGAATCCGGCTACGTCGAAGGCGAGAACGTAGCAATCGTATACAGATGGGCCGAGGATCAGATTGATCGGTTGCCGGCGCTGGCGGACGACTTGGTTCGCCGTCCAGTCGCCGTGATCCTTGCCTCAGGTCCTCCGTCTTCGTTCGCGGCGAAGGCCGCAACCCCAACGATCCCAATCGTCTTCTTGGTCGGAAACGACCCTGTACAGCTTGGTTTGACCACGAGCCTCTCGCGACCAAGTAACAACATGACTGGAATCAACATTTTTAATTCCGAGCTTGTGGCAAAGCGACTGGAGCTGCTTCGCGATCTGCTACCCGGGGCTACACGAATTGCTGTGCTTGAGAATCCGGCCGATGCAACTCTGACCGAACCTGAATCGAAGGAAGTGACAGATGCCGGGCGTACCATGGGGTTGCAAATTCAAGTCCACAACGCCAACACTAGCGCCGAAATCAATGCCGCGTTCGAAGCGATGGGTCGTGAGCGCCCCGATGCAGTCGTTGTCGGCAGCACTCCATTTTTGAATGGTCGGCAGGTGCAATTGGCTCAATTGGCGGCGTTTCACCGACTCCCAACTATTTCCGCGTTGCGCGACTATGCAGAAGTAGGAGGCCTGATGAGCTACGGATCAAATATTGTGGATTCGTACCGTCAGGCTGGTCTGTATGTTGGTCGCATCCTCAAAGGTGCCAAGCCTGCGGAATTGCCAGTCGTGCAACCCAACAAGTTCGAGCTTGTGATCAATGCGCAGACTGCGCGGATGCTAGGTCTCACCCTATCCCCGTCGCTGCTCAGCCGCGCCGACTTTGTAATCGATTAAGCCAGGGTGTCCTCCTTTGGCTCAAAGCGGACATCGCTTTACGTGCCGTGCGCATGGACCGAAGGACATACCTGTTGAGCACAACCCACCAAGTACGAGCTGGTCATCGACCTCAAGACTGCGAAGACGCCGGGCCTGAGCATCCCGATAGATTTTTGCAGCGCGTGAATGTAATCATCGAGTGAACGATGTCCACTAGTGGCCCAAAGCGACATCGGCATTTAGGCCGTTCGCAACAACGATATAATGCGATGGAGACGGCGATGACACGCTTCACGCTATTGCTTTTTGTGGCGCTGCTCTGCGGAGCAGATCGCTCGACGGCTCAAGAAAAGGTGGAAGCACGGGGTATCACGTCAGAAGTCAAACTCGACGAGGTCACCTTCGGCCACCTGACCGAGCTCAATGGTAAGTTCAGAATGCGTGCCACCGAATTTACGTTTGCCCCGGGAGCCTACCTTGGAGTGCATCACCATATTGGCCCCGGCATCCGATATATTCTCTCTGGCGAGCTGACGTTCACTGAGGGTGGTCGCGCTACGATCTATAAGGCCGGGGACTATTATTTTGAAACGGGAAACCTCGCGCATACCGCTGAGAATAAGACGGACCAACCACTGCGCATTTTGATTGTTGAGATTCTTCCGAAAGACTGGACAGGGCCTACGGTTATTCGACCCAAGTCAGAATGAGCATCGGGGCCTCCTATTGGGGGTAAAGCGGACATCACGTTGTGCACTGCGCTGCACATGTCCGCTTCTGACCCAAAGCGGACAAACCTAGATTGAACGCCGTGGTGCTTTGTGAGGTCTTGGTTGTAGTTCTTTGACACTTGGAACGGCTTGGAAAAGACGGGCCCAAAGGGAGTGTAAACGCCCAAACAGGAA
Organism: Pseudolabrys sp.; assembly: GCA_035538755.1. GTDB lineage: Bacteria > Pseudomonadota > Alphaproteobacteria > Rhizobiales > Xanthobacteraceae > Pseudolabrys. Next base: position 12,137 of record DATLJR010000292.1, read on the forward strand.
AGCCAAGATAATGGCACCAAGATAAATCTTCACCAGATAGGCGTTCCAACTGGCGAGCACAGTTTTGTGAAGCAACGCATCGGGGCCTGTCGGAAGTTGTGGCCCAATAGCTAAGACTTCCGTTGCCATTCGGAGGAACCCGGCAGCGGCAAACAATGGAATTAAAATAACTAACGCGGCAAGAAAGCGCTTAATTCTTTGCATAACGCGGAATCTCCGCAGCGTAATCCAGAGACCGAGACACCCGTGAAGCCAACCGGGAGCCAAGAGCGCGAGTTGCATACCCTGCCTGCCGGCCGCGAGTAGATTCGCAATGATCAGCGAGTATGACGGCGTTATCCCAAAGAGCTCGTCGCCGAGCCGTGTTGTCACGGCGTGGTTGATGAGCAGCAGCGGAAAACTAAAGCCAGAGACTAGGCGGATAACCTCGACCCACGGCAGCCTCCAAGTAAGACGACTGTACAGGGCCCAAAGTGCCAGCAAAAAATGCGTCGCCACTGCCCCATACAGAAGAAGTGTGACTATCGGGGTCCGCCAGAACGCCATTTCGATACGCAGGCCGGTTTCTGCGAGGGCGAGTGAAAAAATGCCGAGCGCATGGTTGAGAAGATGGATCGCGATGTAGACAAACATGACGATGCCTGACAACAGGCGCAGTCGCCGAAGCGTGAAAAAGCGAAACACATCCATCATAAATATGCCTCTACATTCGAGCCGGGCGCTTTAGGACAGCAGTCGCGCGGATTTCAAAAGTGCGGAGGTCGTCTTCTTTGTTCAGAAGTGCAGCCACGCGGGAGTAGACTGCCAAGGGACTTGCGATATTCCCGATAGTTGGGGGTCAACACTTCACTTCTGGATAACGAGATTGCGAAGACAATTTGGGAATAAAAAATGAGCATTACCGTCAGGCCCGCTCGCATAACGCGGCTGTCCATAATTGGCCTTTAGCAGACTTTTCATCCGCGCCCCGAAATGCCCTCGTTCTGGGGTAAAGCAGGCATCGTTTGAGAAAAAGTGGACACCAGCTCGAGCAATCGTGTGATGGTTTGATCGGTTTTCCACCGGGAACTTTCAGCAGCTTGACGTGGCGATGACAATTGTGGCCGAATTCGATTGCTCACTGAGCAACCAATATGTCTAACAACAAAATGCGAGCACGTGCGCGTTGGCTTGCAGTCGCGGCCGTTCTGGCATTAGCCCAGTCGGCCAGCGTGGCAGTGCAAGCCCAGTTTTTCTGGAACTGGAATCAGCAGGATCAGCACAATAGGCAACGGTCCCGGCCGCAGTCGGGCGGCCTTTTCGATTGGTTCGGCGGCGGCCAATACAATTCGCGACCCCACGACGACGATTCCTACAGTCCGCCGCGCCAGCGACAATATCAACCGCAACAACAGCCAGCCGAAAGCTCCCATCCGCCGCCGCCGAAAAAACCGGAGGCGAAAGACGAGCAAACCGGACCTACGACTTCGATCGTGGTGATGGGCGACGACATGGCCGACTGGCTTGGCTATGGCCTCGAAGACGTCTTCTCCGATACGCCGGAGGTTCGCGTCATTCGCAAGAACAAACTTAACTCAGGCCTGCTGCACTACGACGCGAAAGGTGATCTCGACTGGTGGCACGTCGCGCGCGATACGTTAGCGCAAGAGAAGGTCGACTACGTGGTCATGATGCTGGGCCTCGGCGACCGGCAGGCCATTCGTGTAAAGGATCTTGCCAAAGAGGCTGATACAAGAACAAACGACCAGCAGGCTAAAGATCAGGCGGCCAAGGATCCGCAGGCCAAGGACCGGCCGGCCAAGGACCGGCAGGCCAAGGACGAAGCCGAAAAAAAAGATGGGCAGAAGCCCGCGACGACATCCGATACGGACGAGAACAGCACGCCCTCAGCGCAACGTAACAAGAAAACTGCTGCCCCTGCCGAGTTTCGCAGCGAGGAATGGGAAAAGATCTACTCGCGGCGCATCGACGACACGATTGCCGCTCTCAAGAGCAAGGGCGTGCCGGTCATTTGGGTCGGTCTGCCACCACTTCGCGGCACTCGCTCCTCGAGCGACGCGGCGTATCTCAACGAACTTTATCGCGCTCGTGCCGAGCGCGCCGGCATTAAGTATATTGACGTGTGGGATGGCTTTGTGGATGAAGCCGGCAAGTATTCCAACTATGGTCCCGACTATGAAGGGCAGGTGCGCCGACTGCGATTGAGCGACGGCGTTTTCTTCACCAAAGCTGGCGCGATCAAGCTCGCGCGCTATGTCGAACAGGAATTGAGCCGCTATATGAGCAATCGCGTTCCGGTGGCACTGCCTTCCGGACCGCTCGAGGCGGCGCCCTCCGATTTAAAGCCGACCGAGCGGCCGCTGGTGGGGCCCGTAATTCCGCTGACCGGGACGCAGAAGGACCAAGCCAAAGACTCTGACAATCTGCTTGGCGTTCCTGGCAGCAGCCCGGCTCTCGGCGACGCGATTGCCACCAAAGTTCTGGCCAAGGGCGAGACAGTAGCCGCCCCGCCCGGCCGCGCCGATAATTTTGTGTGGTTGAACCGCAGTCAAACCGAGGGTGCCGCGGTTGTGCCAGATACTCCAATTGCGGAGCAGCCGAAGCCAGAGCCGCCTGTGGCGGCCCAGCCAAAGGCTGCGCCCAGCGCTTTGGCCTCGGTCCCGGTCGACATCAAGCAGCCGGAGCGTAAGAAGGGCAGTGGCGGAAAACTCACGCTGAGGAAGCCTGCAAAAAACTCCACACCGCTGCAGGTTACGGCGCCGACGCCGCCGCAGGATGACGTACCGCGGCCACCAATGCCGATAGCACCTTCAGGCAGTCCGTTCGGCCCGAGGCGTTAACCGTACATCCGCTATTCGGGCGTGGTTAGCGGCCGCAGAGCATCATTGGCTATTTTTGGCTTCTCTGGACTGCAAATGATGTAGCCATTGGAATCCGCCGTGTAGCTTGGGGTCCGGACGCGAAAGTATTTCTCTGCTGCGTCTACGGCTTCATCGAGGAGCGTATTTGAGACATATCCGCCGCAGAATATCGCCAAGGTAAAGAGGAAGGATTTAAGACTCATAGCTCGTTCCCCGCTGAGACCTCACCCCTAGAGCATTCCCACAGGAGTCTAAGTGATTCGTAAAAGCAACGCGAAGTGGCGACGCGCGCCGGCGCGACAATCGCCGAAGCTTCCGGCAGCCACGCCATCTACGTCTCGAAGCCGGAAGTTGTGGCGGCGCTCGTCGCCCAAGCGGTGAAGAGCATGGCTTCCAAGCTGCAGCGTAACCAACAGCCGTCAGTGCGCATGCGAAGACGCCGCCGGCCTTAATTGGGGTCGGACTTCAACGCGTGAAGACAGGAATGTCCGCTTGGGTCAAACGCAGACATGTTTGCAGTGCAAACCTGAATTTCGGCAAAGGGCCAATAGCGGACATGGCGACCCGTTCGCTTATTAAGCCTTCTCGAAGGGAAGGATAACCCGGAACACCGATCCTTGCGGCTGCGCTGGAGAGACAGACAGATCTCCGCCGTGATTTTCTATGATCGACCGACAGATCGACAGTCCAATGCCCATACCGTGGGATTTTGTCGTGAAGAACGGCTCGAAGATGCGGTTGATGTTCCTTGGATCGATGCCAATTCCGGAGTCTTCCACCGAGATCAGCAAATAGTTTGATTTATGTAGCCCAGTTCTTACGCCCAGAACCCGTGGACGATTTACCACGGTACTCATCGCGTCAACGGCGTTCATGATCAAGTTCACGATCACCTGCCGTAACAGGGCCTGATTGGCCGGAATTTGCGGGAGTCGGTCAAATAATTCGGTGCGAACCGATACGCGGTGATTCTCTACCTCGCCACGAACAAGCACAAGGACCTCACGAATGAGTTCGTTGACATCCTGACGCGCCTTTGCTTGGACATCCATCTTGAACAATGACCGGATGCTATTGATCACTTCGCCGGTCCGATGACTATCGGCAACAATCCCCTTCAAAGCGGCGCGCGCCTCATCGAGGTTGGGTGTCGTGTGCTCTAGCCAACGCAAAGCCGCATTGCCATTTGCTGTGATTGCTGCCAAAGGCTGTGTGATCTCATGAGCTATGGAAGCTGCCGTCTCGCCCATCGCCATCCTTCGCATGACGCGCGCCAGCTCTAGCCGTGCGAGACGCAGCGCATTATGTTCGGTAATATCACGCAAGCAACCCATGAAGAGAATGCTCTCGCCATCTTGAATCGGTGAGATCGAAAGCTCTACGGGAAACTCCTCGCCGTTTTTTCTCAGGCCCGATACCTCGATTCGCCTGCCAATGACTTCTCCTTTGCCGCTTTCGAGGTATCGTCGAAGTCCCTTTCTGTGTGCTTCGCGGTATCGCTCGGGGATGATGAGGTCGGCCATATTCCGCCCGACCGCCTCGTCTGGTGACCATCCAAACAGGCTCATGGCGCGGTCATTCCAATCAGCCACAATGCCGTCGGACTTCATGATAACTACCGCATCAAGCGCGGTTTCCAATATCAGACGCAGCCCGTCTCGCTGTCGAGATAGGTGAAATAGGTGTTTACCGGTATTGGTAGTCCCCCTCGGCGCAGCGCGAGCTTTGGGTTTGATCGCCCGACGCCGCCGGATCTTGACTGTTCGCCCGCCGCCGTGCCGCCTCATAGTCGCCCTCCGGATCAGGAGCGGTATCGTATCGACTTAAGCCAGTATGCTGGAAGGGCCAGTAGATGTCCGCTTTGGGTCACAAGCAGACATTTGCAGTGCAAACAGGCATGTCCGCTCTACCCCCCCAAAAGCGGACATGTGCGGTACAGTGATCCATGTCTGCTTGGGCCAATAGCGGACATGGGGACCCAAAGCACGCCCTCGTGGTCAGGTTGGATATGAAAGCGTCTCTGGGCTGCGGTCCTTGAGATATTGGTCGAGCCCCCAACGCTCGACCTGCGCGAACACCTCATCGAACTCTTCGCGCGGCAGTGTTGCGTTGACGAAGCGCTCGCCCCGGCCGAATTTGCTGAAATCCCAAGGGTAGAAACTCTCGAACTCCGCAGGAACTGCAAGCCTCCACAGCGGCAAATACTTCGCCAGATCTTGCTCGAGCGCCTGCTCGGCGCGATCAAGTGCGCGCATATAGCCGTGTACGACCGTTGGGGTGGCGCTGTCCGGAACCCACCACAGCGTCTTGAAACGATCCTCGATGATCTTGCGCAGGCCAAGTTGTTCAGCCATGGCGATCTGCGGAGGCAACAGGCTTGCGGCTTCGACCTCACCATCGAGCAGCGCTTTCAGCCGCGCGCCGAATCCGCCAGTATTGACGGTCTTGATGTGCTCGAGTGGAAGATATTTTTCCAGACGGTAGGGCACATTGAAATGGCTCCCGGCACGCATGCCGACCGAGACAGGCACGTCTTTCAGGTCTTCTGGCTTCCGGATTTTGGACTCCGGCCGCACGAAGATTGCCCAGGGCGAATCGCCATAGCCTTCGGTAACGACGCGGCCCATGCCGGCGCTGGCGTTGCAGATCGTACCCCACAAGCAAGCGCCCTGGACTACGTCCTGTTTTTCTTCGGTATAGGGGAGATCCTGCGGCCGCTGGAAATATTCGAGGCCGTTCCAACTCGACTGTGTGCCGCGGAAGGTCTTCCAGTCGAATTCTACGTCCAGCCCTTCGGCGGCGAAGAAACCTTCCTGCATCGCGACAAAGTCATTGAGACCCATGCCTTTGGGCGCGACCCTGACCCTGCTGGCCATAGCGAACCTCCTGGACCATGTTGGTTAATGAGAATTTACCACGACAGCCATTCGCGGCGCTACGTTGGGCAGAAGACCGCCCTCTGTTTCGATGTGAATCCAGGCAGGATGGAATTACAGAAAGGACACCCTCAATTGACCCCGCGGCGACAACTTGAGGAGAGTGCAAAGTGAAGTTCGCCCATTTTTCCCATGTCTGGGGTAAGCTGGGCATGAATCCGCACCAACGTTACGAGCAGTTATGGCGCGAGCTTCAACTGTGTGACGAACTCGGGTTCGATTACGGCTTCTGCGTCGAACATCATTTTCGTCCCGACGAAAGCTGGGTCTCGTCGCCTAGTCTCTACGTCGTCGGTGCCGCCGCGCGGACACGCCGAATGCGCGTTGGCCCGATGGGCTATGTCGTGCCGCTGTACCACCCGCTGCGTCTGGCGGAGGAAATCGCTCTCGTTGATCAGATGGTGGGCGGGCGCATGGAGCTCGGGCTTGTCCCGGGAATCAACCCTGACTATTTCAAACCCTTTGGCCTCGACTACAATCTGCGCAAGTCGCCAACTCTCGAGTTCGTCGAATATTTGCGTTCGGCCTATGGCGAAAAGCAGCCTTTCTCCTTTCACGGCGATGCGCACCACACCGACAATGTGCAACTTGCTGTACCGCCGCTGCAACGCCCGCATCCGCCACTATGGATGATGAGCCGCGACCCCCAAACGCTTGAATTCTGCGCCCGGCATGGAATCAATCCAGGATACTTTCTGGTTTATCCACGCGTCGATGCGGCGCCGCGCTATCGCAAGTTTCTCGCGGACTGGGCCGCGGCCGGTTGGCCGCAACCGCCGAAGATCGCTTATTGCACCGTCGTCTATGTAGACGATACGGACGAGAAGGCCCTCGACATCGCGCTGGGGCGGGCAGCCCGCGCCTATGAGGGTTTTTTACCTCCGTCCAAGCCTGGCGAAACGTTCGAGCAGCGCGTTCGTGAGCATGCTAAGAAATTCATCGGCCGCGGCGAGCCGGGGGCTTCTGAGATCATGGCCAACTTGTTCGATGCAGATTATCTGATGAAGCAAGAGCTTGTCTTCATCGGTTCGCCGGAAACCGTCGCCAAGAAAATTCATGCGACCGCGCATTCCGGCCTGTACAACGTATTTATGGGTGAATTCAATTTCTCGGACCTGCCGGAGGCCGATCTCATGCGCTCGATCCGCCTGTTTGGTGAGAAGGTCATTCCCGCTTTGCGCGCTTACGAGCCATTTTGATGCAAAATGCCTCTCGCCAAAATACGACGGGAGGCAATTCAGCGATCGAGGACGCAGCCGCCCCTACTGCGCCTGAACCAATTCCGGATGCGCTGCGAGGCGGGCGGTGTTGAGCCGATGGATCGCGAAGCAGACGACTGCGCCTGCCGCGAACGGAAGTGCCGACCACATATAGAGTTGCTGCACTGGCATGCCGACAAATAACGACCCCATCAACGGACCGACGATTGATCCGATGCGCCCAAGGCCCAATTGCCATCCCGAGCCATTGGCGCGTAACGAGGTCGGATAAATCAGCGCGCCCACAACATTGATGCCGGACTGGATACCCAGCACCAGGAAGCCGGCAAAGAAAGTCGCGGTCAGCAACGCGGCCTGGGAAGTCAACCCGGCAAAGCCGATCGAACCAACCACTGGCACGGCAATCGCGAACATGATTGCGATCGCCAGGAAACGGTGCCGTTGCAGCCACCAGCAGAGCAACAGCGCTCCGACCGTGCCCCCCACCTGCAAACTCGCGCCGGCAAAGGCTACCGTCGTAGGTGGCAGCTTGGCCGCGGTCATCAGCGTCGGTGTCCAGCTGAGCAAGAAGAAATAACCCATCAGGTTCAACGCAAACAGCAGCCAGAGCAAAGGAGTGATGACCGCAAGCCCTTGGCGAAAGAGGTATGCCGGAGTGAAACCCGGGAACTGCTGTTCGTCCTCGATAACGAATTTGGCGTTAGGCGACAGCGGGTATCCAGGACTGATGGCTGTGATCAAATGCTCCATCTTGCCGCGCTGGCTTTCGTGCAGCGTCATGTACTTGATTGATTCCGGCATGCCGATCAGCGCGGCGATGGCGATGACGATTGGCACGATGCCGCCGATCAGAAACAGAATTTGCCAGCCATATTGCGGTACAAGCGACGCGGTGACGAAGCCGGGAATGGCGCCGCCGATCGGTACACATCCAACAGCGATAATCGCAAGCGTGGCGCGCAGTTTGCGCGGCGCGGATTCGGCGTTGATGGCGACGACATTAGGGATAACACCACCGATACCGAGGCCCGCCAGCAGACGCAACCAGAACATCTGATCGAGATTGGTCGCATAGGCCGCGGCAAGCGTGAAAACGCCAAACAGCAGGTTCGACCAGACCAGCGCTGCCTTGCGACCGTAGCGGTCTCCGACCCAGCCAAATAGCGCCGAACCAAACAGAATGCCAACAAGGCTTGCGCTGAACACCGGTCCGAGCGCGCCCGGTTTCAAGGCCCATTCCTTGACAAGGCTTGGCGCGGCGAAAGCGATCGCCGCGATGTCGTAGCCATCGATAAGAACAATGAAGAACGACCAGATAAGCAGTTTGATCTGAAACGCGCTCAGCCCGCGTTCGTCGAGCAGCCGTGAGACCGGAACGACTTTGTCCGCCATGATTGCTGCCCCCCGGGATCGATTTTTTTGTCGACCGGGCCATTGCGGCCCTTCGGGAATGCTATGCCAGCGACGCCCCTATGCAAAGCGGGTCCATCCATCACAAAGTTGAGCTAGGCAACACTGGCAGAACTTCTGTTGAGACGGCGAAGCGGCGAACTGATTAGCGCTGTTGAACCTCAACTTCTTCATGAATCAAGGCGCGCAGGTGTCGTTTCAACTGGAGATAGGACTTGTCGTCTTCGTCGCGCGGCCTTGGCAGATCCACATTGATGAACTGTTTTACGCGCCCCGGTCGGCGCGTCATTACGGCAATGCAGTCCGACAACTTGATGGCCTCGTCGATGCTATGAGTCACCAGTACGACGGTCTTTGGTTCCCGTTCCCAGATTCGAACTAGTTCGTCTTGCATGAAACTACGATTCTGCGCGTCCAGAGCGGCAAACGGTTCATCCATCAGAAGCAGATGCGGTTGAACAGCCAGGGCGCGCGCGATAGCAACGCGTTGCCGCATGCCTCCCGAAAGCTGATGGGGAAACTTGTCCTCAAAGCCGGCAAGGCCAACCAGGTCCACATAGTGCCGCGTAATGTCCTGACGCTTGTGCGAAGGCAGACCTTTCATTTCTAGGCCGAAGCCGACGTTCTGTGAGACATCCATCCACGGAAACAGTGCGTAGTCCTGAAAAATCATCGTGTTTTGCCAGCCCGGCACTCGGATCGGCACATCGTCAACAGCAATACTGCCTGTCGTAGGAGGCTCAAAACCCGCTGCGATGTTAAGCAAGGTCGTTTTGCCGCAACCGCTGTGACCGAGAATGGCGCAGAACTGGTGGTTCGGAACCTCAAAGCTCACATCGCGAAGCGCCACCACATTTCCAGTCGTGCCAGCATCGCCGTAAACCTTGGACAGATTTTTGATAGCGAGATGGCCCATCGCACAATCTACCTGCTCAGCGCCAACGACCACGGCAGAAGTCTGCGTCCCAGGACGCGGATCGCAGTATCGATCAAAAGCCCAACCAGACCGATCGTCAGCATGCCGACGACGATCGTGTCGGTACGCAACATGCTACGTGCGTCGTTGATGAGAAAACCGAGACCGGAATTCGCGCCTACAAGTTCAGCCGCCACCAGGGCCATCCAGCCAACTCCGAGCCCTATCCGCACGCCAGTAATGATCTGGGGCAACGAGCCCTTGAGCACAATGCGCGAGAGCAGCTTGTGTTCGGGCGCGCCCAGACTGCGGGCCGCCCGCACCAGATTTGGATCGATATTCTTCACGCCGACAATTGTATTGATCAGGATCGGAAAAAACATTCCTAGGAAAATGATGAATTCATTTTGCGCGTCACCGATCCCGAACCAGAGAATGCTGAGAGGGATCCATGCCAGCGGTGGAATCGGACGCAGGATTTCCATAATTGGATTGACTTGATTGTAGACAAGACGCCACCAGCCCATCGCGATTCCGAGAGGAATGGCGGTCGCAGCAACCATGAATGCCGCGGCTTCGCGCTTGAGGCTGGCAGCGAGATGAAAGAAAAGCTCACCCGATGCGACCATGCCAGCAGCCGTACGTGCAATCGTTGTCGGCGCCGGCATGAGGACAGCCATATGAGGATCAATGCTTGGTAACCACACCGTGGATGCGAATTGCCAAGCAATGATTACGAACAAAAGCAGGGTGAGATTGGGAAGAAATGCTAAGAACCGGCTTCTTCGCCCTCCCCGAGACTGCGGTGCCAGCCCTGTGTCCTGGCTTTGAGTCGATGCGCTCACACGGGCGACCCTTCCTCAGCGAAAGAACTGAACCGCGAGACCGAGTCTCGGCCTCGCGGGCATGATCACTAAGCCTGACTTACGGTTTGTACATCTTTCCTGCGAACGACCAAGGCCGCGTCAGATCACCTGGTTCAGGCCACGGCTGCGGGTCCTTGAGCGTATTGGCATTGGCGTAACTTGGATACGGAAGGCTTCCGATCTTTCCCGCCCAGTTCGTCGGGATAAACGGCGCTTGCGTCGGAATTTTCCAACCCAGTTTCTCGTACGTCTTATCCATGAATTTGGTGTCGAACGAATCCTCGTAATCCTTGGCGCTCAATGCCTTTGTGACACGGTTGCGATCCTTCAGCCATTTCGCGATGCGCGCGTTTTCCTCACCCCACAACTTTGCAAAGGGGTAGCTGTACGTTGGCTTGTAGAGATTGTTGTAAAGCTGTGTTTGCTGAAGAAGCAGAGGTTTCCCGAACGACTTCAGGGTTGGTTCTGCGGCGAGAAAATCGGCCGCCTTATCTGGATTGAGCCTGATCCACAGGGTCGCTTCCATAAAGGCGTCGCTGATCGCTTGCACAACATCAGGAACGTTGTCGATTAGCTCCTGCCGTACATAAAACATGCCTTCATAGAAGTTATAAGGGAAGATCGTATCGACTTCGCGGCCCGTCTTGCGCTCCTCGATGATAGTGACCGACGGCTCCCATGGCACGACTGCACCAATGCCTTTCGCCATCAAAATCTGCTCGCTGGGCGGCATGTTCTTCAGGATGACATCTTTGCCGATCTGCAGACCGGTCACTTCAGCGGCCTGTGTGAAGTAGAATTCGGCAGAAGAGCCGGTGACGATACCGATCGTCGCGGGTGGATTGCTACCCTTTAAATCGGCAAGGCTCTTGATCGGTGAGTCTACAGGGACGACGGTTGAATGCTTCAGGTTCGGGGCAACAACTGCAATGGCGCGCACCGGCACCCCGCGATCGAGAAGCGACGTAAACGGAAAATTTCCGCCGTTCCCGACCTGGATGCGGGCCGCGGCTACGGCTTCATTAACGTCAGGCCCTGCAGCGAACACCTGGAATTTAGCTTCAATGCCGCGCTTCTGCATAAGCTCGGCTTTGTCTATCACCACGTTGATCGTGTTTTGACCCGAGAAGGGGCCCTGCCAACCAAAACCGAGTGGCCACCAGCCTTTCTGTTTTAGCCAAGCAACGGATGTGTCGGAAACTTTTTCGTATGGCTGCGGCCAACCCCAATCCGTAAAACTTTGAGCAGCCGCCGGAATCGATGCAAAAATGAAAGTAGCAAAGGTTACACCGGCCATCGCGCTCAGACATGTTCGTGTCTTTTTGTGCATTCCACTCCTCCCGATTTTTGATTTGTTTAAATTCGATTTACGACGTTGAAGTCTTTCCGCTTTCGATTTTGCGAAGCCTGCTAGACTGGTTCGATGACAAACAATGTGCGGCCGTATTCAACGAGTTCGGAATTCTCCGCGCCGACTTGAACGATCCGGCCTGCAACCTCGGAATGGATCGTCGTGAAAAGTTTCATCACCTCGATCAGGCAAAGTGCATCGCCCTTGCCGACGACGCTGCCGATTTCGACGAATGGCGGAGCTTCCGGATTGGGCGCGCGATAGAACGTTCCGACCATGGGAGCGGTAACTTCAATCTGACCAGCAGCGGCTTCGACTTTCAGCGCGGCGGAACGTGTTTTCCGGGCCGGGGGAGGAGCAACGGTGACCGGTGCGGAGCCGCGTTCAACATATTCCGCAGTTGCCGTCGGGGGAACGCCATTCCGGCGCACCACAAGTTTGATATCGCCTGTCTCGACAACAAGTTCATCGCAGGAGCTGCTGTCGATGAGCTTTATGATTTCGGCAATCTCATCGTAAGTCAGGCTCACGCGTTCTCCTGTCAGTTCGAATCGGGTTCTGTCCCATCGATGGTTGCCGTCAATCGATCGGCCGCAGCTTGCAGAAGCGGAACATGGTGTAGGCCGTGCTCGAGCGACATGCGCGCAAGCGGGGCAGAAATTGCGAGCGCCGCGACTCGCTGCCCGCCCGCGGAGCGCACCGGAACCGCCACACACACAACGCCGGCCAAAAATTCTTGATTGTCAGTCGAAATCTCGGTCGTTCGAATTTTCTCTAGCTCCGCCTCCAGCTTTGCGACCTCGGTGGTGGTGTTTTCTGTGTACCGATAGAGGGGGATTGATCGAAGAAGCAGAGCGCGCTTTTTCTCCGGCAGCTGACTCAAAAACAGCTTGCCCATGGATGTGCAGTGCAACGGCACGCGTGAACCTGGCTCGAAACGCAACCCAAATGGCCACGCCGACTCCACCCGATCGAGGTAGATGACATGGCTGCCGGTCATCACCCCAAAGTTGCACGTCTCGCCAATTTTCTGCGAAAGCGCTTCTAGAATTGCGTGGCGCGGGCCACGCAACATCGAGGCGGCGACAATACCCAGCCCGAGTTGCACCATACGGGCGCCTGGGACAAACCGGCGGCTTCCCGGCTCCCGCTGCAACAGGCCTTCCCCCTCAAGCATGCGCACAATGCGGTGCGCGGTCGGCTTGGGGAGACCCAGTAGCGCGCCGAGTTCGGAAACACCGAGAGGGCGCCGGGCCGTCGCCATTGCCTCGAGGATTGCGACAGCCTTGACGGTGGGAAATGTCTTGCCCGGCTGTCCCACAGGCGAGGCCCGCCGCTCATCAAGCCGGCCGTCGTCCGACCTCAGTGTGCCGAGGGTGGGCTGCATCTCAAAGTATCAAAAACCGAAACAAAACGTCTTGCAATATGAATTTGACCAATGTCACATTTGCGGAAGGCGCTGAGCCGAGTGAACAAACTATTGGGGGCCGAGCGATGCAGCGGGTCCTGGTCGCCAACCGCGGCGAGATCGCACTGCGCGCTATCCGGGCCTGCCGACAGCTTGGACATCAAAGCCTCGCTGTCTTCTCATCTGCCGATGCGAATTCGCCTCACCGGTGGGCGGCCGACCACGCGATATGCATTGGGCCACCATCAGCCACCGCGAGCTATCTGAACGCCCCCGCACTGCTGGAAACAGCGACCGCGATGAAATGCGATGCGGTTTATCCCGGTTATGGATTTCTCGCCGAAAACAGCGAGTTCGTGGTCCGCTGCAATGAAGCAGGATTAATTTTTATCGGCCCTGACAGCGATTGCATCTCGCGGATGGGCGACAAGGTCGCGGCGCGGCGAACCGCCGCCGCAATTGGAATTCCTGTCGTGCCCGGGTCTGAACAGGGCTTTACCGTCGGCGAACCTGCCAGGGCAATTTCAAACGATCTCGGGTTTCCGCTGCTGTTGAAGGCCAGCGGCGGTGGCGGCGGTCGGGGCATGCGCGTCGTTTCGGGACCCGAGAACTTCACCGCGCAATTCGAGCAGGCCTCGGCAGAGGCCAAAGCGGCCTTCGGAAATCCGGAAATTTATCTTGAGCGGTTCTTCCCGCAGGTTCGACACATCGAGATTCAGGTATTCGGTGACCAACACGGCAATCATGTTCATTTAGGCGAGCGCGACTGCAGCGTGCAACGTCGTCACCAGAAACTTGTCGAGGAATCGCCCTCGCCAGTGCTTGATCAAATGACTCGTGCGCGGATGGCGGAGGCAGCCGTCGCTCTGATCAAGGCACTAAACTACATCAATGCCGGGACAGTGGAATTTATTTTCGACCCTGCGAGCGGCAAGTTTTTCTTTATCGAAATGAACACGCGGATCCAGGTCGAGCACCCGGTCACTGAAATGGTCACGGGCACCGATCTTGTCCTCGAACAGTTTCGGATCGCCGGCGGCGAAAAACTCTCGTTTGGCTCGACGTTTTCCACGGGGAAGGCTGCAATCGAATTCCGCATAAATGCCGAGGATGCGACACACGACTTCCGCCCCTCACCGGGTGTTCTCAAACGCTGGCGTCCGCCCAGCGGGCCCGACGTCCGTGTCGACAGCCATGTCTACGAAAACTACGCTGTGCCGCCCTACTACGATTCCCTGTTGGCCAAGCTCATCGTCACTGGGCCAGATCGCGCGGCCGCCATTGATCTTGCCAGATCGGCGTTGGCGCGTTTTCAAGTGTCAGGACTGGAGACGACAGTGCCATTTCACGCGTGGTTGCTTGAGCGGCCGGAATTTGCGTGCGCCGGAGTGCACACACGTTGGGTCGAGGAAAACCTGCAGGCCGAGACCACCAATGGCTAGCAAGAAGACCATCAATCTGGTCGACGTGACGCTGCGCGACGCTCACCAATGTCTGTGGGCGACGCGCATGACAACGGCGATGATGAAAGATTTGGCGCCGCGCCTCGACCGCGCAGGGTTTGAGGCAATCGATCTGGTTGGTGGCGCGGTCTTCGATGTTTGCGTCCGCTATCTACGTGAGGACCCCTGGGAACGAATGCGGATCCTCAGTGGATGGGTTAAACGAACGCCACTGATTGTAATGACGCGCGGCCAGAGTCTGTTCACTTTCGAATTCTTTCCGGATGACATCGTCGAGCTCACGGCGGAACGAATCTTCGCCAATGGCATCCGTTATCACACGCCTTATGACGCGCTGAACGACATGCGCAACATGCAGGTGCCGATTCGAGCAGCGAAGAAAGTCGGTCTGTATACCGCGGGCGGCGTCGTTTATACGGTGAGTCCCGTCCACACCGATGGGTACTATGTGCGCAAGACGCGTGAGCTCGTGTCGCTCGGCGTTGACGCCGTTTATATCAAGGATCCGAGTGGCCTGTTAACCCCGGAACGAGTCCACACACTAGTCCCGGCGCTCAAGGCAGCGTGCGGCAGCCTGCCCCTGCATATTCACTCGCATTGTCTTACGGGACTGGCACCATATAGCGCATGTCGCGCAGTGGAACTTGGCGTTGACGTGGTTCATACCGCCACGTCCACGCTCGCCAATGGCGCATCCCATCCGGCCACCGAATGGTTCGTCGAAAACATACGGCGCGCGGGATTCAGCACACCGCTCAACCTAGAGCCCATCCGTGAGGTTGCCGAGCGCCTGTCGTACATTGCGAGACGCGAGGGCAAGCCCGTCGGCAGGATCGTTGAGCACGACGCGTTTCACTACGAGCATCAGATGCCGGGTGGAATGGTGTCCAACCTGAAGTCGCAACTCACGCCGCTGGGGATCGCCCATCGTTTGCCCGAGGTTCTTGAGGAGGCTGCGCGTGTACGTTGCGAGCTGGGCTATCCAATTATCGTCAGCCCTTTCGCGCAATTTGTAATGACGCAAGCCGTCCTCAATGTGATGGGGAAGGAGCGCTATGCGACCGTCCCCGACGAAGTGAGGAAATACGTGCTCGGCTATTATGGCGAGATAGCCGGACCGATAGATCCCAACCTCTACGACCGCATTACCGATGGGGCCGAACCGACATCGGTACGGCCAGGCGCCTTGCGGGAGCCGGGAATTCCAAAAATCCGGCGAGACCGCGGTCCCTTTACTTCAGATGATGACCTTCTGCTCGCTGCCTTTTACGCCAGGCGCGAATACGATGCACTGAAGGCGGCAGGACCGATCAAGACGAACTATCCGCTCGCTTCAACGCCGCTGGTCACCTTGCTCAAGGAGATCGTGCAGCGGCGCGACATCCGATCAATTCATCTCGTCCAGCAGGCCCGGCGATGACTATGACCCCCGCTATAATTACTGTCGCGATTACGGGAGCGATCCCACGCAAGGTTGACACGCCGGCTGTGCCGGTCACCCCCAGCGAGCAGATTGAATCGACGCATGAAGCCTTCGATGCCGGGGCGTCGGTTGCCCATATTCACGTGCGTAACCCCGACGAAAGCCCGAGCTCTGATCCGGATCTTTTCGCGCAAGTGCAGGAGGGAATCCTCAAGCATTGTCCCGGGATGATCGTGCAGTTCTCCACGGGCGGGCGGGGCCGGAGCCAGAACGAGCGTGGACGGATGTTGTATCTCAAGCCCGATATGGCCTCGCTCGCCACGGGCTCTGTTAATTTTCCGACGCAGATCTACGAAAATCCGCCGCAACTCGTGGAAGAACTCGCGCGATCGATGCTGGAATTTAACGTCAAGCCCGAAATCGAAGTTTTCGATATGGCGATGCTCTATAACGCAAAGAACATGGTTGACCGCGGGCTTCTTAGACGTCCGTGTCAGGTTCAATTTGTGATGGGCATTCCAAATGCCCTTCCGGTCCGCCGTAGATTGCTGGAATTCCTGATCGCCGAACTGAAAGACCTCATGCCCGATGCGACGTGGTCAGCGGCCGGAATTGGACGCCATCAGCTTGAGGTCAACAATTGGTGCCTCGAGCTTGGTGGACACGTCCGCACCGGTCTGGAAGACAACATCAAGTTCGATAAGGATCGTCTCGCTAAGAGCAACGCCGAGTTGGTTGCGCGCCTGGCCGGGATGTGCGCCAGTTTTGGGCGACATCCAGCAAGCGCTGCGGAAGCACGTAAAATCTTGCAACTGCCGACAGGATAAAACTGGACGGCGAAAAAGGGGGAGACAATGCAGTCACGGTCATCGTCCGGCGGCTTCGGGACTTCGATCGGCACAATCGCTTTCGCAAGTGCGATTGGCACGACGATCGAATGGTATGACTTCTTCTTGTTCGGAGTGGTCACCCCTCTTGTGCTCAACAAACTATTCTTTCCAAACTTCGATCCTTTGGTCGGCACGTTATTGGCATATACGACTTTCTTCGTCGGATTCATTTCACGGCCAATCGGCGGAATTATTTTTGGCCATTACGGCGATCGTATCGGACGCAAGACCGTGCTCGTTCTCACTATTTTGATCATGGGTATCGCCACATTCCTGATCGGATGCCTACCGACCTATGCGTCGGTAGGGATCTGGGCCCCCGTTATGCTGCTTTTTCTGCGTATCTTCCAGGGCATTGGCATCGGTGGAGAATGGGGCGGGGCGGTGTTGATGGCAGTCGAACATTCTCCCGCAGGTAGACGCGGCTTCTACGGTAGTTGGCCACAAATCGGCGTTCCGGCCGGGCTGCTGCTGAGTTCGGGAATGGTTTATCTGTTGTCCTATCTTCCCGAGGCCGACTTCTTTTCGTGGGGTTGGCGAATTGCCTTTCTCATCAGCGCAGTGCTAGTGGCAGTCGGCCTCTATATCCGTTTGAAGATCATGGAGACGCCAGCGTTTACCCGCATTCAGGGAACAAACAAGGTGGCGCACGTACCGTTCTTCGAGCTGATCCGCACTCACGGCAAGAATACACTTCTTGGCCTTGGCGCCCGTTACATCGAGGGCGTGACCTTCAACATCTTTGGTGTGTTCGTCGTCGGATATCTCGCCGGGACCCTGGGACTGCCACGCCAGACAGCCCTCTCCGGTGTGATGATTGCTTCGGCGATTATGATCATTATGTTGCCGATCTACGGCACTCTATCTGACAGGGTCGGCCGGCGGCGGATGTTTGCGATCGCGGGACTGTTGATCGGGATTCTGTCATTCCCGTCTTTCTGGCTGATGCAGACCAAAGAGCCGTTGTTGATCTGGCTGGCCATCGCAATCCCGTTCGCGATCGTCTATCCAGCGGTTTATGGCCCGCAGGCCGCACTGTTTTCCGAGCTGTTCGATACACGTGTGCGCTACACCGGAATATCGTTTGTGTATCAGTTCTCCGGAATCTATGCGAGCGGGCTTACGCCGATCATCGCCACGGCATTGTTACCAGCGGGCGGCAACAAGCCCTGGTTGATTTGCTTGTATGTCTTGATCGTCAGCATCATCAGTGCGGCTTCGGTGTTTGCGATGACCGAGTCCCACAAACGAGATATGGCCGTCGACAACAAGCAAGCATGACCTCAACCGCGACGCGATCATCATGGACCTCAACCTGAAAGGTCGCGTAGCGATTGTCACCGGTGGCGCTGCCGGGATCGGCGAGGCCATCGCGCGCGCCCTCGCGGCGGAGGGCTGTCGCGTGAACATTCTCGACCGCGACGAAGCGCTTGCGCGCAAGCTAGCCGCCTCCCTCGGGCCCGGTGCGCAGGTCGCCGTTGCGAACGTCGGCGAACCTGCAGCGGTCGCTCACGCCTTCGACCAGATCGCGGCCCGCCACAACAGGCTCGACATCCTCGTCAATGCAGCGGGCGTTCTTTCAATCGGCCTTGTGGCTGATTTGCCGACAGCAGAGTGGCAGCGAGTCCACGAGATCAATCTTTCCGGGGTGGTGTATTGCGTAAAGTCAGCAATTCCATTCATGCGTCAACAGAAACGTGGCCGGATAATCAACATCGCATCGGTGTCCGCCATGCGCGGCGGAGGTTCAGTCGGCAATACACTTTATGGCACAACCAAAGCCGGAGTGATCGCCCTCACAATGGGGCTCGCTCGTGAGTTGGGCCCTGACGGGATAACGGCCAACGCCATAGCGCCCGCCGTCGCCGATACTGCGATGACCCGAGCTGCACTGACCGAGGACGTGAAGCGGAAAATCTTGGCAAGAATTCCTTTGGGGAGGCTCGCGAGCCTTTCAGATATTGCCGATTTGGCGGTATTTCTTGCATCTGATCGCGCGAGTTTTATTACCGGGACGGTCATCCCAGTTGATGGCGGCATCCTGACAACATAACGGCCCGGCCCATGATCATGACCGAGCTTTCGGCTGTCGCCATAGTCATTATCGCCGGGCTTGTGAGAGGTACGACCGGTTTCGGGGGCGCCATGTTGATGACCCCGATCCTGTCCGGCCTTTTTTCCCCAATCAACGCGGTTGTGATCGCACTGCTTTTGGAAACGGCTGCAGCCCTGGTGATGTTTCCGGATGCCCTGCCAAAAGCGCGGTGGTGGACATTGGTGTACCTCACTTTGCCGGCAATCTTGACAGTACCCCTTGGCGGCTACCTGTTGCTGACACTCGACCCAAGCATAGCCCGGAAATTAATTTCCGGCGTCGTGATTTTATTTAGTTCGATGCTGCTGTTCGGGTTCCGCTACGGCGGGACACCACGAGTAATAACGTCGCTTGCACTTGGCAGTGCTGTCGGTGTGCTGTTGGGGGCGACAAGCGTTGGGGCGCCACCTGTCATTCTTTATTTGCTTTCAGGCCCCGACTCCATTGCGGTTACCCGGGCCAATCTGACGGTGTTCGTGACAGCGATTTCTGTGATTGGATTGGTTATGCTCGCCGCGGCCGGCGCTATCAATGGCGCGTTAGCAATCACCGCTGCAGCCCTGACAATGCCATTCTTGTTGAGTACCTGGCTGGGAGCCAAGTTCTTTGGACGATTGAGCGACGCAGGCGTGCGCCGGTTTGCTCTCGGTTTGATGCTCTGCGTGGGGGTGATCAGCTTTCTTGCCTAAGAAGGCGTTTGGCAGCGTGTTTGTCGGGATCCGAAAGTGGACATGTGCAGTGCAACTAAGGATGTCCGCTTTGGGCCAATAGCGGACACATCGGCTATTCGATCACCTCGTCGGCGCGGCCAATTAGTGTGTTTGGGACGTTCAGACCGAGCGCCTTGGCAGTTTTGAGGTTGATCACTAGCTCATATTTTGTCGGCGCCTGAACCGGAAGATCGGCAGGCTTTTCGCCCTTGAGAATACGGTCGACATAGCCGGCTGCCGGCCGGAACTGTTCGACATAATCAGCCCCGTAGTAAATCAGGCCACCGCCGGTCGCGTGGTAACGGAAAGGATAGATCGCGGGCAGCTTGTAGCGCGCCGCAAGCGCGATAATCAAATCGCCATAAACTGATGCCCTCGCACCGGGCATTACGATCAGGCCACCGTTCGCCGAGCGGGCGAAAGCCGCGACACCACGCTCGATCTCACCGGCATCGCGCGTGTCGACAACAGTCACCTCCACGCCGAGCAGCTGAGCTGCACCCCGTACGGCGCCGAACGTGGCGAGCAAGGCCGGATTGTTCGGATCGCGGAGTACAGCGACCCGCGTCAGGTTCGGTGCAATCTCCCTGAGGAGTTGAAGAAACTTCCCACCCAGACTGTATTCATAAATCATGAAGCCAGTCGCGTTGCCGCCCGGCCGTACCATGGACTCGACGAATCCGGCACCGACCGGATCAGCGACCGCCGCGAATACAATCGGTAAGGTATGACTAAGAGCTTGCATCGCCGTCACGCCCATGGTGCCGCTGGCAAGGACGACCTCCGGCGCGAGCGCGACTAGTTCCGCCGCGTATTTGCGTTCGAGGTCCATCTTGTCCTCGCCCCAGCGAATATCGATGCGTATATTGCCCCCTTCCTTCCAGCCCAATTGTTCGAAAGCCTGCCTGAATGCCGCGATGCGAGCCTGACCTTCTGGATCACTCTCCGACCGGTTCATGAGGACACCGATCCGCCGCATCTGCTCGCCCTGTTGCGCGAGCGCCGCAAGCGGCCACGTCACCGCAACACTACCAATAAGAGTGATAAACTCCCGTCGCTGCATGGCCGTCCACCGGCACAAAGCGTAGGACGAAACGAAGTATAGCACTGGAAAAAATTCGCGCTATGTCCGCTATGGGTCAAAAGCAGACATGTAAAGTGCCAGAAGGCATGTCCGCTTAACCCCAATAGCGACATCGATCGCGTTTTTCAGCATGTCCGCTTTGGGCCAATAGCGGACATGGACGCTAATCGAATTTGGCAATAGCCGCCCGCCGTTCAAGAAATGCTCGAATACAACATAGTAAGCCCGGTAGCTCCCAGCGCGGTGGCGAAAAGTCGATTTAGATGTTCTGCACTGATGCGTGTCGCTAATCGCGCCCCGAACCACGCCGCAACTGACTGAGCCGGTGCAATGCACGCCCATATCGTCAGGTCGATGCTGCCGAGCTGCATCGCATGCTGCGAGTGGGACGCCAAAGCCGCAGCAACCGTCGCCGGGACGCTGACTGCCACCCCAGCCGCAGCCGCGCGGCCAATGCTCTTATGAATTGGCAGCCCCATCAGCATCATGATGATGTTAGTGAGGATGCCGCCACCGATCCCAGCGAAGCCGGAGGAAACGCCGATACCAATGCTGGCGAGATGACGAAACAAACCGCCTGGCGGCTGCTCGGCCATCGGTTTGAAGTGTTTCGGAAAATAAAATCGAATTGCGAAAATGAGGCACAGCAAGCCGAAAACCGCCGTCATTAGGCTGCCGCGCACATGTGGTGCAGCTAATTGCGCCGTTATCACGCCGACAGCGATCCCCGGTCCCCAATCGCGTATAAATCTGACATCGGTGTTTCCAGCACGGCGGTGACCGAGAAATGAAACGAGCGACGCTGGCAGGATCGCCGCTAGAGAGGTTGCGACCGCAATATGAACCGCTTGGTCTTTAGAAACGCCGCTGTCGACAAGCCCGTAAAAAATGACAGGAACGACGACAATGCCACCTCCGATCCCGATCAACCCCGCGAGTAATCCTGCGCCCGCTCCGGCCGCTAGCCCCAACGAGATCAGCGTGACGGCGCTCACTTTTGCCCCCGGTCTCGCTACTACGGTGAGTTAATGTGCCTTAGCGGAGGGACCGCCCTGACATCGTCGGAGGATTTGGTCCAAGGACGCGATTGCCAAAAGATCCGAGCAATCCAGGAGCCGATGTATGCGGACCGACGGTGTTGGGCGGTTCGCCAGAGATCAGCAAAAGACACTTCAAACAAACCTGGCTTCTCGTCGGGTTTGGTTTCCGTGCGTTCGGACTTCTCGATTGATTTCCGTTCAGCCATGACCATGACAATCCCCTCGTATTGCGAGCGGCTCTGCCTGACTACGGATGCTAGCGAAGCCGCGCGACGGTTCGGCGCACGCCGCTCGGCCAAACCCTTAAGGAGCTTGAGACAGGAGCACGGCTACCTGATCTGACATCGGAAAATGTACGGAAGCGTAGGTTAGTGCCAGCAAACCGACCGCAGAGAAAAGCGCTATGGCAATCGATCAGAGGGATTCGTGACAGACCAACTCCGGTCGCTTAGATCGGTTGAGCTTTTGGCTAGGCCAGTGATGTTCGCCATTGGTGGCTCCATCTGTGTGTGCTGACTCTTCGAGCCTGGACGTTTGGAACCGTAAGTAACCAATGACGGTGGCCGGTGTGATGCCGTTCACAGAGCACTGTTTGTTTATTGAAATTTTACTCAGCGGGATGATGGTGCCCATGCAGAGAGGTCGCACCAAGAAACAGAAACGGCCGACGCAGGCCAACCCGGGCTAGATCAAACGTTTAGACAGAGCCGATGACACATGCTTGTAGAACCAGTGACGAGCTTAAAAATTTTTCTGGTGGTAGAGGTTAGATTACGGTGTCCGCTTTGGGTCAAAAGCGGACATATGCGCCGCAAAAAGGAATGTCCGCTCTAACCGGATAGCGACCCCCCCGCAAACGGTCATGTCTGCTTTACCCCCGAAAGCCGACGTGTGCAGTGCAAGAGGCAATGTCCGCTAAGGGCCAAAAGCGGACATCGGGACGACTGCAGGCGTTCAGGAAAATGACGCAGGAACTTTCGTGCCCGCTCCATCTGCTTGTCGGTGAAAGGTCGAGAAACTTCGGGGTGTTTGCTTCAACTTCCTCGCGTCATCTGGCACCCGGCAAAGTGATGCGGAATGCGGCGCCATGCGGAGCGACTGGGGATACCGACAACGTTCCGCCATGAGCTTCAACGACCAACCGGCAAATTGCCAACCCCATCCCCATGCCATTAGCCTTTGTCGTGTAGAACGCATCAAAGATACGGTCGATGTCTTTTTGCTGTACGCCTGTGCCAGAGTCTTCGACGCTAACCTCAAGGCCGTTAGAATTGAATGGCTTTGATGCAATTCGCAATGCTCGTTCGGTGACGGCACGCATGGCCTCAGCAGCGTTGGTAATGAGGTTCAAGATGAGTTGCTGCAATTGGCCTCGGTGTCCGGAGATCAATGGCACTTGTGGGGCCAGTTCAAGCTCGACGCTGACCGAGGCCGCCTCCAGATCGTCACGTACTAGCGCGATGGTCTCGCGAATGAGGTCGTTCACATCAAGTGCGACATCGATTTGATCGGCTCGGCTGAACATTGCCCGGACCGACTGAACTACGTCGCTCGCTCGATGGCCAGCAATCGCAATATCTTTAAGGGTCCCTAGTGCTTCGTCCAGACTTGGCGGCGTCCTAGCCAACCAGCGCAGGCCCGCATTGGCGTTCGCTACAATCGCGCCCAACGGCTGTTTGATTTCGTGCGCGATTGCCGCCGACATTGCTGCAAGTGTCGTGTGCCGGGCAGCTTGTGCCAGCTCCCGCTGAGCTTCACGCAATTTATGTTCAGCATCCTTGAGTTCCGTGATTTCCCGCCCCAAGCCGTAGAGTCGCCCGCGATCCGGGGCGGTTTTCCAGGAGAACCAATGATATGACCCGTGCCTATCCCGCAGGCGACTCTCAAAACGCACCGTCTTTTGGCCTGCGGCAAGACGACTGATCTCGACGCGCGTTTTTTCCACATCGTCCGGATGTAGCAGCCATCGGGAAGTCTTGCCGAGCAAATCCGCCTCCGACCAGCCAAGTGTCGCGGTCCAGGCGGGGTTAACGCTGAGGTATTTGCCCTCGAAATCGGCTACGACCAGCAAGTCCTGTGAGACGTTCCAGATATGAAGTCGTTCCCGCGTCTCAGCCTCGACGCGTTGTCCCAGGGTGTCATTGAGGTCCCGCAGCGCCTCCAGTGACTCACTCAGATCGCTGGTGCGCTGCCGTAGTTCGTTGAGGAGGCGGGTATTCTCGATTGCGATAACTGCCTGATCGGCGAAAGTCTCCACAAGGGCGATCTGCCTGTCGTTAAATCGACGAACTTCTTTTTGGCGAAACAATGTAAACGCGCCGATCAACTCGTCATCTTTCAAAATCGGCACGATTAGCAATGTTCGCACGCCTGCAAGTTCGACAGCCGCAACGACACCGGGTTCGCGGTGTCGAGTGTAAATCGGTTCTGCAGCCAAATCAGCAACGTGAACCGTCTTTTTTGTCGCCACCATGTGCCCAGCGGGCGTTGATGCGCTGCGGATCGGCAGACGCCGACGCAAATCAGCGAAAGCGGCTGGAGTATCATGGGTAGCTGTGAGATGTAAGGCGTCGCCGTCCCAGCGATAAATGTTGCCGAAATTGGCGCCGCAGATGCGCACGGCTTCCGCGAGCATGGTAGCAAAGACCGGTTCAAGATCCCCCGAGGAGCTACTAATAACTTGTAGCACCTTCGATGTGGCGGCCTGCTGCTCCAATGCTTCGTTACGCTCACGCGTGCGCTGGTCGAGTTGTTCCCGCAGCTCCGCTGGTGACGTATCCGCGTTTCGCGCTCGACGAGCTTTCCGGGCAGTGTTACGGCGTAGGCCCTTGATGGGTCGACCCTTTGTTTTGCCGCGCCGTTTCACGTCGCCTCCCGCGTTTCATCATTCAATCTTAGGGAAATCTGAAACATCGCGCTACAGCTGCGACACCCATGCCCGCTTTGGGCCAATAGCGGACATCGCGTGATCTTATTCGATGACCTCGTCCGCGTGCCCGATTAGCGTGTTGGGGACGTTGAGTGCCGAGAGACTTGGCGGTGTGGAGGTTGATCGTGAATTGGTATTTCGTCGGCTGCTGAAATGGCCGATCGCCGGGTTTTTCCCCGCGCAGAACGCGGTCGACGTAGGATGCGGCACGGCGAACTGGAACATCGGCGTGCCCACTACCGCGACTTTGTGCGCACTCAAAACAACCTTGCCAAACTTTAATGCTTCGGCGGCTTGCGCCCGTTAGTAAGACACCATATGCGACGCATTCACAACACGCGAAAGAAAAGACATGCTTGCATGTGGGGGAATATGAAACGAAGAATACAAGATGTTATGACGAAATTACATATTTGTGAAAATGCTCTCATATTAATAGCGTCATGGGATTGTGAAAATTACAGAGCCGGCATTGGCTCTTGCTACCGTGCAAGACGAACGGAGAATGCCAGCGAAACTACAAAACGCTGTTGCGCGCCTTGTGTCGCCCATAAAACTCTGATGAGTTATAAATGAAACCCGTAGCGATTTCACCGTTCGCCGGTTTTGTGTCGCGAAATCCTGTCACGCTGAGATCAGCAAAAAAATACCCTAGTTTGGTCTGTGATTGTCGCGAATACTCTCGCGGCGCCAGTGGCGACAACGTCGGCAAATTTACAACACGTCAGTTGCACAATCTCGAGCTAATTTGTTGGATGCAGATCTCGAAACGGCCGGCGAAAGGTCATCATTCTGCAATGGAGGACTGCACGGCAACCGGACAACAAACGTCGAACCTTCACCTTCTCTGGTCTCAGTCGTGATCTCACCGCAATGCAGATCGATCACCATTTTGACGAGATAGAGGCCAACACCTGTTCCGACTATTCCAGACACATTACTGCCGCGCTGATACCGTTGGAACAATCGTTCGCGGTCTTTTTCTGGAATTCCAATCCCACGATCTTTGACGGCAACCGCAATTTGCCCAGAATCGATCCAGGTACTCACATTGATTTCGCCGCCATCCGGTGAATATTTTATAGCGTTGGAAACGAGATTGCTGAATAGTTGAAAAAGTAATTTCGGGTCGCCGATGATTTGCGACGGAATCGCCCCAAAGTCTTCGGAAATCTGTGCTTCCGGTGCTATTTCCCGATGCAACTGGCAGACCTCGTGCAGCAATGCTGCCATATCAACCGCTGTTGGGTGAAAGTGGAGGTCAGCACCGCCATCGAGCAGGCGCGACGAATTTAGAAGCGTTTCGATCAAGTTCGTCATCCGCATGACGGCCGCTCGAATACTGCTGGCACGTTCCGCGATGTCATTGATTTGCGGACGATCATTTATCCTTATCAAGCGTTGGGCGTGGCCATCGATGATAGTCAACGGAGTGCGAAATTCGTGCGATGCCATCGATACGAAATTGCGCTGCAGCTGCGTCAGATGTTGCTCGTTTGCGAGCTGTTCTTCCAACACCGACGCCTGCTCGGCTAGCCTACGTTGAGTGATCATGAGCTCGATCGCATTTTGGCGAAACACGACCATGGCGCGCGCCATCGCACCGATCTCATCGCGACGTTCCGCGCCCTGCACATCAATGTTCGTGTCGTTTTCCGCGAGACGGTGCATGCCGTTAGCAAGGTGGAGAAGGGGCCCTGATATTGAGAGTCCGACATACAATAGTGCGCCCGCCACCATCACGCCCGCGACCAACATCGCAACACTGATTAGCCATCGGCCTTCTTGATAAGCCAAATCGGCGCGGCTACTAGCCTCTGCCGTTTCAGTGACATTCTTCTCCGTGAGCCGTCCAAGCGCATCGCTTGCCGCATTATAGGCTGACTGCGAGGCTGTCATATAAAGACTGACTGCCTCCGTTTGATGGTTCGTGGATGAAAGCTCCAATACGTGGTTGACGATGTCCCGGTATTTTATCCACGCGGTTTTGAATAGATTGTAGAGATCGCCTTCGGCGGCAGCATGATGAATTTGCTCGTAGCTAGTCCGAGCTTGCGAAATGGATTGGTCGAGCTCCTGCATCTCCATCTCGCTTGCGGCAACCTCGGAAGCGGTTGACGAGAGGAGATGGCGACCCTCGGCGGCGCGGAAATCAGAGGTAAAATTGTTGAGATCGCCGAGAACGCGTGTGTTTTGCAGCCAACGATCGCGGATGTCCAAGGACACGCTATTGACATCGCTGAGGCGTCCGATGCTGAAAAAGCCAAGAACAATCACCAACAAGAAAAAGAAAAAAAAGATCGCGGACAGGCGGAATCGGATCGAGCGCCGTCGCTTCATAACGACCTGCTGTCAGATTGCCAGAAAAGGTATCCAAGCATGATTTTTGAGCATAATGCGTGCCGCCTTCGGTGGGGACTGTGATTTATCACAGTTCATCCGAAAAGGCGGTAAGCTAAGCTTGTAGAAGCGGACAGGGCGGGCCCGAAACTAAGCCCAAGCATCGCATTGTTTTCAGACATACTAGCTCTCATCACCAATGCCAGAACCTCGTCAAAAAATCCTTTGTATTGAAGACAATCGCGAGACTGCGGCATTGATCGCCGAGGAACTCGTCGATCGAGGTTTTGAGGTTATAGTCACGCATAATGGTCAAGAGGGCTTTGCGGCGATCCTGCGCGCTAAGCCTGACCTCGTGCTCTGCGATGTCAGCATGCCCGTGATGTCCGGCTTCGAGGTGCTAGAACGATTGACCGCGATCGCGCCCCGCTTCGGGGACATGCCCTTTATATTCCTGACCGCGCTCACTGACCGCGACAATGAGCTCAAGGGCCGAGAGCTTGGTGCCGACGATTATGTAACCAAACCAGTCGATTTCGATGTGCTCCACGCGATAATCACCGCTCGCTTGGCGCGGATCGCCCGCACGAAAATATGGCCCAAACTTGTGGACCTCAATGAACGCGAGATCGAAACGTTGACCTGGGCGGCACGCGGCAAGACATCGGCAGAAATTGCGCAGATTCTTAACTTGAGTAAACGGACAGTTGACTTTCACATCGACAATGCCCGCATCAAGCTTGGGGCGACAACGCGGGTTCAAGCCGCCATTAGGGCGGTGACTGGGCGGTTGATCGAGCCCTGACTAGTACCAACGAGCATTGGCCGACGTTCAACTGCCGGGTTCAGCGCAGGCGTCGGACGCTCGTCCCATTGATTGCCGGAGCGTCCGTGGCGGCGCCACCAATGCGGCCAGGACCAGAACCGGGTCGGCCAATCCCTGTTCCGTTGATGCCGGCACCGAGTTTCGCGGCTCGGGGGGTAGCGACCGAAGGGCTGGCGCTCGTAACAGCGTTGGATGGAGCCGAGTTCGGGGAGACACGACTGGCGGGTCCGCTATTTGTTGGGTGGATGTTCATTGCGGCACGCGGTGGACCACCTGAAACAATTAAGCCAGACGTCTTATCGGCTCGTTGGGCAAAGCTGACATTCGCCGCCAGCAAAAAGAGCACAAACACCGCACATGGTGTACGCCAGGGTTTCCAATGCAAAAAGAGCAAAAAGACCAACATGTCTGTTCGTATCTTTCGTTTAACTATAGGCCTACGGCCCGACCTCCTCGTCATGTCGAGGCCAGATCCTGTTCCGCGTCACGCCCCGGGTTACGATCAGCTACGCTCCCTAAAAACATCATCTGCAGCGCGGGCACAACCACGAGCAACATGATCGGGCCAATGAGCATGCCACCGACGACGACCGTTGCCAGCGGACGTTGCACCTGAGCTCCAATGCCGCTCGATATCGCAGCAGGTACCAACCCGATGCACGCCGACATCGCGGTCATCAGCATCGGCCGCATACGCTGTTCGGCAGCATGGAACATCGCTTCAGTTGCGCCCATGCCGTTCGTCCTGACTTGATTGTAGTAAGTGATGATGAGGATACCATTCATCACCGACACGCCGAACAGCGAAACAAATCCGACCGCAGCCGAAATGCTAAAGTCTAGTCCTGAAACGTACAGAGCGAACACGCCGCCCGCGATTGCGAATGGAATGCCGACCAACGCCATCAGACTGTCGCGCAGCGAATTAAAAAGGCTGTAAAGGAGAACGAGGATCAAACCAAGGCTGATCGGCACGATCACGGCGAGGCGCTGTTTGGCAAGCTGCAGCTCCTCGAACTCACCAGCCCATTCAATCCGATAGCCACTCGGCAACATCACATTTTTGGCGATTCGTTTCTGCGCTTCGGCAACGGTGCCCCCGAGATCACGGCCGCGCACGCTGAACTTGATCGGGATGAACCGCTGATTGCGCTCATGAAAAATATAAGACGCACCGGTATCGAGCCTGATATCGGCGAGTTCACTCAACGGAACGTAGGCATTGCTGCCATTAGCAGCCGCAATACCGACTTTGATCTTGCGCACCGATTCTATGCTGTCGCGGTATTCGGATGCGACGCGTACAGTCACGCTGAATTGTCGGTCCGCTTCCAACAACGTAGTCGCCACTGTGCCACCTAGCGCTGCCTGTACGACGCTATTGACGTCTCCTGAATTGAGTCCATAGCGGGCCGCTCGGTCACGGTCGACCTTGATGTTCAGATTGGGCTGCCCGAGGACTCGAAAAATTCCGAGGTCAGCTACTCCCTTGACCTGATCCATTTCGCGCATGACCTGCGTAGCGAGCTGTTCCAGAGTCACCAAATTCGGACCGATGATTTTGACAGAGTTGGCGCCCTTCACGCCCGATAGCCCCTCTTCGATGTTGTCCTGAATGTATTGTGAGAAGTTGAACCCAATTCCGATGAATTCCTTTTGGAACTCTGACTGCAACTCCTCGACCAGTTTTTCTTTGGTCATTCCCGATCGCCACTGTTCGAACGGCGTTAGTGGCACGAAGAACTCAGCGTTGAAGAACCCAGCGGCGTCACTGCCATTGTCCGGCCGGCCGTGTTGCGAAACTACTGTGATGACTTCCGGGTGACTCAGTAGAATTTCGCGAATTTTTTTCACGGCTGGTATGCCGGCTTCCAACGATATGGTCGGCGGCATCGATGCGCGGATCCAGAGGTTGCCTTCCTCGAGGGCCGGCAGAAATTCGCTACCAAGCCGCGGGATTAGGAGCCCGACGGCCGCTAAAAACATGAGCCCAAACGCGACAACGATCTTTCGATTGGCAAGCGACCAACGCAGGATCGGCTTGTAGATCGAACGTAACGCCCGCACCACAATGGTCTCGGCTTCCGTGACACGTTGGGGGAGAAGCAACGACGCCAAGACCGGTGTGATCGTGAACGTCGCGATCAGCGCTCCGACCAACGCATAGCCATAAGTCCTGGCCATAGGATTGAATATCTGGCCTTCAACACCCTGCATGGTGAACAGCGGGACGAACGCTGCCACGATGATCGTAGCGGAGAAGAATACCGCTTTGTCGACTTGCAGCGAGCTAATGAGCACCAGGCGGAGCCGGTCCGTCCAGATCGACCGACCCGACGATCGTGTCGACTGAGTAGGATCCGGACCCCACTTGCCCTCTTTTAGATCATCTAATAGTTGCTGTTTTGCTTGCGGTCCCGCCTGGAAATTCCGAAAAATATTTTCGACTAGGATCACTGCCGAGTCTACAATGATGCCGAAATCGATCGCCCCAAGCGACAAAAGATTTGCATCCTCTCCCATCAGCACCAGAACGATCGTGCTAAAGAAAAGCGCGAAAGGAATATTTACTCCGACGATGATGGCGCTCCGTAGGTCGCCAAGAAAGATCCACTGGATCAGAAAGACAAGCAAGCAGCCCAAGACAAGGTTGTGCAGGACCGTGTGCGTGGTGACCGACACAAGCGATGTTCGGTCATAGAAGGGCATGATCTTCACGCCGGGGGGTAGGGTCCCATCACTGTTTATTTTTTCGACTTCCGCCTCGATGCGTGCGGCAACATCATTCGTATGTAACGTCCGATTCATAACTACGATGGCGGCGACTACATCGTCCTCGTGGTCGCGTCCGGCCTTGCCGAGCCTTGGAAGATTGCCGACATAAACATTTGCTACATTCTTCACCTGTACCGGAACGCCGTTTGATTGCGTGAGAACGATATTCTCGATGTCATTCACCCGCCAGCCTTGGGTGAGATCCGCAGATCCGCCGCTGTCGATCAGGCCTATGCCGCGGATATTGGCCGACTGCTGGCCGATGTTGATCGTGCGGCCACCAACATTGATGTTGGCGTTGCCGATGGCGCTCAACATCTGCGGCAATGTAATGTTGTAGGCATCGAGCTTGTGAAGGTCGACTTCGACTTCGTACTCCTTCGTCGTGCCGCCCCAGGTGTTAACTTGGACGACGCCTGGGACCGTTAACAAACGCCGCTGCAGGACCCAGTCCTGAACCGTGCGAAGATTGTTTAGGCCGAAATGAGGGGGCCCAATCAGTTGGTAGCGATAAATTTCGCCGACAAGGCTCGATCCCTGGATCTGCGCCGTCACGTTGTTTGGGAGACTGACGTTTTGCTGCAGACTGAGTTCGGCTTGGGTTACGGCAAAGTAATAGTCGATCCCGTATTTGAAAGTCACACGAACGAAAGAGAGGCCGTAAAACGAAGTGGACCGAATATTGTCAACGCCGGGAGTGGCGGCGAGACCAACCTCCATGGGGATCGTGTAGTAACGCTCCATTTCCTCGGCAGATAGACCGGCAGCCTGAGCGGTAATTTCTAGGATCACCGGTGCTGGATTCGGATACGCCTCGATATTTAATTTCGAAAACGCAACTAGCCCCGCAGCGGCGAACGCCAACAAGCCAAGCAAAACAATTGGACGGCGACTCAACCCGAAAATGACCAAACCCTTTAGCACGGGTTGGTTACCTTTCTCGCCAGGCGGTTTTGTTGAACCCTTGTTCTCAGCGGGATGAGCTCGCTATCGCATTGCTCAAAAACAACGCGTTGTCGGTGACGATTAGCTCTCCCGGTTGCAATCCCTCGAGCACTTGGTCATACCCGTCTCGCTGTAGGCCGATCCGGATCGTTCGCTTTAGGAAATGTCGCCGGTCGTTGGTGACCCAGACCGTCATCGTACCGTCGCCTTCTCGGACCACACTATTTAACGGAATCGCAGTCGCGCGCACCGGATCGGTGATATTGATCACGAAGGTTGCGAACATTCCTGGCCGTAGTTCAAAATTCGGATCCTTAATCTCGGAGCGCACCGATAAGCGATGTGTATTGGGATCAACTGTTGCCCCAATAGTAGAGATACGTCCTTCGAACAGGCGCTCTGGAAAAGCCATGACCTTGACTTTAACCCGCTGCCCCGAATGAAAATACGGGCTGTCGGTCTCAGCGACGTTTGCCATCATCCACTTGATCGACATATCGGCGACTGCGTACGGAGCCGGCGCGTTGCCTGGCTGAACAAAGAGTCCGGGCGCGGCATTGCGAGCCGTGACCGTGCCCGAGATCGGGCTTTTAACGACCAAAATTCGATCAACCCGCCGCTCAGCAATCGTGCGATCAATCTCGGCATCAGTTTTGCCGAACAGACGAACGGCGTCGCGGGCCGCTTTAAGCGCACCTTCGGCCGTTTGTTGGTCGGATGTTGCTTGCTCTAAATCCCTTTGCGCGATCGCCCGCGTCACATAGAGCGCCTTAGAACGTGTCAAGTTGCGGGTGGTCAGTTCCAGGACCCCGGCCGCTGCGATCAATGTTGATGAAGCTTGCAGGAGGTCCGGGCTGTCAATCGTGAACAGTGTCGCCCCTTCCGCCACTTCATCTCCGATTTTGGCAAACGTCTCGATGATTCTGCCTTGATAGGGCGTGAAGACCTGCACTGACATTTCCTGATTGAAGTCGATGCTTCCAACCGCTTCCTTCTCGATCGGAAAGGTGTACTCTCCCGCCACTTCGACCGTGATAGATCTCAATTGCGCGTCGGATAGCTCCAGGCCTTCGGCAAAAAATGGTCCGTCGGCAATTTGCCTTAGCGATTTTGCAGTTGAAGAGAGGTCGGTGACGCTGGTATTGGCCGCTGCTGCGACCAGGTCGATTTTTGGGAAACCCGCGGAACTCCCGGCGAAATAAGCGCCCGTCGCAACGACTAAGATCCCGACAGCGCCCAACGCGCTTACGATGGTGTTTCTCTTGTCGTATCTCATGGGCACGCAACGCTTGTTGAGAGTTGGCGGGACTATGGCCACCAGTCCGACCGCGGGTCTACTGCGATAAGTTGCAGTTCTACTGCGACAAATCACAGTTCCGAGCATCCGGTTGCACGCGAATAGCGGACATCACCAGACATGCTGTGCGGACATCACCAGACATGCTGTGATGTTTGCTATTGGCCCAAAGCGGACGTGCTGAGCGCGGCGGGTAAAGCGGACATGAAATGGCAATTCGCGACAACGTCCGCTTTGGCGCCAAAAATGTCCTTGCCCTCACTTGATCGCGGTGTGATGGCCGTCACAGCCAAACATTCCGAAATTGGTAGTTTCTTACCTCAACATCGGGGGATGATTTAGGGCCAGGCTCAATATGACCGAAAGAATGTTTTTTGCGCCCGATGAAGAATCGGCAAGGCGGGCACGGGAATCTCTAGCGCAACAGACGCCCGCAACTTTCTCGGGAATCGATATTCTTGACGGGCGGATAAAGACTTTTGCGGGAATTGTGCAGCTCGTCGAGGACAATGGAGCAAGTGTCCCCGTTAGCAAGCGTTGGCGAATTGCGCTCAGGCGCGGCTAATTTAAGTCTATTTTGGGCGCGGGGCGTGACGCGGCTCGCGTGAACAGGATTTGCCACGGTGGGTGGCCATGTCCGCTTTACCCCCAATTAGCGACATTGATTGCGTTTTTCGGCATGTCTGCTTTGGGCCAATAGCGGACGTGTGCGGTGCAACTATTAAAACGTTCGCTATGCGCTAAAAGCGGACATGGTTGGATTGAAACTTAAAACGACCAACACCGTTTATACCGCATGCACTATAAGGAATTTGACCCGACCGACTATTCGGTCGTCGTGAAGTTGCGAGGCAACCCGCCAAAGGCATGGAAGTGGGAAATTTACCGCGCCTGTCGCTGCGGCCCGCTGGAAAGCTCACCTGTCCTTTTTGAAAGCATGGCAGTGGCGGCTAAAGAAGGAAAAAAGGCACTGGGACGTTTGCTTGCAAAAACAAAACACGCAACTTAACGGCCGACGACCTGCTCGCGGCTCGCGGAGATCCGATGGCCTGTTTCAACGCGCACGGTAATTTTCTTAAACGATGAGAGGTTTGCCATCTATTTTCGGTTTGCGGCGAGGCTGACAGCCGCTGTTACCGCGGCAACAATCAGCCCAGTGAGCGCACAAAACTTTACCCCGGCGCTACCCTGTGTTGCCCCGCCGGGCCTCGCTCACTTTGACATGCCGCTCAAGCACGTCGCGGAACGAATTTCCGTACATAAACCTCTTACGATCGTTGCTATAGGTTCGTCATCGACGTTCGGCGTTGGCGCAAGCTCGCCCGCCATGTCCTATCCGAGTCGGCTTGCAGAAGAACTGCGTGCGCTGCTCCCCCAGACGCCACTTACAGTTCTCAATCGGGGCATCAATGGCGAGACCGTGACAGAAATGTTGGCGCGCTTCGATCGCGACGTGCTCGCAGCACGCCCTGATCTCGTATTTTGGCAGGTCGGCAGTAATGCGGTACTTCTCGGCAAGGCCCTTGGTCCCACCGGTTTGTTGATCGATGAAGGTTTGACGAGACTCAAGGACGGCGGCTTCGACGTGGTGCTGATCGATCCCCAATATGCACCCAAGGTTATCGCCAGGCACGACGAGTACGATGTTGAACTAATGGTCGCACTGATTTCAAGAACCAGCCATGACATGGGTATCAATCTTTTCCAGCGCTTTGCCCTAATGCGCTATTGGCACCTGGCGAAAGGCCTCCCGTTCAGTGTTTTCTTATCGAAGGACGAACTGCACATGAACGATTGGAGCTACGGTTGTATAGCCAAGCTTCTCGCGCAAGCGGTTGTTGAGGCCGCCGGTGGGCCCGTGCGCTAATCGAGTGCATGTACGCTTTGGGCCAAAAGCGGACATTCGCCTCCTCAGTTGGCCTGTTCGATGACTGGCAACTTCCAAGCCTTGTCGAACACAGCTTTCTCTGGGCAATAGAGCCGGAGCCAAGAAAATCAAAACCCGGCGGAGTGTAAATCCAGTTTGCTTCCTTTCCGGCTGCTGCCTTCGCCTCAGCGCCATTTGGCGACATGGGCAATCCTGAGCCGCGGTAAGATTTGAGTTTTACGATGTGAGTGCGATGCTACCGCGCGCGCGGCATCGACTCATGCATAGTCGTGAAATGCCGTTATTCCCCTATCTGTCGATCATCATATGGATGGGCATGATCAAAGTCATGCTGGGCGCGACAGATGATGATGCTCAAAGCATGGCCGATCCCACTGATGTGACGATGAACCGCGCGAGCATCATCGCCTTTCCCGCGCCACGCGCGGCGACGGCGGACCTCTTGCTCCGTCGGCGGTCGCTTTGAACTTCGTTATCCGCGTTAAGTAAGTTCGAGCTGTCGACGTGGAACATGAAACTTTGCTCGATTGGCATATTGCTTGCGACCGTGTGCTCTTTTTCGCACAACGCCTTGGCGCAAATAAATCTAGACACTGCAGCGAATGTCGCAGCGAGCGCCGCACGAGCTGCTGTCAATACACTCACTGAAGCACCGAAGGCTGCTGCCGGACGCGTTAATAAGGGCGAGAATCCCGTTAAAGTGATTAAAGACGTTGCGAACGACCGGATCGAAATTCTTATTAAGCTGCAAAAATTGGTTGCTGGAGCTGATCAGAAAATAGAAAGCCACGTGAGGACTGTTCTCCCAAAAAAGCTCGGTCAAACTATCGAAATCTCCCGCTTGGAAGAAAAACTCTCGAAAGAAGCGCCTATCGTGCTCAGCAAGACGGCTCAAGATGTTCTCGAGACGGGAAAAGTGGGAAACGTTATCGGTGTGCCCTTGGCGGACGGGGCAAGGCAAGCGGTGGAGCTCTATCAAGGCAGAGCGAAACCAATTCCTGCCGACATCAGATTTTATTTGGCTGACGTATTTTCAAAAGAAATCCTAGAGCGGGCCCAGTTTGTTATTGACGACAATGTGGGTTCGTACGGCATCATCAACAGATTCCAAGAGACATTTGCGGGCAATCACGCCGTTACAGCCGACAATATAATTGTATTCGCAAAACCGCCTAGCTCAAAAGACATTTGGTTTTGGGCCCACGAAATGCAGCACACTGTCCAGTACAAAAATCTGGGTATTGACGGCTTCGCCGCAAAATACACGATGGACAGCAGCGCGATGGAAAATGAAGCAAATCAGAAGGGAGATCAAGTAGTCGACAATTATAATAAAATGATCAGATTTATGGTCACACTGGAAATAATGAGCAGGTGAACAGCAGTGCACACTGCATTTAACATTTTAGGGGCAACGCGGACATTGTACTCTGCCGGTTGGATCTTGGTCCAACTTCAAAAATCCGGAGAACCGCCGAATATAGAGATCGGGAAATTTAATTTACCCGCATTGGACCGCGGCGCCTTCGGCCATGGCAGGTCACTACTCTTGATGATTGTGCTGGGCGGTCCGGACGAAGCGCCGGCTGCGGACGCGGGCAGTTAGCTCTTCTCCGCTTAGCAACAAACGCTGCTTTGAAAGGGTGCCGTGGCGAGCGATCCTGTAAATTCGGTGTCGTTTCCAACCGTCAGAGGACAAACTCGCGCATTCAAATAATCGTTATTGAACTTCGCCAATCAGAATCAGCTTAATGGTTTGTCATGCTTGCGCGTCTGAAGTGAGTCCGCATTGGCCCTTAGTCCAATTCGCTCATGATACTTCGACTTGCTAGCTTGGCATGGCCGAAACTTAGCCCCTGCGGACCTCAAACGAGTTCGCCTGTCGTGAAGCACTCAATTGTCGTCGGTTTGCTGAAACACGCTCAGTCCAGACCTGGCTGGTTGCGCGTGGTTTTCGCGCTGCTGTTCCCTCTGGCTTTAGCCGTGCCAGCCGCTGCCCAGCACCACGATTTTCTCGATCGTCCAAACTACGAGCGCAGCAGTCACGAGTTGAGCGGCGTCGCCACGCCGCGGCATAAAACCAAGCGGCAGGTGCGGGCGGTCAAGCACGAGCAGCCGGTCCCGCAGGGGCCGCTGCACATTCAGGGGCCGCTGCACATTATTGTGTCCACCGCCAAACAGCGCGTCACCGTCTACGCCAATGGTACCCTCGTCGGGCGCGCGCCGGTCTCTACCGGGATGCCGGACCATCCGACGCCGATGGGAATTTTTACGGTCATTTCGAAGAGCCGGTGGCACGTCTCCAATATCTACAGCGGGGCGCCGATGCCCTATATGCAGCGCATCACCTGGTCGGGCATCGCTTTACATGCCGGCAAGCTGCCGGGCTATCCGGCGTCGCACGGCTGCATCCGCCTCCCCGAACATTTCGCAACCCGGCTCTGGGCCCTAAGCAAGATCGGCGCGCGGGTGATTATCGCCCGCGATGAAGTTGCGCCGGTCGCGATAGCACATCCGCGCCTCCCTGTGCCAAAGAAACCGGAAAACAATCCGGCGGACGCGCTCGTCGCCGCGGCACCGGCGGCGGCGGGAAAGATCAAACTGGTCGCGAGCGTCGAAACTGCTAACAAAGTCGGCGACGATATTAACGAGTTAAGCGCAATCAAGCCGGCATCGCCGGAGAATATCGTCCAGGTCATACCGCCGCAGCGCCAGGGCCCGGTGCAGGTCTTCGTAAGTCGCAAGCAGGGCAAGGTGTTCGTGCGGCAAGACTTCAAACCGATATTTGAAGCGCCGGTGACGATTGCCGAACCAGACCGGCCACTCGGCACTCATGTCTTTACCGCCATGCAAATGCAGGAAGACGGCGCGGCCATGCAATGGACGGCGGTCACGATCCCGAGTGGCTATGGACGCGCGCGAGACACCGCCATAAGGGCGGCAGCACCTACGGCGGCGGCCGCGCTGGATCGCATCGAAATGCCGCAAGAGGCTATCGACCGCATTGCCGGATTACTGGCGGTAGGCTCCGCACTTATCGTCTCGGACAATGCCCTGAGCGATGAGACCGGACTCGAGACCGATTTCATAGTACTTACGAAATAATCCCGGCTTCGAAGCCCGAGCCTTTGATGAAACTGAAAAATTCGATGACCTCGTCGGCGCGGGCGACTACCGAAGGTGGAATTGTGAAGCCCAAAATTTTCGCCGTCGTGAGATTGATGACAAGGTCGAACAACGGCTGGGGCTGGAACGGCGACAGGTGGACTAACAGTTGGAATAACGGCAGGAGCTGCAACAACTCTTATGCTGCCGATCGATCGGTCAACCGGTATTTTGGCCGCAACTGGTGAGCGGATCGCTCATAAACAAATCAGGGCCGCGTATCGGATGGCGCGGCCCTTCTTTTTTGCCAGCTTGCGAATTAACCGGCCTGCAGCGTCACTCGCGCCAATCCGCCAAATCCGAGAGCACGCGCCGCTGCCGGGGTCAGGTCGATGACGCGGCCCCGCACGAACGGTCCACGATCATTGATCCGCACGGTCACGCTGCGGCCGTTGCTTTTATTTGTTACGCGCACGCGGGTGCCAAAAGGCAGCGTGCGATGCGCCGCTGTGAGACCATTTGGCTGAACGCGTTCGCCACTGGCAGTACGCTGACCCGCATAGGCGTACACGGAAGCGATGCCGGCCTCGGCCATAGCCGCGAACGAACACCCAACGAACATCATTGCGCCGCAGATCGCGGCAGTTAAACGCACAAACATTTGACAATCTCCCCGATTGTCCCCAGCGGTGCGCGGTCTGATAGGACGCGAACATGCGTTTTGACGGCGAAAGTTGGGCTATTTCTCGAAATCGAAGCTCTAGGTGTGACAGGCACACCGACAGCAAAAAGTTTTTAAAGCAGCGCGGTAGTCAGGTAAATCACTGTACGTCGCTACGCACCCCAAGGTCCAACAAAGCTATTTGGATGCCTGTGAATAACCACCGTTCCAAATCCTTGGTATAAGTACCAGATCCCTTTTTGATATGCAGCTCTTACACATGGTCAATGGGCGTCAGCGCCTGCGAATGTCAGTCTGCATTTGGGAAGGTGCAGACTGATTTGGCGATGCCAGTTCTCGCTTTTCTTGCATTGGTAGGTTTGGTGGTGATTTCACTGGTCGCCGTCGACCGCTCCGGCGTGCCAAAGATCTCGCATAGCGGCTACCTTCCCCTCACGAACCGTGGCCGCGTCGCCGCCCCAGCACCTGCGCCCGACATGACGTCACAACTGATGTTCGCTGCTCAGTCGGCGCAGCCGTTGCCTGAAGTTCGGGCGAAAGTCGAGGCCGCTTCTCCACCCGAGGATCGCAGCGCGACAACGCATCAAAAGCAAACGGCAGAGCGGCATAGGAGTGCGGCGCTTGAGGCGAGGGCTGAGGCCCCACCCAGGAAGAAGCGTGTCACCCGCACGCAGCCGCCAGTATACCGACGGAACAATGCCTCGGTGGCGATTTCCACATCCCCGTGGGTTCGAGAGTTGGGCCTGTCAGGCACTAACTAATGCGTACGACATCCCGTGCAGCTGTGTCATGAGCGTTATTGCTTGTGACGTACCGAAAACAGACATGCGCTGGCCGTCACTTTCCCCGATGGACGGGTTCAAGGAGGTTGCCCGGTCACCGAGTAGCGCGGGCGCGCAAAGAGAGCGAGCAAAGAGAGCAGGAACTAACCGCGGCGCGAGCAGACATGCGCTATTGCACTGCAAATGTCCGCTTTCGGAGGTAAAGCGGACAGCCAGACTTGTCCGGTATCTAAATAAATCAAGCACGACCTCACACAGACGTGTTGTCGTGTTGGACTACGGTCCAATTGGGAAATGGTGACCACAATTTATACGATTTCCGCACCACGTTGATGCACGCGCCTCGTTTTTTGTGAGGAAGCGGACGGGTTCACTCAAATGATCGAATCGCTAATGTACATGGGGGTCGGTTTTCTATTTGCAGCCCTCACCTTAGTGGCTGTCATTCCCAATGTTCACAACCGCGCCGTGCGGCTGACCAGATCCCGCCTACGAGCGGCACTCCCGCAGTCGATGGAGGAAATCGAAGCCAAACAGGATTTGCTGCGCGCGGAATTCGCTATGTCCACATGTCGCTTCGAGAAGAGGCTTGAGCAACTGAAGCACAAGAGTGCCGACCAGCTTGTCGAGCTGGGCAAGAGGGCCGATGTAATCAATCGCCTAAAAATCGACCGCGACGCGCTGAAAGTGGAGCTTGCCGAGACCAACGCTGACCTCGAAGCGCTTAAAGCCGACAAGAACTCGCTGCGCGCGGAATTTGCCACATCCACATGTCGCATCGAGAAGAGCCTCGAGCAACTTAAGCACCAGAATACGGACCGGGTTGTCGAGCTGGACAAAAGAGCCGGTGTAATCAATCGGCTAAAAATTGAGCGCGACGCGCTGAAAGTGGAGCTTATCGAACTCAATGCCCAGCTCGATGCGCTCAAACAGACGCCCATCGCTTCGAGCGAGAAAGGCACAGCCAAAGCCAGAAGAGCTCGTTCGTCGCGTGGTCGATTAGCTGCCGATTCCAATGACGCCAAGCAGCGTGCCCTGTGACCCAAAGCGGCCTGAAATGCCTAAGCGTGTGACACGAATAAAGATACTGTTTGCTGCGGTGCATGAGTCCGCTATTGGCCAAAGCAGACATCTCTAGTTGCACCGCACCTGTCCGCTTTCGGGAGTAAAGCGGAAATGCCGTTCCACATCGCGACCTTGAGCGGGAGGCGGGGCTGTCGCGATTTTAGTTTGCAGCCTCATTCGGTTTGCTGAAAAAGCCGAAATACAGGCACAGTAAGAACAAAATGAAATGAACGATGGCGCGCTGGCCGCTGATATCGGGTGTCTCAATAGAAATGGTTCCAGCGTATGGCAGCACAATGGGAATTGATGTGCCGGTCTGCCACAGATACGAAAGTACGCCCGAGCTGACAAAGAATGCCCCGGCGAGGAATTTCCGCACCTCTCGATACCTAACGGCGACATACAGAGCCGCGATCGCGTAGAGAATGATGAAGATGACGAGCCAAAGCGGTAAGGCCGTGATCAGCCAGATCGGTAACATACTAAACTCTGCCCATACCCCGATATGCCAAATTTAGTCGCGCTCACGACCGCTTTCGGGGGTAAAGCGGACATGAGCTGGTGCACTGCATATGACCGCTTTTGACCCAAAGCGGACATGGCGGTGAGCTATTGCAGTGCGGTAGTGAGTGGTTTCAATAGTAGCGGATAATGCTATCGTGAATTGGGTCTTTTCGGTTGGCAGTCGAACCCAAAAGTGAAGAGGCCGTATTATTGATGGGGGATTATCATGCCATTGCACACACCGTCGGCGTGGACGTTTTGGCTTTCGGTGGTACTGGTTCTGCTCGCGATCGTATCTAGGTTTGGACATCTTCCGTATCTGGGCCCGTATGCAGGCTGGGTAGGTGTCGCGGGTTATCTAATTTTGGTGATCGGCTGCATCGTCAAGACGAAGTAAAGTCGTCTTCCACGATAAACATAAAAATCGGCCGAGATGAGCAACGTGCTGTTACCGACCTCGTTGGTTGGCTCGTATGCCCAACCGGACTGGCTAATCGACCGCGAGAAATTGGCTGGTCGATTTCCGCCGCGCGTGCGCGCCAAGGAGCTGTGGCGGGTGGCTCCTGAATACCTCGAGCAGGCGCAGGACGATGCCACGCTGATCGCTATTCGCGATCAGGAGCGGGCCGGGCTCGACATTATTACTGATGGCGAACAGCGCCGCGAAAGCTATTCGAACCGATTTGCTACTGCGCTCGAAGGAGTTGACATCGAAAATCCGGGCACTGCCCTCGATCGGTCCGGCCACCCGAATCCGGTGCCGCGGATCGTCGGAAAGATTCGACGCAAACAACCCGTCGAGCTTCGCGATGTGCAATTCCTGCGGGCCAACACCGACGGCATTATCAAAATTACGGTGCCAGGTCCGTTCACAATGTGCCAGCAGGCACAGAACGATTTCTATAAAGATGAATTCGAGATGGTCATCGACTACGCGATCGCCGTGAACGCCGAAATCAAGGACCTCTTCGCCGCCGGCGCTGACATCGTTCAGATCGACGAGCCGTATATGCAAGCCCGGCCTGAGAAGGCACGTAGATACGGGCTGCGTGGTTTAGAAGCTGCGCTCGATGGCGTAAAGGGCACAACTGCGATCCATATCTGCTTTGGCTATGCCGCTATCATCCACCAGCGGCCAAGCGCGTATTCGTTCTTGCCGGAGTTGGCCGGATCGTCGGTACAACAAATTTCAATCGAAACGGCGCAGTCCAACCTTGATTGCTCGGTCCTAGAGAAGCTGCCTGGCAAGACCATCATTCTTGGGTCGCTCAACCTCTCTGACATAAACGTTGAAACGCCGGAAACGGTCGCGGCACGCATTCGCCGAGCATTGCCGTACATACCGGCAGAACGCATTGTGGTAGCACCTGACTGCGGTCTCAAATATTTGCCGCGCGAGGTGGCCTTCGGCAAAATGCTGGCGATGGTGGAAGGCGCCAAGATTGTGCGCCGAGAATTAGGTGCAGGCTGACAAAACCTAGCAGTTTAGTTTGCTTCCGATAAATGCCGTTATTGACCCCAATCACCATGTCCGCTTTACCGCCAACAGCGGACATATGCGGTGCGACTTGGGATGTCCGCTTTGGGTCAAAAGCAGACCTGTGCAGCGCAAAACCAAATCCGCTAAGGGCCAATAGCGGATATTCCGCGATTTACTCGATCACCTCGTCGATATATGGAACACGCGGTACCGCGACGGTGGCGAAATGTTTCAAGCGGCTTGAAGGAGCGAAGGGCAAATCGCCGAGCCTGCAGTGAATTAAAGCACGATGGCTACCGCTTGCGGACGCCACATTCAGCGCAAGACAACAACCTTAGTACCCACGCTCACGCGTGCATACAGGTCCATAATGTCTTGGTTGTACATGCGAATACATCCGTGCGAGACGAACCCGCCGATCGATCCCGGATTGTTCGTGCCGTGGATGGCGTATTGACCGCCGCCGCTAAGTGTCAGCGCTGCTGCACCCATCGGATTCGACGGGCTGCCGCCCGGAATGACCGGCGGCAGCCGTGAATAGTCTTTCCTGATCGATTCGGGGGCCTGCCAGGCGGGACTGATATATTTGCCGTCGATAGATGACTGTCCGGTCCAGGCCATGCCTGCTTTTCCGACTCCAACCCGATAACGGATCGCTTGGCCCTCGCCTGTTACGTAGTAAAGGTGGCGCTCATTCGTCTTGATCACAATAGTTCCAGCCGAATAGCCATTCAAGCGAACCGTTTCCCGGGCGTGCTTGATGTCCCGCTTGACCGCCTGTGGTTTTGCAATGTTCTGGTCAATCTGTTCTTGCTTGGCAGCCAGCTGTTCTTGCGCGGCGGCTCCGGGCCCGGCGGGCGCTGGTGCAGTCGGAGTGATAGGCGCTGGTGGCGCGCTTTGCAGCGGCAACCCAACGACCGGCGTGACGCCGGATTGTTTTTCGGCAACGGCGATGTCATTCGGCGACTTCGCGGTCGAAACTGGCTGAGATTGCCAGACAACCGCGGCTGAGACACCGATCAGAGCCGCTATGAAAAAGCTGGCCAGAATGGCGGATCTTCGCCTGCCAAATGACGATATATGGCTCGCCAACCAGTCGCGGGACGCAATGAATAAGTTAGCCAGAGCGGCGGATGACCTGCCAAATGACGGCCTATGGCTCGCCAATCGATCACGGGTCGCCGTGAAAAAGCCAGACAGCGTGGCGGACTGCCTGCGAAATGACGGCTGATAGCTCGCCAACCAATCGCAAATCGCTGTTAAAAAGCCAACTAGAGTCAGCTTTGTTCGCCCGCCAAATGAGCGATTGTCGCTCATCAAATGATCGCGACGAGACAAGCGGATCGATGGCTCTACTCGCTGTGGCCCGTCAGAAAGTTTAGATCCTTGCTGAACCTCGATGCGCTGATTGGATGAGTGGCCTCGGCTGACGAGTGCGACCTCGTTCGCCAGGGCTTCGAGCTGCCTCATTAACTCAAAATTTTTTGCGGACGGCACCAGCGTGGTCTGATTGACGGGCGTCGGTTGCGGCGCTGCATCCGGTTTAGGTACGCTTAGCTCGGCAGGCTTCACACTAATGGCCAGCTCCGTCTTTGAGGTGCGACGCTGATCGCTCAGAGATGGAAACTGAGAGAAATCGGACAACGGATGAGCCACTTGAGCACCCCAAACAACCCGAGCAAAAAGCTAGCGGTAGTCTGAGTTGACTCGTGGGCAGCTAAATACCGGTACGAAAAAATAAAGGAGCCGTGCGGTCTTTGCACTGCCGCAGGTTCGCCGAAGCGACCGCCCGAGCAAAGACCAATTTAATCTGCCAGATGGCTTGTCCGCTTGACGAGAGTCTGCACATGTTTAGCTGTGCATCAGAAGCAGTCGATTGGAATGTCCGTTTTGGGTCAAAAGCCGACATGTGCGGTGCAAACGCTTTCGCTCCAAAAGCACACATGACAGGCCTAATCAGGCGAGCTCGATGTGCGCGACGAGCTGTCCTTCACGGGAATGAGTCCGGGGCTGTCATGTGTCCCCCATGGCAGCCCCACTTCTCGTTGTTATATCGGTTTGATCGTGTTGCGTGACTCCCGCGGCGAGACTATGAAACGCGCCCGGTGGAATGAACGTAGGGCTAATCGCATGGCCGATAACCGAAAGGCCAAAAAGGCAAAGACTAAACGAGGAAAACCAAGCCTAAAAAGCGGTCCACGCGAGACGTGGATATTCTTCCGACTACAGACGAAGTACTTGAACGGGAGGGAACATACTTGCCGCCAACGACCGTTGGATGCTCAGGTCCCTTTTGAGACGCACTCGGTTGTTGAGTCGGCCAACGCTTAGAGGCTTCGCTCTATCGCCTGGCGCCGTAGGTCGGGTTGTGCCACGTTGGTCCGGCTATCAACTCGCCAAAACGACGATAAATTCCCTCATCAAAAAACCGTTCAAAATTGTCCTCGTGCGCGCCTTCGTTATGCACCAAGGCGTCAAACTCGTCTTTCAATAAGTTCCACTCATTGGTTTTCCGATTACTCGACATGTGGTGTGAATTGTTAGGCGCAGAGTTGTTTCCGAAAGGGAACATCAAAAGGCGTTGATAAGCGGGTTCCGTGGGCCTACGCG
The DNA here is from genome assembly GCA_035538755.1 of Pseudolabrys sp. Classification (GTDB taxonomy): domain Bacteria; phylum Pseudomonadota; class Alphaproteobacteria; order Rhizobiales; family Xanthobacteraceae; genus Pseudolabrys. The sequence continues at coordinate 57,038 of DATLJR010000292.1, forward strand.
CTGAAACGGCTCACGTTTTTAAATCCGGTCCGTTGCCGCCGCAGCCGTCAAAATAGTTCGATTTGTTGGCTGCGACTAATGGAATACCGAACAAAGTCCCGTCCTTCGTCTAATATCAAAACCAATTGAACAGCTCTCACACCATCGTAACTCGACACCGCACGACGGCCAGACTTAGCCTTTTGGCCAGAGGGCTGAAATCATCCAGCAGGAATGGCGATGCCAGCTCTCGCGTTTCTTGGAGTGGCAGGGTTAGTTCTAACTGCACTGTTATTCGTTGCAGATGCGGAGCTAGAGAACAGCAGTTCACCTGCGATAGTCACCAGCCAACGCATTGGCCTGCCAGAGCCCCAGTACCACAACGCAAGAAGAACGCGCACCTATACGCCAGCACCCGCGCCCGACATGACTTCGCAAGCCGTACTTGCTGCTCAGCCCAAATCGGAGCCTGAGCATCTAGCGACGATCCCCGGCGAGGCGCGGGCTGCTCAGCCAAAACCAGAGCCTGAGCATAAAAGGACGATCCCCGACGAGGCGCGGGCGGCGCGAGCAGAAGCGCCACCAAAAAAGATGCGGGTCGAAGCATCAGCCAAGAAGGCCCGGGCCGAAGCGCCGCCCCCAAACAACCCGGAGACGCGGCCAACCACCTACCAACAGACTCCTTTTTTCGACAAATTTTCTATCAAGGATTATTGAAGCTGGTTTTTTACTTCTGACGGCACGGTGCATCGTACCGGCTAAAACTAGCACCTTAGAAGGGGTGGTCTGAAGCCACTCTCAATATCCGCTTTGGGTCAAAAGCAGACATGTGCGGCGCAATAAGCCATGTCCGCTTCACATCCGAAAGCGGACATCGTCTGCATGATTTCGCGGTCGCGAGCTCGCGTCGACCTAAGCCCAAGCGCGTCGCTTACACCCCCACCGACTCTTGTTCGGATCCGCGAATCGTCAAAGGCTGCCGGCGTCGGCCCCACCGGCCGGCCTGGGATTCAAACACGCCGTGGCAGTGCGCACCACATTTAACGCACCGCTCGTCTGCGGACAGATTCCAAGCGGTCATGTCGTACCAATCGCGACCAATCAACACGGCACCACATCCAGAACAGTAAGTAGCCTGACCTGCGGGGTCGTGAACATTCCCTGTAAAGACGTAATAAAGGCCTGCATTCATGGCTATCTTGCGTGCCCGCTTCAACGTCTCCGGTAGTGTCGGCGGAACATCCCTCATTTTCCAATCCGGATGGAAGGCCGTGAAGTGCAAAGGCACATCGGGACCAAGATGGTCCATCAGCCAGGCACTCTGCGCGTCGATTTCGTTGGCTGAATCGTTCTCGCCGGGGATAAGCAGGGTGGTGATCTCTAACCAGACAGTGGTCTCGTGCTTGAGGTACTTAAGCGTCTCAAGAACGGCCGTCAGCTTGCCCGAACAGAGTCTCTTGTAGAAACCCTCGGTGAAGCCTTTGAGGTCGATGTTGGCGGCATCCATGTGCCGAAAGAATTCCGCCCGCGGCTCCGGCGAGATGTAGCCTGCGCTCACCGCCACCGTCTTGATCCCCCGCTCATGGCAGGCCTGCGCCACGTCAATTGCATATTCCAGAAAGATCACAGGGTCGTTGTAAGTAAATGCAACGGACCGGCAACCGCTTCGCACCGCCGCTTCTGCAATCGCCTCGGGTGACGCAACATCCTGGATCCGGTCAAGGGTCTCGGCTTTTGAGATGTCCCAGTTCTGACAGAACTTGCAGGTCAGATTGCATCCGGCGGTGCCAAATGACAGGACCGGAGTGCCGGGCAAGAAATGATTGAGTGGCTTTTTTTCGATTGGATCGACACAAAAGCCTGATGAGCGGCCATAAGTCGTGAGCACCATCTGGTCGCCCTGCCTGGCGCGCACGAAGCAAAGGCCACGTTGTCCATCATGCAGCTTACAAAACCGGGGACAGACGTCGCACTGGATTCGGCCGTCCCCCAGGACATGCCAGTAGCGCCCCGGTTTGCCATGAACAGCTTGATTCATCTTGCAACCGACCTATTTTTGGAATCCTAACACCAATTGGTGCTCAGCGATATGTAGCGGATTCGAACCATGGTGGTACGGCCAGCGGCAGTAGCGGGCCAGTTTTATCTTGGTAACGCCGACCGCCTGCGGAAGCAGGTGTCGGATCTTCTCGCCGGCATCGCAATGCCCATCAAAAACATTCCTAAAGCGCTCATCGCGCCGCATGCCGGCTATGTTTATTCTGGCGCGACCGCCGCGGCAGCCTTTGCGACGCTTCGCAATGGTGCGCAGATGATCACGCGTGTCGTGCTCATCGGTCCGGCGCATTATGTTCATGTGCGTGGCATAGCAGCTCCGACGGTCGACGCGTTCGAAACGCCCCTTGGACGCGTGCCGGTGGATAAGCGCGCCTTGAACGCGATTGCCGACTTGCCTTTTGTCATTCAGGACGACCCCGCTCATGCTCCCGAGCACGCTCTCGAAGTTGAGTTGCCGTTCCTCCAAATTCTCCTTACATCTTTTCGGGTGGTACCGCTTCTAGTCGGTGATGCGACGCCGAAAGAGATCGCACGAGTGCTGCTCCAGTTGTGGGACGGCCGGGAGACGCTAATCGTGGTCAGCTCGGATTTATCGCATTATCACGACTACGAAACTGCGCGGCGCATGGATGCCGCGACTGCTGCGGCGATCGAGCATGGCGACTGGGCCAGTCTGGGCCCCCATCAGGCCTGCGGGAGCCGGGCTGTAGCTGGTCTGTTGCTAGAAACGGGGCGACGTGGTTTGCAGCCTCAGCAACTTGCGTTATGCAACTCCGGAGACACGGCAGGCGTTCGCGACCGGGTCGTGGGATATGGAGCTTGGATGTTCGCGCAGACGGCAGCGTGAACTGCCAGCACTTCCCATGACTTACCGAAGTTGATCGCTTCGTAGTTCATGTGTCTTCTCCAAGCTTAAACTCGCCCAGATGTCCGCTGACGGTCAAAAGCGAATGCGTTTATTATCTTTTCGATCACAGATCCGCGCGCAAATGCCAGCTGCATCAATTCGCCAGCAAGACGGGCATGGTAGCCTTCGCCATAATGTGCTGGGTCGCCCCGCCGAATATCATCTGTCTTAGTCGACTTTGCGTGTAGGCACCCTTAATCAACAGGTCGCAGCCCGATGATTGCGCTGCCGCCAGGATGGCCTCACCCGTGTTTCTGCCATCAAGCTCTACTCTCTTCGGCTCCGCGACAATCCCATTGCGCTGCAAGTATTGGATCAATTGCTCAGCCGACGGTCCCGGCACTCCCGTTCCACCAATGACCGTCAAGACCGTGACGCGATCGGCCCGGTGCAGAAGCGGCATCGCAAAAGCAATGGCTCGTGCCTGTTCTGTGCTGCAGTTCCATGCGATCAATATGTTGGTGGCGATCTGGTTCGGTGGCGACGGCGGAGACAGCAGTATCGGTCGACCGCTTTCGAACAAGACAGATTCAATCGCACCATCATGCAGGGGGGTCGACTTCTCATTGCGCCGGTTCATCACTATCACATCAAAAACGCGGCCATAGCGACCGATGAAATCCCCCTCCGGTGACGCATCGTCTAACCAACCGAATGACAGGGACTCTGTCGTGTCAGTTGACCGCGGCACGTCATGTTTCCGCATGAAAGCTTCGAAAAGCTGCCGTGCTCTCTTTTCCTCTTCGAGGTTATCCCGTTCGAGGCTGTCGAGCGCCAGTCCTCCCATCATTTCGAGTCCTGCAAGGACGATCGGCCAGCGTAGTGCAAATCCCTCTATGTAGGCGTTGTTTCGTCGTCCCAATAACAGCGCGGTCTCCAATGCCGGCTGCATGGCCTCAGAGTTTTCCATTGGAACCAGAATCGTTTTCATGTCCATTGCCTCCTTCGTCTCACGTGAGAGCTCGCCGACGACCAGCACCGACGCCGATTGAGGCAAAACTCAACCCTATTCAATCACCTCGTTGACCTGCGCGAGCAGCGTGGGCAGGACTGTTATGCCGAGTGCCTTCGTCCGTTTTTTGCTGCGTGCCAAATGCGGGCACGCGAGCGCCGATCCGATTAATTGCTAATAAGATGAAATCTCGACGGCGCATGTTGCTGTCTTGAGGCCAGCACGCTGCCATTTGTAGTTGCAGCATAGCAGGTCGGAAAGAAACCGTAAGGGTGCGGCCCCCGCTTTGAGTCAAAAGCAGATTGCAGTGCAACTAGTGATGTCCGCTTTGGGTCAAAAGCAGATATGTGCAGTGCACTAGGCCATGTCCGCTTTACCCCTGAAGGCGGCGGACATTGGCGGTGCACAAGCGGATGTCTGTTGGGCCAATAGCGGACATGAGGCGTTGGCGACCTTGCGGGCTAAATTAGGAAGCTAGGCAAGCTTCATTAGTTTGAGTGCCGCACGGCCGTTAGGGCCGTATGGATCGCAAAGGCTCTCGCACATTTCAAAATGGTTATAGTCCGGCGCTTCAATGAGCTCGACTGACTTGCCGGCGGCCTTTACTGCCGCGGCAAAATCGCGGTTCTGACGTTGAAATTCAGGTGTTTCATTGGTGCCATAAGTTACGATGATCGGAGCCTGCAGTTTGTCGAGTTGTCGTTGCGAGCTCATCGACTGTTCCATGGCGTCGGTAAACTTGACGTAGGAGCTCCGTTTTGAAAGCCGAACCGGCTTCATGTCATACATCCCGCTCATGCAAAGCCCGCCCTTAACGGCGTTTGCCGGAATGCCAAAATCCTTTTGCCAATCTGTCACCAGTGCAACACCGCAAAGATGCCCGCCAGATGAATGGCCACCGATGTAAAGTCGGTTCGCATCGCCCCCGAAACTTGCAGCATTTTTGTAAGTCCACGCAATGCCACGTCTCACCTGATCAGCCATAACACTGATGTCGCCGTTCGCTGGCTCCACGGCAATAAAGTCCAGTGCGATGTAATTCGCGCCAGCATTGACGAATAGTTCGGCCGGATAACCGTAATTTTTTGATTCTCCCCCAGCCAGGCACCTCCATGTATGAATACAAAAATCGGCGCGTTGGATTTTTTCGCCGGATATAAATCAAGCACCTCAACCAGTGTCGATCCATAAGTAAATCGTTTCGGATCACCCAGACGGGCACGCGCTTCCTTGCTGCGGGAGGCGTAACGCTTAAGAATCTGGCCCGCGAGAGGCGCATAAAAACTTTGATCGTAAGCTGCATCGAGCTCGATCTGGTCCATGTCCATCCACACGCGCGGTCCCTTTTCGTGAGCGGGCGGGCCAATAGGGCACACATCAGCAAACGCGGGCGCTGCGGCAAATGCGGCCGCTGTGCCAAGCACACCGCGGCGCGATATTCGCTTAGAAAATGGCTGGCTATCGTTCGACATTGTCGTTCCCTCCGGTCTTTGCGGTTGGCTTGCAATAACCGGCAACCGAAAAGCTTATGCCAATGTTACGACGAGTGAAATGTCGCTTTGGGTCATAAGCAGACATATGTGGTGCACTACCCCATGTCCGCTATGGGCCAATAGCGGACATCGCGAAGGCTTAGTCGATCACCTCATCAGCGCGTTGCTGGAGTTGTAATGATACGTCGAGGCCGAGCGCCCTAGCCGTTTGCAGGTTGATGACGAACTCGAATTTGGTCGATTGCAAGACCGGCAGGTCGCTAGGCTTGGCGCCCTTGAGGATTAGACCGGTGTAAGCGCCGACTCGATGATACATATCCGGACGATCGGCTGCGTAGGTCATTAGCCCGCCGACTTCGACAGCCTCACGAGAGGCATAAGACGCAGGAATCCCATAGCGCGCCGCGAGCGTCGCAAATTGGACGCGCCGGCTGGTGAAGAATGTGTCGCCGGCGACGTAGAGGGCGTCGGCGCGGTCACGCACGAGGGTGGCGAAGGCCGTCTCGATCTCGCTCTTGGTGCTGGCGTTGAGGACCTGAATTTCTAGTCCGATGGCGCGGGCGGCGTTCGGTATGTCTCGTAGCGTGCTCTCGGTAGCCGGGATATTGGCCGGATTGACCAGCACGGCAATCCGAACAGCCTTGGGCACCAACTCGTGCAGAAGTGCCAGCCGCTTCGCTGCCAAGTCATTCGCGAAAAAGTTGATCCCCGTCAGGTTTCCGCCCGGCCGGGCGAGGCTGGCGACAAGACCGAGTTTGACCGGATCTTCGCCGACGCCGAAGACAACCGGGATCTCTGTGGTCGCAGCTTTGGCTGCAAGCGCAGCAAGGTTGCCGGCTGGCGTGGCGATAACGGCGATGCGACGACGCACCAGGTCAGCCATGAGCACCGGAAGGCGATCGAATTGCCCATCCAGCCAATGGTACTCCACCGTTACGTTCTGGCCCTCGACGTAGCCGGCTTCGTTAAGGCCGTTGCGAAAAGCGGCGGCTAGGGGCGCATCGGATGATCCGGCATTGACAAAGCCGACAACTGGCATCGCCAGCTGCTGCGCACGTACGGCGAGCGGCCACGCGACCGTCGCACCGCCTAGAAAAGTAATGAAATCGCGCCGCCTCATGCCTCTCTCCGAGGCTCGGACACGGCATCTTATCGGCTCAAATTAGCTGCTTGAAGGGGTAGGTGTGAGTTAAGCGAAAGGACGTTAGGAGAGGCTGTCGAATTTCCGCTTTGGCTCAAAAGCAGACATTTGCAGTGCACAAGCTGATCCGCTTAGTCCCAAAAAGCGGACATGCGCAGCACAAGTACATCAATGCCGATGCGGTGCGAGTTCTTCGGGCTGCGCCGGTCGCGTCAGGCCGCCATCTTCAATCCATTTCTGCGACGATCGAGCTGCCCGTTCGATGAGTTCTCGCGACGATGAGAAGTCGAACGGGGACACAGCGAGTGGGCAAAGCGCCGGCACAAGATGCACCTGGACATCCGCAGGAATACGCTCAAGTTCGTGCATAAGCTGCCAGGCGATCATTAGGGTAACCGCGTGCAACGCTTTCCCCACGGCGCTCTTCGGCGGCTCCTTCAGGGCACAGGCGTAACCAGTTGGAAGTATGATGACCCGCGAGGCGCCAAGCTCCAGCGCGAGCCGCAGCGGAGTATTAGCTGCGACGGCTCCATCTATCAGCGGGTCGCCGTCGATTTCTACGGGTGGAAAAATGCCTGGGATCGCAGTGCTCGCTAAAATTGCTTCGATTGCCGGGCCAGTGGAAAGGCGCACGCTCAACCCCTGCAAGTTGGTCGCCATAATATGAAGGGGGATTTGCGTATTTTCGAGTCGCGCGAACGGCAAGTTTTCCTCGATTACATTTCGTAGTCCGTTCGGATCGACCAAGTTCCCAGGATGTCTGAGCAAGCCAATTGCACTCGCTAAAGTGAGTGGAAAAATGTCCGAGCGACGTAGGCCCATCCAAATTCGCTCCAATGTAGCTACTCCTTCGAGCGTTGGGACGCTTGCGAAGTAGCTCGCATTGATCGCACCGACCGACGCGCCGACCACGAAGTCGGGGTGTACGCCGGCAGCTAGCAGCACTCGCAACATACCGACCTGAATCGCGCCGAGACTTCCGCCGCCGGTGAAGACAAACGCTGTTTTTCCGTCGATCCGAGCCATGATAGGACCTGAGTCGCAGCCATATTCCGCTTCCGCCCAACTCGCTTGCCGAGGTTTCCGGAAATCAACTGAAGCAAATGCGACGAACCACGCTCTCTGTCATGCGGTCGCAGCGCTGGCCATCGAACGGAAAACTGCTCGTGAGTGCGGGGCCGAGTTGTTTGTCGAGTTCCTCACGCAGCAAAAGGCGCGCGCGATGCAACCGCGTCTTCACGGTCGCGGGTTGCAGCCCAAAGAGATCGGCCGTCTCCTCAACGCTCATTCCTTCGACGATGCGCGCAACAAAGACAGCGCGGAAGGCATCGGGAAGTTCGTCGATTGCCTGTTCGAGTACCGCTCGCACTTCGCTTTGCGCCATTGTCTTCTCCGGATCGTTACTAACTGCCGAGGCCGGAAAGTGGATGATCTCGGCCTGATTGCGGTTAGCACCATAAGTTTCCCATTCCACGGTCGGACGCAGTCGCCGCAGGCGGCCCAAAGCCTCGTTCATGGCGATCCGCGTGATCCAGGTGCCAAACGCTGCATCGCCCCGGAACATATCCAGGCCCGTAAACGCACGGACGTAGGTTTCCTGCACTACGTCTTCGGCTTCCGCGTCATTGCGTAGGATGCTGCGTGCTATGCGGAACAGGCGGCGATTGTATCGCGTTGTGATGGCGCGAACAGCGGCCTCGTCGCGCGCACGCGCCAGGTTCACCAGATCTTCATCGGTCAGTGTTTCAGTGTGGGCCTGCGTCATCGGCACGGGCTGAGTCCTCGGTTTCAATCCATCAGATGCAGTACCGGCATAAAGGTTCCTCGAAACATCGAGGTCAGTCTGATTAGCCCTTTAAAATCCGCAATAGCCAAGTCCGCTTTGGGTCGAGGACGGAGGCAGAGCCTATACAAAGTGACAGTGGCTGGTTCAAACAGCCATGCTGAGGAATTCTTGCCTGGTCAGCGGATTGTCGCGAAAACAGCCTAACATGCGGCTGGTAACTAAATCCGAATCCGTCTTATGTACTCCGCGCGTGGACATGCAATGGTGTGATGCTTTGATAATGACTCCCACGCCTTGCGGTTTAAGGACATCATTGATTGTGTTTGCAATTTGAGCAGTCATCTTTTCTTGAATCTGAAGGCGCTTCGCATACGCCTCGACAACGCGGGCAAGCTTGCTAATACCAACCACTCGGCCACTTGGAACATACGCCACCCAAGCTTGGCCAACGATTGGCGCCATGTGATGTTCGCAATGGCTCTCGAATCGAATACCACGCAGTGTGATCATTTCGTCATACCCTTCGGTTTCCTTGAAGGTTTTCTGCAAAAGCTCGGTGGGGTTTTGGCTATAACCGACGAAAAACTCTTGAAATGCGCGCACCATACGCGCGGGCGTCTCTATTAGACCGTTGCGATCAGGATCATCGCCCGTCCACTGAATAATGGTTCGAAATGCCGCCTCGACTTCAGCCTGACCTGGCCGGTTCGCGATTGTTTGCGGGCGCTTAATCGTTTCAAGAGAATGTACATTTGAAGTCATCAGCTATGTCCTCATCCGCTTTGCGCGCGTGCGTGCCTGGAGTGGCGACGGGCAATTGGATGCAGCCCCAAACGAAAGGTTCCCGTCAGAAATGTCCGCTAATGGCGAAAAAGGCTCTCAGAAGTGCAATGAAATCGGGCGAGCGGTTTGAAGAAATACCTTCATCGGGATTTAACGCCTACGGGTACGCAAGCGAACCGCGCCATTTCTGTCGATATTCTCCTTTCTTTTCGGGTCGCTATTGAACCACGCCGCCGGTCCCGGGCTGGAAAAGCGGTGGCCCATGCTTCGCGGCTCCCTTGCTAAAGGCCAAGGTCGCCTAGTGAGGGGTGATCATCAGGACGGCGACCAAGTGGCCAGTGGTATTTGCGATCACTTTCTTTGATCGGGAGATCATTGATGCTGGCGATCCGCCGTCGCATCAGGCCTTCCGTGTTGAACTCCCAATTCTCGTTTCCGTAGCTGCGACACCAGTGACCGGAATCATCGTGCCATTCATAGGCAAAGCGCACGGCGATCCGGCTGTCGCGGAATGTCCAAACTTCCTTAATCAGCCGATAATCGAGCTCGCGATTCCATTTGCGGGTGAGAAACGCCTCGATTTCCTCGCGCCCATGAATGAATTCCGCGCGGTTTCGCCAAATGCTGTCGGTGGTATAGGCGAGTGCTACGCGAGCGGGGTCGCGGGTATTCCAAGCGTCCTCGGCAAGACGGGCCTTTTGCGCCGCGGTTTCCGCGGTAAAGGGAGGCAGCGGTGGACGGCTCATAAACTAACTCCTTCCTCGTTTGAATGCTCGTACAACAACAACGTCGCACCCTCGCGGAGAAAAAAGCAGACAAATGCGGTGCAAAAAGGCATTTCCGCTAAGGCAAAATCGGACGGCCGCATTAATGCGAGTGAGCGTGACGCTTACGGTAATGCTCTTTTTTATTCCCAGGTCGTCTTCGCAATCTCGTTATCCAGAAGTTCGAAACTCGTTCTAACGCGCTTTGTTGTTCGTCAGGCGGCATAACCGGTTCCGCTCTAAATGAACACCAGATGTTGGTGCATGTTCTCAGGACTGACAAGCAGAAGCCCCAACCATAAGGCTGAGGCTTCGTGTGCGATTGCGCTATAAAGGGGCAAACCAAAACAGCGCATCCGACACGACAATTTTGTAGCACCCATTTCAGCAGTGGCCATGTCCGCTGGGTCAAAAGCAGACATTGGCCAGTGTCACTCGATCACCCCGTCAACTCACGCGCATCTAGATGTTTCGATCTTCATACCGCCATCATTCGCAGTATTTGCAAGGTGGAAATTCGCGGCTGTAAACCGGCTGTTTCAAAAAAGCTTCCTTTCCATAGGTCCAGAATTGGCTGACGTCAGGATAGGTTTTGATCACGGTATTCCAAAGCTCGTCTTTGTCGTAACCGAACATCTTTTTCTTCTCCACCTTCTTTATGTAGATGTTCTGCACTGGATTGCGCATATCGTCGAAACTGACTGGCCCTCGCACGGCATCGATCTTAAGAGCCAACATCGTTTTGATGAACTCTTCGGCGCCCGGATATTTGCCGCCGGACTTCTTGATCGCCTCGTCGATCATCTCTGCGGTCGTGTAGTTGCTTTCTGAATAGTAGGACGGCACTTTGCCGTATTTCGTACGATAAGCCTTTACGAAGGTCTCGTTTTTTGGTGTCTCTAACGCGGCGCTATATTGCAGCGACGACACGTCACCAATGACTTCATCGCCCATGAACGGCAGCACGAATTCGTCATAGCTTGTGCCGCCGCCAATGATGGGCTTCTTGTAGCCCGAGGCTCGCAGCTGCTTCGGGAATTGCAGGGCCATCGGTCCAACCATCAACGAAAAGATGGCATCGGCGTCCCCTTTGATCGTCGGAATATACGGCCCGAAGTCCTTGGTACCGATCGGCGGCCAGATTTTCTGAATGACCTTGCCGCCGCAGTCCTCGAACGCCTTCTGAAAGCCACCTTGCTGTTCGTAACCGAAAGCATAGTCAGCTGCTATCGAGACCACCTTCTTGTATCCCTGCTCGCAGGCCCATTTACCGATTGCGTGCGTCGGCTGCGAAGAGCTCCAACCAGTGCGGATGAAATACGGGAAGTTACTGAGCTGACGCTGGGTCAGGTCGTCTGCCGCCGAGATAGAGGAGATATACAGAACCTTTTCGCTGGTACTCACTGGCGCCAGAGCGTAGCCAGTCGAGGCCAGCAGGCCACCGACCAACATTTGCACGTTGTCTTGTAGCACCAGTTTCTTGGCCTTTGTGACTGCAGCGTCCGGCTTTCCAATGGAGTCCTCGACAATGAACTTGACGTCGGCACCACCCAGCTTGCCGCCGTGCTCGTCGAGATAAAGTTGGAAGCCGTCAACCATATCCTTGCCGATTTGGGCAAAGATTCCCGTAATTGGAGAAACGAATCCGATGCGCAATTCTTCTGCGTTTGCCTGCAAACTCCAAACGAGACTGAGCGCCAGACAACCGCTCAGCATTATTTTCTCCGGCCTATTCTTCATCGATAGTTCCTCCCTCGTTTTTCGTGACCTCTCCCCGTCCTCCGTCCTTGATTCAAAACTTAAACCGTTAAGCACCGACACACTACCACACCCCTCGTTGGCGCTTCGCGCAATTTGCTTCCATTGAGAAATCAAATTGCGGGTTTGCTTTTAGCAATAATGGCACGCACATCGCCCCGAGTGTCTCGATCCGCTTGTTGCGAGGCCGTGGAACTTGAAAAGGGTTTTCCTGAGTCACATATCGGACAGTTTCACCGGCTTGAAAGGAGTACCGCACGCCTGTCGCCGGACACGCGCGTCAAGTACGGCAAAGCGGAGATGATTTGGATAAAGCGGACGTAAACTGCACCGATCACACCGATCACCGGCACTGTGGCCTGCTGCACACGCGCGACAAGCGGCCACGCGGTTGCCGTACCTCCAAATGTAATGAAATCGCGTCGCCGCATCTTCGCCCCTAGGCCAAGACAGGGGCATCGTATCGCGCCCAACGCTAATGACCCGAACGCTTGAAAATTCCGCTTTGGGTCATAAGCAGACTTCTACGCATGTGTTTCACCGACTGACTTTCTGAGTACAAGCACTAGCCTTATTTTTTCATCAAGTAGTCAATGCAAGTGCCAAGCATGACGTAGTCCATCGTTCGTATCCGCCCAACATTTCGGTCATTTTCTAGTGCTTTGATGCACTTCCACCGAATCTCAGATGGAATTGTGTCCCACCGTTTGGCCATGTCTTGGCGTGAAGACGGCCCGGCAGCTTTTGCTATCTGGCATATTGATTTGCCCACGGCTTCGTCGGATTTGTTTGGTATTAGTGTGTTGTTTGCAAAGCTGTTAGCTTTTTCTTTTATGCACTCCGGGCTGTCATAATAACTCAGATCATAGTCCGGCAAAGGTTGGGCCGATAATGGCTGCAAGCCGGGCAACAGGAAACCTAAGGTCAATATCCTTTTCATCCGCCACCTTTGGCTTACACTCATCGTTCGCATCATCGCGCATTGCGTCGGAAAGCGGCCTGTTCTTATTCAATCACTTCGTCTGCGCTCACAATAAGCTCTCGTGGAATAGTTAAACCGATTGTGGCCGCCGTCTTTCCGTTGATCACCAAATCGAATTTGCTGGGCTGCTCAACTGGCAAGTTCTCAGGTTTGGCACCTTTCAATATCTTATCGACGTATGTCGCCGCTCGCCGGTGAAATTCTGCGACATTCTGACCATAGCTCATCAAACACCCGGCGCTGACATGATCCCGGTACGGACTAATTGTGGGCAGTCGGTATTGAAGCGCTGAAGCAGCAATTTGCGGGCCTTGGCCGGAAAAAAATGCATCGGCTGCGATGATCACGGCCCTGGCGTCTTGCTGAGCCGCGTCGGCGATTGCAATGTCGATCGATTTTGGGGTCGTAGCGTTCACTGGCACTGTGGCCATCCCAACCGTCGATGCGGCAGCTGCCACATGCTCCAACACAAGTGAATTGGCCGAATTATTAGGATTCAGCAGCACAGCAACGCGAGCTAGATTGGGCAACAATGACCTCAACAGCTGGACTTGTTTCGCGCTGATGTCTGGATCGATGACAGACAAGCCAGTGATATTTCCTCCTGGATGCGCGAGGCTTGAAACGATTCCCGCGCCGACCAGATCAACCGCAGCCGCAACCACAATCGGAACTGTCGTGGTGGTCTCCTTAAGCACACGCGCTGCAGCCGTGCCGTAGGTCACGATGACGGCTAGGCCCATCCCGACCAGTTCGTCCGCGAAGCCGGAAAGGCGCGCATAGTCTCCGTCGGCGTATCGCCACTCAACGCGCAGGTTATTTGGTTCGCTGTAGCCGAGTTCATTCATCCCCTGAACGAAGGCATAGGAAAACGCGTCATGAGCAGGAGGAACCGGGCGTGAGCGTGGAGTCAGAAATCCCAGATGCCAAACTCTATCTGGCTGTTGTTGCGCTCGCGACGCAAACGGCCATGCGGCCGCGCCGCCAAGAAACGTTATGAACTCGCGCCGCCTCATAGTCGCGCCCGAAACTTCACGGGGGATCGTAACAACTCTCAGGTGTGCTCAGGGAGGGGCAATTGCAACGCCAAAAATGTCCGCCTTCGGTCAAAAACGGACCCACGACGCTTCGCCCAGCCTAAGCTGTCAGCCGTCTTGGGTCGGATAATCGACCGGTCGGGACACCCTCGTTGTTGATCTCGATCTGGAAGGTTTCGGACAAGCCCGCCCTTCCAGACGGCGTTAGTTGGAGTGCACGGCTGCCCGACACACATTTGAGCCATCCGAGCTCTAATAGACGATCCAGAATCCGAGCTCCGACGAGTCCCTTGAGGTGATAACGACGCTCGCTCCAGTCCAGACAAGGCTGGCAGAAAATCCGCCGTGTCCGCGGCGTCAGATCAGCGCCGAACGCGGAAAGGAAACGCCCGCCCGAAAACGTGAGCTCACCGCCTTCATCGGTGAGTACGACGTGCCCCATGGCCACAAGTGCATCGGTAACAGCAACTCCCACCTGGCCAGCCAGATGATCGTAGCAACTTCGGGCAAAACGCAGTGCGTCGTCGTTTGCTGACCGCGGATGACGGCGCGGTGGCACCTCGATGGCGGCGACGACCTTGATGCTCTCCAGCATTGTCGCGATCAGCGGGGACGCGATCCGATAATAGCTGAAGCCGCGATTGCGAATGACAGTCAAAAGCCGCGCGGCAACCAGCTTGCTCAGGTGGCCACTCGCCGTCGAGCAAGAGACATTGGCGCAGTAAGCAAGCTCAGTGGCCGTTAGCGACTGGC
>DATLJR010000293.1:0-2338 GCA_035538755.1 Pseudolabrys sp.
GGTCAGCGCCGGCTTCGTCGACGTGTCGGTACTGCTCGCTCCGATTGGGGTCATAGGACACCAGGCCACCACCGGTGACAAACACGCGGTCCGAGTAGACCGTGGGTAATCGCTCGCGCGCCGCGCCGATGAGGTCATCGAGCAGGCACATAGCGGCGGACTACGGTGAGGCACCAAATCGGTCGCTAGTGAACGTATACCGGACATGGGCTGATCCCCTGCCTCGACCGCGTGCGGCGCTTTTGATGTGGTGGACGGCGCCCGCTCCCGGCATCGAGGTGCCATAGAGTGGTTCGTCGGAGCGAATCACATGAGGGGAGCCGTCCACATGCAAATTACCACGATCGGTTTGGATATCGCTAAGAACGTGTTCCAGGTCCACGGCATCGATGCAGCCGAGAAGGTGGTTGTCAGGAAGCAGCTTCGGCGTGCTCAGGTGATGAAGTTTTTCGCGGCGCTGCCGCGCTGCCTGGTCGGCATGGAGGCTTGCGCCACGGCGCACTATTGGGCGCGTGAGTTGACGCGGCTCGGCCACCAGGTTCGGCTGATGCCGGCGAAGGACGTGAAGGCTTACGTCAAGCGCAACAAGAATGACGCGGCCGACGCTGCAGCGATCTGCGAGGCAGTTCGGCGGCCGACCATGCGTTTTGTGGAGGTCAAGTCGGCCGAGCAGCAGGGTCGATTGATGCAACACCGCACGCGCGATTTGCTGATGCGGCAGCGGACCCAGACGATCAATGCGTTGCGGGCACACCTGGCCGAGCTCGGCATTGTGGCGGCGCAGGGACGTGAGGGGCTCAAGCAGCTACTGGAGATCATCGCGGATAAAACGGATGAACGCCTGCCGATCGATGCGCGTGCGAGCCTGATCGTGCTTGCGGCGCAGCTTCAGGCCCTGCAGACGATTATCGGGGTGATCGAACGACGCATCATCGCGCAGCATCGCGCCAACGAGGCGAGCAAGCGGGTTGCGACCATCCCCGGGATCGGCTTTCTGGGCGCGAGCGCCATCACCGCCACGGTCACGGATGCGAGCGCATTCCGGTCGGGTCGTGATTTTGCGGCCTGGATCGGGCTGGTACCCCGGCAAGATTCAACCGGGGGCAAACAGAAGCTTGGACCGATTTCCAAGCAGGGCGACCGCTACCTGCGGCGCATTCTTATCGTCGGAGCGCACGCGGTATTGCGGCTCGCCAAGAAGAACCCGCAGAACTATCCCTGGCTGGCGCAGCTGCTGGCGCGACGACCGTTCAAGGTGGTGGCCGTTGCGCTCGCCAACAAGATGGCTCGCATCGCCTGGGTGCTGTTGGCCCGTGGCGGCACGTATCGCACGCCTCAGCTTGCGGCAGCGTAACAAGAGGACATCCAATGGGAGAATGAGGTTGCGTCCGTGCGTTTCATGAACTGCAAGGGTGATGAAGACATTGATGCGAAACGGTCGAGACCGTCGATCGGCAAACCCGCTTCGGGTCACGCGAGGAAAGAACGCGTGCTTTTGATTGGGACCGATCAGCGGATCACATCAGGGCCCGCGGCCACAATGGCTGCATTCAGAGGCCGGATACATGACTGCACCCGAACGCTTCGCACAACCGTCAGATTCCCCTTGCACCGCGGGCGCCGTCCATACATGACCCAGGCCGTGCAAAAACGTTTTTCCTCTCCGACAAACTGCACGCAACCGTGGCGGTCTACGTCGATAGGACCGTTAGAGCATGTTTTTACTGTTACGATTCTGTAGTGAACCCTGGCGCAACCTCGGGCCACGCTGAGGGAACGGTCACACAGCACGCACTACAGCACACGCTTCTCACGCCCGGATCGCCACCAGGAGCGGTTTGATGCCGACGATGTTCATCACGCGCGTGAGGTTGTAGGCGAGCACGTGCAGCGCCATCTCGGTTGCCACCTTCGGCAGCGTCTTCATCAGAAAGTGCGTCGCCCCCATCCACATCTTCAGCGTGCCGAATGGATGCTCGACCGTCTCGCGGCGTGTACGCATCGCATCAGGATTTTTGTCGAGCCGCGTCTGCACGGCTTCGACAACGCGTTCGTGCTCCCACCGCGTGATGCGGCGCTGCGGTCCCTTCGTGCACTGAGCCTTTAGCGCGCAGGTGTGGCACGCGCTGGTCCAGTAGCGGCGCAGGACCAATCCATTTTCCTCGTTCGTATAGTGGTAGACGAGCCTCTCACCGGCAGGACAAATGTAGACGTCCTCCTCAGCCACGTAGCGAAAGTCCTGCTTGCCGAAGCGCCCTTCCGACTTCGCGCCCGACGTCTGAGGTTTTGGCAGCGTGACCGTGATGCCGGCCTGTTCGCATGCGAGAACCTCCTCGCC
>DATLJR010000294.1:0-19478 GCA_035538755.1 Pseudolabrys sp.
GGTCTCGCGGTGTTCAAGGAGATCCTGCATCAGTTGGGTTGGATCGACGGTCGCAATGTGCGGGTTGAAGTCCGATGGGCGGGCGGAGATCCCGCGAGCGCTCGCAAAGACGCGGAAGAATTGGTCGCACTTCCGGCGGACGTTATCATGGCAAACGGCCAGCTAGGGCTGGAAGCGCTGCTGCGAGCGACGCGCTCCGTGCCGATCGTGTTTAACAATACCATCGATCCGGTTGGCAGTGGCTTCATCGACAGCTTGGCGAGACCAGGTGGCAACGCAACTGGCTTTGTTCTGTTTGAATATGCCTTGGCCGGGAAATGGGTGGAGTTGCTTAAGCAGATCGCTCCAACTGTCTCGCGGGTGGCGGTTCTTCGGGATGTCGTGCTCCCTGCTGGAACCGGCCAATTCGCGGTGATCCAATCGGCAGCGCCCTCGATCGGAGTGGATGTGAGCGCGATGAACATGCGTGATGCTGCGCAGATTGAGCAGGACATCACGAGATTTGCGAGCTCCCCAAATGGCGGTTTGATCTTGACGGGAAGCCCGCTCGCAGTGTTCCACCAAAACCTTGTCGTCGCGCTTGCGGCACGGCACAAACTTCCGGCGGTCTACTACCGACGCTACTTTGTGACGAGCGGCGGCTTAATCTCTTATGGGCCTGATATCGAAGAACAGTACCGTGGGGCGGCGCGCTATGTTGATCGCATCCTCAAGGGCGAGAAGCCTGCCGACCTTCCGGTTCAGGCGCCGACGAAGTATGAGCTGGTCATCAATCTTAAGACCGCCAAGGCGCTCGGCCTGTCAGTGCCACAAGCACTGCTGTCTCGCGCCGACGACTTGATCGAATAACAGTCTCTGCCACTACGCCCGATGGAATGTCTCCGTCAGCCCTGACGGGGATTTGCGTTCTGCGGCGGACCCAAGGTGTTGAATCGGGCTTTCTGCTCATCGGTTAAAGAGGAATAGAAGTCGGCGAGGGCAGGGCGTACCGTTTTAACGGCGGCTGCCATCGCATCGAGACGCTTTCCAACAGCGTCAAATCTGTCAAGTGGTGTCTGCGGTGACTGGGCAGGGCAGGATGCCTGCAACTGATTGGCGGCCTCCGTTGAGGCCGTTTTTAGTTTTTCCAGTGCGCCTTGCTGCTGTTGCGTAGGCATCACGGCCTGTTCAACACGTTGCACGGGAAGTTGCGTGAAACTTTCCGAGCGGCTGTTGCACAGTGCAGCCAAATTGTCGCCCGGAGCAGGTCCGCGGCGATTCGAACGCACGCCTGAAGTCGGCCCGAGTGCCGCGAAGCGTTGCCTTTGCTCGTCACTGAGCGAATTGTAGAAATCATCGAGCGGTGTGCGCATGACACCCCATGCCTGCACCATGCCGTCCACCCGCTTTTGCACGGTGTCGAGGCGTCCCAGTGGCGTCATGGAAATTTCGCCTGAACAGGACGCTTTGAGAACATCGCCCGCCTGTGATGAAGCCGCCTTCAGCGCATTGAGCGACCTGAGTTGGTCCTCATTGAGTTGAAGGGATTGCTGGATTTTGTCGATCGGAAGATCGGTCACGCCGGGTGCGAGGCCGCCGCAGGATTGCGCCAGGTCTGCGCTGTCGGGTACAGAGCCGCTCGTTTCAGGAGTGGCGTGCCGGGCAGCGACGCGCGTTCGTGCCGGGCCATAGGCATACCCGCCGTAAACATCACCATACGGGCCGTAGGTGTACTGGGGACCGGGCCAGAACATCGCATCCCACACGAACCAGGGTCCGTAAGCCCAGAACGGGTCGTAGAAGCCCCAAGGCCAAAATGTAAAGGCAAGAAGGTCGCCGGCGAAGAAGGGCCAGAACACGGGTCCACCGAACCACCAGCCGCCGCAGCATCCACCGATCCAGCCGCCCCTCCAGTTGTTTCCCCAGTGGTTCCAGCCGTGATTCCAATTCCCTTGGTTCCAGGCACCATGATTCCAGGCGGCCCGGCTGCCCAGTGCGGCCGCGCCTGCTCGGTGCGCGGCGTTGACGTGAGCGAAGTTGCCGCGCGACATGCGGCTGAAATTGCGGCCACCGAAATGCGTACGACCAAAATGCGCACCACCAAAATGCGCACGACCAAAATGCGCACCACCAAAATGCGCACCGCCAAAATGCGCACCACCAAAATGCGCTCCGCCACCTCCGAAGTGACCGCCACCACCGCCACGGCCGCCACCGCCACCATGACCATGCGCCATGCTCGGGCCAGTTCCGAGAACGAGCGCGGCGAGCGAAACTGTCGCGACGAGCGCTTTGACGATCCTGCGTGTCATGGGAGGTGTTCCTTCAAGAGGTGCGATTGCGCATACTCATGCGTAACATTATTATAACACGTGCCAAGACCTGTTGTTCCCGTCTGGGCAGGCGCAGATTGAGTCAGCGTTAATTCCGCTGCCAGGCGACGGTACGCGAGTTCACCGAGATCAGGGTTATCAGGGTTATCCTGCCGCGCGTTGCTGCTGTCCTGCATCGCGAATGGACATGTCATTTTGCACCGCGAATGTCCCCTCCTGGGGTAGAGCGGACACTGCTGTCCCAGCCCGAAATGCCTGTTTGTGACCCAGACTGGCTGCCTCAATGAGCACGAATCCGCCAAGGAGCCGATAGATGGAAAAGGCCATCCGTTTCGAAAAACCGAGCGAGGTGCGCACCGCCGTCGGTAAGGAGGTCTGCGTGACCGACTGGGTAACGGTCGACCAGCAGCGCATCGACAAGTTCGCTGAGGCGACCGGCGACTTTCAGTGGATCCATGTCGATGTCGAACGCGCGAAAGCGTCGCCGTACGGCGGCACGATCGCACACGGCTTCCTGACGCTGTCGCTGCTCGGTGGTTTCTACGAACCCTACCTGCAGCACGCGTTCCCGTTCTGCGACCGGGGCTTGAACTACGGGCTTAACAAGATTCGTTTCACCTCGCCTGTGCGCAGCGGGAGCCGACTACGCGGTCGTTTCCTGCTGACGAAGGTGGATGAGGTCGACGGCGGCCTGCAGTTGACTTGCAACATCACAGTCGAGATCGAGGGGCAGGACCGGCCGGCGCTTGTCGCCGAGTCGATCGTGCGGCGATACCTCGCGAAAAACGCCCGATGAGAGCGGTGATGTGCGTCGGGGCGCAATCTGCCATTTTCGCTGAACATTCGCGCTGGAATACTCAGCGTGACTGACTGCCTTTAGCGGACACTCCATATGTCGCATTTGATGTCGCTTTCGGGGGTAAAGCGGACATGAGCTTGTGCGCCGCACATGTCCGCTTTTGACCCAAAGCGGACATCGAAGCTAATTAGAGACCGAAGCCGGATTCGAGACGACAGCCCGATCCTGCCGCGCGTTATGTGGCCGCGTTTAGCAAAGGCCTCCACGAAACCGGCCACGCCCAAAGGTCGAACGACGGTCGAGTAGTACCGCTGGCCTAGAGGGCAATACGATAGGGTAACGAAAGCAAGGCGGGAACAGCCGAGCAAAACCGACTGTCATGTGAGTTTGAGTCAATGGATTCCTCTCAGAGTCCATCTCCAAACGATCAGCGTCGCTTCTCGACCGCGGAGCGGATCATTCGTCTCAACCCTGGCGACCTGAGCGCGCCTTCACCAGATGCAGCACCGCAACTAGCGCCTGTCGATCCGACCACACCGGTGCCGTCCGCAGAATCTTTTGAGCTAATGAGGCAGCTCGAGGCGCTGGCGCACGAGGTCGCAGTCGTCAGCAGACGCGATTCATCCGATCAGGGCATCAAGGTTCAGGACGGATCTAACCTTTCGGCTGGGCTACAGCTAGTAGAGCCATCGATCCGCGTATCTCTTCACGATCACTTGGCGAGCGACACTCCGTCATTTGGCAGGCGAAGAATCCTCACTCTAGTTAGCTTTTTCATGGCGGCCTGCAATTGGTTGGCGAGCTATAGACCGTCATTTGGTAGGCTAACACCCGCCGCTCTGGCTAACTTTTTCATAACGGCTCGCGATTGGTTGGCGAGCTATAGTAGGCCGTCATTTGGCAGGCTGTTCGCGACTCTGACTAGCTTTTTCATAGAGGGCCGCGATTGGTTTGCGAGCCATAGGTCATCATTTGACAGGCGAACATTCCCCACTCTGGCTGGTTTTTTCATAACGGCTTTGATCGGCGTCGCAGTGGCGTTGGTCTGGCAATCTCAGCGTGTCTCGACCGCGAACTCGCCGAACGAGGTCGCCGTTGCCGAAAAGCACTCTGGCGTTACGCCTGTCCGTCAATCGTCGTTGCAGGATGCGCCACCGCAAATAGCGTCTGCCACTCAGACTGCACCAGCGTTCACCGCGCCCGCACCGTCTGCGGAATTGGTGCAGCAGCTCGAGGGCATGGCACGAGATCTCGTCGTTCTTCGGCGCAGTGTAGAGGACCTTGCTGCCAAGCAAGAGCGTCTTGCCGATGCGCATGAGCAGCTCGCTGCCAGGCAAGAACAGTTGGCCCAGAACATTGAAAAAGCGCAAGCAGTCCAGCGAAACATCAATCACAAGATGTCGCCGCCGCCGCGCAGAAATGCGTCCCCGGAAGCCACAGGATTTCGCCATTAGTGTTGCTAGCGCCCGTCGCCTCCGCTGACGCGCACATCACGGCCGCTTATGACCCAAACCGGACATGGACTGATCCCTTAACGGCGATTTTATGCGTTGACGCTGATGTAAACCGGTACGATCCCGTGTCCTTAGCCTCGGGGCAACGATGAGGCGGCGTGAGTTCATCAAAGGAATCGTTGGTTCAGCAGTAGCGGCTCGGCCGTTCGCGGCACGTGCGCAGCAAGCGGCGATGCCGGTCGTTGGATTTCTCGGCAGCAGATCGCCTGATGATTCTGCTGATCTCGTCGTTGCATTCCGGGCGGGCCTGAGCGAAACCGGTTTCGTCGAAAACCGGAATGTGATCATCGAATTCCACTGGGCGGAGGATCAGTACGGCCGTCTGCCGATGCTGGCGGCCGATCTCGTCGCTCACCAAGTGGCTGCCATCGCTGCGACGGGCAATCCCGCGGTGCAGGCGGCCAAGGCGGCAACTACGAAAATTCCGATCATCTTTCTCACCGGTTCCGACCCAGTTCAACTCGGGTTGGTCAACAGCCTCAACCGACCAGATGGCAATCTCACCGGAGTGGCCTTGCTTAACAACACGCTGGCCCCGAAGCAGCTCCAGCTGCTGCGTGAGTTGGCGCCGAAAGCGACGCTGGTCGCTTTCCTCACCAACCCGAAAAATCCGATCACAAAATCAGATACGCGCAACATCCAAACCGCTGCTGGCACAACGGGGCAGCAAATACTCATCCTCAGTGCAAGCAATGATAGCGATCTCGATAGTGCATTCGCAGCTTTGGTCCAACAGAAAGCAGAGGCGCTGTTGGTTCAAGGTGATCCGCTCTTCAACGCCCGGCCTGACAAGATCGTCGCGCTCGCCGCCCGCTATGCGATCCCGGCGATCTATCAATGGCGTAATTTTCCGGCAGCCGGAGGTCTGATGAGCTACGGAACCGACCTCGCCGATGGATGGCGTCTGGTTGGCGTCTATACCGGCAAAATTCTCCAGGGTGCGAAGCCAACCGATTTGCCCGTCCAGCAGTCGGTAAAGGTCCGGCTGGTCATCAATCTCAGAACCGCTAAAGCGCTCGGCCTCAACGTGCCTAACACTCTAATCGGGCGTGCAGACGAAGTGATTGAGTGAGCGCATGTCCGCTTATGGCCCAAAGCGGACATGGGCTAGTGCACCACACACGTCCGCTTTTGGGTGCAAAGCGGACGGAGGCTGGCTACTTAACTGCGATTTTATACGCTGACGCTGATGTAAATCGGTACGATACCGTGTCCTTAGCCTCGGGGCGAAGATGAGGCGGCGCGAATTCATAACACTTGTGGGTGGCGCAGCAGCTACGTGGCCGCTTGTGGCGCGCGCGCAGCAGATGCGCCGGATTGGCATCGTGATAGCTCTCTCTGAGGGTGACCCGGAATTGAAAAAATGGCTTGAAGCCTTCCGGGAGGGGCTTGAGCGGCTAGGATGGTCGGAGAGCCGCAACGTCCATTTCGACTATCGCTTCGCGCCGGCGGGCAGCCGCGCCGAGCAGCTCGCGAAGGAGCTACTCGCTCTGGAACCGGACGTGATCCTTGCATTTTCAACTCCGGTGGCCGCTGCCTTTCAGCGGGAGACACACACGGTTCTCCAGTTGTGTTCCTTGGTATCGCCGACGCGATCACGCAGGGTTTTGTCCGCAGCTTGGCGCATCCAGAGGCTAATCTCACCGGCTTAACGATGTACGAAGCAAGCGTCAGCAGTAAATATCTAAGCATGCTAAAGGAGATTCAGCCGCAGCTAACACATGCGGCCTTCCTCGTTAACCCCGCAACGGCTCCTTATTACGCTGTCTACTTGCAGGGAGCTAAGGATGCGGCGCCGTCTCTTGGTGTCGAGGTTGGACTCGTCCCAATCAAGGATGATGCTACGGACATTGAACACGCCATTGCGCGGTTCGCGCATACGTCGCCGAAGGCAGGCCTAGTGGTGGTGGGGGACAGCACAACCAATTCCCATCGCGATCTCATCATCTCGCTCACAGCCAAGTACCGCCTTCCGGCGGTATACTGGAATACATTTTTTGTTACCGCTGGCGGACTCATGTCCTATGCAGTTGACTGGGTCAACGAATTTGGAAAAGTCGCGTATTACGTCGATCGTATTCTGAGAGGTGCCAAACCCGCCGATCTTCCGGTGCAGGCGGCGACCAAGTTCGTAACAGCCCTCAACGTCAAGACGGCCAAGGCGCTTGGGTTGACAGTGCCGGCTGGCCTGCTCGTCGCGGCCGACCAGGTGATCGAATAAAAGCGCGGCTTCTGCTGCACTAGTCCGCAATTGGCCCAAAGCGGACATTCCACTACGTCGCATTTGATGTCGCTTTCGGGGGTAAAGCGGACATGCCGTTTTGCACTGCACATGTCTGCTTTTGACCCAAAGCGGACACGCTGCACAATTTTTTATGCTTTCTGACCTTGTGATGCAGTCGGGGGCACTTTCTGGGAAGCGACGTACACCCACGAGGTCGCCCGAACAAAGGCAAGCGTTAAAAAACGGTCGCACTGACTTTCAGCCGAAAGTCGGTTTGTCTTGGCTCGTCCGAGAATTGTTCGGCCTGGCAGGAAGGCGCGGTATTCGGGCGAACAGGAAACTGAAGCCCAGCACCACTACCCAGATCACCACACCTTCAAATGCAACGGCCGAAATCAATTGCCCATTGAACGCCGAAATTTCGGTCGCATTGCCGCTGAACAGCCAAACGGCCGCCGCAAGGTTCAATGCCAAAAGGGTCAGCGCGGCTTCAATGAGGCCCCGCCCGCCTTTCAGGATGGACCACATTGCCGCGAGGGCATAGCTCGCCGCGACGCCTCCGAAAATCGCTGCTGTCAGTTCCTGCTCACCCCTCATGTGCATCGCTGACCGCGCGGCAAAGACTGCACACAAGACCATCCCCGCGACCATTCCATAACGCGCGGCAGCCGGGATCTTGGACATGTATCTCAACCTTTCCTTGAAACAGGCGAGTAGGCAGCCCGCCGCGAAGACCATGGCGTGTTGGTCCCCGATGTGCGCAGCTTCGGCCCGCATCGCGCGCAGCCACTCGTCCTTCACGGTCGGCAGCACGGCTGCGCACAGGTCCATCAGCGAGGAAGCGATCAGGCGGCGCAGCCCACTCACGCTAGCTTCTCCCGAAGTCCGTGCCGCGAATGCATCTCCCGCCCGGCAAGCAACGCGCGGGCAAACGCGGCACCGGAGGCGGTCAGCCGGTACGAATGACGCGGCGTGCGCGCCGGCATCACGGGCTCTTCCCACCGCGCCCTGAGATAACCGGCCTCATGAAGACGCATCAGCAGCGGATAAAGCGTGCCTGACGCAAGACCCGTCTGTCGCAAGAGGTCGTAGCCATGCTGCCACGCGTGCGGACGGGCGGCGAGCGCGGCGAACAGCTTGGCTGCCTGAACCGAGGAGTGGGGGCGACGAGGCATGGCTATAGTCTACATATGTAGACTTTTACTTTCAAGCGCATTTCGCTTGGTCAACCACTTTGGTCAGCTGACATCGCAATTGCGGCCACGAATGTACTGGCCATTAGCGGACATGCGCTGGTGCACTGTACATGTCTGCTTTCGGGGGTAAAGCGGACAAGGACTATTGCGCCGCAAATGTCTATTGCCGAGCCTTTGAATGTCCGCTTTCGGGGGGTAAAGCGGACACTGCGTGCCCGTCACCAGATCGACTCAGCGGTGGAAAGAGGCAATCATGCTTGACAAGGCAGTGGTCGATCTTTCGCACTGGGATAAAGTCGATAGTTTTGAAGATGCAAAAGATGATGGCGTGGTCGGCATCATCCACAAGGCAACCGAATCGAATAACTATTTCGATCCGACTTATAACCAACGCAAAAGGGATGCGCTCGTTGCTGGCCTGCTCTGGGGCGCATATCATTTCCTGCGGCCCGGCAACATGAAAGATCAGGCACAATATTTTGTCAGCGAAGTAGGAAAGAATCTCGATCTCTATGCCGCCGATCACGAAGATGAAGGCGTTTCGCTCGATGATCTGAAAACCTTCCTGCGCGAATTGAAACGGCTGACCGGTAAAAGACCGATCGTCTATTCCGGTCATGTATTGAAAGAACAGCTTGACGACAGGCGCGATTCTGAACTGTCGCAGTATCGACTCTGGCTGGCGCAATACACATCAGGCACGCCAAGCTGGCCAAAAGCGACATTCCCGCAATGGTGGCTCTGGCAATATACAGAGAATGGTAAATGCGACGGCATTCCCGGTGACAGCAACGGTAGTCTCGACCTCAATAAATATGACGGCACAGGGCGGCAACTAATCAATGAATGGCGCGAGGAGGTGCCGCCGAAGCCCGCGCCTGGAAAGAAAAAGCGAGGGCCTCGACGACCGAAAAGGCGAGGGCCGCGTGCCAAAGCGAAAAAGGCTAAAGGCCGAAGCTAGAGGCAGGCTACGCAAGCGAATAAACCGCAACTGATTGCCGCATCACCCTGACGCGCTGGCGGTGTCGCACCGCACATGTCCGCTTTCAGGGGTAAAGCGGACATGCCGTTTTGCGCTGCTGCAGATCTTCTCAATGATTGACTCTGCGTAACCGTTCGGTTACCAATTAGTAACCGTATGGTTACGTAAGACTCGTTGATATGACCCTCCTGAAACCAAAGCAGCGCGAGGCAGTATTTCGGGCCATCGCCGATCCGACTCGCCGCGAAATCCTCGGCCTCTTGCGCCGTCGCAAGCATACGGTGAACGAACTCGCCGGTAATTTTCGTACCAGCCGTCCTGCGATCTCAAAACATCTTCGCTTGCTGCGGCGCGTCGGTTTGGTCGTGACCAAAAACGAAGGCACAGCACGGATCTGTCAGTTGAACGCTAAACCGTTGCGCGTCATCGATGATTGGCTGCGGGATTATCAGGAGTTCTGGGCGCAGAGTCTGCAGAGGCTCAAACGTTATGTCGAGGAGGACCAATGAGTACCACAACACGTTCAGTCGACACGATCGTTCAAGAAATCGTAATTAAGGCTCCCGCCGCTCGGGTTTTCGAGGCGTTGGTCGATCCGACGCAGAGGATGAAGTGGTGGGGCCAAGAGGGCCGCTTCCAAACCACGAATGCGGAATCCGATCTGCGGCCTGGCGGTCGTTGGCTGATGAGCGGCAAGGGAATGGGAAGACCGTTCAGAGTCGAAGGCGTCTATCGGATCATCGAACGTCCGCATGTGCTTGCGTTCACCTGGCTCCCGTCCTGGGACGAGGAGGCCACCGAGACGCTGGTGCGATTCGATCTTCATGAACAGAACGGCTCGACCACGGTTCGCTTGACTCATTCGGGCTTCGCCACCGAAGCCTCACGCGCCCGCCATCAAGGCTGGCCGCAGATACTTGGCTGGCTTAAGGCCTACGCTGAAGGCTGATCGGCCGTTTCGTGGCTAGACGCTGATCCGGTGGCGCGCCATTAAAATCAAGCACTTCCAACGAACTATCTTCCCGGCAAATGTCAGGGGGAAGACTGAAGCGGTCTGTTGGCATGTCGCTGACGTAACGCGTTACGCGCGACCGGTAGCGATGCAGCAAGCACAAGAACTTTTTAGCCGTCTGTCCCCAAACGCGTGCGCGCGAGCGCCTCCGTCACTCTGTGTGGCGCGGCATCCGCCAATTTAAACAGAGAAAGGGCCAAGGCGATGGTGATGGCCTTGGCCCGAACCATGTGTCGCTGAGGCGTCCCCAACGGGTAGGGGTATCACGCGGTTGCAAAATCCCAAGCAGTCTGGCGTCTACCTATCGGCCGTCGAAACACCAGCTGGCAACCTTCCGAAAAATGAAATTTAACGCGAGCATAGTGACCATAAACGCAAGGACTACCGAGCCATCCACCGCACTCAGACGATAGTCGCCAGCGACAAAAATTGCAGCTCCGATGGCGATGACGACCGCAACAAAGTCGATCAGTAATCCAATAACCCAACCGACTAGGTGCTCGAGGTCAGCAACTCGCTTTTCCAATTCTTTTATTCGGCGATGTTCCAAAATGTCGGGAATGATGGACGCTCCTTGACGGAGAGCAGACTCTATAAATACGAGGTATTTTGCGGCCAATTAAATTTGACACAGCGGTTGACATATCCACAGTCTGCGGGTGCACGAGCGGCCTACGACGCGGAACTGAGGCAAAACGTCGGCGTTTTTGGCGAGTGACCGTCCTAGGCCCAATAGCCCAGTACCATCGTGGTGGTGGTGGTGGTGGTGGTGGTGGACAGTTGGAAGAACCGCGCCCAACGCGCGGCTCTTTCACTTAACTGACTCCGTACCTGCCCTCATCCCGCGCTGTACCCAGCCCCGAAGCTTGTTCTAACGCCCCACGTTTTGGATGGCTTCCCATTTCTGGAACGCAGTCTCGACTGCAACAAAATACTCGTGCTCGGAATATTTGGGATGCTTTTTGACGGCAGCGCGAGCCCGGGCAAGCCGTCCGCGCCGAGCGGGACCCACCGAGTTTTCCGCAAGGACCTCGGTCAGTGCTTCGGTGAACTCTTTATAAAGAACCGAAATGTCGGCGGTGGTGGTCATTTCTGAGCTTCAAGGTCAAGGTGAATACCGTACCATATGCGGAACATACCGGTTAGCGCTGTGTTTTAAGCTTGGCTGGCGGGAGTAACCGGAGGTACAGCCATGCTTCGTGTCGTTGCGTTAGTCGCCGGGCTAACGACCGCTTTGCCGGCGATTGCGGGTGAAATGTCCGCAAGCGAGGCACGCCAATTCGTCATTGAAAGGCTGTTTAGCTACGCATGTTTTGATGGAACGCGCGGAATGGCCCGTGTCCATGCCGACGGTTCGGTAGATGGATCGATCCAATCTCGAGGCACGGGACCAATGCGCTATGGCACGATGCCGCTCGGTACATTGCGGGTCGAGGGCGAACGAGTCTGCGCGTCACTGCCCGGCGGCCCAATCCAGCCATGCTTTTATTTGGAGCGGACGGCTGCCGAAAGCTTCCGTGGTTCGATCGCAGGATTGAGCTTCGCTTATTGCGACTTCACACGGGCGCGCACGATGTCGGGGAACTGAAAGGGACGTCCCTGTTAGCTGCAAGCCAGCTCTGCGCTGGTTGAGTTGTGGAATGTTTTTGGTGATTTTAGATAACCCGTCACATCACTGATTAACGAGCGGTGTCGTGCCCGGTTAGCAAAGAACCGAGTCCGCGCAGGGTCATCGTAAAATTTCAGACGACGAGGCTTAGAAACGGCCAAATTCACTGAGCCGAAGCGGTGACAAAAGTTGAGGCCTCCATAGCGCAGGGGGCGTCAATCCTTCGACAGATTATTATGCGGCGGACAGCAACTCAGTTTTTGTGCTAGTCTCCGCCAGTCAGCAGGGGCGTGACCCGTGCAACTCATAGAAACCAGAGCCGTTAGCTTGCAGGCGCCGCAGGACGTCAAACTTACTGCGGGGCTAACGCTGCCGTCCGGCCTTTATCGGGGAATAGAAGAACGGGTACGGACTGATTCAATCGCTGGTCCAAGTTGGGCTGTCAAATACAAGATCACGCTCTCGGCCGAGCGGTTGGACGTGACGGAGTTTGTTCGACAAGGGCGGTTGATACGCGGGCCCGAGAAGCCCGTTTAAGTTACGTCGTCATAGGTTTTTCTTCGCGCCTGCAAATCGACCCCGTGCTCTTTCGTTTGGGGTGCTGCGTCGAACCTAGCAGGATCGTGTCCAAGCGCCGCTTTCCGCGGCCGAAGGTTCAGAGCGCAGACGTAACCAACCGCAAGCGCGACGATTGCGACGACTGCCCAAAATACGATTTCCAATAGACCCTCATGTTGGGACTTGCTGATCCTCGTAGAAGTTGATCTTCGCAATCTCGGGGTAGGCGCACGACATGCACTCACACGTGCGCACGTCGTAGGCATGCTAGTATGTCGGTTCGATCAGCGAAAGAAACATCAACTGTCCGCACACGGGGCGGCCGCGCGGCCCAATTGGCGGCGTGGGCGACGGATCGAAGTTGTTTGGCTGCGGCATAAGCACCCCGTACTCGTACAGGCGTGAGCGCGACCATCTCTTAGTCGCTGACGCCTGTTCAGTTTTTTTGATGTTGAATGGTATTGAAGTCAAATATCGTCGGTCGGTTTCCCGACATAGTAGTGGTAATTAGTTGCCAGTGCCTGTCGGTTTGCCAACAATCGCAGTAACACTACCGTGATTTTTCTGGACTAGATGCTTCTGCTACGGCAATCGCCACAAGCGAAGTGGACTCAAAAAGATGTTTGACCGCGCCGACGAAATTGTCGCTGCACTAGTGCTTTGTTTAGCCGCTAGCTACGTCGTGTGGGCATTTTTGGGTCGGCGGAGCGCAAAGTCGCGACGCGATATTGAAAACTTGAACGCGCAAGGTCGGCACATTCTGACGATGATCGCAGACGAAAAAAAATAACCTCCTGCGGGGATGGCTTTCAAGATTTGGCTGGTCCAATGCAGCCGCCGGACTACTGCACAAATTGTGGGAGCAACGCTTTTGCTTATGTGCACGAAATGGCTGGTGTTGTTGCGTTTCCCTGCATCGCTGCTGTTGCTTTGAGCAAATTGCCTACCGCTAAGGAACGAAGGTTCCGGTTGGGCTACAAGACGCTCGGGACCCTAACTTCTCGGGCCATACAGAACAGCCGAGTTTAAGCAAGGGTCGCGG
This sequence comes from Pseudolabrys sp., assembly GCA_035538755.1. Classification (GTDB taxonomy): domain Bacteria; phylum Pseudomonadota; class Alphaproteobacteria; order Rhizobiales; family Xanthobacteraceae; genus Pseudolabrys. The sequence goes on from DATLJR010000294.1 coordinate 13,249, forward strand.
ATCGCGACCAGGGTCTTTTTGCCCATATGTCGCTGACCGGCCTCGTCATCATGTTTAATTGGTTGGTCTCCATGATGAGGCGCCTTCCTTCGCAAACTTTTGGGTCGTTTGGGTGAGCAGCCAGACAGTTGCGATAGTCCGCGACTGAACTTTGACAGTTTTGAGCGTCCAAATTGGTAGCGGCCACGCTGGTCGCGGTGCCGCAGCCCCCAATACTCACCAACGTAAACAGCTATGACCCCAAACCGCACAGCACTAAGAACTTGCGTGGTAGGCCCTCCACAGGAGCTCTTTGGTTTACACAAAATGAGCGAAGGAAGATTTCGGACCACTCAGCAATCAAAGCCTCACCTAGTACACCGACCACAAACCCGGCGTAGCCAGTTCTAATAGATGCCCGTCAGGATCACGGAAATAGATACTGCGGCCGCCGCGTTCCCAATCATTTCGTCCTTCTATCTCGATCCCACGCCGAGCGAGATATGCCTCCCAACGGTCGAGTTCGTCCTTTGCAATCGCGAATGCCACATGCAAAGCGCCATCACCGCCATGGCCGGGAATGGTGCCGCCGGGAAGAGTAACGGTCTTCGCCGTGGCGCCCTTGCGAAAGACTAATAGGACATCGCGTCCGGCCACCGCGTAAGCGGATAACCGCTCATCGCTATGGATCGGCGTCAACCCGAGCACGCCTTCGTAGAAAGCACGAGAACGCGGCATGTCCGTTGTGTGGATTGCCGTTTCCAAAATGCCATCGAGCTTTGGCATGATTCCTCCGATAATCGGGCTGCGATTTTCGTGGCCGGCCGCTCTGAAAAAATTGGAGACCTCATGACGTTAAAGATCGTAAAGGCGCCGCCGCCTGCCGCTACTCGGGCAATTGATGGGACGTTCTAAGACGCAGAAATGACGAAAATGAATATTTCAAAGAGGAGTGGTGATCCGAGTCTTAGTTGCTGGGTTCCCGGCGAAATCGCAAGATCGTAAGTGATTGTTCATTTGTTCAGAATGATGATGGGATGTAAAAGTCGGGGCCGCTCTTCTCCCCAAAGAGAGCGCGGCCCCGGTCTCACCGTCCCCAAAGTCCCCGAAGATCGGGGCCGTCATTCCTGCAATGAATTGTGACATTCGCTGGGCGAAGTCCAACTCGTAAGCGAATTATTTCCAGCTTACGGTTGGGGAATTTTCAAATTAGGAAAGCAAATATGCGAGCGCTTCACCAATCGGCTGAGTGGCGCGAAATTGTTGCGATCTATCGGTTGGCGGTACCCGTGAACTGCGTAATTTGAGCGCGACATTTGCAGTGAAACGCAATGTTTCGTGGCGCATTCCGGCGCAACCGCTGCTTGATACCGGCGTCCGGTTATTATGAGTGGCTAAAAACACCTACCGGCAACCTTATTATTATACGGCGCGCGATGGCGCACCGCTGACCATGGCCGGTCTATGGGATGGAGTGGAAGGATATGGAAACAGGCATGAATGTGCTCAGTTGTACCATGATTGTTACGAACGCCAACGCGCTGGCGGGCAAGGTACATGACCGTATGCCGGTGCTGTTGCAACCGGAGGACTTTCCCCGTTGGCTGGCTTGAGATGCTGAAGCCAGCGCCCAATGACCATTTGCGGGAAAGTCACGAACTCCCTGAGTCAAGGGGCGGCAAGCGTCCGGGTGCGAATGGCGCTAAGTCGACGTGATGTGTTGCACCGTCGAGGATCAGTTCGCTCATCGCCTCGCCGGTTGCGGGCGCGTTGAGCATGCCCCAGACACTATGGCCAGTCGCCACATAGGCCCCATTAACACCCGGAACCGCACCGATGAGCGGAAGCCCGTCTTCGGTGACCGGTCGGAAGCACGCCTGCCGCGCTTTGATCGGCGCCGCGGCAAGCGCCGGCGAAATATTGCGACACAGCGCTTCGAGCCGCGCATGCGCGCCCTCGTCAGGTGCAACATCAGCGGGATCGACTGGCACCGGCCCAGTACTCGAGATCGCACACACGTAGGTGGTGCCATCAGCGCGCGGAAATAACTCAGGGGTCAGTATTTCGCCGCCCGCCTCGCGGTACTCAAGGAACAGTGCCTCGGCGGGAATGCTCCCGCCGGTTTCAAACACCAGACTATGGCCCTTGTAGCCCAGCACTGCCGGCAGCGGCAGCCAGCGCGCAGCCAGCATCGACCAAGGCCCCATCGCGATGACGACGGCATCGCCTTCGACGATCTCGCCGCCCGCGAGCGCGACGCCGCGCACTACTCCGTTCGAACGGCGCGCTACGTCGACGACCGTGCCGCGCCGCAGCTCCGCGCCTTGCATCTCGGCCGCGCGCATCAAACCTCTCGTGAACATACAAGGCTCGACCAGCGCCGTTGACTCGACTGAGCCGAGTCGACTCGTGATGGCGACCCCTTCCGAGAGCCACGGTCGTCGACCCGGAATGAGCCCGGCATCGTGCTCGGCGTAGCCGGCGTAGGTCGTCAGACGCCGATATCCCCAACGATTGCCGAGCTCGGAAGAAAGTTCGGCATGGACCTCGAAGCTTCGCTGCGCCAATTGATCGATCGGAGTGCCGCGGCACCAGTCGAGCGCCAGGAAGCCTCCTGATTTGCCGGAGGCCGCGCCAGCAACCTCGTGACGTTCTATAAGGACCGGCCGCGCGCCCCGTCGGCTTGTGAAAAAGGCGACCGCGGCGCCGATCGCGCCGCCACCGCAGATCACAATGCGCTGCGAGAGCTCATACCTCTTCCTCATGAGGCCTTTTTTACGACGACTCATGCACGGACTCGCTATTTCAATATGTCGTGGACATATCGGTGGATATCGGCAACTCCGGGGCAAATACCGTTAGCAGGTACTAACTGTAGTTGTTTTGAGCGAAGTGCCAGGACAGGTTTCGTTGCGATCGTTGATTTTGCTGGTCATTCCAAAATTTGAAGACATCGTCGTTAGCCGACAAAGTGCCCGAGCGCAGCGAGTGCTGTATCGATGTCATCCGGCGTATGGTCGGCACTGATCTGGAAACGAATTTCCTCATCGCCCTTCGGCACCACGGGGTAGGTCAAACCGGTGGCGAGGATGTAGTTACGGCGCAAATGAGCAACCAGTGCCATGGTGCGTGCCGTGTCGCGCAGCAGCAAAGGCACGACCGGGTGCTCGCCGGGCAGGGTTTCGAAGCCGAGCCTAATGAGCCCAGCCTTGAAACGCGTAATCATCAAGCGAAGATGCCGGAGCAGGGCCGCTCCGGATGGGCTGTCCACGGCATCGATCGCTTTAACGGCAGCAGCCGCTTCCGCCGGCGTGATCGGGTTGGAATAGATGTAGAAAGGAGAGGTTTCGCGCATATACCGGATGATGATGTCGTCCGCCACGACATACCCGCCGTTGACGCCGAACGCTTTGCCCAGCGTGGCCACTAGCAGATCGGCCTGTGGCGCATTGGTGTACTCCTCGGTGCCGCGCCCCGTCGTGCCAAAAGCACCGACTCCGTGCGAGTCGTCGACCACCAAGATGGCATTTCCCGCGAAGCTGGCGTCGTAGGACCGCGCCAGCGTCATGATTCGATCGAGCGGGGCATGATCGCCGCGCATGCTGAAGATGCCGTCGGTCACGATGATCGCACGGCTGCACGTCTTCGCCGCGAGCCCAAGCGCTCGCTCGAGCTCGCCCATGTCGAGATGTTTGTAGATGTGCTTCTCCGCTGGTCGCGCAAGCGCGATAGCATTGATGATGCAGTTGTGATTGAGTTCATCGCTGATCACCGCCGTCTTGTCGGTCACGAGGGGCGCGACGAGGCCCATCATCGTGGCATAGGCCGACGAATACAGCATGGCGCCCGAGCGGCGGTGGAAGGCAGCCAGACGCCGCTCCAACGCGACGTGTGGGGACCAGGTTCCGCTGATGAAGCGGACCGCGCCGGGGCCAGTGCCATAGGCGGTGGCCGCCCTCTCCTCGGCATCGATGATCTCGGAGCGCAGCGCCATGCCGAGATAGCTGTTGGAATTCATGCGCAGGAATGGGGTGTCTCCCTCACCCTCAATGAGATAGCGCGGGCCGTAGACGTCGCGCTTCGGCACGACCCCACAAATCACACTTTCCCTGCCCTTGAGCCGTCCGCTCTGCGCCATTTCGTCAAGTCGAGCGGCCAGAACACGCTTCAGTCCGTGGGTCGGCATGGTTGTCTCGCTTTTTATGCGCGATGTAGAGTTTAGGAAAAACGATTCTACAAAACTGAGAAGGATGGACGTAGTCGTGCGGATCGCGGAGAGGAAAGCTCGGTGCGTCGCTGGCCCTTAATCTTCTGGCTCTTGCTGCGAGCCTGCGCCACCGGCACACCGACAAAGTCGCCAACTATCAAGACTATTATCTGCCGCCGCAATACGATGTCCCTTATAAGGGGAGGACGATTGTCAAGGACGTCGATGCCAACACGGTCTGGCGTCATCGCCCGCAACATGGCGTGGCGTGCGTGATCGAAATCACTGACACCTCTTGCGTGATTGAGCCGCAACGCGCTGTTCCCCGCAAGGTTCTTCCCGAGAGTCTGAATTGTATCCAGGGGCGGGATACCTTGAGCCAGGAATTTCAACGGTTTGGGTTCTGAGTTGGGCGCTGATTCGTTCTACACGATCATTAGATTTCTTTCGCCGTGGTCGCCTATCCAATACCGCGTAGGCATTCTCGTTTTGACCTTCCCAATCTTCATTGTCGGGGATATTGAGCCGCTGCCGCATCAACATACGCGGAGCACGCAGCATGGTTTGGATGATCCGCGCCTGTGCTTTCGCTGCAGTGAAGTTCCCAAGATTCCTATCGATTCGAACCATACCTTTCCAGTACGATGGCTCGTCGAGGCGTGATTCGCGAGACCATATGGCATTTTTCAGGAAGCGGGCACTCAGCCCCGTCGAACGCTTCGAGAGTGCGCTGAAGGAAAAGCAGGCGGCGCGGGAGAGCCTCGCCGAACGGCTGAAGGCTGCCGAAGCGACGCTTGGAGAAAGACGGGACGCGGCTGAACGGCTGGCGATCGCCAGCGCCGCCGACGCCGAGCTTGATCGAGCAGAGACCGACATGCGTGTGGCCGAGGACCGCGCCAAGACCCTAAGGGCGGCAACGACGCAACTCGACGAGCAGATCGTCACGATCGAACGCGAACTGGCCGACTCCAAGGCGCAGCACGACCGTGACATTATGGCCGGTGAACTCGAGAAGATGGTATCGGGAATCGAGCGAGCAGTGCCGGGATTTGATGCCGGCGCAACGGCAATGGTGGCCGCTGTCACCCAAAGCGCCGCGCCAATGCCGCAGGTAACCCAGTTCGCAGCTAACGTGGATGCGGTGCGTCGGGAGGTTCTGTCGGCGGTGCACTTGGTTTGCGCGGAAATACGATCCACCGCAGTACGCACGCGCGCGGGCAATACGAACATTGCGTCCCGCACAGCGTCCGAGCCAGAGCCGCTGCGCCCGTCAGAGAATGAACACCAACTGGTTTACAGCCTCAATCCATTGCTTTGGCGAAACAATGGTGAGCTGTGCAGGGCGCCGCCCTATGCGCAGGTTAGGCTGCCAAAAACGTTGTTGCTGGCCGCGCTGCGGCACCAGCACGTCGACTATCTAAACACCCGGCGCGTGCAGACCCTGATGCGGGTTCATGGTAGCGGGCAGTTCCAAGCGCCGCCCGACGCCGACGATCCACGGCTGGTCGACCTCGATGCTCTTGCCGCCGATAAGCAGCAGAGCACGAAGGCGGATGATGCTGCGTGACGCGCAGGCTCCAGTTGATCGATGCGCGGATGCGAAGCGGGCGACCGCTGCAGTGTCAAAACCTAGGCGATCGCTGCGCTAGTGCCGAACGCGTCGGCGCCTGTGTGCGCGTGTCGCGATCCGCGTGTGAACCTTCGGGTTGCTGACGCGCAAAAATTGCCGGTTGCTGATGCCTGTCTTGGCCAGCTGGCATCCGCGGCTTAACGCGGATGCTCAGCATAAATGGTCGAGAGAGCTATTAGTCAAAGTCGCCAAGGCCCAATGAAAGGCGGTTCCCTCGGATCAAATAGCGCGCATGCTGCGAGCATGCCTCCTCTAGTGGGACCGGGGTTAAATCCGAATCTGAGACAAGGGGCTTGGTGATAAGATTAAACGCTTCCGATAGGCACGATTAATCTAGTTTCAGCTAGCTCGCGCTGGCCTTGATCGCGGTCGGAAGCGTTTTGGATTTATTCTCTTTGCAGAAGGCCAGAACCT
>DATLJR010000295.1:0-89340 GCA_035538755.1 Pseudolabrys sp.
ATTGTGCCCGGCCATGAAATTGTTGGGCGGGTGTCTGCGTTAGGAACAGGAAAGCCCGAATTTGCGATAGGCGAACGAGTCGGCATTCCGTGGCTAGGTTCCACGTGCGGAGTCTGCCCGTATTGTCAGAGTGGTCGGGAAAACCTCTGCGATGTCCCGGTATTTACCGGTTATACCAGGGACGGAGGTTTTGCGACCCACGCGGTTGCCGACGGGCGCTTTTGCTTTCCGCTGGGAGAGCATGGTGAAGACACGCAAATTGCGCCGTGGCTTTGCGCAGGACTCATCGGTTGGCGCAGCTACCGGATGGCGGGCGACGGGCAGACGCTGGGTCTCTATGGTTTTGGCGCAGCAGCGCATATTCTGATCCAAGTTGCGACGCGACTCGGCCGTCGCGTACTTGCGTTTACCCGCAGAGGCGACGAGGCAGCGCAAGATTTTGCGCGCTCACTTGGAGCTGCCTGGGCAGGTTCTTCCGACCAACCGTCGCCTGAACCGCTCGACGCGGCAATAATCTTCGCACCGGTTGGCAGCCTAGTTCCAATTGCACTCAAAGCGGTTAAGAAGGGCGGACGTGTGGTCTGCGGCGGAATTCATATGTCAGATATTCCACCGTTTCGCTACGCATTGCTATGGGAGGAGCGGTCGATAATGTCTGTGGCGAATCTCACGCGCAATGATGCGAGAGAGTTTCTGGACATTGCACAAAAGTCTAACGTTAAGTGCCAAGTCAGAGGCTATCCTCTTGCAACAGCCAATGACGCTTTGGCGGACATGCGTGAAGGCCGACTGAGGGGTGCCGCAGTTCTTATTCCCTGATTGGTCGGTCAGCGTATCGGCTCGGCATGCCCAACTACGCGCTTGATGGTCGGCGACCGCTGTTTCAATGCGCGCTCGAGTGCGTCGACATTTTCGTGCGCGCCCTGGACGCTCAACTGCGGATCCACGCGACAGTGAAAATTGACGATCTCGCCCTCATCCGTCTCGCGCACACGAACGTTGTGCACGTCGCGAATGTCACGGCCCAGTGCTGCAAGCTCGGACAGTGCCGTTTTCACCGCTTTGACACGCTCCGGCGGTGCTTCGCGCCCGGAGGCGTCCGGTGGTTGCAGCGGCTCGATGTGCGTTTCGACCTCAACGCTTGAGCCGAGTTCGGCCGCGATGGCGCTCTCCAATCCGTCGGCCATTTCATGCGCGGCGCGCAGTGAAAGTCTCCCGTCTACTTCGAGATCGAGCGAAACCGCTAGTTTGTCTCGCAACTCGTGAACCGTAACGTGGTGCACGGCGAGCGCGCGGTTGCGCGCAATGACCATGATCCGGTCGAGAATCGTCTCGTTATTGAGCGCTACCGGATCCGTTGTAACAACCGGTTCGGCGCCCGGAATTTGCTCGCGCAGCGCGGCCGCAACCTGGTCTTTCAGCGCGCTTACACGATCAAGCGGCAAGGTACGGCTGACTGCCAGCTGAAGGTCGATAAACGTCTGCTGGCCGACGGCACGCGCGCGAACCTGTTCAACTCGGACTACTCCTGGGATACGTCCGGCAATGGCTGCAATCTTGGCAGCCGCACCCGGGGGTGCGACATCCGTGAGCGTATCGATTGTGCGCTTGCCCAGCCGCCAGCCGGCGACACAGACCAAAATCGCTACGACCAGGGCAGCCACAGAGTCCGCCCAAGCGAACCCGAAGTGTACGCCGACCAACCCTATCAAAACGGCAAGCGAGGACCAAAGATCGGACGAAAAATGTAGCGCATCGGCCTCTAGAGCGTGGCTCGACGTCTTTTCTGCGGTATGCGAAAGCGCGCGGGCTCGGAAGAAATCAATGATGATTGACGCTAGGACGACTCCGAAGGCCCAAATGGTCGCCTCGACCGCGTGGCCACCTTGTGCAAGCAATCGGTTGATGGCCTCCCAGATTACAATGCCAGACAGTAGGAATAGCAAAGCAGTTTCAGCGAGTGCAGAAACTGCTTCGACCTTCCCGTGACCGTAGTGGTGCTCTTCATCTGCCGGCTTGCCCGATATCCGCACGGCGACATAGGTCATGACCGTGGCGCCGAAGTCGATAAGAGAATGGCCGGCTTCCGAAAGGATTGCCAGCGAGCCGGTCGCAAAGCCTACGAAAGCCTTGGCGATCGTCAGAGCTGCCGAAGCGGCGATCGACACGAGAGCAACATGTTCTTTTTCTGTCGGCATGCGACTCAAAACTCTCGCGGCCATTATTTTTTTTCTTTTTCCGCGACGACTTGATCGATATCGGACTGTTCGTAGTGTCCCCCTGCCAGGCGTTCTGGATTGCTCAGGAAGTCGCGTATCAGAGCGAGGAACCGGCCAACCTGTTGGGCATCGACCAGGCGGTGATCGGCCCGCAAGAATATCGGCATTACATTGACCGACACGAATTGGCCGGAGCGCGTGACCACTTTGCTTTCTACCGGCCCCAACGTCAGATTGAATGAATCCGATTTATCAGGAAATCGGGTTGGTTTGTAGACCCGCATCGGCGGCGCGCCAGGGAATGACAGGTCGTTCACCATCATACAGCCGGCGCGTGTGCCATCCAGCCGGCCAAGCGTCGGAAGTCTCAAATGGCGATCCAAAAAGCCGTATAGCCGCACAACTCGGCGAAACCAGAAAGCAGGAAGTCGACGGAGTCTTGCAAGATCGCGGTCGCGTCCCCCTTCATTGCGAGCTGCCTGAAGCATTCGCTGCCATATCTCTAGCGCAATTCGTTCAAGACTCTTGAGGTTTGCCTGCTCGATCAGCATGAGATCTATTTCTGAATACCGACGGTGAACAAATGCCATTCGAATGTTGATGTTACGAAAGGCATATATGCGCCGGCGAACCAATCGAACGTTCAGTTCCGGACATTGCTCGAGGGCGAGAGCCGTCGCGCGTATCAACGCGTGAGCGGCAGTAAGCAAGATGCGTCCACCACGATTTCGTTCGTGGAGAAAGGTCTGCAGGGCATCGGCGTCAATTTCCGTTCCCCATACGATCACAGGATCGAATTGGCTCGCCGGTGACGCGTGGAGATAAAACCGGTTGTAGAGCGGAATCTGCGTGTTGGGGACTGGACGCTCGACCAGGGGCCACTTCATCTTCAAATAACTCTTTAAGCTCCGGCGGTGGCGCACATGTAAGCAATTAGGCGTTATGCTTGCGGCAACGCCTTCTGCTTTAGCACAAAGCTGACAGTATCCTCGATGGTGCGAAAGTTCGAGGGGTTGACCTGGTCGCTGTCAAAACGCACGGCATAAGCCTCTTCGATGTGGAAAATCAAATCCATCAGCAACAAAGAATCCAGCATGCCGGTTTCCAAAAGATCTGTTTGTAAGGTGGCTTGCGCATAACGCGTGCCCCGAGACTGCACAAAGTGCATCAGGTCCACTTCCAGTCCTTTTCGATCAGAGCTCATGGAGATTGCGTCAAAATATCGCCTGGCTGAACGCGACGCTTACCAGGAATCTCAGGGACGAGGAGCGCCAACGCCGCGCGATCAATCTTGTAACCCGACGTCAATGGGAATCGTTCGATCACCTCGTAGTGTACGGGCTGCTTATATGGAGGAAGTTCTTTTTGGCAAGTCGCTCGAATTTTTGCGACGTCGATTGGCCGATCATCTCGCGGTGCAAGAAACAGAACGAATCTGGTTTCGTCACCGCGCGCGGTCGGAATAGCAACAGCGGCGGTCTGGGGGAAGTCAGCTTCAACCAGCCCTTCGATCTCTGCCGGGTGTACACGGTGCCCTTGGACCTTGACCAGCAAGCTCGCCCGGCCGTGCAAGAAGAAAAAACCATCTTCGTCGCGATGGGCCAAGTCACCGGTTCGCAGCCATCCATCCGCACTGATCGCGTCGGCCGTGGCGGCCGGGTCGCGCCAGTAACCGAGCATCACGTTGTTTCCCCGGGCGCAAAGCATACCAACGGCGTTCGCGGCTAGTTCGAGGTTCGATTCATCCATAACGGCAAGTTCGACGCCCGAGATTGGCATCCCAATCGATCCCCGACGAGCATGGAGTTGCTGAGGCGGCAACGACGACAGTCGCGCAGTGGCTTCCGACTGGCCATACATTACATAGAATGATGCTGGGCTGATACGGCGCGCAATTTCTTCAGCCAGATCGTGCCGTAATTCTCCGCCCGCAACGGTCATGTATCGCAAGGCCGGCAGCGGCCGTTCTCCAAGACGTCCGTATTTTAAAAGCATGCTGTAGGCCTCAGGAACCGCGGAGAAGCTCGTGGCTTCCATGTCGCGGAGCGATTCGACAATAGACGATGGAAAAGCCAGGCCGCGATCGAGAAGAAGTGTTGCGCCGCTCAGAATATGCGTTTGAAGGATTGAATTGCCATACGCATGACAGAATGGAAGGACGACCAACGCCCGGTCGTCTGGGCGAATTGGAAGCTCCCGGAGGATCGAATCCGCATTTGCTAAAAGGTTTCGATGGCTGAGCATGACTCCTTTGGGCGTCCCCATCGAGCCCGAGGTGAAGAGCAGCATCGCCAGATCCTGGTTTTGCCGACGTGGAGGTGGTAACGGATCCTGTGGATCGCTTTCTTCGGTCAAGCGTAACGTTGAGGGAGCCGAGTGATGCTGTGGGGCGTTGACATCCGGCGGGCTACTGATCAGCACGTCCGGTTGGGACAACTCAAGGATTTGCGTCTTGCGGCGTACTTCAAGGGAAACAGGGAGTGGCACCACGACACAATCGGCAAGCAGCGCCCCGTAAAAAGCGGCCACGTATTCCGGCGAGTTAGCCAACTGCAGAGCCACGCGCGCTCCCGCGACGTGTTTGGGGCGGGAGGCCAAATATCGGCGAACCTGATCCGCGGCGCGGGCGATCCAACTATAGGAGAAGCAACTTGCTCTGGTCGCTACGGCAGGGTGATTTAACCGAGCTTTGGCAACGTCTGAAAAACATGTTCCCAGGTTCGTTGCGCTCACATGAGCCGAGTAACCCTCCGCCGTGTACGCCGATGGTTCCATCGCAGGATCGATCTGGAGCAGAAGGATATCCATACTCATTCCACGCGCACACCACGGTTTGGATCTGACGGCCTGACGCTTTCTGTAGGTACCAAGGGTTCAATAAATCCCAGGAATGAGCCGATACGTGCGTGCCATGTAGGCTCGATACTCGTCGCCGAAAGTCTCAAGCATCATCCGCTCCTCGTGGCCAACACGCGCAAAGAATAGCGTACCAAAGCCAATGATACCCGACAGACCCGCGATCCAGTTCGGCAGCAGAAGTGCTTGTGAAATAGCCCACAACCAGAACGCAGCGTACATCGGATGGCGCAGCTTCTCGTAGATTCCTCGGGTGATCAACGTGTGCTTGTCTCGGATTTCCAGCGTGATCGACCAGGCGCGGCCCAAGTCTCGATGCGTGCGATAGAGCAGGGCCATGGCGGCGATCAACACAAGCACTCCTACTGAGGTTTGTATCGCGCTGAATGTATAGCCGGCAAATTTCGGCTGGTCGGTCAGCACATAGATCAGCGGAATTATGAATAGGCCGCTGTAGGAGATCAGCATCAAGGTTCGTTCGCGAATGAGATCTCGGCGATCTGTGACACTTGTTTTGCGAGCACGACGCTGGTGCGGGTAGCGGATGATGAAATACGTCACGCATCCAAGGCCCCAAATGAGCTTCGCGACGAAGAGCGTCATCAGACTGTGCCTGTAATTTTGACTCGCGCCATCTGCCTGTCGCTAGTGATCTAGCCATTAGTATGAGTTTATCAGAACACGAGCGCGCAAAATCTAGCGTTCGGTTGACGCACATGACATAGCATGGGTGGGACCAACTAACCTATCGGAACAGCGTGATTGCTATTGATTAGATTCGAACACATGAAATAAACAGTCTGTTCGCAAGTGTCATCTCTAGGATTCAAGCGATCGCTGGACGGCAAAGGCGCGCTAGCCCGTCGACTGCAGTACAATAGGTAGATTCTCGTGTCCCTCGGCGGGGCGCTAGTACGATCGTGATCCCTGCGGTATTGCTCGCGGGGGTCCAGGCCTGTAGTTTTTCGTAACGGAACATTTCGCCATGCCTCGCTATTACTTCCATCTCAGTGACGGCAAAAAAGTTCTCAGCAATCACAAAGGTATCGATTTGTCGGGCAATGCCGCCGCTCGCGAAGATGCCTTGGTGTTGGCGCGCGACCTCAAACATGGAGCCGTCATGCCCGGATGGGATTGGAGTGGCTGGTTCGTCATGATCGTGGATGAGCGCGGTCAAAAAGTCGACGAAGTGCCGATCGCAGATTCCTAAAAGTATGTTCGCTTCTGACCTGCCGCGGACTGCGATCGATGTAACTCCCTGCCTCTCCCAAAGGGAACGATCTTGTTGCTGGTGTCGTGCCCGATGTCAGCCCGTCCCATCCAAGGAATTCCGGACCTTTGGCACCAGTAACGGGTGATCTCTTCTTCGTTCATTCCGAAATCAGGTTCGTTCGGGGTGATGCTGCTGCAACGGCCAAGCATGACGCCCGACACCCGCCTGATTTTGGGATTACTGGTAATATGAAATAGCGATCTATCGATCCTGTACAGTGCTTCCCCTACCTCTTCCAACATGAGCACATGCCCGTCGAGGTCAGGTTGCAACGGTGTGCCGAGTAGCTGGCTAAGAACCGTCATGTTAAACGCTGCCGTCAGCATCCCGCGACCTACCGTAGGCTCCAATGCTTCCGGCGACCTATCGACTATCCAGGCGAGCGCTCGCTCAATCGCTGCGTCTCCTCCATCTCGAAGAATGTCCTGCGCCACGGGACCATGCGTTACGGCCTCGAACCCAGCCTGGTACAAGGCGGCGAGCAGAACACCGGCATCACTGTAGCCCATGTAGGATTTCCGTCGGGACGGCTCCTTCAACCCACACATGGCTGCTTCCACCACGCGGCAGGATCCGTATCCTCCACGCGCGAACCACACCGCGTCGTAGCTCTCGTCGTTAGCGATATCGAGGAAAGCCCGCGCGCGCGTTTCGTCGTCACCGGCGAAATGGCCCTGCGAAGCGAAGCACTGCGGATGGAAAACGATTTCCGGAGGCCTGTCAGGATACAGCGATCTGGCCAAAATCGGCACTCGCTGAGCAACTTCCGGAGACATGCGCGAAGCCGGCGCGACCACGCCGATCCTACACTTCCGTTTGCTCATTCAGGCGCCCAGCCTACGTTGCACATCATCGGCAACCCTTCTAGATTTTGCCAATGGCCCACCAGCTCGGAGATTACTTTTTTTGCGGCGTGGGGGGTAGTGGAATGACCCCGCTCGCAATGCTCATCAAAGCCAGGGGTGGACTGGTTGAGGGTTCTGACCGAGCACATGACCAGGGTCGCAACGCCAAGAGATTTGATTTTCTGCGTGCGAACGGCGTGCTTCTGCATCCCCAGGATGGCAGTGGCGTTACGCGACCCAGTCAGATTCTGGTTACGTCCGCTGCCGTGGAGGAGACGGTCCCCGACGTGCAAGCCGCGCGCCGTATTCGGGCCACCGTCACCACTCGAGCGACGTTGCTCGCTGAACTCTTTAACTCTGCCGCCTTAGGCGTCGGTATAGCGGGCACAAGCGGCAAGTCCACCACGGTTGGCATGCTCGGCTGGATTCTGCATCGCGCCGGAAAGAGTCCAACGATTATGAATGGCGCGGATATGAAGAACTTCATTGATGTGGGCTCGCCCTTTGCCAGCGCCAGGATCGGTGAGGGCGAGGTTTTTGTCAGTGAGTTGGACGAGAGCGACGGCTCAATTGCGCTTTTCGAGCCCCGTGTCGCAGTTCTGAACAATATCTCCTTGGATCATAAATCGCTCGACGAGCTCCGCGTGCTTTTCTGGAGCTTCGTTGCCAAGGCGCAGACGGTGGTGCTCAATCTCGATAACGCAGAAACAGCAGCACTCGCGGCCGATTTGAAGCCGGGGAAAGCGTTAACGTACAGTCTGAATTCCGGGCAAGCCGACCTCCTTGCGTTTGCGCCAGTTCATTCGTCCGCGGGGATCCGGTTCCAAGTGAAGGTGCGCGAAACCGGTGAGGTCATCAAAGTGGACCTGAAGGTTCCAGGACTCCACAATGTGGCCAACGCACTTGCCGCTCTGAGTGCCGCGAAGGCGTGCGGCGTGACCCTCGCGGTGGCCGCGGCCTATTTAGGCGAGTTCAGTGGCATTCGTCGGCGACTGGAGGTCGTGGGCGCGGCAAATGGAATAACCGTGTTCGACGATTTTGCCCACAACCCCGACAAGATATCGGCCACACTCGAAACCTTGCACGCGTTTTCCGGCCGCTTGCTGTTGATGTTTCAGCCGCACGGATACGGTCCAATCCGTTTGATGAGGAACGCGTTAGTGAGCTGTTTTGCAAACGGGTTGGCCGATGAGGATGTTCTGGTTATGCCGCAGCCCGTTTATTTCGGCGGCACGGTGGACCGCAGCGTCGGAAGCGACGAAATTGTTGGCGAAATCCAGCGGTCGGGTCGGAAGGCCTTTGCTTTTCCAGACCGTGGCGGATGTGGCGACATGCTCGTCGAGTTGGCCCGCCGTGGGGATCGCATCGTGGTCATGGGTGCGCGAGATGACTCGCTTTCGCAGTTCGCACATGATCTTCTTCGACGGCTTTCGGTAACACGAGACGAAGGTTCAATTGCCACTCGCTGATCGGAAGTGAACGAACGCTATCGCGTCGCAGAATTACGATGGCTTTTAAATGAGACTTCTGAAGCGTTTTCTGCAGCGCTTGGCCATCTTCGGGCTCGGCCTATTTAGCGTCTGGTTTATTGTCTTTGTTGTCTTCGAGTTTGCGGATCGCTGGCTGCCGTGGTTTCTGGCTTTGGCCGCCACTTATGGAATCGCAGCATACGTTGTCCTTCCCCGTATCGTCCGGATGGGTCTAAAAGTACTCCAACACAAACGTGTTCCCCGCTACACAATCACCGGCGACGGATTGCCCGGAGATCCTGTCAATTTCGTGCTTGTCGGCACCCTTGGGCAACTTCGGGATGCGTTTGCACGCGCCGGGTGGTCAGAGGCTGATCGGTTGGGACTGAAAAGCTCGTGGCATATGGTCCGAGCATTCCTCTTCAACGCGTCCTATCCTACCGCTCCGTTCAGCACACTTTATCTTTTCGGCCGGGGTCAAGACATCGGCTTCGAGAAGGCAATTGATGACAGCCCACGGAAGCGCCATCACATTCGATTTTGGGCTTTGGATACCGCGCTCGTTGAGGCCACATGGGGAACGGCCAAATTCTGGCTTAACACCGATCGGCCACCGCATGATGCCCACGTTTGCTGGATCGGAGCTGGAACCAAGGACACCGGTTTCTCTTTGACTCAACTCACGTTTCAGATCACTCACGCGACCGATGCGGATACGAATGCCGAGCGGGATTTTATCATCGCCGAGCTTCGGAATAACCGAGTCATCGGAGAGGTGAGTGAAATTCAAGCGGGTCAACACATCGAGCACGTCAATCACTACGTCACTGACGGTGAAATCGCACTTGCGAATCTGATAGCTCCTCACGAAATGGTTCGGGCCGAAGTTAACGCGCGCGCCCCCAGCCTGTCCTAAAGTGTCTGCTTCTGGCCCAAACATGCGCCTGACCCGGTTGGCGCTCGCAACAGCGCCCGCGCTGTTCGTGCTTCTATGGAGCACCGGATTTATCGGCGCCCGCTACGGCCTGCCATACATCGAGCCATTGACCTTTCTAGCCATACGGCTGGGTTTCGCTGCGATCATCATGGCGGCGATCGCACTCTTGGCTGGTGCACGGCGGCCGAATACGAATGAGATCGGCCATAGTCTTGTTGCAGGCTCGCTGATGCACGGACTTACCCTCGGAGGCGTGTTCACCGCGATCAGTCAGGGCGTACCTGCCGGCATTTCGGCACTGATCCTGGGGCTGCAACCGATCGTGACTTCGACACTCGCCAACCGCCTCATGGGCGAGAAGATTACGCGGCTGCAATCGGTCGGGCTAGCGCTGGGGCTAGTCGGAATTTTGCTTGTCCTGCACGACCGCAACATTGTACTCGCGGGCTCTGTCCTCGGCTGGGTTGCAAGCTTCTTGTCGCTGATCGGCATTACGCTTGGAACGCTGTACCAGAAGAGCTATTGCGGCAGTATCGACTGGCGCACCGGCAATCTCGTCCAATACGTCGGAGCGGCAGTGTTGTTTACGCTTGGCGCCTTTGCATTTGAGACGCGCGAAATCAATTGGACGGGTGAGCTGATTTTCGCAATGGTCTGGCTCGTGCTTGTCCTGTCGATCGCGGCCGTTGCGTTGATGTATTGGCTCATCCGCCGCTCTGCAGCGACCGGGTTTGCAAGTCTGTTCTATCTGGTACCGGTCGTGACTGCCTTGTTTGCTTACATTCTTTTCGGTGAGCGGCTGGACTCGATTTCGATCTTTGGAATGCTAGTGTGTACCGGTGGCGTGGCGCTCATTAATCGGGTTGCTGCAAGGCCCGCCAAAGCTTGAACGCCGCATGTAGACTATTCCGGCGTAACATCTCCTATTGGACGCGCGTGCAAAAAGTGAGTTGTGCCGTCTTTTTCGATGCGGTCCAGCAGATCAACTTCCCAAGACAGATAGGCATCCATTGCCGCTTCAGTGTCTCGTGCCTGTTCGTAGGGCTTGAGCCAGACATCGACAGCTTCATCGGCCATTCTGTTTTCTGTCGAGAGCGGATAACCGGCAGCAGTCCAGGCGGCGTTGCCGCCCGTTAGCAAGCGTACTGGTGTTTTCGTTATCGCGCGCGCTTCCTCAATCGCGAGGTCAGCGAGTACGCCATCCTCTGATGTAAGAATAAGCGTATTGGCAGCAGCTATCTTTTCCATAGCAAGGTCGAGTCGGCCCCGTATTGCAAACCACGCGCCAGGAATATGGCCCCGACGGTAATGTGGACTTGTTGACAGATCGACGACTGAGGCGGTCTTTTGTTCAAGCAGTGAAGATAACTGCGCAGGGTCGATGCTCTGGTTGGTTGGAGGCTCGCGCAGCAATTTGTGTGCAGGCTCGCCGCTTTCATTGCCTGCTTCCGGCAGAACGAACACTTCGCTCCAACCCATCTGTTTAAGCCATGAGGCAGTCATGAGCGCGCGGACTTCCTTGTCGTCGCTGAGCACGATGCGGGCGCCCAGTGTGCCTGCGTAAATGTCGGTCGCCTGCACCAGCTGGCCTCCAGGAGCCGATATGGCGCCGGGGTAGTGGCCTGCGGTGTATTCCGGGGGATCGCGAACGTCGAAAATATAGGTCGTGCGCGTCTGATCATTCAGCCACGCCTCAAGTTGGGTTCGGTCGACCCGACCGACGTCGAATTTCCCAGCCACCGCTTTTGCCGCCGACTTCGCCCAAGCAAGCCCCTTCTCGGAAAAATTCGGCGCGCGGTCCGACTTGCGGCTCTCACAAGTGAACCCTGCGAGATGCCAGCCCATCGTGCCGTTACGAAGTGCAACCACCTTGTTGGTAATGCCTGCGTTGATTAGCGACTGGGCACCGATAATGCTCCTGGTGCGACCCGCGCAGTTGACGACAATAGTCGTCGACTGCAAGGGAACAATGTCGCGGACGCGCAGAACCAACTCTGCGCCCGGGACATTGATAGCGGTCGGTATCGAGATTCGCGTGTATTCGCCGAATGGTCGGCTATCTAGCACCTTAAGGTCAGCACCGTTCCGCAACATCGCGTTCAGTTCGACGGCGCTAATGCTTGGTGTACGGCTGTCGTGCTCTACGAACTCACCGAAGGCTTTGCTCGGCACGTGAACGCCGGAAAACAGGACAAAGCCGGCCCGTTCCCACGCTGCCACGCCGCCGTCGAGATACGAAAGGTCCGTATAGCCAGCACTGGCGAGGATAGCTGCGGCGCGCTTAACTAGGCAGTCGCCACCATCGCACAATACAATTCGAGTCGTTAGACGAGGAACGAGGCGAGCAAATCGCAACTCAATACGGCTGAGTGGGACATTCCGCGCCCACAGTAGGTGGCTCTTCGAGAATATCAGTTCTTCCCGTACATCGATCAGCGCCAGTTCGGCGCCATCGGCGAGCATCGACTTAACGGTGGCGGGGCTGACCGCGCGGAACATCCTAGAGTTCTACAAAGTAAGAAGTGACACCCTACGCTAGGTTGCCTGCTGTGCAGTCATCTGCTCGACCTCGCCCGTTTTCAAGTCAATACGGATGCGATCGATCTTGTCGAGGTTTGTGCCAGTCACACGAATGAAACGCGCATGATCAGGATAATCGATGGAATGAATAGCGCCGTTCTGGTAGATGCCGGCCTTTCCCGGCGTAAGTCGGTACTTTTTTGCAGGTTTTAGCTTGGCGTGCTTTGGATCCTTACCGTCATCTTCCCGCGTCCATTCGATCATGTCGGTATATTTCGTGGCCTGACCATAGATCGCCCATGACGCGCCATGATCGTGAGGTGGTGATATGCGAGCCTTTTCGTTCACATGTGCAAGGATCTGGAAGCCGAGCTCTCGATCCTCGTACAGCAACTTCAACCCGCGCGGCGCGTTGTCACCGCAATATCTCTCAATGAAATCCGTATTGCTGAGCAGGCGTTCGAGATTGACGCGCACCTGCTCGCGGCCGGCAGGGCCTGGATCACGTCCGAGTGTTGAACGACAATCGGCAATGAAATGTTGGAGCTCGTAGGTCATGGCGTTGTCCCGGGCTAGGCCTTGAATTCTTACATAGGCCCGAGCCGAAAACTAGTAAGTGCCATTGGCAGGTTTACGCGTGCACTTTTCGACCTCTTTCCATGCAATCTGCCGGTTTACCCTGCGTTGCAGTAAGCCCGTCAGGTGCCATCCATCCGAAGCGTATCGTTGACGCTCCATCCAGCAAGTGTTGGACTATTGGAACCTTCACAGATCGGGGTGCGAACTGGAGAGAGGCGTATCGGCGGCCGTTGAAAATGCCAAATATTTTTTTCGAAGACAAAAAAGCTGAAGGAGGAAACCATGACAATGCGCAGCAAATTGGCCAAGCTGCTTGTGCTATTCGGCACCTGCCTTGGTGCGGTCCTCGGCGCTTCCGGGCCGACAGCGGCACAAACAAAAGAAGTGAAACTCGGATTGATCGCACCGATGTCGGGTCCATGGGCTCGTCAGGGCGACCTGATGCTGAAGGGTGCGAATCTTGCGGTCGAAGACATCAACAAGCAGGGCGGTATCAAATCGCTTGGTGGCGCGACCGTAAAGCTTTTGGTTTTCGACGCTGGCGATAGCGTTGAGAAGGCCAAGAATGCCGCACAGCGGATGACTGCACAGGAGCCCGACCTCGTTGGCGCGACCGGCTCGTGGCTCTCGAGCTTCACACTCGGCGTCACGGAAGTAACCGAGCGCGCAGAGCTTCCCGTTTTGACCTTGTCCTATTCCGATCAGATTACCTCGCGCGGCTTCAAATATGTGTTCCAGACCTCGCTGGGCGGCGGCGCCCAGGCCAACCAAGCAGTTCCGGCGCTGATTAAACTCGCCGAGAGCGCAACCGGTAAGAGGCCAACCACAATTGGCATCGTGCAGGACAATACGGCCGCATCAGTCAGTTTTGCCAAGCCAATGCGCGAAGGCGGGCTGGCGAAACTCGGCCTCAAACTTGTAGTAGACGAAACTTTCACTCCGCCGTTGTCTGATTGCACGCCGCTGATCCAAAAAGTGCGCTCATCGAGGCCAGACATCTTGTTGTTGCTGCCGACGGCGATTTCTGACGACAAGATGTGCGTGGAAAAGCTGCATGAGTTCGGCTTAGGGCGCGGACGTTTGCCGGTGATTTCCAATGGCGCGCATATCGGCGCTCCCGATATGCTCAAGAATGCCAACAAGGAATTGTTGGAAGGTTTGATGACTGTCGTCGGCAATTGGAGCGGCAAGGGTCAAGAAGCTATAATGAAAGAGTTCGTCGCAAAGACGGGCGAGCCGTGGATTACCCAGGATTCTTTGTCGACCTATGGCGATATGTGGATCTTCAAGGAGGCGTTGGAGAAGGCAGCTTCAACCGACCGCCGCAAGGTCGCTGAGGAGATCCGCCGAATGGATACACGCGAGGGGCCGGCGAAATTCTTTCCCGGTGGCCGCGTGAAATTCGACGAGGCTGGCCGTCGTGTGGATGCCGACCTCGCGATCGTGCAATGGCAGGACGGCGTGCCGGTTACAATTTATCCACCGGCCTCGGCGCTTGCGCAGCCGATCTGGCCGAAGAACTGAAAGCTATCGTCCTCACGTAGGGAATTGGAGCGGGTGCATGCCTGCCTACGCTGCCACGTGATCGAGCGCCGCCAACAGATGGGGGCGGAATTCTCGATAGTTCTCGATCATCGGGAAATGCCCCATACCTTTCATGATGGTGAGACGCGACCCGGGAACGGCGGCGGCAACAGCCTCGGTCATTGCCGGAGTGCATGAATAGTCATATTCGCCGGTAAGCAACGCGACCTTGCAGCGGTTGGTGTCAATGCGCTTGAGGTCGTCGCGTCCGTCCCAATCTACACTGTAGAAATAAACGTCGCCTTGGTAGACCCCTGGTCCTGACTGGCTGTAGTACCACCAGTTTTCCCGCCGCGACGCTTCTGGACTGAACGGCGAGTTGAGGCCGTAGGTGTAGCTCGCTGCCAGTTCGCCGCCATGGATGGCGGGATGATGAAGCAGTTCGTTATAGCGACCCGGAGCGTAGGCGGAGCTTTCTAGTCCAATAATCCCGGTAAGTTCGTCCTGGTATTCAGCGGCGATCTTGAGTGCGATCGCGCCACCCATCGAACAACCCAAGACGATCGGCCGTTCGAGTCCCAGCGCGAGCCATACCGTGCGGACCATTCCCACATATGACGCCGTCGTCAGCCGGTATTTTTTCAGCCACCATCCGTCTGGCGGAGTTGAGCGGCCATGGTAGGGCAGGTCGAATGCGACGACCCGAAAATGCTCAATGATCTCCGGATCGTTCAATAGATGACGGTATTGGCGGCTATCAGCTCCCGCCGTGTGCAGGCACAGCAATGGCAGTCCCTTGCCGGCTTCCTCGACATACACCCGATGCTCGGCTCCATCGATGCTGACCGTGAAAAACCTTCCAACGATAGGTTCAAATTCAAACATCCGGCGCTCCGGTCTCGCGCATGATGTTCATCATACGATGCAGCGCGCGGGCATTCTGCATCGCCGCCAAGGCGTCGCCCTCGAGCACGAACTCTGGCACCCGCATTAGCATGGCAAAGAAGTCGTGGAACAGCGGCGGTGGGTCGGGGCTTAAAAACTTGCGCCAGACGTCAACGGGCGCGTGAAATCCGAAGATTGCGCGCACGTCAAACTTCGGCGCCTGCGTGATGTCGACAATACGGCCTTTTTCGAGTTTGAGCGCATAGCGGCTATCACCAAAAGCCAGGACGAATGTCGTGGTAAACCAACTTCCGATCACCTTGAGTTCGGGGTCTGCATTGACTCGCTCGCGATAACGAGCGAGCCAGGCAACGCCCGGATAGTCTTTCATGACGCCTCCAGTTCTTGCCGTACGGGCGTTCGTTACGTACGAGATGTCAGCTGCGCCTCTTGAGAGTGAAGGCATTTCTCCAACGCGGCGAGTGCGTTCATGTGATTGGAGCTGATGAGGGCGGCAGCTAGCGTTGCGTCCCGATTTTCATAGGCCTTCAATAGACGCGCGTTGTCGTCGAGCGACGCTTGCATGCGGTCCGGCTGTGAGAGGCTCAGTCGTCGCAGTCGCAAGGTACGCAACAGTAGCGAGTCGAGAATCCGTTTAACGGTGCGGTTATTGGCAAGCTGTGTGTTGCGGTCGTAGAAATCGACATTAGCCCACACGAAGGTGTTGAGATCGTGGTCGCGGAACGCACGCTCCATTTCGGAAAGCGGCGCGCGCAGCGTGCCGATATCATCGGTCGAGGCGTTTCGCGCGACCGCGGTTGCAATCAGGTCGAAAAGCGCGGCGCGCGCCTGATAAATCTCGCGCACTTCTTCCATCGCGAGCAGTGCGACGCGGGGTCGCCGGCGCGGCGGAATTTGTACAAGGCCTTCTTTCTCGAGCAACATCAGGGCTTCGCGGATCGGCGTTCGGCTCGTACGAAAGCGTCGCGACAGCTCAACTGAATTGAGATCGTCGCCAGGCGACCGCTGTCCCTCAATGATTTCGGCCGCGACCTCGCAGGCGATGTTGGAGACGAGCGAGGGACGGTCATGCCGTTCCGCGACGATCGCGCGGGCGACCTCACGCGCTCGCGCGAATGACCGTTGGTCCTTGGTACGCGGCGGCGCGGCGGTCTGGCGTTTGACGGGTGTGTCGATGGGCAACTCTCCAATCGGGCTTGCGGACCCTAGCAGAATAGGCTTTGCGGCCAACAATTGTCGACACTCGTCAAAAGGCTAAAAAATAAAAGGGGGAAATAGCCCTTATTTATAAGGCTTCCCCGCCTTGACGATACGTCAAATTGTAGCTTGAGTGTCGACATAAGTCGTTTTTCGCGGCCTAGCGGCCCGTACAGAGCAAGGCAGCACAATGTCAGTGGATTCATTTGTCACCGGCAATATGGACTACATCCGCCGCCCCTTCGTCGCCAATATCAAACCCGGACACCGCGTTCTCATCCTCAGCGATTTTTCGCACGACACACGGGTTTG
This sequence comes from Pseudolabrys sp., assembly GCA_035538755.1. Taxonomy (GTDB): domain Bacteria; phylum Pseudomonadota; class Alphaproteobacteria; order Rhizobiales; family Xanthobacteraceae; genus Pseudolabrys. Next base: position 16,638 of record DATLJR010000295.1, read on the forward strand.
GCAGGTGGTTCAGAGCATCTGCGCAGAGCTCGGCGCCGAGACCACGGTCGCACTCTTCGAGCGTCGGCCGGCCGACTACTACGATCCGCCGTCGGCTGTGAGCGAGGCAATGATGAAATCGGATTTCAACGTGCTGCTCGCGTCGACGGGCATGCTGCACAGCCACGCCAATTTCACCGCGATGGCAGCGGGAATCCCCGCCATATGCATGGATGGAGGCATGCGGCTGGAGTGGTTTCAGACGGGCGCAGTAACTGACGACATGAAGCAAATCGCTGTGCGCAAACATTATGTCGCCAAGAATGTGTTCGGGCCGAACGCGCGGGAATGCCGAGTCACCTCCGATTTTGGCACCGATTTTGTTTACAGTGTCGCCAACCGCATCACCCAGCCGCCGTTGCCTGGTCCAAATTTCGATCCCTACAAAATCATCAATTTTGCAAAGGATGAGAACAGGCCAGGCAATAATCTGCTCTACTATTTGTTCCCGACGGGCGAGTTCAACGTCGCGCCTGTCGAAGGAAGCGCCAATGGCAAATTGGTTATTGACTTGACCATGCACCATATTGGCCGGCTGATCACGCCGATCGAACTCACAGTCGAGAGTGGCCGCGTTGTGAAGATCGACGGCGGAGCGGAGGCACGCATCTTACGGGACTATCTCGAGAAGTACGGCGACGACAACGCCTACATGTGCCCGGCCGAAGCGTCCGTGGGCGTCAATGCCGAAGCGGTTGTGCGCGGCATTCAGCGCGAAGACAAGAACATCATGGGTACACTGCATTTCGGGCTCGGCACAAATGTGGATGTTGGCGGTTCCGTCAAATCGAAGATCCACATGGATGGTGTGATCCTGCATCCGACGCTTTATGTAGACGGCGTTAAGCGCATCGACCGCGGCAAGATCCTCGTGCCAATCGAAGGCCGGTGAGCCGCGCTCTAGCGGTTATGTGTTGGAGCAATATCGCGAAGGAAGGCGGCAAATGTCCGCGCCATTTCTTCCGGTTGTTTCGATGAACAGCATATGCGGCCCGCGTGAGAGCACGGCAAAACGCGCCGCCGGGATGGCGTCCGCTATCCGCTGTACGACCGGGGGCGGCGAAGATTTGTCGTGTTCGCCCGCAATGGAGAAAGTCGCGGCAGCGTGTGGACGTCGCCCTTGGCGTACCACGCGGCCGCCCAACCATTCGGATCGTCCGAGAGAAGTCGTTCGCGCACGGGTCTGTCCTTGCCGGCCGCGCGAAAAGGGGCTGTGAACCACCGATCGAGGGTCGCTTCGGGTACATCAGCCATGCCGCTGTGTCGCGCATCGTCGCCGCGCTTCCGTGCGATTTCCACGGCTCTCCGCTGTCTGCGTCGCGGTGCAGGCGCAGATCGCAAGCGCGCTTACGGCTTGCGGATATTTGAGCGCGGACACCATTGCCACCATGCCGCCGAACGAGAAGCCAGCGATTGCCGCCGACGCGAAGTTGATTTCGTACAGAGGCTTATGCAGATCGTCAGCATAGTCCTCGAGCGAGCTCATCGGCACACTCATGCGGCTCTCGCCGTGACCGCGTTGGTCGAGCGTGAGTAAGGTGAATTCCTGCCGCAAGATACGGGCTACGGGGGAAAGAAACGACAAATCAAGGCCGATTGGGTGCAGCAGTACCACGTGTGGCCCGTTTCCACCGAGTTCGTACTTGAGCGAGCTCATCGCGCTTTACCCTTGGAGTAAAGCACTCTTCCAACCTGTGAGGTTCCGCGATGACGAAGCCTGGATTGCTCTTGTTTATGACCGACATCGATGCCGCGCACGAAACCGAATTCCACCGCTGGTACGAGGAGGAGCATATTCGCGAACGCCTGGCGATCCCGGGATTCCTTACGGCCCGACGTTTCCAGACGCTCGAAGGAAGTCCGAAATATCTGGCCATCTATGATCTCGAGAGCCCCGGCGTACTGCGCTCTCCCGAATACCAGCTCATGATTGGAACTGGGAAAACGCTATGGACGCGACGCATGGAGCAGCTGTTCGTCAATGCTCGGCGCAACGTTTACGTCGGGATTTCGGAGCGGCGTCGCTGATTGCGGCATCGTTGCCGGGCCGCTCACGGGAGCAGAATTGAGGCGCCACTGGTGCGGCGGCTCTCAAGATCGCGGTGAGCGCGCGTAACATCAGCGAGAGGATAGCGCTGGTTAATCGGCACATTTACCGCGCCGCTTTTCATCATCGCAAACAAATCCTCGGCGCGCTCCAGCATTTCCTTGCGATCGTGCAGGTAGTCGGCAAGTCCGGCAAACGTGACGTAAAGCGATCCCATCCGGTTCAAGCGCCACAGATCGAACGGCGGAATCACGCCGCCGGCCGAACCGTAGAACACCGCAAGCCCGCGCCGGCGCAGGCATTTGAGTGAAGTCTCGTAGGTGCTACCACCTACGCCGTCGTAGACGACGGGCAGACCTTCGCCCTTTGTGATTTCGCGTACGCGTCCGACCACATCCTCTCGGGTGTACAGGATTGGGTAGTCGCAGCCGTTTTGCTTAGCGAGCGCGGCTTTCTCGGCAGTGCTCACGGTGCCGATCACCTTGACGCCGAGATGCTTGGCCATCTGGCATATGATGATCCCAACCCCGCCAGCCGCGGCCTGGACCAGGATCGTCTCGCCGCGTTTGATCGGATAGACGCCGCGAACAAGGTACTGCCCCGTTAGTCCTTTCAGGGTGGCTGCAGCGGCGGTTTGGTCATCGATCCAATCCGGGAGCCGGATGAGTCGCGTGACCGGCATCACGGTCTCCTGCGCATAGGCACGCGGCTTCTCTGAAGCATAGGCTACGCGATCTCCGGGCCGAACTTCGGTAACGCCTTCACCGACCGCTGTGACAACGCCAGCCGCCTCCATGCCGATGATGTGGGGGAAGTGGGGCAGTGGATAGCGCCCGGTGCGGAAGTGAATATCGGTGAAGTTAAGGCCGATAGCGGTATGACGGACCCGCGCTTCACCGACCCCCGGCGCCCCGACCTCAACCTTTTCATAGCGCAGTTCTTCCGGCCCGCCGGTCTTGTGCACGCGCACGGCGTAAACGGTGCTCATCGCTTGCCCGCTAGTTGATAACGCGCGCAACCGGGCGCACGGGCGCACCGTCCGAGCCTGCGATATTGAGTCCGAGAAACATGATTTCGGCACGGTGGCCGGCGAGTTGTTCGAGATTGGTGACATGCTCGGCGATTAGCACGCCTTGGCTGAGAAGTGTGTAATGCACCGGAAATGCAAAATCCGCCGGCCGACGCACCGTGGCAAGATCGGGGGTCGAGAAATCGACCCCGACGATTTTGGCGCCGTGCTTGACAAGCCAGCCAGCCGCCTCACCGGTGAGGCAAGCGTGTTCCATATAGCGCGGTGTATTGACGTGCTTTGCCCGTCCGGTTTCGATGAGCACGATGTCGCCTTCTCGCATGCGCGGGGTGGCGCGCTCGAGATCGGCGGCATCGATCACGCCATCATCGGCCACATCGAAATGCCAGATCACGCCGGCTCCGTAGAGGCGATCGAGCGGCACCTGGTCCATGGTGGGCCCGTCGCTGATAAAATGGCGAGGTGCATCGAGATGGGTGCCGTGATGCACCACCATGTGCACTTCTGTCACGTTGGCGCGGTGCTCGGGGATTTTAGCGATCTGTCTAATGCGCGGTTGCGGAAAAGAGGGAATGCGCGAGAGGTCCTCCGTGAGCCTATGTGAAAGGTCCGTCCATGCGCCGGCGGCGCCTGATATCTTGGGCACCGGAACATCGAGCCAGCCTTTCCAGCCAGGAATCCTATTTGTCGCGGTTTCACACATGCCGTTTGCCCACTATTTCTGGTTCGACCGATCGATCGGCCTTGATTCATTGCCACCGACAACGACCCCGGCCCACTCCTCGATCATCTTCACCAAGGTCGTATAATCATCGTTACCTCGCCCTTGCGTCATGGCGTGGAACCACAGCTGTACGACGTTTGAGCCGACCCACATCGGCACGTTGAGCTCGCGCGCTTCCTCAAGACAGAGAAGCACGTCCTTGTACATGGTCGACAATTTGCCACCGTAGTCAAAACTGCGGGTAAGCACCGAGGTCGGAAACTTGTCCATGGTGGCGCTGTTGCGGCCAGTGCTGGCGTTTACGGTATTGATAAGCACGCGCGCGTCGACCCCTGCCTTGACCGCCATCGCAGAGGCTTCGAAAGCGGCTGCCATGCCCGCCGCCGAAATCATATTGTTGGCGAGCTTTGTAACCTGGCCCAACCCCGGCGTTTCGCCCACGTAGAACACGTTGCGTGCAATTGCCTCGAACAACCTCTTCACCTTTGCGAACACGTCAGGCTTGCCCGCCACCATTGCTGATAACGTTCCGGCCCGCGCACCGCGCGGTCCGCCGCTCACAGGTGCGTCAAGTACGGCAATGCCAGATTTGCTTAGTTTGCTTGCGATTTCTTTGACCGTGCCCGATCCGATGGTCGACATCTCGACGTAGACTTCAAGCCCGCGGCATTCAGAAATACCGCCCGCCGCAAGTGCGACCTCGCGGCTGATCTCAGGCGAGGGGAGGCAAGCGAACGCGATCTCGCAGCCCTTTGCCGCCTCGCGCACGGACGGGCACGCGACCGCGCCGCGCGCGACGAGCGGGGCGGTAGCTGTCGGATTGGGGTCACAGATGCGAAGCTCATGGCCGGCGTCGATCAGTCGTTCCGCGATTGGCGCACCCATCGCGCCGCATCCGATGAAGGCAAGGTGTGCGGACACGCTTACTCCTCCCAAACTTTGCCAGTGGTCGAGGCGGTTTGCCCACCGTCGATCACCAATTCGGTGGCGTTGACGAAGCGCGATTCATCCGAGGCCAGATAAAGTACGCCGTAGGCGACGTCCCATGCCGAGCCAAGCGTTCCGGTCGGCACTGCCATCTGGCGCTCCTTGATTCTTTCCTCGTAGTCTTGCGGGTTGCTGCGTTTGAGACGGTCCGTGATACGCGGGGTTGCGATATAACCCGGCATCACACAGTTGCAGCGAATGCCCTTGGCCGCATACTGCACGCCGATGTTCTGCGAAAGCTGCTTAACCGCGCCTTTGGAGGCCGAGTAAGCGACGTTGGCGTAGGTGAAGCGGATGCCCGCGGTCGAAGAGTTGTTGATGATGGAACCGCCACCCTGCTTGAGCATCTGCGGGATCACTGCGCGACACGTCAGATACATACTCTTGACGTTGACCCGCATCAGACGGTCCCAATCTTCTTCTTTTACCTCGAGTGGGCCGCCGATAACCTGAAGGCCTACATTGTTGAACAGCACATCGATGCGACCATAGGTCTTGATGCAACTGGCGACCATGGTGTCGACCTCCGACGCGTTAGAGATATCGCACCGATGAGGGGTGCATTGTCCGCCTTCGCCGGAGATGATGCTGCAAGTCTCCTTGGCTGCGTCGAGATTTTGGTCGACCGCAAATACCTTGGCGCCTTCGCGCGCGAACAGGACGGCCGTGGCTCTGCCATTGCTCCACCCTTCTGCGATTGACCCCGCACCGGCAACGATCGCGACTTTATCTTCCAATCTTCTCACGTCGGTATCTTGCTTTGCTGGTGGGCTGATCGGGCCGGCATCAAAGCGATGCCGGCACGTGGGGCCGTCCAAAGTCTAGCTCTTTGGCCACTTTGCTTTGGCGAGCGCTCGGTCGGTCGGAAATACTGACACCGGTACGCCGCTCTGCCATTGCACGATCACGAGCGGAGCGCCAACGCGGCGGCCGTTCTCGTCAAATTTCACGACGCCCGGGAAGGCATCGGCCGCGGGTCCGCTTTTGAGTTCCATCTTGTGGATCTGTTCATTGACAGCGACCTTGTCGGCCTTGCCCGCGCGTTCGAGCGCTTCCTTGAGAATCCAGGTGTGACCATAGCCGGCAAGTCCGTCCTGAGTGATCCACGGCTCACCGGTCTGTTTCTTGTAAAGGTCGCTGATACGCTCCTGGCCCTTGAGCCCCCAGTTGGCAACAATAAACATTACGCCTTCCAACAGCTCGGGCGGCACGTTTTTCACGACTTCTGGCGCGCCCATATGTGCACCGTTGCCGATCACCGGGATTGCGCCTTTCGCCAAATGGAACTCATTCATCTTCTCGAGCCCGAGTTTGAGATCGGAGATGGTGGAGGAGATGAACAACAGGAATTCCGGTCGAGTGGACCGCACTTTTTGGATCAGTGGTGTCGCATCCGACAGCGGTGGCGTGTAGGTCTCGTCCAACACGACTTTCATTCCAAGCTTCTCGAGCCCGCCTTCGCGCATGGGTTTAAGGAAACTCACAGGCGATGCAGTGTTATCGCCGATGATTCCAGCAGTTTTTGGCGGCTTGCCTGTTGCCGCCTTGCCGAGTTCAACAATCGTCGGTACCGCTTCGGTCGATTGCACGCCCGCTGGTGGCGAGCTCTGAAACACATATTTGAAACCGCGGCTTGTAATTGTGTCGGCATAGGAGAGGGTGAGCCACGGTACCTGTGCCCGCTCCGTTACCTCGGTGATCGCCAACGTGAACGTGCTTAGCCACGCGCCCATGCCGCCTACAAGATCCGGCTCTTGTGCGATCAGGCGTTGCGCCGCATTTTTCGCCTTTTCGGCGGAATCGCCGGCATCGCCGGAGATCAACTCAAGCTTGGCGCCACCCAGCGCCTTGATTCCGCCCGCAGCGTTGATTTCGTTGACGGCTGTTTCCGCGCCCATCTTCACGAGCTGGCCTTGACGTGCCCAGGCGCCGGAGAGTGGCACAATTACCGCGATCTTGACCGCCTTCGGCTGTTGCGCCGTCACGTTGGTTGAGATCATCGCGAATCCTGTGAGCGCCACAATGGCTGCCGCCAATCGGGCGATGGGTCCCCACATCAAACTAGACATCAACCTTCTCATAGTGCCTCCTCCGTTATCATGGCCGTTGGCCTTGGCGGGCATTCGCGCTCGCGTTTGACGATGATGTCGCATGCTTACATTCCGAGATAGGCGTGTTTCACGCGCGTGTTCGAAATCAGCGTGTCGTGCGATCCTTCGAGGACCATTCGCCCTGTTTCCAGGACGTAGCCGCGATCGCAGAGCTCGAGGGCTTCTGCCACGCGCTGCTCGACCAAAAGGATGGTCACCCCGTGATGGCGATGGATGAACTCGATGCGGTCAAAAATTGCGTCGACGATGGTCGGTGCAAGCCCCATGGAGGGCTCATCGAGCATCAGGAGATCAGGTGCAGAGGCAAGGCCGCGTCCGATCGCGAGCATCTGTTGCTCGCCGCCTGAGAGTGTGCCCGCAAGTTGGTCACGCCGCTCGGCGAGAATCGGGAAAAGCTCAAGTACCGTCTTCAGCAGCTCGGCACGGCGCGCTCGGCTTTTGCGCGTGCTGGAACCCATCTCGAGGTTCTCTTTGACAGTCATCGAGGCAAAAACCTGGCGGCCTTCCGGCACGTGAGCGATTCCAAGCTGCGCCCGCTCGTTGGGTGGCACCTTCAACAGGTCTTGCCCCTTGTAGACAATTTCGCCCACAATTGGCGTGACGACTCCAGAGATGGTCTTGAATAGCGTGGTCTTGCCGGCACCGTTCGGTCCAACCACTGCCACGAACTGACCTTCGTCAACGTCAAGCGAAACGTCGCTCAAAGCGTTGAGACCTCCGTAAGCGACGTCAAGCGACCGAATCGTGAGCACGTTCCATCCACTTTCTGCCGAGATAGGCCTCAATCACGTTGCGATCCTTGACCACATCAGCTGGCGCGCCGTCCGCTATCAGCTTGCCGTGATCGAGCACGCTGAAACGGTCGACGAGCTTCACCATCGCGTGCATGGTGTGCTCGATAATCGCGATGGTGACACCGTCGCGGTTTATCTGCCGAATGATGCGCAGCACGTCTTCAAGCGCGTCGTGCCCAAGCCCGGCCAACGTCTCGTCGAGCAGCAGCAGGCGAGGGCCCGGCGCGAGTGCGCGTGCAAGCTCCATAAGTCGAAGCTGCTTTGTGGTGAGCCCGCCGGCGATTGCGTCCGCCTGCTCATCAGCCAGTCCGACACGATCGAGCGCTGTCATCGCAAGTCGCGCGGCCTCAGCATTGCTGGTCGAGCCCACGAAGGCGCCGATGACGACGTTCTCCAGCACGGTCATACGCGGAAACGCGCGCACAACTTGGAACGTGCGGCCGATGCCGTGCCGGCAGACGTCGTGCGGCTTGAGCCCTGTGAGCTTTGTGCCGGCAAAGGTTATGTTACCGCTGTCGGCGGCGAGAAAGCCGTTAATGACGTTGAATAATGTGGTCTTACCGGCACCGTTTGGTCCAATGATGCCATGGATCGTTCCGGGTTTAATGTCGAGCGTGACGTCGTCGACAGCGCGCAGGCCACCAAAGGTGCGGCGAACCGCTTGAAGGTGCAATAAAGGTCCGTCGGCGGGCGCGGTCTGCGTTCGGGATTCAGCGATCGGTACCACGCTCGCAGCGTTTGCCGCCGCAGGCGCCCACGAGACGGGCCTTTTGATCAGGGTGGCCGGGCGGGCCAGCCATTCGCGAATGCGCCAGTAGATCCCCTCTGGTGCCAGCAAGATGATCACAATGATGGCAATGCCATAGACTACTCCCTGGATGCCGGGGATGACGCTGCCAAGTTCAGCGTGCAGCGTCTCCGCAAGCGGCACCAGGACGGCCGCACCGATGACGGGACCCCAGAACACGCCGACGCCACCGAACAAAGCCATGATCAACGCCTGCGCCGAGACAAGCGCGCCGAACATTGTTTGCGGCGTTACGACCAGCAGGACGATTGCGTATAGCCCGCCGGCGGCTGCACCTATCGCCGCGCTCAGCATCATCGCCAGCATTTTCCATCGCAGCGGATTGATTCCAGCGGCGGAAGCTGCCGCTTCATTCTGTTTGATCGCCAGCAACGAACGGCCGAAACGCGAGCGCTCCACGTGCAACGAGATAATCATGCAGATAACCAGCAGAACGAGTGCCAGCGCCATGTACGTTCTCTGATCGTTGAACTGCGCGTAGAGAGTGGGCGCCTCGCGTTTCATCGGCAACGAGACTTCCTGGTAACCCATCCACTCAAACACGTAGAGCATCGCGAGTGGGTAGGCGAGCATCGAGAGTGCGAAATAGTGGCCGCGCAGGCGAAACGTCGGCAGTCCAATGATGATGCCCGCGATCACGCCGACCACGACACCGAGCGGAATGCCAATCCAGGGCGTAATACCGAAGGTGACGAAGGCGATCGTCATCGTATAGCCGCCAAGGCCGAAAAAGGCCGCGTGACCGAACGAGATCATGCCGCTGTAGCCGCTAAGCATGTTCCACGAAATGCCGACCGTCGCCCAGATCAACACGAGCGTCATCATTAACTGATAGTAGGAATTACGTACGAACCACCCGATCAGGAGATAGACACCGGCAAATGCGAAGATGGCGAAATATTGCTTGGCTTTGTCCGAGCGACCCATCACGCCCGCTCCCAGACCCGGCCAAACATGCCCTGCGGACGGAAGAAGATGATGAGCAGGAAGATGACAAATATCGCAGTGTTCTGGAGTTGGTAGGGCAGGACCAGTGTAGAAACCTGCTGGACGAGGCCAATGGTCAGGCCGCCCCAGAACGCGCCGAGAATCGAGCCCATGCCCCCGAGCACAACCCCGGCATACATCACGATCACGAAATCGAAGCCGATGTAGGGCTGAAAAGATTGAGTGCTCGCGAGCAGACCGCCGGCAACCGCCGTTATCCCGACGCCCAGCCCGAAGGCGAAACGGTGCGAGCGGTCGACGTCGATGCCCACATAAGCCGCCGCGATGGGATTATCAGCGGCCGCCCGCAGCATTTTGCCGAGATCAGACTTGGTAAGAAACAGGTATAGGCCGACCGCGAATAGGATTGCGAGCACGAAGGCGACAGTGCGCGCTTGGTTGAAGAATATCAGCCAGACTTCCCAGGACTCACGCGACATCGGTGTCTGCACCGACAAAGGTGTCGAGCCGAACAAGATCAAGCCACCGTTCGCGAGCACGAGCGCAACACCGAGCGTCATGATAATTTGGGTGTAATGGCCTTCGGCTTCCGCGGAGATAACGCGCGCACCAGTGATGCGCGCCAGCAAATAGCGGTGCAGTAGCCAGCCGATCGCGAAGACGACCGGTCCCGCGAGCGCCGCCCCGACTACCGGCCCAGCGTACGGGCCCAGGAAGGCGAGCACGCCGAATCCCGTCACCAAATAGTAGGTGATGTACATTCCAAGCATCATGAAATCGCCCTGCGCGAAGTTCACGACGCGCATAACGCCAAAAATGATCCCAAGGCCAACGCACATCAGCCCATACGTGCCGCCGACGAGCAGTCCAGCGGTGACTGCCTGGAAGAAATCGACAGCAAACCACTTCAGTTCTTCCATGACGCTCTTCGATCCCAAGAGATGGCGCGTTGCGCGCCGCTAGGGTGGAGGGTGACCCTATCGAAGAGGGGCAGCAAAATGCCGACACTCGCTGTCCGCACGCCAGCTACGCGTGGGAGCGAGCGCCGGAAAGAGGTGCCCGTTTCGATCCGACGTGCCCCCACCCGCCACAGTCGGATAGACGCGGGAATCCTCGTATTTGCAATGTGAAAACACGTAGGCTCGGCACACCTATGAAGATTGAGGGGGCGCACCTTACTACTCCTCCCACCGGTCCGGCGCCCGACCGCACCAAAGCCGCCGTCAATCGACTAGTTCTTATTGTGTCGACACTTTGGATGAGGTTACGGTTGCTAACTTCCGGTCGTCAAGCGTCTCCGCAGTCGCGGCGCCGCAACTCCAGACTTGATTGGATAGGAAAAATGCAATGAAAGCGCTGACCGCAGCTCTCGCCGAATTCGTTGCCAACATCCACCCCGAACAGATCCCCGAGCGTTGTCTGTTCGGGGCACGCATGGGCATGCTCGACTGTGTAGGAACAATGATCGCCGGCGCTCGAGAAGAAGCGCCGCAGCTCGTCGCGGGGATTGCGCCCACCTCCATGGCCAACGATGGCTCACCCGAGATCCCCTCGGGGCGCAACCTCACTCCCCCCGATGCAGCGTTGGTCAATGGCACGGCTGCCCACGTACTCGACTATGATGACGTCGGAATGGATGGCCATCCAAGTGCAGTCTTGACCTCGGCCATCTTGGCCGAAGGCTGGCCGCTGGGGGCGAGCGGTCACGATGCGCTTGTCGCTTACATCGCAGGCTATGAAATTTGGGCCTTGATGCAGGAGCTAGAGCCTGGCCACATGCATGACCGTGGCTTCCATCCGACCGCGATCTGGGGCACCCCGGCCTGCGCCGCCGCATGCGCGCGCCTTAACCGGCTCAATGCCGATCAAACCGCGCACGCAATCGCGATCTCGGCGTCACTGGCCGCCGGCGTCAGTGCCAATTTCGGCACCATGACAAAGTCGTTGCACGTCGGGCGTACCGCACAGGCCGGCGTATTGGCGACGCGCCTTGCCAAAGTGGGGTTTACCGGTTCGCTGGATGCGCTCGAGCACAGCACGGGATTCATGCGCGCGCATTCACCGTCGGGTGAGCCGTGTTTGTCGCCGGCCGACTGGCAGCTCGGCAGAAAATGGCGGATGGCCGAACTCGGCATCAACATTAAACGCTATCCAATGTGCTACGGTACTCACCGAGCAATCGATGCGATGCTCGACCTCGTCGAGGGATATGACCTGCGGCCGGATTTGGTTACCGAGATCAACGTGCGCATCGGGGATACGCAAGCGGTGATGTTGCGCAATCACGAGCCTAAGACCGCGCTTGAAGCAAAATTCAGCATGGAATTTGCTATGGCGGCTGCGCTAATCGCGCGACGGGTCAGCCTCAGGGAATTGGAAGATGGATTTGTGGGGCGAGGAGACATCGCCGTCGCGATGCGGAAGGTGCGGATGTCGACAACAACCGAGCGGTTACCTAACACGCCGTTCGCGCCTGACGATCGTGTGAATGTCGTTCTGCATAACGGTGAGATACTGGCGCACGAGCCGGTGGCGCAGCCTAAAGGAAGTTGGGAGAAGCCGCTGACCGATTCTGAACTACGTGAAAAGTTTCTCGATTGTGCGAGCGTCGGATTGTCTAAAAAGCAAGCTGCCTCGCTGTTTGACTCGTTGGCATCGCTCGATCGGCTTTCGAGCCTGCGTGAGCTTCCCATCGTTTCGGTCCACTGAGCATGTTGTCGGCCGACAATGATCTGTTTTTGCGAGTAAAGCGCCACGCCTGTCATTGAACGACTGTCCGGACGTCCGCTATTGACCCATAGCGGACATGCCTAGTTGCGCCGCACGCGTCCGCTTTTGACCCAAGCGGACATACGCTTGTGGAGTGCAGGAGCCCGCTTTTTGACCCAAATGCCTAGTCGCGCCGCACATGTCTGCTCTTGAGAGTAAAGCGGACATGTCGGTTTACACTGCATATGTCTGCTTTTGACCCAAAGCGAACATTCGTAGGCCCTTCAAATGCGCAGGTAGCGCCGATACCATGATTGTTTCTGATGCCTTGGGGCGGCAATGAGACGACGCGTTAAAGCAGGCTACAAAGCGCAGCGACGGAAGATTTCGGCGCGCCGTAATGCGCCAAAGACCACACACCCTCGCAGCTCCCGCGCTGCTGGCAAGGAACCAGAGGAGGTCGCGCGGCTCACCCGCGAACTGAAAGAGGCGCGTGAACAGCAGATAGCGACTGGAGAAATTCTTGCGTCGATAACTGGGTCGATTACTGACGCGAAACCAGTGTTCGATGCCATCGCGCGTAATCTACGACGCTTGTTCGGTACGCACCTTGCCGTGGTGCAAATATTAAAGGACGGAATGGTTCACCTAGCGGCCGCTGGTAGCGAACGGGAATTCAAGCTCCTCAGAAAGCATTTTCCGCAACCGGTGGATGAGAATACGGGCGGCGGCCGCGCGATGCTATCGAAACAGGTGCTTCATTACGTGCCTGTACTTGGCAATTCTACGGCCCCGCCTGCGACCCAACAATTCGCACGTGATCTAGATTTCAATTCGGTGATCTTTGCGCCCATGATCCGGGGAGGCACAGTTATTGGGGCTCTATCGGCGGCGCGCCGTGAAGCAAAGGCGTTCGACGAGGAGGAGGTCGCACTCATCAGGTCATTCGCCGACCAGGCGGTCATCGCGATCGAAAACGTGCGGTTATTTGAAGCTGAACGGCAACGCACGCAGGAGCTGTCCGAGTCGCTAGAACAACAGACCGCAACCTCCGAGGTACTGAAAGTCATCTCCAGCTCATCCGGCAAACTCGATCTGGTCTTTCAGACCATGCTTGCGAACGCGACCAGAATTTGCAACGCGGCCTTCGGCTCAATGTTGCTCATTGAAGGTGACGTGTTTCGGCGCGTCGCTCTTCACAATGCCCCACCCATGTTTGTAAAATTTAACAAGAAGACCCCGGTCATTCCGTTAGGCCAAGTCCATGATTTAAATCTGCTCCTTGAAACTAAACGGCCCGTTCATATTGCGGACGCAGCAGGGACTGCAGACAGCCCGATTGTCAAATATGGAGGTGCCCGTACGCTTGTGATTGTACCGATGCTTAAAGAGGCGGAGGTCATCGGCGCAATCGGCATTTACCGTCAAGAGGTGCGACCTTTTACCGACAAACAAATTGATTTGGTGACCAACTTCGCGGCGCAAGCCGTCATCGCCATTGAGAACGGGCGGCTGCTTAACGAGCTGCGTGATTCATTACAGCAGCAGACTGCCACGGCGGACGTCCTCAAGGTCATCAGCTCATCCCCGGGCGATTTGGGGCCTGTGTTCGAAGCCATGCTGGAGAAGGCAACTAGCATCTGCGGCGCAAAGTTCGGTACGTTGTTTTTGTCAGAAGGCAATTGCGCTCGAGCCGTCGCCCAATTCCGAGCCCCGCCCGCCTATGCTGAGGTCTTACGGCGCGAGCCAATTATCACCCTTGGCGAGGGCGCGCTTGGTCGAGCAGCGCGGACCAAACAGGCGGTTCAGATCGCCGACGTTCGCACCGATCCAGCCTATGTCAAAGACCCACGAAGGCTCGCCATTCTCGAGCTGGCGGGGGCTCGCACGATGCTCAATGTGCCCATGCTTAAGAACAACGAGGTGGTCGGTCAGATAGCCATCTATCGTCAGGAAGTACTGCCATTCACAGATAAGCAAATTGAGGTGGTCAAAAACTTTGCCGCGCAAGCTGTAATCGCCATCGAGAACACGCGGCTGCTCAACGAGCTGCGTCAGCGCACCGATGATCTTTCCGAGGCGTTGGAGCAACAGACGGCGACCTCAGAGGTGCTAACCGTCATCAGCAGCTCGGCCGGTGAGTTACAGCCGGTGTTTAATACGATGCTGGCCAAGGCAATTGAGCTATGCGATGCAAGCTTTGGCGCGATGTGGCTGGTCGACGGTGACGGCTATCGAACCGCAGCCCTACACGGCGATTTACCGAAGACCTATCTCGAGCAGTGGCGTAGCGGAACATTACACCGTCCCAAGGCCGTCGTTCCGATGGTGCGCGCGATTCGATCCCGAGAACCGGTCCATGTCATCGACATGCTCGAGGATGAGGCCTACTTGGAGAACGATCCGCTGGCGCGGAGCGTGGTCGATATCGCCGGCATTCGGACGTTACTTACTGTACCGATGCTTAAGGATAACGAATCAATCGGGGTTGTTACGATTTATCGCAAGGAAGTTCGCGCCTTCTCGAACAAGCAAGTTGACCTAGTATCGAACTTCGCCGCTCAGGCCGTCATCGCCATTGAAAACACGCGGCTGCTTAATGAATTGCGCGAATCTCTTCAGCAGCAAACCGCCACCGCCGATGTGCTCAAGGTAATCAGTAGTTCGCCCGGTGATCTTGAACCGGTCTTCAATGCCATGTTGGAAAACGCGGTGAAGATTTGTGACGCCAAGTTCGGAACGATGCTTCGAGTGGAGGGGGACGGCTATCGCGTAGTGGCTATGCACGGAGCGCCAATGGCTTACGCCAAAGAACGGCGACATAACTCGCTACTCCGCGTCGGACCAACAAATCCACTGACTCGGCTCGCCAGGTCCAGAGAACTCGAACACATTGCCGATATAAGGACGGATCAGGCCTATCTCGACCGCGATCTTCCGTTTGTTCAGTTGGCAGATTTTGCCGGCGCGCGAACGCTGCTCTCGGTTCCAATGCTCAAGGAGAACAATTTCGTTGGTGCCATCGTCATCTACCGTCAGGAGGTGCGGCCGTTTACGGACAAGCAGGCCGAACTGGTAAAAAACTTCGCCGCACAGGCCGTCATTGCGATTGAGAACGCAAGGCTGCTCAACGAACTGCGTCAGCGCACTGATGACCTCGCAACATCTCTGGATAACCTGCGTACCACACAGGACCGTCTGGTACAGACGCAGAAGCTCGCCTCGCTTGGCCAATTGACAGCCGGTATTGCGCACGAAATTAAGAATCCGCTCAACTTCGTCAATAATTTCTCCGGGCTCTCGGCTGAGTTGATTGATGAGCTGCAGCAGGCCCTCAACGACGGGGATTTTAACGAAACAAGACGCAGCGAGCTCACTGAGCTGATGATCACGCTAAAAAGCAATCTCGATAAGGTTGTTCAGCACGGCAAGCGTGCGGATGCGATCGTCAAGAACATGCTGCTGCATTCGCACCAGGGTTCGGGGGAACACCGGCCCGTCGCGATCAATACAATTGTCGAGGAAAGTCTCAAACTTGCGTATCACGGGGCGCGGGCCGAGAAGCAAAATTTCAATATCATGGTGGAGCAATCGTTCGATCCGGTTGCCGGAGAGGCCGACATTTTCCCGCAGGAAATTACGCGAGTCCTGCTGAATTTGATCTCAAACGGCGTCTATGCAACGAGGGACAAAACTTCGCCTGACGGTCGAATTTACAGGCCAACTCTCACAGCCTCGACGAAGGACCTAGGCGACCGCGTTGAGATCAAGATCCGTGATAATGGAATTGGCATTCCACCGGAGGTCAAAGAGAAAATGTTCAATCCTTTCTTCACGACCAAGCCACCCGGAGAAGGTACTGGTCTCGGCCTTTCGATTAGTCACGACATCGTAGTCAAACAACATGGCGGCTCGATCGAGGTCGATACGCAGCCCGGCGAATTCACGGAAGTCAGGATTGTTCTGCCGCGAACGGCGGCTTCCATTTCCGGCTAAGCTATAAATCCGGCCAATGTCCACTATTGACCCAGAGCAGACGTGGGCTTTTGCACTGCACATGTCTGCTTTACCTGTGGTGCGATGATAATCGGCCACTTGGTTCCGCATTAAATTTGTGGTCGCCATCCGACATAGGTGGCAACGATGGGCTGGTTGCACTCGTTGCCCACGCATGAAACCGAACATTGAGTGCAGAAGGTTGGCGGAATTGCTTCGTGAGAAAGCAATGACCATGTCCGACCCGGAACTGAGGGCTGAGTATGCATATTTGGTGCGGAGCTTTCTGCGTCTTGCAGCTCAATTCGAGCAAGATATGGCAGAAAGGAAAGTACCGCATAAGCGGCCTTCAAAAACTGCTGCGTGATCAAAACGCAAATGTCCGTTATTGGCGCAAAGCAGACATGAGCTTGCGCACTGCAGATGTCCGCTTTTTGCACCGCACATGTCCGCTTTTGGCCCAAAGCGGACACCGGCTATTGCACTTAAAAATCCGCTTTCGGGGGTACTGCGGACATGTCGTTTTGCACGGCATATGTCTGCTTTTTCTGCCTCCCAATTCACCATCCATGCGTTTGCGGTCGAACGTTTGCGCCTCGGGATGCGCGATGGCGCCGGCTTTCTTTGGACGATCTGGGCGATAAAAGCCTTTGAGCCATCTTTTCGCGAACATCCTATTATTGACCCCATTTGTGTCGTACCGATTTTGTTGTTGTCGTACTTGTTGTACTGCAGTCAGTCGCTCTTGCCAGTCCGTTCCAAACGACACGACCAAAAAAATACGACATTGTCGTACTGGCAACTTCAAAATAGGCCGAAATGCGCTAGAAACGGACGACATGAGACAGCCACGGAAAACAACAGGTGACTGAGAATCCACAGAAAAGCGGAAAAATCAGCCGGTGGCGCTTTTGTGTCGCTCCGATGATGGAATGGACTGATCGCCACTGTCGTTTCTTTCACCGGCTGTTGTCTCGTCGCGCGCTGATTTACACTGAGATGCTGACCACTGGCGCTATACTGCACGGCGATCGCGCTCGGTTACTTGCGTTTGATCCGTTCGAGCACCCGGTTGCACTCCAACTTGGTGGATGTGATCCGCAAGCGCTCGCGCAGTCGGCGCGTATTGGCGAACAGTTTGGCTACGACGAAATTAATTTTAACGTGGGGTGTCCGTCCGATCGGGTTCAAGTTGGCAGGTTCGGCGCGTGTTTGATGGCGGAGCCATCTCTGGTCGCCGATTGCGTTGTCGCCATGAAAGCGAATGTCAGAATTCCGGTGACCGTCAAATGCCGGATTGGGATAGACGATCAGAATCCGGACGAAGCGCTTTTTGCGTTCACGCGTATCGTAAAGGCGGCAGGGGTTGATGCCCTGATCGTGCATGCTCGAAAGGCTTGGCTGAAGGGACTATCACCGCGCGAGAATCGCGAAGTGCCGCCGCTTGACTACGCGCTGGTCCATCGCCTCAAAGCGACACATCCGGGCCCTGAAATCATACTCAATGGCGGCATCGGATCGCTCGACCAGGCATTAACTGAGCTCGGCGCGCTGGACGGGGTGATGATGGGCAGGGCGGCGTATCAAGAGCCGTGGCAATTGCTCAACGTAGATCCCGTGATTTTCGGCGAACCGGCACCATTCGACTCGGTGAAAGACGCTGCGTTCGCGCTGATGCCTTATATCGAACGCCAACTGACCAGTGGTGTGCGCCTGCATGCCATTACACGCCACATACTTGGACTTTTCCGTGCGGTTCCCGGTGCGCGCGCGTTCCGGCGGCATCTGGCGACTGAAGCCGTCAAGCCGGGTGCCGGCTCAGTCGTTCTTGCTGGTGCACTGGCGTTTGTGCTGGACAGAGACACCGAATTGGCGCACATCGCCGCCTGACAATTTTTCCCCGCCGCTTAAATTTTTCGGGTCATCATGATCTTGGGACATCCGATCGGCGAGATCGCGTTTCTCGCGCTTTGGATCGCAGGAGCCGGCATTTTGGTGGGCGTCCTGGCCGGGCTGTTTGGCATCGGCGGCGGTGCCGTCATCGTGCCGGTCCTGTACGAGGTATTTCGGGGCCTCGGCGTCCCCGAAGATGTGCGTATCCAGGCATGCATAGGTACTTCGCTGGCGATTATCGTACCAACGACTATTCGCTCCTACATCGCACACAAGAAAAAAGGCGCCGTAATCCCGCATGTCGTGCGTATCTGGGCTTTGCCCGCGGTTCTGGGCGTCGCGACGGGCTCAGTCATCGCACACTACGCGCCGGCGCCGCTCTTCAAAATCGTATTCGTCGTCTTCGCAACCGTGATTGCGCTGCGAATGCTGCTAGGTACTGAGCATTGGAATCTCGGCAATGAATTGCCGGGACGTCCGTTGCTAACTTTCTACGGCTTTCTCACCGGATTGATTTCGTCACTCGTTGGAGTAAGCGGGGGGTCAGTCTCAAATGCGGTTTTGACATTCTATGGACGGTCAATGCAGCAAGCGGTTGCGACCTCTGCAGGAGTAGGAGTCCCAATCACTATTGCCGGCACCATCGGGTACATGCTCGCTGGGTGGCCTTACATGTCCCAGATGCCACCACTTTCCGTGGGTTTTGTATCGTTGATTGGTTTTATATTCATGGCGCCGGTTTCCAGCTACACCGCGAGCTATGGGGTTCAACTGGCTCACTGGTTGCCGCGGCGTAAGCTCGAGATTGCTTTCGCCATTTTCCTCTTTTTGGTGTCGCTGCGCTTCCTTATCAGTTTGCTTGTCTAATTGCGCTACGGTGTTCCTCGCATCCGTAGTCTATCTCCGCGCACCTCCCAGCTTTGCAGCCGGTCGAGAAAACTCATACCGAGCAGGTTGTTCTTGAGCTGGCCCGCCTGCGCCACAAGCGCTGGGACCGATCGTTCGGTCAGGCCGCCGACAGCAACACGATCGAGTGTCACCGCCGCCGCTCTTGTCCGCCCGTTGGCAGTATCGACATTCACAGTATAATTCAGAACTTCGATCGGGAGGCCAGCGGCCTTGGCGGCTTCTTGCGTCAGCACGACCGAACTGGCACCGGTATCGAGCACCATCGGAACCCGCGTTCCATTGATATGCGCGGCAACTGCAAAATCGCCGCCATGGCCACGGACGACTTCGACGTTACGGCCGTGACCGGCTACGTGACCAGGGACAAGTTCGGCCACGACGCGGTCGGCAACCTCTCGCAGCTCAAAGCGGTAGCTATAACCGACGACGAGCAGCAGCCCGACGATCGCCCAGAACAGCGTTGCCTCGATGGCGTTCGAAAGGCGCTCGCGGAACAGTGTCAAGATCAAGCCGCCCAGGAAAACCAGCAATATGATTTTCAAGGCAAGCGAACCGATGTCGTGGCGCAGCAAATTGGTGATGGCATCCTGATCACGGCTTGCGATCAGGGCTGCCAACGAAACAGCTACGCCGAACAAAAGTGACCAGACGAGGCGGCGGCTCACGGCATCATCCCATCGCTTTTGCCGGGTTTGTGCCTTTGCAGGCCGCAAGCCTGTCGGGCAATTCGCGCATCACCTGGACGCGTTCGGAAACGTCCATGGCAGCCCAGCGGGCGATTTCGTCGACCGTTCGACCACAGCCTAGGCAAAGTCCTGTACGGGCATCGAGGGTACAAACTTTGACGCACGGCGTTTCAATCATGGGTTCGGTCAGAATCGGCTGCGAACATAGCCAGCGCAGGCAAAAATACAATTGCTCGATTGTCGCAAGGCTACAAATCCTAGGTGCCCGCACGGAACAGCGGTCTGCTGTTCAGCCGCCGCGCGGAGAGGCGTCGCTTCACCGGAGATGTGTCCGGAGTCAGGGCCGCAAGATCGGGTTTTTCGCCTGGGATCGGCATCAATGGACGCTAAACACTTGGAAAGACAGTCGGCAGCGTTGCGCAAAAACCTTAAGACCAAGCTTAAGAGGGGCCTAAGGAGCCTCGTTAATGATTGGTTAAGTGCCTTTGACAGCATTTTTTCCCCGTGTTCGGCTTGATTGAGGAACCAACAAACCCGGGACGGGAGCCGCGAATGAAGCTCTACGACAGCAAAGTCGCACCGAATCCTCGCCGTACGCGCATTTTTCTTGCCGAAAAAGGCATCTCTGTCCCGACCGAACAGGTCGACATTGCGGCCATGCAGCACAAGACGCCCGAATATGCTGCGATCAATCCGTTACAGCGAATGCCAGCCTTGGTGCTCGACGACGGCACCATCATCACCGAATCGATCGCGATCTGTCGTTACTTCGAGACGGTGCAACCGGAGCCACCATTGTTCGGGGTTGGTGCGAAAGATATCGCGATCGTCGAAATGTGGAATCGCCGGGCGGAGATCAATTTTTTTTCGAACGTGGCGGCGGTTTTCCGTCACACGCATCCGGCGATGAAGGAGCTCGAGATCCCGCAGGTGCCGGCTTGGGCCGACGCGAACAGGCCACGCGTAACATGGTTTCTTGAGCTGCTCGATCGAGAACTTGCCAAACGAGAGTTTGTAGCCGGCGACCGCTACACGGTCGCCGATATCACCACGCAAGTCGCTCTGGATTTCATGAAGCCGGCGCGCCTTTCGGTGCCCGAAGGCGCCGACAACATCAAACGTTGGCACGCGACCGTATCTGCTCGTCAGAGCGCAAAGGCGTGACGCCGATCGTTTGAGCGCGGATGAATCCTGCCGATCAACGATTGAGCAAGGCAATCAGGCTCGATGTGTCCCAGCGTTTGCCGCCCATCGCCTGAATCTCCGAATAAAATTGATCAATCAGCGCTGTAATTGGCAGGTGCGCGCCATTCTTGCGCGCCTCACCCAGACAAATTCCAAGATCCTTGCGCATCCAATCAACTGCAAAACCGAAATCGAATTTGTTCGCCGCCATCGTTTTGTAGCGATTTTCCATCTGCCAGGATTGCGCTGCGCCTTTGGAAATAGTCGCTATGAGCTTCTCGATATCCAGTCCTGACTTTTGGGCGAAATGCAGACCTTCGGCCAATCCTTGAACCAGCCCGGCAATGCAGATCTGATTGACCATCTTTGACAGCTGCCCCGAGCCGGTCGATCCCAACAAATTGCAAGCTCGTGCGTAAGTCGCGATTATCTTCTCGGCCCGCGAGAATGGTTCAGCATCTCCGCCGCACATCACTGTAAGAACGCCGTTCTCTGCGCCGGCTTGGCCACCGGAGACCGGGGCATCGATAAAATCAAAGCCCCCCTTTTTAGCGGCGGCATAAAGTTCACGTGCGATTTCGGCGGACGCCGTGGTGTGATCGACAAACACTTTGCCCTTGCCCATTCCGGCGAAGGCGCCGTTTGCACCCAGTGTCACCTCGCGCAGGTCGTTGTCGTTGCCGACACAAGCCATGACAAAGTCCTGTCCTTCGGCCGCAGCTTTGGGAGTAGGGGCGGATTTCCCACCATGTTGTTTGACCCACTGCTGGGCCTTTGCGGCCGTCCGGTTGTATACGGTCACTTCGTGGCCACCTTTGTTTTTCAAATGCCCCGCCATGGGGTACCCCATCACGCCCAGGCCCAGAAACGCCACTTTCGCCATCGTCGATCTCCTTCAAGAATTTCCAGCATCCCTTGGCCGGATGCCGCCAATGCCTATCTGCCAATAGGTCATTGCAGGGGCCGGTGCGTCAACAGGTCTGAGCACGGAACACTGCATTGACCGCCACGCGCTCATGCCTATGGTGGCGGCGCAAAAAGCCAGTTCGGACGGTTGATCATGACGGTGACGAAAGAACAGGTGCTTGCGGCATTGGCAAGAGTGCCGTCTCCCGGCGGGACGGCTTTGCCGGATGCGCGCGTGCTATCCGATGTTGTCGTTTCCGACGGGAAGGTCTTCTTTTCGTTGACTGTCGATGCCGCAACAGTGAAGGCTTGGGAGCCTGTGCGCGAAGCGGCCGAGAAAGCCGTGCGCAGTATCCCCGGCGTACAGTCGGCCCTTGTGGCACTCACTGCCGAACGCAGTCCGGGTTCAGCCACCCCAGAATCTCGACCCGCGAGTGCACCGCAAGCCCGTCAAGCTGCCCACCCAACCGACAAGGTGCAGCCCGGTATTCCCGGCGTCGACGCCGTCGTTGCCGTCGCCTCCGGCAAGGGCGGCGTCGGAAAATCGACCACGGCCGTCAATTTGGCACTCGGGCTGCGTGATCTCGGAATGAAAGTGGGCATGCTCGACGCCGACATTTACGGACCGTCTTTGCCAAAATTGCTGGCCATCAAGGAGAAGCCCGAAACCATCGGCGGCACTCGGCTCAAACCAATCCAGCGCTATGGCCTCACGGTGATGTCGATTGGATTCCTGATCGACGAAGAAACGCCAATGATCTGGCGCGGCCCGATGGTGATGTCGGCCATCACCCAGATGCTGCGCGAAGTGGAGTGGGGCAAGCTCGACATTATGGTGGTCGATATGCCTCCCGGTACCGGTGACGCACAACTTACAATGGCACAGCAGGTGCCTCTCAAGGGTGCGGTGATTGTCTCAACGCCACAGGATCTGGCTTTGATCGATGCTCGGCGCGGGGTCTCGATGTTCAAGCGGGTGAATGTGCCCGTGCTCGGTGTTGTTGAGAATATGAGTTATTTCCTTTGCCCGAGTTGCGGAACACGATCCGATATTTTTGCGCACGGTGGGGCGCGGCATGAGGCGGAACGCCTTGGCGTACCCTTCCTCGGCGAGGTGCCTCTGCACATGACGATACGCGAGAAATCGGATGCCGGACTTCCGGTAGTTGCAACCGCGCCCGACAGCGAGCATGCCCGAATTTATCGCGATATCGCGGGCAAAGTTCTTGCCCAGCTCAAAGGTGGGGCGGGCGGAAAGGCCGCTCCCAAGATCGTAATAGAGGCCTAGACCCCGCGAAGTACGCAATCTCACGGTGGGTCTGGACCCGATGCAGCCTCCCGAGCAGGCAGAGCTCATCAAGGCACTAGAACGGTCAGCCCGCGCAGAAATGAGATTACGCTCAATGGCACTTGGATACGCAAAGAGCAAACTGCGCTTATTTAGCGGATGCGGTTGATGTGCTTCGCGAGAGGCTCTGACGGTCCCGCCAATCAGCCCAGAGCCGGCCATGTTGCGTCTGTCCGAAATCAGGCGCTTCCGGAAGCACCGGTCCACGTAAGCTAAGGGCCGGAAGCGACTTCGGTACTGTTCCCTTGACTTGACTCGTCGTGGCCGGTGCCGGACGGTGCCACTAGAGGGGTGCGCAAGGCCGCGACGGGCCCGGGCGCCTGTGTTCGGGGGGAACTGCTTGGCCACGACGGCGCACGCGGTGTCTCAGGTTTATTTCGGTCTCAACGCGATGTGGGTGTCGACGGGCATCCTCGCCATTACCTATGCCACCATCATGTCGGAGAAAGTCAACCGCGCGATCGTCGCTCTGATCGGCGCGTGCGTAATGGTCATCGTCGGCGTGCTGGACCAGGAGGAGGCATTAAAGGGAGTTGATTGGAACACAATCGGGCTACTGACCGGGATGATGATCCTCGTTTCAATTTCGCGTCGTTCCGGGATGTTTCAATTTCTGGCGGTATGGTCAGCGAAGGCAGCGCGCGCACATCCTGCTGGTATCCTTTTTATCCTGCAGATCACCACTGCCGTGATATCCGCCTTCCTTGACAACGTCACCACTGTTTTGCTGATCGTTCCTGTGACGCTGGCGATTTGCAATACGTTGAAAGTGCCGGCCTATCCGTATCTCTTCGCAGAAATCTTTGCGTCTAACATCGGCGGCACCGCAACGCTTATTGGCGATCCGCCGAATATCTTAATTGGCTCGCAAGCTGGCCTATCATTCAACGAGTTTGTCTATCATCTGACACCGATCATTCTGATGGTTATGACCGTCCAGGCGCTGATCATCCATTTTCTTTGGGGCAAGGATCTGAAAGCATCGCCCGATGCCGAGGCCCAAGTTATGCAGTTGAATCCAGCGGACTCAATACAGGATTGGATATTGCTAAAGCAGGCTGTTGTCATTCTCACAATCGTAATGATCGCGTTCGTTCTCGCTCGACCGCTGCGCCTGGAGCCTGCCACGATTGCAATGACAGGTGCCGCGATCATGATGTTACTCGACAACTGGGCGCATCATTCCGAAAAGGCCGCACACAATATTCATCAAACTTTCGGCGATATCGAATGGATCACCATATTCTTCTTCATCGGTTTGTTCGTGGTGGTACATGGAGTTGATGTCGGCGGGTTGCTGCAATTACTCGCGACAAAGCTCATCGACACTACCCAAGGAAACATGGCTACTGCGGGTTACGCGATCCTATGGGCTTCGGCCATACTCTCGTCTATCGTCGACAACATTCCTTTCGTGGCAACCATGATTCCGCTAATCAAGAACATGGCGCCGGCATATGGCGGCGCTGATAAGATCGAGCCCTTGTGGTGGTGTTTATCCCTCGGGGCTTGTCTAGGCGGCAATGGCACGTTGATAGGAGCGTCCGCAAACCTGACGGTGGCCGGCATCGGCGATCGTAATCAGGTGCCATTCCGATTCATAACCTACACACTTTACGCGTTTCCGATGATGATTGTGTCAGTCGCGATATGTCACGCATACGTGTGGTGGCGCTATTTCTAAAAGATGCGAACAAAATTTGAACCCTTCGTCGACGAGAAAGCGCGATAGTTTATTGTGAACGGTATCAACAGCTCTGATATCGCCGCTAACGTCTGTCCGAATGCGTTTTGAATGAGCTACTTTGCTTTGCGATTGTGAGCCGGGCAAAACGTCCGCTTTTGACCCAAAGTGGACATTTGGCATCGCACATGTCCGCTTTCTGGGGCCAAGCGGACACGGCTGTCGCGCCGCAAAAAGTCTGCTTTTACCCAAAGCGGACATTGACTCAGCCGTTGGTACAACGCGTATTTCTTGCGATATCAGGAGCGCTTTTTCAGCTGGGGGAGGCGGACGAGCCGCACCCGAGATCGTAATCGAGTCGAGTTCCTATATTTCCAAAACGAAAGGATTAGCCGAGTTGCGCAATGTGCGCCTTGTGCGCTATGCGAAGCGGCATCATTGTAAGGAGCGCCGGACGTATTCGCTGCGGGGCGAGGCTGAAACGTCAGGCGCCCAGATGGAGGAACAAATGAAACGACGCCAATTTCTAACTGCAATGGGAGCCGGCGCTGCCGCCGCCGCGATTGCCTCTCCGGCAATTGCTCAATCAATGCCTGAACTCAAGTGGCGGTTGACCGCCAGCTGGCCGAAATCGCTCGATACACTATTTGGCGCGTGCGAGACCTTCGCCAAATTTGTCTCGGAAGCAACCGATGGCAAATTTCAGATTCAAACTTTCGCGGCTGGGGAAATCGTGCCCGGCTTGCAGGTGCTCGATGCCGTGCAGAATGGCACGGTCGAAATGGGGCATAGCGCTCAATATTATTACATCGGCAAGGATCCGACTTGGGCGCTCTTTTGCGCCGTACCTTTTGGTCTTAACGCTCGTCAGCAGAATGCGTGGTTTTATGAAGGTGACGGTCAGAAGCTGATCGATGAATTCGGAGCCAAGTACAACACCAAGTGTCTGCTGATGGGGAACACCGGCTGCCAGATGGGCGGATGGTTTAAGAAGGAGATTAAGACCGCTGACGATCTTAAAGGCCTTAAGATGCGGATTGGTGGTTGGGCAGGAAAGACGCTTGGCAAGCTCGGCGTCGTTGCGCAGCAGATCGCCGGTGGCGATATTTACCCCGCGCTAGAAAAGGGAACGATCGATGCGGCCGAGTGGGTTGGACCCTACGATGATGAAAAGCTTGGTTTCTACAAGGTCGCTCAGTTCTACTATTACCCAGGCTGGTGGGAGGGCGGCACCACCAATCATCTGTTGATCAATCAGGCGAAATGGAACGAGTTGCCAAAATCGTATCAGGCAATCGTTGCAGCAGCTGCCGGCTACGCGAATGTGGACGAACAAGCTCGATACGATGGCCGCAATCCACAAGCCTTGAAGCGTCTGATTGCCAACGGCGTTCAGCTGCGGCCTTTCTCACAGGGAATCATGGAGGCCTGCCTGAAGGCATCAAACGAAGTAAATGCCGAAACGTCTGCCGCAAACGCAAGCTATAAGAAGGTCTTGGATTCGATGACGGCATTTCGCCGCGACCAATATCTCTGGTGGCAGGTCGCCGAATATGGATTCGACAGCTTCATGATCCGCACCGGCGCCAGAAGCTGATGTATCGATAGACGACGATCAGGACCGGTTCGAAAGCCGGTCCTGATCTTTTTGCGCATAGCCCCTCTTACAACTTTGGTTCAAGCAGGGCAGACTGGCTTCGGCTAGCCGGCCCCGCCATTGTTGGCGCCATCCCCCGAGTCGAAAAATAAAAGGGGGACGTTGGGTCGCCGCTTACAAAGGAACCTAGGGAGGGTAAGGGAATGAAGCGTCGTCAATTCTTAAAAGCTGCGGGTCTGGGTGTTGCCGCGAGCGCTGTTGCCGCGCCGGCCATCGCCCAATCGATGCCGGAAATCAGATGGCGCATGCCGGTAAGTTGGCCAAAATCGCTCGATACACTCTTCGGTGGTGCCGACGTCATGTGTAAGGCGGTCGGGGAAGCCACGGACAACAAATTTCAGATTCAGATCTTTGCTGCCGGTGAAATCGTTCCTGGTCTTGCGATTGTCGATGCGGTGCAGAACGGTACTGTCGAAATCGGCCATTCCGCATCTTACTACTATTTCGGAAAAGACCCGACCTTCGCCTTCGGAACGTCGGTTGCTTTCGGGCCTAATCAGAGGCTGAACCAGGGTTGGTTCACGCTTGGCGGCGGCAAGGAGGTCCTGAACGAGTTTTACAAAAAATACAATTGCATGGCACTCCTTGCCGGCAACACTGGATGCCAAATGGGCGGCTGGTATCGCAAAGAAATCAATACGGTCGACGACCTCAAAGGTCTCAAGATGCGTATCGGAGGATTTCCCGGGCGCGTGCTACAAAAGCTTGGTAGTGTTCCGCAGCAGATTGCGGGCGGTGATATCTATCCGGCCTTGGAGAAGGGCACACTCGACGCATGCGAGTGGGTCGGCCCTTACGACGACGAAAAACTTGGATTCTACAAGGTCGCGCCGCACTACTATTCTCCGGGCTGGTGGGAAGGTGGCTCGATGCTGTTCGCATTCGTCAACCTGGACAAATGGAACTCGCTGCCAAAACATTATCAGGCCGTGCTTGAGCAGGCCGGGCATTACGCCAACACCTGGATGATGGCCAAATACGACCAGGTAAATCCCCCGGCGCTCAAGCGCTTGCTTGCCGGAGGCACAAAACTGCATGTTTTCTCGCAGCCAGTCATGGAGGCGAGCTACAACGCGGCGATGGAGTTGCACAGCGAAATCTCGAAAGAGAATGCCAGCTTTAAGAAAGTGAATGAGTCCATGATGGACTTCACGCGAAATGGTTATCAGTGGTTCCAGGTGGCGGAGTTAAACTACGACAGCTTCATGGTTCGCCATACACGCGCCTGATACCTTGCGTTCAAGCTAAAAACCCCGGAGCCTTCGCTCCGGGGTTTTTTTATCTATAGGGCGTCGCCTATTTGATGTTCAGATCGAGAGGTGGCATCTCGATCTGCGGGATTTCAATTTTTACCTTGTTCGGGTCGACCGTCGATAATCCGCGCTTGTAGTGCATGACCATGGACGGAAACAAAATGACCATTACCACCATGATCACCTGGATTATCACGAATGGAACCGCGCCCCAGTAAATCTGGCCGGTCGTGACGCCTTCCGTGCGTTTGCCGGACACACGATCGACGAACGTTTCACGTGGCGCAACCGAGCGAAGATAAAACAGCGCGAATCCAAATGGTGGATGCATGAACGAAGTTTGCATATTGACGCCGAGGATGACGCCAAACCAGATCAGGTCGATGCCGAGATGTTCGGCGGCGGGGCCGAGGAGGGGAATAACGATGAAGGCGAGTTCGAAAAAGTCGAGGAAGAAAGCCAACACGAAGACGAAGGCATTGACGAAGAGCAAGAATCCAATCTGACCTCCAGGCAATGACGTCAGTAAGTGCTCAACCCAAATGTGTCCGCTAACACCGTAGAAAGTCAGAGAGAACACGCGCGCCCCGACCAGGATGAAAACCACGAAAGCGGATAGCTTGGCGGTGGATTCGGTGGCCTGGCGAATCAGGTCCCAACTCAGGCGCCGTTTGAGCGTGCCAAGGATTAGCGCGCCAGACGCACCCATCGCGCCACCTTCGGTAGGGGTGGCGACTCCGATAAATATGGTGCCGAGTACAAGGAAAATCAGGAACAGCGGGGGCACCATTACAAAGGTGGTCTGCTGTGCAATGTGTGAAAGAAAGCGGAAGCCCATGTAACGGCTAGTGAGCCAATTAACGACAGCTACTGCGAACGCAAACAGAATGGCGAAGAACATAGTCAGCACGACGAAATCGGCACCGTGCGTGTCAGAATTCCGCATCATGAACCAGCCAAACACGCCGCTGGCAATGGCGAGGGCGGCAAGTGAACCGAGCCCGCGACCGCCGCCTGCCTCCCGGAATCCGACGGCCTGCGTCGGCAGGCCTGGAGTAGCCTTTGGCCATATCAAAGTGATGAGGAAGATATAGAGGGCATAGAGGCCCGCGAGTACGATTCCCGGGATAAACGCCCCTTCATACATGTCCCCGACCGAGCGGCCCAACTGGTCGGCCATAACGATCAGGACAAGCGATGGCGGAATAATCTGCGCGAGAGTGCCGGAGGCCGCAATCACCCCGCTGGCCACGCGGCGATCGTAACCGTAGCGCAGCATGATCGGGAGCGAGATTAACCCCATCGAAATTACCGACGCTGCCACGACGCCTGTTGTTGCGGCGAGCAAAGCGCCCACGAAAATCACCGCATAGGCAAGACCTCCGCGGATGGTGCCGAATAATTGGCCGATAGTGTCGAGCAGGTCTTCGGCCATCCCGGATCGTTCAAGCACCAAACCCATAAAAGTGAAGAAAGGAATCGCCAGCAGCGTGTCGTTGCTCATCACGCCATAGACACGCTCCGGCAACGCTTGAAGAAAGTCCGGAACAAACAGGCCAAGCTCTATGCCGATTACCGCGAAGAAGAGTCCAACCGCGCCAAGCGAAAATGCCGCCGGGTAGCCAAGCAGTAGAAAGATAACCAGGGCGCCGAACATGATCGGAGCCATATTGGCGATCAAAAATGCTTCCATGCTCGACCCCGGTTACGCCAATAAACAACTAGTGCTTTTCAATTGCGTCGATCAGTTCTTCGGCCTCGGTCTCGAGCGAACTCTTCTGGCCCGCATGCGGGTCCGGAATGAGGTTTCGCATGACTGCAATGCGCTTGACCAACTCCGACAGGCCTTGGATCAGCAGCATTGCAAATCCAATCATGATTAGTGCTTTGCTTGGCCATTGCGGCAGCCCACCGGCATTTCCCGATTGCTCATTGATTTCAAACGATCGCAGGAAAAAGGGGATGCCGGTGACGACCATCACGATGGCCAATGGGAGCAGGAAGAACGCGTGACCAACAACGTCGATGCTGTCCCGTACACGCTTGGGCAGCATGTTGTTCACGATGTCGATGCGAATGTGCTCGTTGGCCAGCAATGTCCATGGCGAGCACAAGAGAAACACTATGCTGAAAAGCACCCACTGCAATTCTAGCCAAGAATTAGACGAGGTGTCGAAAACCTTGCGAACAATGGCATTGATTGCCGAGACGATGACAGCCGCCAGGATCAACCACGCCAACCGTTTCCCGATCCATGTCGTGGCGGCGTCAATGACGCGCGTCACCGGCAGCAATGCTGTAAGCAATGCGTTCAAGCCGCCCACGTGACCTCTCCCCACGAACCGGCTCTGCTGGGTGGCCGGCCCTCGTTGTTGTTGTT
The DNA here is from genome assembly GCA_035538755.1 of Pseudolabrys sp. Taxonomy (GTDB): domain Bacteria; phylum Pseudomonadota; class Alphaproteobacteria; order Rhizobiales; family Xanthobacteraceae; genus Pseudolabrys. Next base: position 46,732 of record DATLJR010000295.1, read on the forward strand.
CATTCCCCACGCCTGGTATGACCAAGCCCCACACCTTAATCCGATGCCGCCATAAGGCGTCAATGGAGAAATTGGTCGAAAGATGGGCCCAAAGCCGAACCCCGCGCTAACGAGCCATAAGGTCTCGTTTAACTGGGGGAGGCGGGACGGCGAAAATGAATGGGCCTGGCCTATGTCGACGTTTACCCACCGGTCGTGCTCATGTGGCGCTGCAACGCGGGCTTCTGATGGCGACGGTCGATCACGAAATCATGGCCTTTGGGCTTGCGCATGATCGCCTCGTCAATTGCCTGGTTCAAGAACTCGTCGCTTTCCGAGGCGCGCACCGAACGCCGCAGGTCGGCGGCATCATCCTGGCCAAGACACATGTAAAGAGTTCCGGTGCACGTGAGGCGGACACGGTTGCATGATTCACAGAAATTGTGTGTGAGAGGCGTAATAAAACCCAGCCGCCCACCGGTTTCCTTCACGCGAACATAGCGAGCAGGGCCGCCAGTACGATAATCGATATCTTCAAGCGTATAGGTCTCGGCCAGTCGCGACCGCACGATCGATAGCGGGAGATACTGATCAAGTCGCGACTCATCCACATCGCCGAGGGGCATGACTTCGATTACGGTGAAGTCCATGCCGCGTCCGTGACTCCATTCAAGCAGGTCGGCAATTTCTTCCTCATTTACGCCCTTGAGGGCCACCGCATTGATTTTGACCTGCAAGCCTGCTGCCTGTGCTGCATCGATTCCGGTAATCACTTTGGTTAAGTCGCCCCAGCGGGTAACGGCGTGAAACTTTTCAGGGTCAAGTGTATCGAGCGAGACGTTAACGCGATTGATGCCGCACGCCTTTAGCTCGGACGCGTACGTTTGTAACTGCGAGCCGTTCGTCGTCAACGTCAGCTCCTTAAGCGCACCGCTTGCCAGATGGCGCGACAAGGAACGGACCAACGTCATAATTCCCCGACGCACCAGCGGTTCGCCGCCAGTCAGCCGCAACTTGGTAACGCCTTTCGCGATGAATGCACTGCAGAGGCGATCAAGTTCCTCAAGACTCAACAGATCGGCCTTGGGCAGGAACGTCATATGTTCCGCCATGCAGTAGACGCAACGGAAGTCGCATCGATCAGTGACCGATACGCGCAAATACGTGATGGCGCGCTGGAAAGGGTCAACCAAAGCCCGCGGCTTCTGCCCGGGGCGATCAATTTCAATTGTCGAAGCGGAACTGACCACTATTGCCATCCATTGCCCGCGCGGCGGATCCTGGCTCACGACCTTACATATAGGAATTCTGCCCGATATTGGCCAGCGTCGGCAATCGGAGCAAGTTCTCGCGATTTACGCCGGTACGCCGCGCCGATTTATTGGCGTACGACCGGCGGATTTGTCGGCCAAGGTGATGATGGCGCCTGAGCCGGTGCGGCCGTCATGGGTGAAGGGGGCGGAGCCGCCGTAGTCTTTGGTCGCGTAGCAGGCTTCTTTGTCGCGGATTTGGTCGACTTCTTAGCCGTCGATGGTGCCGCCGGCGATAATTCAACGACCACAGGGTTGGGACGCAACCTCGGCGGTTCACCGGTCGATGTAATTGTCTCAAGCTTTTCCGTTTCCGGCTGGTAGCCGTTGAGGGTGAATGTTATCGACGACGAGGCGTCGACCGGCAGCGCGAGCGAGCACGGAGTGCGGCAGTTTTGTCCGTTGGAAGCCTTCGCATCGGCGCCCGGGGGTTCGGATTCGAGACTTACTGTGTCTAGGAAAGGCCCCGATTTGAACCCCGCCATGTCAGATGAACATGCGGCGAGCGCGGCTGCACTGCCGATAACTGCAAGAAATCGGTGGATCATGTTAGACAGTCCCACTCAAGCGGCATCGCGCCGCTCGCCCCATGGCAAGGATACGAGCGTCGTCGCGCGCGTGCAACATGGGGTATCGTTTTTTACCGTACTACGCTAGGCTGCGCTTGGGAGCGTCAAATATTCTGCGCAAGAGCCGCAACCGACATAGGCAGCTGCGCGAAACTACTGATGGTCCGGTCAGGTCCGAAATCCGCCACCGGACGTTCGCTGTAGCCAAAGTCCACCGCAATGACCGGAATGCCTGCCGCGCGCGCAGTGTGGATATCGACAATTGAGTCGCCGATCATGATGGCCTGTTTTAGCGTTCCGCCGGCCCTCATCACGGTGCGGCGGAGAATTTCCGGATCAGGCTTTTCGATTCCAAAGGTGTCCGGCCCGCAGATTGTGATGAACCGCTCAGCGAGGTCGTGGTGCTTTAGAAGGTTTGTCGAAAGCCGCTCAATCTTGTTCGTGCAAACTGCGAATTGATAGCCACGTTCCGAAAGCGCATCAAGCGCATCGGTCACTCCTGGAAAAGGCTGCGATCGCTCAGTGAGGTGGTCGCTGTAATGCGCGATGAAATCCGCCAACAATTCTTCGAGCCGTGGCGGCGGACAGGGACGCCCTTCGGCTTCAAGCCCGCGAGCAATCATGGCCTTCGCACCGCCGCCGACTAGATTGCGCGCTGTCTCGTAGGCCAGGGGCGACAACCCCTCCCGGATCAGAATGACGTTAAGAGTCGCGACGAGATCGGGCGCAGTGTCGATCAATGTGCCATCAAGGTCAAAAACGATAGTAGGGCTGGACATCCTCGATCGCTATTTTTCCTTCGGCTGCAAGTCTCGATTTAGCAGCCACGATGGATACGGCAGATTTCGGCTATTCACGAGAGGTGATCGAGGCTAGATACACGTGACATCGTTAAGGTCAATCGATGCTCGAAGCCGGTACCCATGAACGCCGACGCCCAGAAACGCGCTGCCGCTGCACGAGCTGTTGAATTTGTGCGACCGGGCATGCGCCTGGGGCTCGGGACTGGATCGACAGCGAAGCACTTCATCGAGTTGATCGGTGAACGAGTTCGCTCCGGCCTTGATATCGTTGCGGTACCAACTTCGGATACGACTTTTGCCGATGCAAAACGCTGCGGGATCAGGCTCACGACATTGGACGAGGTGCCTGAGCTAGATCTCACCGTTGACGGCGCTGACGAAATCGGCCCCGGTCTTTGCCTGATCAAGGGCGGCGGCGGCGCCCTTTTGCGGGAGAAGATCGTCGCAACGGCCTCTACCCGCATGATTGTGATCGCCGATCAAAGCAAGACCGTTGATGTCCTAGGTCGTTTTCCGTTGCCGATTGAAGTGGTTTCATTTGGCTTGGCGGCCACCCAGCGAGCACTCGAAAAAGCAATCGGATCGGTTCAGCGCCCCGGTCCCCTGACGCTCCGTCGGAGCAAGGACGGCCATGCATTTGTCACGGATGGCGGTCACTGGATTCTTGACGCCGCGCTAACCAGGATTGACGACCCGGCTTCTTTGGCGCATGCGATTTCGGGCGTACCTGGCGTCGTAGAGCATGGCCTGTTTATCGGCCTCGCGCACAAGGCCATAGTCAGCGGCCCGGATGGCGTGACAATCATCGAACGAGCGTCATATCTCTAGCCAAATGGAGTTTCCTAATGCGTGTCATTGAGGCCATCAAAAACGGCGCCCGACCGGCCGCGCTTGCGATAATGTTGGCCACAATCGGGCCGGCTGCAAACGCACAACAACCGCCATCGGCGGCCGCGATGTCCACCGCAAAAGAACTTATTGCTGTCGCAGGCGCGACGAGCCTTTTCAGCCCGCTGATCGCCGGCGTCGTCGAGCAGGCGAAAGTTCTATATCTACAGCAGGATCCGAGCCTGGCGAAGGACCTGAATGAGATTTCGGCCCAGCTGCGCTCCGAACTCCAGTCGCGCTTTTCGGAGCTGAACGACGAGGTCGCGCGCCTTTACGCTGCAAATTTTTCTGAGCAAGAACTCAAAGAAATTCTCGCCTTTTACAAGACTCCATCGGGAAAAAAACTTTTAACTGAGCAACCCAAGGTGGTCGATGCGAGTATGAAATTTGCGCAGGATTGGGCAAATAAGCTTTCCGATCAAGTCGTCGCAATGATGCGCGACGAACTGAAAAAGAGAGGCCACGCGCTTTGATGGAGCTGTGCGCGCTCGGCTGGCGGCCTTCGCTAATGTAGGGGGCGGCAGATGGCCGATCACGACGTCGACCTGTTTGTCATCGGAGCCGGATCTGGCGGCGTGCGGGCCGCGCGAATTGCTGCAAGCTATGGCGCACGCGTGATGATTGCCGAAGAGTATCGGGTCGGCGGCACGTGCGTTATCCGCGGTTGCGTGCCAAAGAAGCTACTGGTCTATGCGTCACGCTTCTCCGGCGAATTTGAAGATGCCGCAGGTTACGGGTGGACCGTGGGACAGCCGGAATTTTCTTGGCCGGCTCTCATCGCCAACAAGGACCGAGAAATCGCGCGGCTTGAAGCAGCGTATACAACGACATTGGAGCGCTTCAATGTCGGCCTCATAAAGGGCCGCGCCAGGCTGGAAGACGCTCATACTGTGCGGTTAGCCAGCGGCGCTCGTGTTCGCGCAGAGACGATACTGATCTCGACCGGGGCTTGGCCACATATGGGACCAAAAATTCCTGGCCGCGAGCACGCAATCTCGTCCAACGAGGCGTTTCATTTTCCGGAGTTGCCAAAACGCATTCTCATTCACGGCGGCGGCTACATCGCCGTGGAGTTCGCTTGTATTTTCGCCGGTCTTGGTTCCAAGGTCACGTTGGTCTGCCGCAATGTGAACATTCTGCGGGGTTTCGACGATGACATTCGTGAGCACCTGCGGAACGAAATGGTCTCACGCGGGATCACCGTAATACCCGACCATACCGTCGCCCGGATCGACAAGTCCGGTGACGAGTACGTGACGCATCTGCATGACGGCATCAAAGTAGCCACCGACAAGGTGATGTTTGCCCTCGGCCGGCAACCGAATATCACAAGACTCGGCCTAGAGGCCACCGACGTCCGGATTCATGAACACGGCGGCGTTGAAGTGGATGACTATTCGCAGACGTCGGTCGCGAACATCTATGCGGTCGGTGATGTCACCAACCGGGTCAACCTTACCCCCGTGGCGATCCGGGAAGGTCACGCCTTCGCCGATACCGTCTACGGCGGAAAACCGACCGCTGTTGATCACGTCAATGTGCCGACAGCTGTTTTTTCCGAGCCCGAAATCGGCGTCGTAGGATTGACCGAGGCGCAGGCTCGCGAACGACTGGACAAAGTCGACGTTTACAAAACCACTTTCCGCCCTATGAAGGCGACGCTTTCCGGCCGCGATACACGTTCGTTCATGAAACTGCTGGTGGACGGGATCACCAATCGCGTCGTGGGTTGCCATATTATCGGACCGGATGCGGCCGAATTGATCCAGATCGTAGGGATTACGGTGAAGATGGGCGCCACAAAAAAGGACTTTGACGCGACCATGGCCGTCCACCCGACGGTCGCGGAGGAGCTTGTGACCATGCGCGAAAAAGCCCTGAGCTACGGCCGAGCGGCGGCCGAGTAAGCCCAAAAATAACCGAATCCGCCGGAAAAAGTGGCTTAGCAAGGCCACGGTCGTGTATAAGGCCGGCCAAATTCTGGAGTAGCGAGATGGCCGAGCGATGGACGCCGGATAGTTGGCGCAAGAAGCCAATTCAGCAGGTTCCGGATTATTCGGACCGGCAGGCGCTGCTTGACGTCGAAAAACAGCTCGCCACGTTTCCTCCACTCGTATTTGCGGGCGAGGCGCGCAACCTGAAAAAGCAGCTGGCGCGAGTCGCAAAAGGCGAAGCTTTCCTGCTGCAAGGCGGGGACTGTGCAGAAAGCTTTGCCGAGCACGGTGCAAACAATATCCGCGATTTTTTCCGCATGTTCTTGCAGATGGCGGTCGTACTGACCTATGCCGCAGCTTCACCGGTGGTGAAAGTCGGTCGCATTGCAGGTCAGTTTGCAAAACCGCGCTCCTCTCCGAGTGAGAAGCGCGACGGTAAAGAACTGCCCAGCTATCGCGGCGACATTATAAACGACATCGCTTTCACCGAAGATGCTCGACGACCTGACCCGCGGCGGCAGATCGAAGCCTACAGGCAATCGGCTGCGACGCTCAATCTGCTCCGCGCTTTCGCACAAGGTGGCTATGCCAATCTTGCCAGCGTTCGTCAGTGGATGCTTGGTTTCGTCAAGGACAGCCCGCAGTCTCGACGTTACGTCGAACTTTCCGATCGTATCTCCGAAGCTCTTGGCTTCATGCAGGCTTGCGGCCTCGATCTTGAGAGTCATCCGGAGCTGCGAACGACCGATTTCTATACAAGCCACGAGGCGCTTTTGCTCGGCTTCGAGGAGTCATTAACGCGTGTCGATTCAACCACGGGCGACTGGTATGCCACGTCGGGTCACATGCTGTGGATCGGCGATCGTACGCGGCAATTTGATCATGGCCACATTGAATACGCGCGCGGCATCAAGAATCCGATCGGTCTGAAATGCGGCCCCTCACTCAAGGCGGACGATCTGCTGCGGCTGATCGATATTCTCAACCCGGACAACGAAGCGGGGCGTTTAACCCTGATCGGTCGCTTTGGAGCCGAGAAAGTCGGTGAGTATCTCCCGACTCTTTTGCGTGCGGTAAAGCGCGAGGGCAGAGTCGTGTTGTGGTCGTGCGACCCGATGCATGGCAATACGATAACGTCGGCGACCGGCTATAAGACCCGACCGTTCGACCTGATCTTGGAAGAGGTTCGTAGATTCTTCGAGGTCCATTCGTCCGAAGGGACGTATGCCGGAGGCGTGCACCTTGAAATGACCGGACAGAATGTAACTGAATGCACCGGTGGCGCGCGCGCTATCACCGAAGCTGATCTCAACGACCGTTACCATACCGTCTGTGACCCGCGTCTCAACGCTGAACAGGCGATTGATCTTGCTTTTCTATTGGCCGGGCTACTGACGAAAGAACGATCGGCGTTGGTCAAGCCGATTCCGGCTGTGGCAGGCCTCTAAAGCCGGGAAGTATTTTCTCCAGTTTGGTGTTAGTGTCTTCGGAGCTAGCCGCGGCTCGGCGTGACTCGCATTTCGCAAACAAATATATCCGAGCAGGGGAGGCGACATGACAAGCTTGCGTTGGCGGCCGGCGAAGCTCGGCTTCGCGTTGGCCCTAGTGCCGTTACTAACTGTTGGCGCCACTGCGCAGATTTTAGTGTCTGCGAATGACAACAAGGCCGTACTAATCAATGGCGCAAATGTTGTACCTGCCAACCCGGCGGCGGACACCGTCAGCATCATAGATCTGGGTGTTTTTCCGCCGAAGCTCATCGGTGAGGTCAAAGCGCCCGCTAGCGTGATTGGACCGCCGCAAAGTGTCGCGATATCGCGTGAGGAGAGCTTTGCGTTAGTGACCGGCGCCTTCAAGGTGGATCCCGCTGACCCGAAAAAAGCTATTCCTGACAACAAACTCTCGGTGATTGATCTCGAGGCCAAACCTCCGGCTGTCATTGCGACACTTGAGGCTGGTCTGGGAGCCGCAGGCGTTTCGATAAATAACGCCGGCACCTTGGCGCTGGTAGCAAACCGCAGCGAGGGCACCGTGTCTGTCTTTACGATCGCAGGCAACAAGCTGACGCCAGCCGGCAAAATTCAGCTTGGCGATTCAAAATCGGGCCCGAGTCATGTCGCGTTCACACCCGATGGCAAGAGCGCCCTGGTAACTCGCGATGGAGACAACCGGGTTTCAATTCTCACCATCGACGGCAACAAGGTCGAGGATAGTAAGACATTCATGGTAGGTGGCGTCCGCCCCTACAGTCTGGAGATCGGCCCCAAGGGTGATGTTGCGGTATTCAGCAATCAAGGCGGAGGCCAAGGCGACATCGATGTCATCAGCGTCATCGACCTCAAAGCGAAGCCACCGCGTATCGTAGATACAATCAGCGTTGGCCAGACGCCCGAAGGCGTAGGAATGTCGAGCGATGGCAAATATGTCGCCGTCACCGTCATGAACGGGTCTAACAGGCCGAAAGACCATCCTGCGTTCAATGATTTTGGCTTGCTGCAAGTTTATTCGGTCAACGGTACGACGCTGAGTAAGATTGCACAGGCCAAGGTCGGACATTGGTGTCAAGGCGCGGCCTTCAGCAAGAACAACAAGACCGTCGTGATTCAATGCATGGTCGAAAAAAACCTGCAGGTCTTCAACTTTGACGGCCGCAGTCTCAAACCGGCAGGTACGGTGCCCTTAAGTGGTGGTGGCGCTGGACTTCGGACGGCCGCGCGGTAACCCGCGCGACTACTGTGCAAGATGCGGGGCTGGCGCCGGGTGAAGGTCACCAGCGTCTGCCCTGAAGTAACTACTTTGTGGTAGCAGACCTGCAGGACTGCCCATTGATCAGCGGGCTGGCAAAGCGGTAGAGATTTGCCATGAGTACGCGTCCCACGGACAAACTCGCGATCACGATCGCACAGGTCAACTCGACGGTCGGTGACATTTCTGGCAATGCCGAAAAGGTCAGACGCGCACGAGCTGCCGCCGGGGACGCCGATCTGGTGGTCTTTCCCGAGTTGTTCATTGCGGGGTATCCACCAGAGGACTTGGTGCTTAAATCGGCTTTTCAAGCTGGATGCCGCGCAGCAATCGAGGCGCTCGCGCGCGAAACCGCCTCGCCGGGTCCAGCGCTCCTGGTTGGAACGCCGTGGCTCGATAGCGGAAGGCTTTATAACGCTGTCGCATTGCTCGACGGCGGTTCGATCGCAGCGCTGCGTTACAAGGTCGACCTTCCGAACTACGGAGTGTTCGATGAAAAACGGGTATTTGCGCCCGGTCCGATGCCGGGGCCTGTAAGTTTCCGTGGCGTACGCCTGGGAATTCCGATTTGCGAAGATATTTGGGGCGCGGAAGTCGTTGAGTGTCTGGCGGAGACCGGGGCCGAGATGTTGGTGGTGCCCAACGGATCACCCTATTGGCGGCAGAAGGGTGACGTCCGGCTCAATATCGCGGTTGCGCGAGTCTCCGAGCAGGGACTGCCGACTATCTACGTCAATCAGGTCGGTGGCCAGGATGAGCTTGTGTTCGACGGGGTGTCATTTGGCCTGCACGCTGATTGTTCATTAGCCTTCCAGCTTGGCGGATTTCAGGAAGAAACGGTTACGACAAATTGGGTACGTCGCAACGGCACCTGGCGCTGCGAAAGCGGCCCGATGGTAGACGGCGTCGAGGCCGATCATGCCGACTATACTGCGTGTGTGTTAGGTCTTCGCGACTACGTGAACAAGAACGGCTTTCCTGGTGTTGTGCTGGGTTTGTCGGGGGGCATTGATTCCGCAATATGCACAGCGATGGCAGTTGATGCCTTGGGTAGGGACCGCGTGCGCTGTTTGATGCTGCCCTACAGGTTCACCTCCCGGCCGTCACTCGACGATGCGGCTGCCTGTGCCAAGGCGCTTGGCGTGCGTTACGAAATTTTGCCAATAGCATCGGCGATCGAAGGCTTCGAGGCTGCCCTGAAGCCGGTTTTTTCCGGTTTGCCGCGGGATGTCACTGAAGAAAATTTGCAAGCACGCGCACGCGGCACGATCTTGATGGCGATTTCCAACAAGTTCAATCTGATGGTGGTGACGACTGGAAATAAGTCGGAGATGTCGGTTGGCTACGCAACCCTCTATGGCGACATGAACGGCGGGTTTAACCCGATCAAGGATCTCTACAAGTCCGAAGTGTTTCGTCTAGCCCGACTGCGCAACAGTTGGAAGCCGCTTGGGGCCAAAGGCCCGGACGGACTGGTCATTCCGGAAAATATCATTGCAAGGCCACCGACCGCGGAACTACGGGAAAACCAGAAAGACGAGGATTCGCTGCCCCCTTATTCCGTGCTCGATGCGGTTTTGGAGCGTCTGGTGGAGCGAGAGGAGCCGATATCGGCAATTGTCGATGCCGGATTTGATCGCGACACGGTCACGCGCGTTGAACGCATGATCAACACCGCAGAATACAAACGACGCCAAGCCGCTCCGGGAGTAAAAGTGACTCTGAAAAATTTCGGGCGCGATCGGCGCTACCCGATAACAAACCGTTTCCGTGATTCTGGCACGCCGATGCCGGCGCCCGATATTTCGTTGATCACGGGCAAGCCAACAAAGTCAGAAGCATTCGATTATTAAAAGCTTCGCGTTACCGCGCTGGCCAGAAAGTTGGGCCAACAGTGCGTACGCTGCGTTTCGTCGGATCCGTCTGGCCCGATGCTTCGGCGTTCGGTGACGTAGCCGTCGGTACGGCTGCTGCTGCAGACGTGCGCTGGTCCTGTCGGATCGGCTTGCCGTCCACGCGCGGTTGCGACAACTGCTTCGCGTTCTGCTCGGTGACGACGACGTCGCCGGGTACGACCGTATCGTCCGGACCAATCGCTTTCAGAGTCTGTGCCCAACTTTCACCCGGCCGGCGACAACTGCACTCTGGGCTCATGGATTTGCGGTACTGAAAAGCAGTTGGCAATTCTGAGTATGGCCGCCCGTTGAGGGAGACTGCTTGTGCCATTTCCTCGCCTGGATTGTGATAGGTATAGAGCGACACTTCGGAGGCCGGACACATGCGCTGGCAGGCCATTTCGTCATCACTGAATCTATCCGGCGAAGTTGAGTAGGAAATCGGGAAATAAAATCCATCGCATGTACGTACGCAGACCGTGCGGAACGTTCCACCCATCGGGCCGAGCGGCGTTGAGACCACACTGCCGCCGCCGTTGTCGCCAAACAAACGGTCCCAAAAGCCTCCCTGCTGCCCGGCAAGAGCCGCGGCGCGATATTGCGGTCCGCATCCGTTGTCGCCTAGAGCGATCAGCAACCCCCTGCGTTGCGCAGCGCGCTCTGCCGTACCACCGTTAAGGCGTTCCAGGTCGTTCCGCATCCGCTCGAGCGCGTTGCGCTGCTGGCCAATCTGGCGAAGGATTGCCCCGCATTGCGGCGGCGGATTACTGAAGATCGAGAAAAACCCGGACGTCTCGCAACCAATGCGGCGCGATTGAGTCACCATCCGATCGACTTCATACTGCTGGCGATTGACCATATCCTCTGTACGGCGGATCTGCTCGACACGCGCGGGATCAGTATTCCCCCTGTCGAGACTCGCGAGTTGTGCTTCAAGCCGTGGGCAGATTGGATTCGACGACTGTGCGTGGGCCGCACCAAACGTCAACGAAGCCGCGACAAGCGTGCCGGCGAAGTTGCGGAATGATTCCGTCATGTGTGGGCACTTTAGCCCGAAATTCATGATGGTGCGAGCCTTGCAATCAATGCGCCCGTGCGACCTCAGAACGCAGGTTCCAGAGAACGCCGGACACAATGATTAACGCTCCGAGTAACACAAAAATGTCGAGTCGTTCACCATAAAATGCCCAGCCGACCACCGCGATGAGCGGGATGCGCATGAAATCAAGCGGCACCACCAAAGTGGCGTCTCCAGCCCGAAAAGCGTTGCTTAGACAATAGTGTGATGTAAGTCCGGCCGTTCCGATGCCGATGGCGGGCACGAGGTGGCGAACATCGAGACTCAAAAATGCCGCCGGGTTGCTGCCGATCAGCGAGAGGGGGAATTGAATGACGGCCATCCAGAAAATGATGGCGAACGTAGTTTCAGTTATCGTCAGCTTCTTAGTGGTAATCATAGTAATCGCGTAACCAAACGCAGCCAACAAAACCAGAATGGCTGCAGGATTAAAGCCGGCGACACCCGGTCGCAGAATGACGAGCACACCGACCAAACCGAGCACCACCACGCCGAGACGACTTGCGGTCATGCGTTCGTGCAAGAACCAAACCGCGAGGACGGCGGTCCACGCTGGCATCGTGAACTCCAGCGCAAATACAGTAGCTAGCGGGAGCATCGTGAGACTCAATGCCCATGAAAATTGTGATGCGTAGTGCACTGTGTTCCTGAAAATATGAAGGCCCATCCGCCGCGGCACGACGTGTAGCCGCAAATCCGGCTGCGCTGCCAAAATGCTCAGCATGACCAGCAAAGCGACGCCACTGCGGATGGCAAGGATCTCAAAAATGCTCAGGCCGCCGCGAGACAGCTCGCGGATCGACACAGCCATAATCGAAAAAGAGAGCAATGCACCCAACATCCAGAGAACGACGCGTGCGAGCTTATGAGTGATCACGGTATTTCGCTGAGGTTGAGAAAGTGCGGTGCGGATCTGGATCAAGGCTATCGGTGTGGAGTCATTCGGCGTCCGGCTGATTCTCGGGCCTTGCTTTGTCGAAGGCGGGAAGTTTCAGACAGGCAGCATCGATCGCAACGATCTTCGGGAACTTGTCGAGGGGGACCTTGAAACGCCGCGCGTTGGCGACTTGCGGCACTAGACAGATGTCAGCGACGGTGATGCGGGCTCCGCAGGCGTAAGGTCCCGGACTGATCATCTCTTCCAGTGCGGTAAACCCCTGAGTGATCCAGTGGTGATACCAGGTATCAATGTCAGGCTGCTCGTGTTTGAGGTGACGTTTGAGGTACTGCAAAGCAATCAGATTGTTGAGCGGATGAATATCGCAAGCGATCGTTTGCGCGATCGCGCGCGACTTGGCGCGACCGAGTGCATCGGACGGCAGCAAGGGTGGTTCAGGATGAGTTTCGTCAAGATACTCGATGATCGCAAGAGACTGCGTCAGCACTTCACCGCCAGACACTTCAAGCGCAGGTACTCGCGCTAGTGGATTGATTACTCGAAACTCCGGTGTGTGCTGCCGGCCGCCATCCTTTGTGAGATGGATCGGTACCATCTCATAGGGGACACCTTTGAGATTGAGCGCTATGCGAACGCGATAGGCGGCGGAAGAACGAAAATAGGAATAAAGTTTCACAGATGGACCCCGACTTGCACCGTCGCAATCTAGCCGGAGCGGCGTCCGTTGGCGATACAGGGCGCGAGCTTTGCTGACCTTTCGGTCAGTTTTGTGAGGGCGCGATCGAGCGCCGCTCGATCAGCTGCGTCGACCGTCTCCAGCAAATCGCACGCAAATTCGAGCGCAATCGGCGCAACCTCTCTGTAGATTTGGCGACCCGTTGCGGTAAGGAACAGGAAAGCTTCCCGCAGGTCGGCTCGGTTGGCACGACGAGCGATTAGTTTACGCCCGTCCAGCAAGGCGACGGCGCGCGATACTTTTGTCGTGTGCCGGTTGCCTTCGCGGTCATGGCGCCAAATTGCCCCAATGTGACAAGCACACGCCATTCTGGCACTCCGATCTTGTAGCGCTCGGCGTAGATTTTCGAGAGAGCGTGTGAGATAAGACTGGCACAGACATTCAAACGATATGGCAAAAATTCTTCCAGCTTGAGCACCACTGGATCGACCGTACAATCTCGCGCTTTTTGAGCGGTTTCACTGGTCATTTCGGTGCTGATGCAATGTTGCGCACCGGACGATCCGGCTGGCTTTCGGCACTCACGCTTGCCGAAAATCTTGGCCGAAATTCACGTAGTTTTGCAATGATTCTAAACTACGTTCTTCCGGCAGGACGGCCAGAAGCGAAGCGCGGCAAGCCGCCCGGACAGCGTCCGCGCCTTAGGTTCCGCAAGGTGTGCGATGAGCAGAATGGATTTGGCAAAAACTCTGAAGGCCACAATTCTCATACCAACGCACTCGCAAGGTCCCGTCCGACACTAAGAACGCTCAGCGCGACCTGCTGTTCCAAGCGACAATGATTTTGTGCAACTAGCTGTCGTCCACACGTGCCGTGCTAATCTGGCGGCGACTGAGCGGGACGTCATGGAAAAAGACGGTCTTCGAAATCCGGCCGCTGAGGGAGTTGTTTAGCTAGCATTGAAACGGATCCGTTCGCGATTCCGCTCTTGTTTGGACATAGGTGCCGTGAATGGCAAAGGGGTGTGAGTGGTGACAGGGTTCGCTTCTACCGAAGACCTCGCCGAAAGGAAAATTTCGTTCGACCAGATCGGTACTGGGCTGTATGCGTATACCGCAGAAGGTGACCCAAACTCTGGCGTGGTCATCGGCGACGAAGCAGTCATGGTTATCGACGCGCAAGCGACACCGGTGATTGCCGCTGACGTGATTGCCCGCGTGGCGAAAGTTACCGACAAACCAATCAAGTACCTTTTGCTGACGCATTACCACGCGGCGCGGACACTCGGTGCCTTTGCGTATAAGAACGCTGAGATTCTTGCGTCAGATGCAACGCGCGCGCTGATTGCGGAGCGCGGCAGACAGGACATGGATTCCGAAATCGCCCGATTTCCGCGTCTTTTCCGCTCGGCTGAGACGATTCCGGGCTTGACCTGGCCGACGATGACCTTTCCCGATCAAATTTCCGTTTGGCTAGGACGACGAGAGGTCCGCATCATGCATATCGGACGGGGGCACACTGGCGGCGATGTGATTGCGGTCGTTCCCGATGCAGGTGTGGTATTCTGCGGTGATCTCGTCGAAAACAAATCCGCGTGCTACTGCGGCGATGCCCATTTCACCGATTGGCTGGCGACGCTTGATCATCTCGCCGAGCTGCAAGCCAACGCGATTGTGCCTGGCCGCGGTCAAGCGCTTGCAACGCCGGAGACGGTTGCCGAGGCCATTACTCTGACCTCGGACTTCGTTTCCACGCTCTACAGCTCGGTGCAGGAAAGCGTCGCGCAGGGCCGGTCGTTGAAAGATACGTTCGACTTCGTCCGCCTAACTCTGAACCCGAAATTCAAGAATTTTGCGATCTACGAGCATTGTTTGCCGTTCAGCGTATCTCGTGCCTATGACGAGGCACGCGGCATCGACTGGCCGGTGATCTGGACCGCCGAGCGTGACCGGGAAATGTGGGCAGCGCTTCAGGGTTGAACGTGCTCTCTAAACTTGGGAGGCATCCCAACACATGAAATTGGCGCGATGTATCTACGCGCATGTTAGCCTGCTCACGTCGACGTGTTCACGAGAGCATGAGCAATGGCAGATCTAAAGCAATACGAGGATCTCGCGGCGCTGGTCGCTCGTTTGTTTATGGGCGCGCTTTTTGTCTTGTATGGCTATTTTAAGCTGACCAGTTATGCGGGGACGGTTGCTTATATGGGGAGGCAGGGTCTTCCGGCCCCGGCGTTATTTGCGGCACTCGCGGTCATTATCGAACTCGGTGGCGGCTTTCTGATCGTGTTCGGCTATCAAACGCGTCTCGTGGCGCTCGGCTGCGCGATCTATGTACTGATCGCCGCGCTTATTGCGCATCGCAATTTTGGCGACGCAAACCAGATGTCGCACTTCTGGAAAAACATGGCGATTGTCGGCGGGTTCTTAGCCCTGATGGTTGCCGGCCCTGGTTCCTACTCGGTGGATGGACGCAGGGCATAGGCCCGATTACGTCAACGCGTGCACACGATGGCGACGACGTCGCAGCTACTGCGATGGCAGCTGTCCGTACCTTCGGCGTGAATGGCGCTAGTTTTGTCGCCTGGATCTGCCTTATGGAAGGTCGCCGCCTCTGCAAAGGATTGTCTTTTGCAATAGGCATTGGCGACCGCCGTTCCGCATTCGGCACCGGACGCAAGGCAACGGTCTATGCCGTAGCCGTCCGAATCGTTGGCGATGAAAAACATTCGTCGCTCGGCATTGGCGGGCGAGACGAAACTTAGGCAAAGCGCGGCGACGAGGCCGACCAGAGGTGTCCGCATAAGGTGCGCCCGACTTGCTGGGGAAGCTTGTTTCGACAATGCGGACAAATCGTTAAGCGGTGCTTAACCCTGCAATCTCCCGAGCGGTTATCGATTTTTTCCCGTGTTTCGCACCAGTTCCACCACCACCTTGACGTGCTGCGTCCGACAAATCATTGTGCCGTCATGAACGGCCTTAACCATATCTGCGGCATTGGCCCGGAGATTATTCGCTAGCGCTGTCCGCGCTGGTCACGGCCGTCTTTTCTCAGACTTGAGATAGCACGACGCCCGGCCAGCGGGGCCGAGGAATGTCATCTGCTATGGAGCTTAAGCTCTACGATACGCTCACGCGCAAGAAGCGGGTATTCACCCCGCTCGATCCTGCTCGCGTGCGCATGTATGTGTGCGGCCCAACCGTCTACGACTTCGCTCATATCGGCAATGCGCGACCGGTGATCGTGTTCGATGTGCTTTTCCGATTGCTGCACCACATCTTTGGCAAAGAACAAGTCACTTACGTGCGCAACGTTACCGACGTTGATGACAAGATCAACGCGCGCGCCGCCGAGCGCGGCATAGCCATCGGGCAGCTGACGAAGGAGACCTACGAGATTTTCCATAGCGACGTACAGGCGCTCGGCTGTATCGATCCTACGCACGAGCCGCGCGCCACCGAATACATCGAGCCGATGAAAGAGCTGATTGATCGGCTTTTAAAATCCGGCCATGCCTACGTGGCGGAAGATAATATACTATTCCACGTTCCATCAATGAAGGACTATGGCAGGCTTTCCAATCGTTCGCTCGACGAAATGATCGCTGGCGCGCGCGTCGAGGTCGCGCCTTATAAAAAGGATCCGCAGGATTTCGTTCTTTGGAAGCCTTCGAAGTCGGGCGAGCCCGCATGGCCATCACCCGGCGGAATCAAGACTCTAGGACGGCCGGGTTGGCACATCGAGTGCTCTGCGATGTCGTGGAAGCACCTCGGAGAGACTTTCGATATCCACGGTGGTGGAATCGACCTTGTGTTTCCGCACCACGAAAACGAGATCGCACAATCGCGATGCGCCTTTCATACTCCAGTGATGGCGAATTTCTGGATGCACAACGGATTTCTTCAAGTCGAAAGCGAAAAGATGAGCAAGAGCCTCGGCAACTTCGTGACTATTCATGAGTTGCTGAGGGACTGGCCGGGCGAAGTTGTGCGTGCCACGATGTTGCAAACCCAATATCGGCAGCCGATCAATTGGACGGTGGCAGGGCTTCGTGAGTCGCAGAAAAATCTCGATCACTGGTACGAACTGACAGCCGATGTACAGCCGGGCTTTTTGTGTGGCGACGTGCTTGATGCGCTATATGACGATCTGAACACACCGAAGGCCTTTGCAGCATTGCACGAATTGCGCAGCGAGGCCGCGAAAGGCTCAAAATCCGCGGCAGGAGGTCTGAAGGCGAGCACGCAACTCATCGGTCTTCTCCAGCGGCCGGCGACTGAATGGAGAGCCTTTCGTCCGGCCTCGGTTTCGATCGACGAGTCGAAGATCGTCAACCTTATTGAGGCAAGGGCAGCTGCGCGTGCGGCAAAAGACTTCAAAGAATCCGACCGCATACGGGATGAGCTCGCGGCGATGGGCGTCTTTCTAAAGGACTCAAAGGACGGTACCACCTGGGAGATCGCGCGATGATGGCCGTTGCACATCCCAAGCTTGGTGTACGCCCATTTCTCCCGGTGGATGCGTCGCTGCTGCGGGAAATCTTTCGCGACAGCATCGAGGAGTTGACCGCGGACGACTATAGCGAAGCGCAGCAGGAAGCCTGGGCTTCCACTGCAAACGACGTCGGCGATTTTACAGCAAAGCTTTCCGAGCAGCTCACATTGGTTGCGACGCTGGAAGGCTCCCCCGTTGGATTTGCCTCGCTGCAGGGCAAAGACAAGATTGACATGCTTTATGTGCATCCCGCCGCGACAGGACAAGGTGTCGGCGCCATGCTGATCGACGCACTTGAGAAACTCGCCGGAGCGCGCGGTATGACCAGGCTTGCGGTCGACGCGAGCGACAGCGCGCGCGGCTTCTTCGAAAAACGCGGTTATGTCGCGCAGCAGCGCAATTCCATATCTATTGGCGACGAGTGGCTCGCCAACACCACCCTGCACAAGCAGCTTGCCGCCAAACGGGAGGTTTCATGACCAAGCCCGACACTCCGTTTCCTCGTCACTGGCTCTACTACATCGTGCTTAAGTACAGCGTGCTGGCCGCGGCCGCCCTTATCGCCCTTTATGTTGTGTATCGGCTCGCCTGATGGAGCTCCAGCGACACCATATCGTGTTCGGCGTGATCGCCGTCCTCGTTGCCGCGGCATTGGCAGCGAACTACTACCTGTGGTGAAGGCAATGGCCCGCGAACGCCTCTATCTCTTCGACACGACCTTGCGCGACGGCGCCCAAACCAATGGTGTCGACTTCACCCTCGCAGACAAGCTTGCAGTCGCTTCGATGCTCGACGATCTGGGCATCGACTACGTCGAAGGCGGCTATCCGGGCGCCAATCCCACCGATACCGAACTGTTCGGCAAGGATCGCGGGTTTGGCACGACTTTCACCGCATTTGGCATGACCCGCCGGCCGGGGCGTTCGGCATCCAACGATCCGGGTCTTGCCGCATTGCTCGAAGCAAAGTCGGACGCCATCTGCTTTGTGGCCAAGTCCTGGGACTACCACGTCAAGGTTGCTCTCGAGACAACCGAAGAGGAAAACCTCGCGTCGATTCGCGAGAGCGTTCGCGCGGCAAAGGCGAAGGGCAGGGAGGTGCTGCTCGACTGCGAACATTTCTTCGATGGCTATAAGGCAAATCCGAAATTTGCACTCGCGTGCGCCCAGGCTGCGTATGACGAAGGCGCGCGTTGGGTCGTCCTTTGCGATACCAACGGCGGTACACTCCCCGACGAGGTAGAAAGCATTGTCCGCGAGGTCGTGAAGATTATTCCGGGCGATCATGTCGGAATCCACGCTCACAACGACACGGAGCAAGCGGTCGCCAATTCACTTGCCGCCGTTCGCGCCGGCGCGCGTCAAATCCAGGGAACGCTCAACGGTCTTGGCGAGCGATGCGGCAATGCGAACCTGGTCTCGATCATTCCTACGCTCAAACTGAAGCCTGAATTCGCCGAACGTTTTGACATCGGTGTCTCCGAGACCGCGCTTAAAAATCTCGCGCACGTTTCTCATGCTCTCGATGAGCGGCTCAATCGCGCGCCGAACCGACACGCGCCGTATGTCGGTGAGAGTGCGTTCGCCACGAAAGCGGGCATTCACGCATCCGCCATCATTAAGGATCCCGCGACCTACGAGCACGTCGCTCCGGAGATGATCGGCAATCGTCGCAAGGTATTGGTCTCGGAACAGGCGGGGAAATCGAATGTCCTGGCGGAGCTCGAACGCGTGGGCATAAAGGTCGACAAGGATGACCCGCGAATCGGCCGGCTTCTTGAGGTGGTGAAAGAGCGTGAAGCTATCGGTTACGCCTATGAGGCGGCGGATGCCTCGTTCGAACTGCTCGCCCGGCGCACGCTTGGCAAGGTGCCGAACTATTTCGACGTCACTCAATTCGACGTCAATGTCGAGCAGCGCAACAACGCCAAAGGCCAGCGTGTCACAGTCACGATGGCCGTCGTCAAGGTGAAGGTCGGCGACGACAACATGATTTCAGCGGCGGAAGGCAACGGCCCCGTCAATGCGCTCGATCTCGCGCTGCGCAAGGATCTCGGCAAGTATCAGAAATACATTGCGGGGCTCAAGCTCACCGACTATCGCGTGCGTATCCTCAATTCGGGTACGGAAGCAGTAACGCGCGTGCTGATCGAAAGTGAGGATGATCAGGGCGAGCGCTGGACCACCGTCGGTGTCTCGCCAAATATCATCGATGCTTCATTCCAGGCCTTGATGGATTCGATCATTTTTAAGCTCGTGAAGTCGGGTGCACCTGCGTGAGATAGTGCGGGAAGGGCGCATCCATGATCGACCACATCTCGCTCGCTGTGCGCGATATCAAGGCCGCTGAAGCATTCTATACTGCGGTGCTGGCACCGCTCGGGCTCGCCAAGCTTCGCGAGTGGCCGAACGCAGCCATTGGTTACGGCAAGAAATACCCGGAGTTCTGGATCAAACACCGCGCCGGGATGACTCGAAACCGACAGTGGTGTTCATGTTTGTCTGCGGGCCGCTTCGACAGAAGCGGTCGATGCATTTCATGTCGCAGCGCTTGCCGGCGGCGGCACCTGCGATGGCGCCCCCGGCCTTCGGCCGGAATACAATGAGCGCTATTACGCCGCCTTCATTCGCGATCCCGACGGCAACCGCATCGAGGCGGTGACATTCATCGCCGCAGCGTGATCGCTATAGGCGATTGGCGATCACGGCGGGCATTTCCTTTTCCTCCGGCGGGACCGACTCGGCGGCCCGTTCCAACTTCGGCAGAATGTCTTCGACGCGACCCGCGACAAGCAGATCGAAACTGAGATTCTCGCGGATGAATTCGAGGCTCTTCATGTGGTCGATGAGTGCGCAGAGGGGTTCCCAGAAGTTTTTGATGTTCGCAAGCAGTATCGGCTTGCGATGGCGGCCGAGCTGAACCCAGGTAATCTGTTCGACCACTTCCTCAAGTGTTCCTATTCCACCCGGCATCGCAACGAAGGCGTCCGCCAATTCGAACATCTTGCGCTTTCGTTCGTGCATATCGCGCGTGACGATAAGGTTGTCATTGCCCCGCATCGCATGCTCGCGTGCGACCAGAAATTCGGGAATGATTCCTGTCACGCTGCCACCGTGATCAAGAACCGACTTGGCGATTGCGCCCATCAAGCCGACGGTGCCGCCACCGAAAACCAGCCCGACGCCATTTTTGGCGAGAATCGCGCCGAAGGCGCGGGCGCTCTCGACGAAGGCCGGATCGGTGCCGGGGCCCGATCCGCAATAGACGCAAATTTTTCGGATTTTGCTGCTTTTTTCGATCTTGTTCATACGTATGGATGTGCGTTGCGGTTGCGGCATCGTCAAGGCGACCTAGCAAAAATCCATGACGAAGCTACGGTCCTGGGCCGAAAGGGTGCCAACAGGCCAGAAACCGCCTATATGAACAGCCTGAATGAGTGATCATCACCACCGTCGGCCAGCAGAAGGCGAACCACATGTATCCGCGAATCGCGGGGCGCTGCTGATGACTCTCGTCCACCTGTGGCCCTACATCTGGCCGTCCGATCGCAGCGATCTGAAGCAGCGGGTCGTCTGGTCACTGGCGCTGCTGCTGGCGGCCAAGCTCGCGACGATCGCGGTCCCGTTCACCTTCAAGTGGGCCACGGATGCGCTCGCCGGCAAGGGTACCGCGCCGATAGCGGCCGGCGATTGGTTGCTCTGGGCCATCGCTGCGCCCGTCGCGATGACCATCGCATATGGCGGCATGCGAATCCTGATGGCGGCACTCACGCAATTGCGCGACGGCCTCTTTGCCAAGGTGGCGATGCATGCTGTCCGTCGGATCGCCTACCGCACCTTTGTGCACATGCACGAGCTGTCACTCCGATTTCATCTCGAGCGAAAGACCGGCGGGTTGACGCGCGTGCTCGAGCGCGGACGCAACGGAATCGAAACAATCGTCCGCATGGTGATCCTGCAACTGGCGCCGACGATCATCGAACTGCTGCTGATCGTCGCGGTGCTGATGTGGCAATTCGACTGGCGTTACGTGGCGGCGATCATGGCTACGGTCGTGGTTTATATGACCTACACCTACCGCGCCACTGAATGGCGGATCGAGATTCGGCGAAAGATGAATGACAGCGATACCGATGCCAACGTCAAGGCGATCGACTCGCTGCTCAACTACGAGACGGTCAAATATTTTTCGGCCGAGGAGCGCGAAGCGGCGCGTTACGACCGCTCGATGGGCCGCTACGAAGACGCCAGCGTTCGCGCCTACACTTCGCTTGCCGTGCTCAACGCAGGTCAGGCCGTAATCTTCACCTGCGGTCTTGCCGCCGCCATGGTCATGTGCGCGTTCGAAATAAAGCAGGGCACCAAGACCGTCGGCGACTTCGTGCTGATCAATGCGATGATGATCCAGCTCTATCAGCCGCTTAATTTCATGGGCATGGTCTACCGCGAAATCAAGCAGGCGATCACCGACATTGAAATCATGTTCGCCATCCTCGCACGTGAGCCGGAGATAATGGATGTCGCCGGCGCTCCACCGTTAAAAGTCACGGCAGGCAACATTCGCTTTGAGAATGTCAGCTTCGCTTACGATCCGGTGCGCCCCATCCTCAAGAGCATTACCTTTGATGTTCCGGCAGGCAAGACCATTGCCGTGGTGGGACCGTCCGGGGCGGGCAAGTCGACGATCTCGCGGTTGCTATTTCGCTTCTACGATCTCTCCGGTGGTCGCATCCTGATCGACGGCCAGGACATTGCGCGTGTGACCCAGAAGTCGCTGCGCCAGGCGATCGGCATGGTTCCGCAGGATACGGTGCTGTTCAACGACACCATCCGCTACAACATCCGTTATGGCCGCTGTGAGGCAACGGACGCCGAGGTGGAAGAAGCGGCGCGGCTTGCCCAGATCGATCCGCTGATCCGCATGGCGCCCAAGGGCTACGAAACGGAAGTCGGGGAGCGGGGGCTCAAGCTGTCGGGCGGTGAGAAGCAGCGCGTCGCAATTGCACGGACCATTCTCAAGGGACCGCCCATTTTGGCGCTCGATGAAGCAACGTCCGCGCTCGATAGCCATACGGAAAAGGAAATTCAGGATGCGCTGGAGCGCGTATCGCGCAATCGCACCACGCTGGTGATAGCGCATCGGCTTTCCACTATTGTGGGAGCGGATGAAATCATCGTGCTGGATCAAGGCGAGATTGTCGAACGTGGTACACACCATGCGCTGCTTGCGAGAAATGGTCTCTACGCCAGCATGTGGAATCGCCAGCGTGAGGCCGAAGAGGCCCGCGAGAAGCTGGCATTGGTTGGGGAGGACGAAAAGGCCGCTCCGAATCGCAACCCGCCGCCGGTGGACGACCCCATTAGCGCCGCCGATCCGATGCCGCTTGAAGCGCGTGCCGACGCGGCAGAGTAAGATAGCGGCATGTCGATCTACGATTCTATCCGCTTACAGCTCGTTCCGATAACTCCGGAGGGGTATCCCTTCATCGGGGCCTTTGCATTGGCGAGCCTCATCTTGTTCTGGCTTTGGAGCCCGCTCGGATGGCTCGGGACGCTGGCAACGATCTGGTGCGCGTATTTCTTCCGCGATCCACCGCGGGTGACTCCTGTAAGAGATGGCCTGGTGGTGGCGCCGGCAGATGGTCGCATAAGCCAGGTCACCAGCGCGGTTCCGCCGGCCGACCTAGATCTCGGCAACAGTCCGCTGCCGCGCATTTCGATCTTCATGAGCGTGTTCGACTGTCATGTTAACCGCAGTCCGGTCGCCGGGAAGGTCGAGAAAATCGTTTATCACGCCGGCAAGTTCCTCAATGCTGATCTCGACAAGGCAAGTGTCGACAACGAGCGCAATTGCCTGGTGATCGCAACGGCGGGAGCGCGAATCGCGGTTGTACAGATTGCAGGCCTGGTCGCACGGCGGATTGTCTGCTTCGTAAGGTCCGGCCAGTCCGTCGGAGCCGGGGAGCGTTTTGGCATGATCCGTTTCGGCTCGCGCCTGGATGTCTATCTGCCCGTGGGGACGCCGCCGCTGGTGGCCGTTGGGCAGACATCGATCGCGGGTGAAACCGTCCTTGCCGATCTTCGCGCCGCCGACGCTGGCCGGGCATTTCGCAGCGGGTAAATCATTAACGAGACGAAGCAAAAAGCCGTTTCCGCCGTGTAGCGTGAGCGCCGCTCCGGGCCTATATTCCGCATATGGTCTTTCAGCCGTTCGATCCTGCTCCGCCGCCATTCCGGCGCCGCTTCAAAGCGATCCCGGTTCGTACCCTGCTGCCGAACCTGATCACGTTGCTTGCGCTCTGCGCGGGTCTGACCGCGATCCGGCTCTCGGTCGAAGACAAGCTTGAACTTGCGCTTGCCGCCATCGTGTTTGCCGCGTTGCTCGACGGGATCGATGGCCGGATTGCGCGGATGCTCAAGGGTACCTCGCGCTTCGGTGCCGAGCTCGACAGTCTCGCCGACTTCGTCAATTTCGGTGTTGCGCCTGCATTGATCCTCTATTTCTGGGGCCTGCACGAACTCAAATCGGCTGGCTGGATTGCCGCGCTGGTTTTTGCGATTTGCGCGGGCCTCCGGCTCGCCCGTTTCAACGTCATGATCGACGATCCCAACAAGCCGATCTGGGCTGGTAATTTTTTTACGGGCATTCCGGCGCCGGCTGGCGCCATCACCGTTCTGCTACCGATCTATGTGGCCTTTCTCGGCGCGCCGACAGGCCTGGTGATGGTGTGGGTCACCTTCTTCTACACGTTGCTGATTGCGATGTTGATGGTTTCGCGTCTGCCGGTCTTCTCCGGAAAGCGTGTCGGCAAGCGCGTGCCGCCGGAAATGGTGCTCCCCGTTTTTGTCATGGTGGTTTTGTTCTTCGCCATGCTCGTCAGCTATCCCTGGCAGGTGCTCACCGTTGGGACGCTCGCTTACCTTGGGTGCCTGCCGCTCGGCTGGCTGTCTTATCGCGAACACCAGCGCAAGGATGCGGCCGCTGCTACAGCAGCGGCAACCGCGGCCACGTCCGCAGCTGAGATTTCGTCCGGTCAACCGATCCGCGATCAGGGTGACGACCGACCCGCGCGTCTGAACTAACGCTATTTCTTTCCCAACGGATAGCCCGGCATGAGGTCGTAGGGGTGTTTCCAACCGGGCAGCGCCTTCATGCGCTCCAGCCAGGCTCCGATCGCTGGGTGATCCTTCGCCATGTCGAAACCAAACTCGTCGGCGGGATAGTAGAGATAACCGGTCATTGAGACGTCCGCGATCGTCGGCCTGTTGCCCAACAGGAATTGCCGGTCGGTCAGCCGCTTGTTGACGATCGCCAGGTTGCCGTCGATGCGCCCCTTGAGAAACGCCAGCACAGCAGGGTCTCCCGCCGGTTTGGCAAAATTCTTGAGAAAGCGGAACGGGCCGAGAAATCCGTTCACTTTCTGATTATCGAAGATAATCCAACGCAATGCCTCCAATTCTTCTTCTTCACCTTGAGGTTTAAATTTCCCGCTGCGGCCCGCGAGGTATGTCAGGATCACACCCGATTGGGTCAGCTTCCTTTTCTCGTGCACGAGAACAGGGGCCTCGCCCATTTCGTTGACATCGGAACGGAATTGCGGCGTTCGCTGAACCATTGCGCCAAAGAAATCAACCCAGATGGGCTCCCAGTCTGCGCCAATAAGGTTGAGCATCAGCGCCGCACGGTAGGCGTTGCCCGACTGCGCGAAGCAATAAAGCTGATATTCCGACATGAGCGCTCCGAATTGACGATAGCCTGGCGGGTTCTTACTTCATTGTCGGAATGACAAATTCCGCGCCTTCCTTTGTGCCGGTCGGCCAACGCGCGGTCACCGTCTTGGTCTTGGTGTAAAAACGGATCGAATCCGGGCCGTGTTGGTTAAGGTCTCCGAAGCCTGAGCGTTTCCAGCCGCCGAATGTGTGGTAGGCGAGGGGCACAGGAATGGCGAAATTCACGCCGACCATGCCGACCTGTACGCGATTGACGAAATCGCGGGCCGCATCACCATCTCGCGTGAAGATCGCAACGCCGTTTCCATACTCGTGTTCCGATGGCAGCCGGACGGCTTCCTCATAGTCTTTTGCGCGCACGACCGACAGAACGGGTCCGAAAATCTCTTCCTTGTAGATTCGCATGTCCGGCTTGACGTCATCGAACAGACAGCCGCCCATGAAATTCCCGTTCTCGTAGCCTTGCAGCTTGAAGCCGCGGCCATCGACGACGAGTTTCGCGCCTTCCTTGACGCCTTGATCGACGTAATCTTTCACCTTGTTCAGATGCGCCCGCGTCACCAAAGGTCCATAGTCGGCCTGCGGATCGTTGGAAGGACCGATCTTCAGGCTCTCGACACGCGGAATGAGTTTTTCGACGAGTATGTCAGCCGTCTTTTTGCCGACGGGGACGGCCACCGACACGGCCATGCAACGCTCACCTGCGGAGCCGTAGCCCGCCCCGACGAGCGCGTCCACCGCCTGATCCATGTCGGCGTCAGGCATTACGATCATATGATTCTTGGCCCCGCCGAAGCACTGTACGCGTTTGCCATTGGCGCAACCGGTTGCGTAGATATATTCCGCAATGGTTGACGACCCCACGAAACCGATGGCCATCACCCGCGGGTCGGTCAGGAGCGTGTCGACCGCTTCCTTGTCGCCGTTGACCACGTTGAGTATGCCCGGCGGCAACCCCGCATCCACCATGAGCTCGGCAAGGCGAATGGGTACGGAAGGATCACGTTCTGACGGTTTGAGGATGAAGGCATTTCCGCACGCAATTGCAGGCGCAAATTTCCACATCGGAATCATTGCCGGGAAATTGAACGGAGTGATGCCGGCGACAACGCCAAGGGGCTGACGGACCGAATAGAGGTCAATAGCGGGACCCGCACCTTCAGTGAATTCGCCCTTCAGCAGATGCGGGATGCCGCATGCGAACTCGACCACTTCGACGCCGCGCTGAATGTCACCGCGCGCATCTGGAACGGTCTTGCCGTGTTCGGAGGAAAGCAATTTGGCGAGTGCGTCGAATTCCTTCTGGATCAGCTCGAGAAACTTGAACATGACGCGCGCACGGCGCTGCGGATTTGTCGCGGCCCAGCCGGGCTGCGCCGCTTGTGCGTTGGCGATCGCGTGCTCGACCTCGGAATGTTTGGCGAGTGCGACTTTGGCCTGGACCTCGCCTGTGTTGGGGTCGAAGACATCGCCAAAGCGGCCGGAGGTCCCTTTAACGGCTTTGCCCCCGATAAAATGACCAATCTCACGCATGGCTCGCATTCCTCCGATTTCTTGAAACGCCCGGGACAACCTGCGGCATCTCCGCCTATTTTGGGTCGATTTTTGCAGCTTTTCCGCGGTGGGTCACGCGTTGGGCTTCCCATCCGGACTATTTTTCGTTCACCAACGATTAGCCTTTACAGTCCTTTAACGGCGGGCGACATGTCCGATTGCCCTAGCGATAGCCAATAAAATCAGGCACTTCCTGAATCGGTTGGTGCTTGGGTCCAATACGGGTCCAATATCGCCGATAGACGACAGTAGACCCGCATATAATGCGTGCTGCCATGCCCCGCGACGGTGCAATCGTCTTCGGCGGGTCTGAAGGGTAGGTGGGATAACGATGACGGAAAGTGCCCGGAACTCTATTTACTGGTTGGCCTGCGTATTAGTCGTTGTGTGGCTTGCGCTTGGCGCATTTGACATTGCCAACAGGTTGGGACGAGGTGGAGGCATAAATCCGATTGAAGTTTTGGTGTTGCTTGTTGTCGCGTTCGTGGTCTTCTGGCTTGGTCGCGCGGTACGCGACAGGGGACGCTCAGATACGCCGGAATGACATATGTATCAACATGAGCGACCGATGCGGGGCGAAGTGTCCGCAATTGCCGAAGGTGCGGTAGGGCTTTCTATGTCCGCTTTACCCGCAAACCAAGAATTTAGTGAACTGCGAGATTGGTTCGCAGAGTGGAAACGGGATAATCCCTTCAGCTTCTGGGTAGCGGTCCTTTTGCCGTGGCTGTACGCGGTGATCAGTATCGGCGTTCCGGCAACGCTCATACCTGCATTTCCATTTTCGGACGCAAGGCGGGTTCTGAGTCTACCGCCGGAAGTCGGTGCAATGGCCACGCGAATTACGTGCAAGTTGCCAAGCGGCTCTTACTTTTTTGGGTATGAACTCGTCGTACGCACTGAGAAGGAACCTCTAAAGTATTTCGGTCGTGCATGCAAAGACGTAGTTAAAGGCGGTTGGGTCCTCGCGAAAGGCGACCGCCCAGGCGCGCTAAAGTGACCGGTGTCCGCAATTGCCAAGAGAACTGTAGAGCTTTCTATGTCCGCTTTACCCCCCAAAGCGGACATGTGCAGTGCAACTAGTGATGTCCGCTTTGAGCCAATCGAGGACATTCATTTGGAGGCTGCCATTTAGGGGGCGCTACCGCGCTAAACGCCGCAATCATTCGGTCATTTCGGCCATTGGGGCAAAAGCGGTCAGATCAAATCATCTTCAGCAATCTACGGCCAGTAATAACGCCCGGCCGTTCCACATAATGGTAGTTGGCCCAAGCGAGCGGAGTGATGACGGCGACGGAGACGAAGAAAAGACCAAATGCAACAACTAACTTAGGTATACCCCATGTTATCATTGCACCGAGTGTTTCTGGCATCTTCCAAATTACCAGTAGAGTCAGCGGATGTAGCAGAAAAAAGCTGTATGAAATCCGGCCGTAAAATCTAACAATACCTAAGTCGAATACGCGGCCGAGTTGACCTAGGCGGCCGAAAGCCAAGAAACCAACAATGACCCCTGCGATCAAGGCTTCAGCAAATATTGTCCAGGTTGAAAACCATCCGATCAAGGGACGGCAAGCCAAAAATGCGACGACTGCTATCGTGAACAGGATGGGAGTTCGATCTGCCCATTGATCAATAAGTCGTTGTCCGGCTACGAATGCTATTATGCCAGGTATAAACGCGTAGATCATTCCTAAATTAGCAAGCCCAAGAGCATGATTCCAGCTTTGTGCAAACGACAGCGGAACCATAACGCAAAGAGCAGATATGGGAACAACAGCTCCCCAGCGCTTCTGACCCAAGAACATTAGGAGGATGAGAGGGACCGCCAAGAGCTCGATCTGCAAAGTCCACATTACGCCGTTAATTGAAGCGTCCAAAAGCAATAAATTTCGCAATAAAGCGAATGGCCGATACGCCTCTGGACTACCGAGATAAGTACCATTTGCAAAAAACAAAGTTGCGAAAATGAGAATCGTTACAACGGATGCAGGATAAATTCGAAATACACGCGCTATGAAAAACTTCAAAGATCGCGCTACATGTGGTGGAGAGCTACGACTCAGTGAGCCGGAAAGTACAAAGCCGCTTATAGCAAAGAATAGCACAACCGCGCCAACCCCGTTTCCGAGACCTCGCAGTAATGTCGCACTTAGGTCGTGCAGCCAGCCATTCTTGTCTTGAGGAAGATTGAATTGTTGTAAATGCCCCGCGGCGTCCAGCCACTGCGCCTGTCCGCAATGAAATAGGGCAACGAGTAGAGCTGCAATTCCTCGTAGTGCCTCAAGGCGTGGATAGAAAGCCGTTCTTGGGTCTCGCCACCCGTCCCGGCCTGAAGATTGCGTCGACCGAGCTTCTATGACCACTAGTTGCCAGCCCTCACTGAGTGGTCCGTTTGGAGTTCTTTCGACTTACACCCTTGACCGGCCGTCCGTTTTCAACGCGTCGCTGCATGTCGCCCCTCCGGGGGATCACCGCGATGCGCGATTTTATTGGAGTTCCGACGGCCACGCTATGTCCGCTTTGGGTCAAAAGCAGACATGCGCGGTGCAAAACCGGATGTCCGCTAGGGACCAAAAGCGGAGACGTGCAACGCAATCGAAGTGAAAACTTGTGCTGTGTCGTGCTGGCGCTGGACGGGTTTCGTCATGAGAGAGCGTGAAGCCATCGCCGAGTAAATTTGGTCATCCGCATTTGTCCAAAACAAAGGCCCCGCCCGAAGCGGGGCCAATGAAAACGCGGGTGTGGAGCTCCACGGCGAACTTACAGAGCGTTGCTGCGAACGGCTTGTCTCTCTAGTAGCAGGGCGGGTACGGATAATAGCCGCAAGCAGCATTGTAGTACCGGCCTGCCGCCGCTGCACCGACCGCTGCGGTACCGACACCGGGACGCCAACCGGCGTCATAGACGCCGCCGCGATAGGCGCCAGCATAGGCGCCACCGTGATATACGCGATTAACACCGGCGCGATTGACCACTGGCGCGATTAACACCGGCGCGATTGACACCGGCGGCATGGACTCCGCCGGCATGGAATCCGCCAGCTCGGCCGCCGCCCCGCGCCGAGGCGGCATCAGTGACAAAGGCCATGCCAACAATGGTGGCAGCAATGATGAACTTGGTGCGATATTGCATGGGGGTCTCCTTATTTCGGGAACCCCCCAGCTCTAGCTGATTGCAAACCTATGTCGCGCCGCGATCATATTGACCTTTGGGGCAATTTTCATCCATATGCGCGTGATGAACTCGCGTGCCCCATTGCCCCCCGAGGCACAGTTACGGAACGGTAGCAACCTGCGCATCGCGCACGCACCGCGCTCGCTCCGCGCACAGCGAGACGCGATCAAGAAACGACTCAATAGGAAGCTCGCTGGTGCGTTAATCGGATTCCCCGAAGGGAATCGTCCAATGAATATCATTAACGAATTTTGATTCTAAATCGTCGCGAGCAACAATTTGTTAAGGCGTTGCACTCAGCCTAGCCACCGTGCGCGTGTGTTAGGAGTTTTCGCAAATGTCTATGAGGGACGAGTACCGGACGAGAGCTGCGGAATTTCAAGCCAGAGCGCTCTATGCATCCGATGAGACGGCGCGGCATCACTTCAACACGATGGCAGATCATTATTTGCAACTGGCTGAAATAGAGAGGCAGCTAGACTGTCTCCGCGATGCTACCCAAGAGGCGCAATTTAAGCACGCGTCCTAGGCTGTCAGAGCGGACGCTGCCGCCAGGGTAGATGCCGCCCTCTGGGCAGCTAAGAAACCAAAATAGACGGCTCGCGCCATCTTTGGGACATAGCGAGCACGAATTGGGGCATTGATTTTCGGAAAATGTTAGCAAACGGCCTTTGGCAGTGGTTTGCGAAACACCAAAAACGTAATTAAATCAAGCGCAGAGAAGGGTGGCCGAGTAGTTTAAGGCACCGGTCTTGAAAGACGGGCTGCAGTGTTTCGCCGAGTGCCGACGCGTAACACGCAGTCCGAAAATTCAACTACTTCCGAAAACCGCCAGTCCGTCTAGTGTCGTTGTGTTTCGGCTAGTTTCGGAGAGTTTGGGTCCAAAATTGGGTCCAAGAATTTAATGGCCGGCCCTCTCGCTGTAACTCAACTTCAATCCCAGCAGGACCGTCAGTTACTTGGACCCCCGACTTTAGCGGAATCCAGCTCCCGGTCTCACGCTCATGCTTGGCGATCTCTTGGCCGTCGAAATAGACGGTCATCCCGTTACGGTCGTGGGTGATGCGAATCCGGTCAGCGGTCATGGCTTATTGAGCAAGCTTGAGAACGCTCATCGTTCCGAACACAACAGCACCATGCCCGGCACCGTCAATAGAACGAGCAAATAGAGGATGAGGTCGTCACTCAGCATTGCAGCTAGACGAGCTTAAACTCGCATATAAAGATCGGCAATAATGATGATTGTAGGCGCTATTGGTTAAAATACCCTTGAGAGAGGCGATGACGCAGGCAGGCGCAAGGTATCGAGCCGTAGTGTCGCGGAAACCACTGCGAAGAATTTGTTCTGCAGCAGTGCGTGTCGCGTGTGACCACTGGACGCACAGTGCTGTTCAGTGTTCTTGGCTAACGTCGATTCGGTCATGACGCACGATCCTATTGCATGTGCGTTGTGGCATCCGGCGGCTGCGCCCATGGGATTCCTGTTCATTTTAGGAATCAAATTATCTTCTCAAGCCTCGCTCGATGTACAATCAAGTGCGTATTCGGGGCCGGGTCGGACTATGCCAATTCTTAATGCTATGCGGTTTGCCGCCACGGCCTGTTGCGTTCTTGGCGTTGGGGGCTGCGGCACTGCGGCCAAATTAGACGCAGGACAAGTGGCATTAGACTATCAAAGCTCGGTCGCAGACTATCGCAAATGTCTGGCTGCTTTCCCAAACAACCCGAAAGCTTGTGAAGGTAGACGACTCATCGTGGAAACCAACGAACGCAATCAAAATCATGGCGCGGTGGCTGTCAGCGACACAACAACAGGGCGCTAACGGCGAGGCCGCGCCGACTTTTGGGCCCCCGACACCTCAGTTGCCCGACAAGGTGTCGAGAGCAGACACCCTCGACGCAAGGACGAAGGCACGAGAGTTGTCCAACTCTATTGAAAACCTTGAAAGTTGTTTCGAGATGGCCCTGTTGCGGCGAAAACTAGGCGACGAAGTCGATTCAACGAGTTGCGGCGCCGTCTAAAACGTCCCGTCGATGGCTCAAGTAACTGAGCGTTCACTCAAGCTTGGTGTGGGAGGCGAATATGGCTGAGACACCTAAACTTGAAATCGTTGATGTACAGCCGATTATTCTGAAATTAGCAGGGCCATTTTTTGGTATCCGTGTTCACACTAAGGATACCCAATATCCGGAGATTGATCTGGTGGTGCAAAGACGATTTCTTAGCTCGCTGAAAGATGAAATCATTGAAATGCTGGAAGACTTCCCCGAACAGGCCGGAGATTAAAGGCAAAATAAGGAGCTCACGGCTTGTTAGTCTTTCATCGCACAACGCAAACCGCTGCGGAGCAAATCCTTCGCACATGTTGCAACCTGTTCTCCTTTAATTCCAACGACTCAACTCCATGCGACATGGATGCGACATGCCGGGGCTGCCGCCTGCGCTAGAATCGTCGTTTTTGTGATGCACAACACAGTCCGGAGCGTCTTCTTGTGATGCACGGCACAGCGGGAGCCGACAATCGAAACTAGTGTGAGGACATTTCGAGAGCGAAAGCTTTCTTCCGCAAAGCCAGAGGAGACCTCACATGCGCACCCTGTTCGGCATCGGACTCGCGATATTCGCAGTCGCTCTTCTAATCACCACTTGGTCAGTTAAACCGACCGTTGGGAAAACTCCTACCCTTTCCGTAGACCCATTTGCTCTGACGGCCACCACGACCAATCTCCCGCAAGCGCACTACCAAGATTTTAGCACCATCTACTAACAGATCGACGGTCATCCCTGGCAACTCGCCCTGGCCGGGTTTTCCTCCACCGACCAGGCATCTTTTTTGCTCTAAGGCTAACGCGCGTGAGCTTTGTTGATTCAGCGGCTGCCGAACCCGTCCCCACCCCTGAAGAACGGTCGGTGGCTGAGGTCGCCGCTTTGCCGCCAATGGCGGTGGCCTCTTTGATGACGGCGATCAGGGCTCCGGCAGTAGCTCCGGCGGAATTGTCTTGCCGCCTTTCGGCATAGAGACATGAACGATGCCGTAGTGGAAACTGGCTCCCGATCTATTCCATCGTGGGGCAGTTTCGTTTTTGGAAGTGGCAATGGCATTGAGGGCCGACGCAGTCAGCACGATCGCAACACTTGTAACCGCTAAGGCCACCAAAGCGATGCGCACCTGAGCCTCCTTGCAGGATAGCCCTTCTCGCACCACAGGTTCGCTCGATTCATTCAAGATGTGTGTGAACTACTTCACACTGGCCGCAATCCACTGGCCTGACGGTTGTCCTCCCTTACGGGCCTTTATCTTTTGTGAACGCTCAGAAGCGCGGAACTAAGTCGCCATAACGAACCGTGCAGGCGTCGTGCGTCAAAATGGCAACTTAAAAGCCTGCAGCCCCATGTCAGTATAGAGCTGTTCAAGTGCGAATCCTGACCTTGGCCTGCCTCACATCGTTGCGGGCCGTTTTTTTTGCGCCACGATGGAACAAAGAGACCCCAACTGAGTTGCACGAGCGGGACGCCGAATCACGGTACGATACGACGAGAATTGCAGGTGTGCTCGAAGGAGGACGCCATGAAATCTCTAATCATTAAACGC
The DNA here is from genome assembly GCA_035538755.1 of Pseudolabrys sp. GTDB lineage: Bacteria > Pseudomonadota > Alphaproteobacteria > Rhizobiales > Xanthobacteraceae > Pseudolabrys. The sequence goes on from DATLJR010000295.1 coordinate 80,052, forward strand.
ACGGTTACAGTTGGCGGACAAAAAACCAGCATCACCCTTGAAGATGCATTCTGGAGCGAGCTGAAGGAGATCGCGCAGGCCCAGGGTGCGTCGTTGGCACAAACGGTTACAGAAATCGACACGAGGCGCCAACGGAATAATGAGAATAATCTGTCCTCGGCGATCCGCTTGTACGTACTTGGCCATATTCGCGATCAGAAAATGAGAGTCGGCACTCATCAACCAATTTCGGTTTTGGAAACTAGATCGACATAACGAACCATGCAGGCGTGGTGCATTTGTCCAGGACGCCTGCACTGTGCAATTTCCTGCCGTAGATCAGGCAGCCGAATATCGGCTCCGTAGCGTTCAATTAATTTCTGTTTTCGGTGCCGGCCCGAACGTCCACATTTCTCACAGGACAGGCGAACCATGTCGCCGGGTATTCGCTAAGAATGAGGGAACCAGTCATTGCTGAGGTTTGTTCGGTGTAGTCGCGTTTTCCCTGGCTCTCATCACGTCGCCATACATCTCTAAACAAGCAGCAAGTTCAGTGTAGGTCGGACTAAACCATTCTATTGATTTGATACACCTTGTTCGCTCTTCGGCAGGAAACGTCGACCAATCGGCAGCAAGTTTTTCACGTGTTCTTTTTTCGTCCTCTATACAGGATTTTTCTCTTTCGCTGGCGTCTTGAGTGTACGCTACCTTTGCAGCAGCGCGACAACTCGACGACACGTCCCAATTGGGAACGCCGTTACCCTTGCTCACTTTCCCCGCGCTCCGAGCCTGCGCGTACACAGGCATGGCGGCGATCAGCAAGATGGAAACAACTACCTTCATGGTCATTAGAATGTACCATCAATCGCCCGAGTTGCGGCGGGTGACTTCGGATCTTCGGCTAGAACTTTTCATATCTTGCGACAAGCCAGCCAGAGCCAGTCGAAGCTCATGAACGTTTGCTGGGACACTTCGGAATAGTTCGTCTGGTTTCCGCATGAATGCACCGCACAAAACATGGAACCCGTGTTGATCCTTTTAAATTGGAACGCAAGGCGATGGTCTTGTGTTGGACTCATAACACAAGAAAAAGGGAGGCCAGCATGAGACGGGAGGACGAATATAGGCAATTGGCTAACGACGTGTTGCGCCGAGCGTCTGGCGAGCGAAGTGCGCAGCTTAGGGCTCAATGGGAGATTCTGGGCGCACGATACATGGAACTTGCCGACCAATCGAAGAAGATCACGCCCGACACTGAGTATGACCCAATCCCGTGGGATCGTCGGAAGGATTCCTGAAGATGAACCAACACGACCAGGAACTTTTGGAAAAGCAATTGTGGGGAGTAAGTCGCAGTCGCTCTCCAAGCGATGGCGTAATACTGGGTCTCGCCTTGGTGACAGTGTTCCTAATCGGCTTGTCCGTCGGCGGCACCCTATTTGGTCCGGCAAGCCATCAGCTTAATCCGCAAGACGCGACTATGCAGATCGCGGAGCTTGGAAGGTGACGCGACTTTTTCCGTCACCGGACAATCTCGACGTGAGCGTCCGGATTTCCCATCGGGGTATTCAGAAAGTTGAAGCGAGCCGTTCATGTGACGCAGGATTGGAACCAATATTGGATTCTGGTGTTCGTAGCATAACAGTCAGCGAAAGTATGTCAGTGCCATTGGGAACCAAATTTATAACCACCCTCATTGGGGTTCTTATAGTGCTGACGCAAACGCCCGCCAGCGCTCAGAATTCGGTCGATCTCGGCGGCACTGATTGCGGTTCGCTTTCTCCTCAGCAGTGCAGGGCGACTCAGATTTTGCGTGCCCAATCACTGTTACAAAGCTGGCGGGTCTACGGGGCGCAGCCGCAGCTCACGGTACCGGCATTAAGCGGTATGCTTGCAACTGGCAATTCGGCTTATGCTTACTCTCCCTCAGTGAGCCGTCACACGAAGGACAAACAGCAGCGGACCCACTATCCGCGTAATTTGCGATCTTCGGCTGAATAAAGGGGCGATGTTTGCAGTTTCAGAGTCCCGCTTTCCAAAAGCTTCGTAATTCGTTCGTAATCCTCTGCGACCCCAACCATTATGAGCTTGGTTTTGGGGTCTTCCATCTTATCGGCGATGGTACGCATTTCCTCAGCGCGAAAACGCCAATGGTCTAAGAGGCACATCTAATTCACCCAATTGCGATGGGTTGCCCCTGCGGCCTCCTTATCTCGAAATTATCATTTAAAAAGACATGCCTCGCGCTTTTTAGTCGCCCTATGTTTTGCCAAAATAATTGTGAGTTCCACGAGAGTTTTATCGCTTCCACCTGGGTACAAATCTACCGTAACAGCACTTTTCATGGACGGAGAGTGTTGTCATGTTGCTTTCGGTCGCGGGCGTTTTGACCATTCCGTTACTGATCGGATTCGCCCTTGGATATGGTGCCAGGGAGATGATTTCACGTCGTCGTCGTGAGGCCGCACGTCTCCGCCACGTAAACGACTAGACCGCCTGCACTAGCACCTGCAACCCGGCCCGCCGTCGCCGGGATGGTTGAAGCGAGCCATTCATCGCTGAGGCTTGTCCGGTGCGTCACTATCAAATTGGCCAGTCAGTTTCTCGATATTCTTTAGCGCCTCAGAGGCAATCAAAACTGGATCGGATACACCCTCCGTCAGCTGGCTGCGGATAGCGTCATGGAGGAACGTAGTTATATTTGGATACTCACGCTTCTGACGCTCAGAAATGTGCTTCCACGCCAGTCTGTAGGCCGAATTGTATAGCTCAATATTTCGCGCAACCCCGGCCATCAGAAGCCCCAGGTCCTAGTCCACCGTCAGTGTCTAAGTCGCTGATGCCTGAAGAAGTTCCCACTTACCGCATTTAAGTTGCCAAGGAGTGCTAAAAATAGTGGCCACCGATGCTTAGCTCCACTGCTCCACAGTTCGGTGGCGAGGGCCGCTGCTTTTTCACTCTCGCGGCGGCCCTTTTGCTGATCGGGAACGGATACTGAAATGATGGGTATTGATTGGCTTCATATGACCGAACTGTCCGCACTCATTTTCTTTTCGATAGTGATTGTCACGCTGGCGCTAATGTTTGGCGCGGGCTTACTGTTCTGGACCCGCTATCCGCGTGACTGGCGATCTTCGGCTGAATAAGTAGGCGGCGTTATTGCCTAGGGACTAAATCGACATAACGAACCATGCGGGCGTCGTGCAGGAAGAAGCGCCGTCGCCGAGACCGCACAGCGAGCGACCGGTGTATGCAATTTGTTCGGTGCATATAAGAAATGGCCGCAACGCTGTACGGTCGCTGCACATATACTCTCCTACGCCGCGCCTTGCCCCACTAGCATATTTGCCGGATAGTTGGAACCATGACATATGCGAAGAAGCTTTATCTGATCGCGGTGGGCGCAATTATCGTTTTGTCCACGGGTACTGCCTCGGCCCAGTTTCAGATGCCGGGCATTGATCTGGGGAATCTGGGGAAAGAAAATCGCCCCCTAGACCCTGAGGAGGAAGCGAAGCGAAAAGCGGTTGATGATGCCTATAAGTCGACGATGAAAAAACTCCCCGATCAAAAAAAATCAAACGACCCTTGGGGAAACATTCGTTCGACAACAAAAACATCTCCGAAGCAGTGATAAGCGCGCTTCCCACTCGCGCCGCGTCCGCGTGATGTTGTCGCAGATTTCATCGTTGCGTGCGTTGTAGCCCATGCCGACAAACTACCACCAATAACGACTGTAGCCGGGGTACCAATAACGACGGTAGAAATTGCCGGGGTAGCCATAGGAATAGCTGGGGTAGCCACCGTAGTAGTAGCGGTAGCCACGGTAATCGCAATAGCCACCGTTACCGTAATAGCCACCGTAGTAGCCACGACGACAGGCTCGCCCGAATAAGTAAGCCTTTTGTAGCTCAGCCGCGGGAGCACTTGCGCCTGGTATGTTTCCGCTTATTGGCACTGCTGAGGCACCGAAGGTCCCGCCAAGTCCAATGCCAGCCGCAGCGAGTGCCGCCAAAATGTATCGTCTCATTTTTGCATACTCCATCCACTGCCGGGTGCGTTGCTAAACATCACTCGCTTGCGAGGCACCGCATTGATGCAGGTCAATGTAGAAGGGACGGCGCAATGACGAAACCGCTGCGCGTTTTCATTCGAAAGCAAGGCAACCATTTTCGCGTCGTGTATCAGCGTTATTATGCGAATGACGTGCTCGAAGAAGTCGTGCTGACGCAGCGGTTCGAGAGCGAAGCCGACGCGCAAAATTGTGCCGACGCTGGCCTACGCGCTCAGCGTATCTACCGCGCCTTGACGGAGCATCGGTCAACAAGCATTAACGGGCCACGACGCCCCTGACCTCAATTCTGCCGCACTTGTCGCACTGGAAGGTGAATAAGTTGCGAACATCGGTTTCTGGTTCGATGCCAAGTAGGCGCATCTCTACCTTGCAAGCCGGGCAAAGAATTAAAGATTGGACGGATGAAGGTTCAGAATCGGGCATACGTCAACCGTAACGTACTTGATCGCCGCCCATGCGGTTCCTGTGCCCTGATCAAAACGATGCGTCTATAAAATTTGACATGGTGCGGGCGACTTACGGCACGTAGTGAAGGCCCATGCTAATGACAAACAACGCGATGCCGATACACATTGCAATGAACCATCATTGGGTCTGTGCATCCATGTTTTAGAACCGCCACCCATACAAACCGGCGAAAATTGCGATGCGCGCCAAAATAATTACGACCAAACCGAGCACCGCGCCGCTCGTACCATGCGTGTCCATGTGCCACCCAAGACCCACACAGCTACGCGATCAACTTTGAACCTGTAAGCAACTATAGGAACAACTTTATTCGGCTGCTGCGGCGTTGGACCTTGGTCCAACGACAAGCCATAAACACATAGCCGCGCGGCCAGAGTTGCCAAAAAGATGATACTGGACCTTCATGATGGAGGATTAGCATTAAGCAATCCTTCGGTTGGGACGGCCAATGTCACTTCCCATTGCAAACGAACACCATGAGGTGGGTCGCATAACGCTCTTTGCCGTCGCGACGGTCGTGCTCTTGATTTTCGCGCTGACGTATGTCGTCGACTGACGTGACGTGCAAGCGAGTGTACTGCCCATCATTTGTCCGCCTGTAGTTTTCGGCGGTGATAGGCCTGCAGCAAAAACGATTGTTATTCGATCACCTCGTCGGCGCGGGCGAGCACGGACGGCGGCACGGTGAGGTCTAGCGCTTTGGCGGTCTTTAGGTTGATTACTAGTTCAAATTGCGTCGGTGCTTGTACTGGTAGATCGCCGGGCCGTTCGCCATGAAGAATGCGGTTCACATAACCGGCTGCACCTCGAAATGGCTCAACTCGGTTATTGCCGTAGGCCAACAACCCGCCGTCTTGAGCGAAGAAGCGATATGGATACACGGCGGGCACGCGATGCTGAGCGGCTGATCGGATAATCACTTCTCGATGACTGCTTGTGAAGCTATCAGTCATGACCACGACGCCGCTGTGTGGGACCATGCCGTAACTGGCAATAACCGCTTCAATGTCCTGATCGTTGGTCACAGGTGCCGCGCGAGCGACAATACCCAACGATGCGCCCGCGCTAATGAAACTCGGCATGTAGAAATTGGCGTAAGTGGCAGTCGCGGGATTGAATAGAAAGCCGACTTCGTGAACGTCCGGCACAATCTCTTTTAACAGTTCGAGCCACTTCCCGCCCATTGAAGCGTCTAGATTAGTAAACCCTGTGGCGTTCCCGCCCGGCTTCGCAAAGGTGCTGACAAATCCGCTTCCGATCGGGTCTGACACGATCGCGAAGACCACTGGGATAGTACGAGTTGCTCTTAGGAGAGCAGCGGTAGTTGGCGTGCTAGAAGAGAGAATCACACCCGGTCGCCATTTGACCAATTCTTTTGCGGCTTGCTCTATTTCAGGCAACTCTGAACCAGCCCAATGCATGGTCATCGAAATGTTGATACCTTCGGTCCAGCCCAACTGTTTAAGCGTATCCCAAAATACCGATAGGTATTTTTGCGCTTCGGCATCATCCTCTCGGTAGGCCATCAGCACGCCAATGCGGCGAAGTTCGCTCTGCGCTCTCGTTAATTGAGGCCACGCCGCGGCCGCGCTTCCGATAAGCGTGATGAACTCGCGCCGCTTCATTGCCGCCCCGCGGGCTCAGGACGGGGCATCGTAGCGGCTTAAACCTGCCTACTGGAAGGGGCTATCGATGTCCGCTTTACCCCCAAAAGCGGACATCGGACCTGTAATGAAGAATAGCTAAAGAGGCCGCAAACATATGCAGCCTCCGAAAGGCGCGTTAGATCCGCGGAATAGCCGCCCCTAAGCTATTTTATAACGAGCGCCGGCAGCCAAAGGGATAGCGCCGGTATGTAAGTGACCAGCATCAGCACCGCGAACATTACGGCGTAGAACGGCCAGATTTTGCGCATGACTTGTTCGATAGTGACCTTTCCGACTGCGCAGCCGACGAAAAGAATCGCCCCCACGGGTGGATGGCACAATCCGATGCCGAGATTGAGCATCATGATCATGCCGAAATGCACCGGATCGACGCCGAAATTGATCATGACCGGCAACAGAATCGGTGTGCAGATCAAAATCGACGGCGCCATGTCGACCAATGTGCCGAGTATGAGCAGCAACATATTGATCAGGAACAGGATGACATATTTGTTGCTCGAAATGGTCAGAAAGAATGCCGTGATCTTCGCCGGCATCTGCGTCAACGCCATCACGTAGCCGACGCTGGACGCACAAGCGATCAGCGTCATCACCATAGCGACGGTGCGCAAGGTGCGGTGGACGAGGGCCGGCAGATCGCGCCATTTGTAGTCGCGATAAATGAACATGGTGACGAAGAAGGCCCACACGCAGGCTACCGCTCCCGCCTCGATTGCGGTGAACACGCCGCCAAGTATCCCGCCAAGAATAATAACTAGCGTGATCAGGCCCCAAGCAGCGTCGATAGTAATCTTGACGGCCTCGCGCAGTGGCACGGCGGTGCCTCTCGGATGTCCGTCGCGATAGGCGATTACCAGGCACAACACCATGATCGAAAAGCCGAGCAACAGCCCCGGCACCACGCCCGCCATGAACAGGCTGATGATCGAAATCGTGCCGCCGGTCGCCAATGAATAGATCACCGCGTTGTGGCTGGGCGGCACGAGCAGGGCCTGCACCGATGCGGTGATCGTCACATTGGTGGCGAAAACGCGCGGGTAGCCACTTTTTTCCATCTGCGGGATCATGACGGAGCCGATCGCCGAAGTGTCGGCGACGGCCGAACCGGAAATGCCGCTTAGAAACGTTGTGGCGAGCACGTTGACGACCGAGAGGCCCCCGCGCACGCGCGTAAAGCCCACCAGCACGTCGGCAAAGGCAACCATGCGCCGTGCCATGCCGCCCTCCGCCATGATCGCGCCGGCCAGCACGAAGAATGGAATCGTCAGCATCGCGACCTTGCTCACACCGTCGGAGATTTTCAGCATCACCGCTTCGAGCGGAATACCGATCCACAGACAGCCAGCGATGGCCGCAAGCGCGAGCGAGTAGGCGATCGGAACACCGATGAAAAAGCAGAAGAACATCGTGAACAGGAGAACGGCGATGTCCATTGCGGTTGTCTGGTCTTTGCCGTCAGTGATGGCTCGCCGGAGCGGCCAAAGTTTCGCAGAACATTCGCTCGACGACAAACAGAAACAGGATCGCGCCGCCAAGCGGGATCGGCAGATAGGTCACGCCGACCGACAAGCCGGGGAAGTCGGCGATGGAGTTTTGCCAGGTCGCGATGACGAGCTTCGCGCCAAAGACCGTCATGAAAATTGACATCGCCACCATGGCAAGTCCGGCCAGCGCATCAAAGAAACGCTGCCAGAACACCGGCATCAACATCACGAAGAACGAAACATTCATGTGAAAGCGCAGCCGGTAGCAGGCAGCCGCGCCGAAAAAGGTCAGCCAGATCGTGAGCAGAACTGCTGTTGGTTCGGGCCATGACGCCGCGCTGTTTAGAACGTAGCGCGTGTAGACACCCCAGGGAATGACGGCCGAGATCAGCACCAGCGCCGTGCCGGCGATCATCACGCAGAAGAGATAGGCCCAGTCCATCGCTTTGCGATACAAAGCGGCCATGGCATTCCTTTCTGTGCGATGAAGTTCTCCCGAGGACAGCGGCCGCGAACAAGGCGTCGGCCCCGCGTAAAAGTTTAGAGTGAAACACGTAAATTCGGCCTCAATAATTGTCTGCATAGATGTCCGCTTGGGTCATTAGCGGACATTGTGACATGCCCGAGCCATGTCCGCTTTGGGCCAAAAGCGGACATATGCGGTGCAGCAAATTGCAGGCTATTCGATCACCTCGTCGGCAATCGAGAGCACCCCTGACGGCACCTCTTTGTCGCCCAGTAAAGCTTCACATTGGGCAAAGTGTGGGCGGGTAGTTGCCGGCGCAGGCAGCGACCGTGCCTCGAGCCAAATCCATTCAGGACACGACCGCAAGCGGTGGCATTTCCGGCCGCTTATCGATTACCTTGTCGACTAAGCCGAAATCCTTGGCCATTTCCGCCGTCATAAAATAATCGCGCTCCAGTACATCTTCGATCTTCTGCAGCAGTTGGCCGGTATGCTTCCTGTAGATCTCGTTGAGCCGTTTCTTGAGATTCAGAATCTCCTGGGCGTGCAGCATGATGTCTGTCGCCTGGCCCTCGAAGCCGCCCTTGGGCTGATGCACCAAGATGCGTACATTTGGCAGCGCAAAACGCTGGCCCTTCTCCCCGGCGGCGAGCAGCAGCGATCCCATCGAGGCGGCCTGCCCGACGCACAGCGTCGACACCGGCGGGCGCACAAACTGCATGGTGTCGTAGATCGCGAGCCCCGAAGTCACCATCCCGCCCGGGGAGTTAATGTACATCGAGATTTCCTTCTTCGGATTCTCGGCTTCCAGGAACAGCAGCTGCGCGATAACCAGAGAGGCCATGCCGTCTTCGATCGGGCCAGTGATAAAGATGATGCGCTCCTTTAAAAGCCGCGAGTAGATGTCGTAGGCGCGCTCGCCCCGCATGGTTTGTTCGACCACCATTGGGACGAGCTGGTTTTGGTAGGTATCGTCCGGATCTCTCATGTGGCCTCCTTAGGACCGGCCGACCCACGCGGAACGAATGTTCTGACTCGTTTCACGCTCCCCCAGCGCCGGTCGTCGGCGTGAGGCTGCTGTCAGTGGGGGCTGGCCGTTACGCCTCGCACTTTGGTGGGCATCGGCGACCGGCTCCTCATAAATATGTAC